>NZ_JBFAMP010000013.1:0-233351 GCF_040674455.1 Streptomyces sp. NPDC049837 | reverse complement strand
AAGGGCGCTTCGCGTCGGCTTCGCCGATGGGCTTCGCCCACCCTTGACCGGCCGCCTCCGCCCGCCTTTTCACACTCGGAGGGCGGCCCGGGGGAGCCGGGTCCACGGGCCGGGTGGTGCTTGGCCGGGGCTGCGTCGCCGAGCGCGGGTTGGTGGGTGGGGCGCGGGGGGTGGAGTGGGGCGGCGGGGGTCGGTTCGGCGGGTGGCGGCCGGTTTCGGGTTGGGGTGCGGGCGGGTGGCTGGGGTGGGGTTGGGGCGGTGGAGCCGCCCTAGGTCCCGGGTCTCACGTCCCCCACCGGCATCCCAGGTCCCACAGCAGCACCCCACCGGCCTCTCTGGTCACACCCGCCACAGGTTCAGGGACTTGTGGGCGGGAAGGGACAGGCTTCTGCCCTTTGAGGCGCGCCTGGGGGTGTCCCTTGGCGCCCACAAGTCCGGTCGTCCGATACGGGGGTGACTGAAGGGGTGTAGGAGACGAGGCTCCCGACCCGCCGGGGCGGGTTTGCCCCCGGCGGCCCACGAGCGGTCACCGGGGGCGGGGTCGGGGCGGGTCAGAGCGCCGGGTGGGCGTTCTTCATCAGCTCCTGGAACTGGGCCGAGAACCAGTGGCCCGACAGCGGGGCGTTCGGCAGGGCGCCGGACATGTTGTTGTTGTTCCTGGGGTTGCCCGTGTACGTCGGGTCGCACATGCGGTCGAAGCCCTTGCCCTCGTCGTTCGGGATCTCGCGGCTCGCCCCGTCCGACTCGCCCGGCGGCTTCATCCAGACGTACGCGTCGATGCCCGCCGCGGGCGCGGCCTTCGGGCGTTCGCCGAGGCCGGCACCGGCCTGGTTGCACCAGTTGCCGAGGTGGATGCGCCGGTCGTAGCGGCCGCCGTTGACGTACGTGTCGACATTGGTCGTCGCACCGGGGCCGGACGGCCGGGCCGTGCCGCCCCAGCCGTTGCGGGAGGTGTCGATCAGCATGCCGAGGTTCGGCGAGAAGCCGATCCGGATCAGCTCGGCCCGCATGGCCTGGGCGTAGGACAGCTCGTCGGTGTACCGGTTCCAGTCGACCCACTTCGACTGGCGTACGGACACACCGTTGATCGTGTCGTTGATCGCGAAGTTGTCCTCCTTCAGCGCGCTGTAGTTGGCCGTGTTGACGATGAAGCCGTGCACGTTGGCGACCGTCGAGCCCTCGGCCGTCGCCGCCTGCTTGAAGAGCTGGGCGGACGCGCCGAAGTTGTCGTCCCAGCCGAGCCAGCCGTGGTGGCCGGCGTCCACGTAGTTGTAGACGTTGCCGACCGCGCCGAGCTTGTTCAGGGCGTAGCCGACGCCCTTGATGTAGTTGCCGTTCGCCTTCATCACGTCGCACTGGGGCGTGGCGGTCGGGCGCGGGGTGACGTTGGTGACCAGGTTGGGCAGGGAGTCGATCTCGACCGTCGTGACGATGCGCAGCCCCGCGTACTTGGGGTCGGCGAGGATCGCGGCGATCGGGTCGATGTACTGCGTCTTGTACTTGTCGATCTCCGTCGGGCCCAGCTCGCCGTTGGAGGCGAGGGCGGCGCAGTCGCGGCCCGGCAGGTTGTAGATGACCAACTGGACGGCGAGTTCGCCGGTGCCCTTCTGGCGCAGCGCCTCGTCGAGGTGGGCGCGCAGGCCCATGCCGCCGTTCACGCCGTTGATGGCGGCGATCCGGTCCAGCCAGACGCCGGTCGGCTGGCTGGAGACCCGGGTGCCGCCCGGCTCGGCGGCGGCCTTCGCGGACCACTCGGGGTTCACGTACACCTTGGCGCCCGCGTACGGGTTGTCGACGCGGGTGCCGACGGGCGGCGGCGGGTCGGTCGGCGGGTCCGTCGGGCCGCCGTTGCAGGTCACGCCGTTCAGCTTGAAGGCCGTGGGTACGGTGTTGGTGCCGCTGTACGAGGCGTTGAAGCCGAAGGAGGCGGAACCGCCGGTGGCCAGGCTGCCGTTGTACGACACGTTCCTGGCGGTGACGGCGGCGCCGGTCTGCGTGGTGGTGGCGTTCCAGGACTGGGTGATGCGCTGGTTGCCCGCGTAGGTCCACTCCAGGGTCCAGGAGCTCACCGGGTCACCGGTGTTGGTGACGGTGACGTTGGCGCCGAAGCCGGTGCTCCACTGGTTGGTGACCTGGTAGTCGACCCGGCATCCCGGGGCGGCGGCGCCTGCCGTGGTGCTCAGCGTGGTGGCGGTGGCGCCGGTCGCCGCCATCAGCGTGCAGGCGGCCAGTAAGGCGGTGCGGCGGCGGGAGGGCGGTGCGGCGGTTCTGGTGCGGCTCATGTCCGGTGCTACCTCTCGGTCGAGGGCACGCGCGTCGTTGGTCGCGCGGCCCTGTGACGGATACGTGCGGGGATGTGCCGTGGTCGTCGCCGAGTCGCTGATCAGGCGTACGAGTGCGTCGCCGAGTCACCTGCCACGAGCGGCGGCGGGTGGTGGGAGGAGCGAGCGCTGGATGGGCGTGCGAAGGCCCGTGCGACCATGCGCCGACTGAAAATGGAACCGCTCCCACTGGTGGAGCAGACCGTAGCGGCAAGTTCCGTCAAGGAACAGAGGGGCCGTCAATTTTCGCTGTCGATTTTCTTCGACTCTTCAAGCACCTTGACCCCTCGTCTCCATCTCCCCATAGTGGGAGCGCTCCCACTGGTTCAAGGCTTGTGCACGACGACTCCCCACGTCCGAGAGGAAGCCCCCGTGCGCAGAAGGCGGAACACCAGAACGCGAAACCTGCTCCTCGGCCCGGTGCTCGCCGCCGGCCTCCTCACCGCCGCCCCACCGGGCCAGCACGCCACCGCCGCACCGCGCGCCACCGCGTCGTATTCCTGGAAGAACGTCCGCATCGACGGCGGCGGCTTCGTCCCCGGCATCGTCTTCAACCGCACCGAGAAGAACCTCGCCTACGCCCGTACCGACATCGGTGGCGCCTATCGCCGGCAGCAGGCGACCAGGACGTGGACCCCGCTGCTGGACCACGTCGGCTGGGACGACTGGGGCCACACCGGCGTCGTCAGCCTCGCCTCCGACTCCGTGGACCCGGACCGCGTGTACGCCGCCGTTGGCACGTACACCAACAGTTGGGACCCCGGTAACGGCGCCGTCCTCCGCTCCGCGCCACCTGGTCGCGGGTCACCGCGTTCCCCAACCCCGGCAACTACGCCCAGGACCCGTCCGACACCAGCGGTTACGCCTCCGACAACCAGGGCATCGTGTGGGTCACCTTCGACGAGACGACCGGCACCGGGGGCGTCGCCGACAAGGCCAACTCCGTCTACCGTTCCACCGACGCCGGTGCCACCTGGTCCCGCCTGCCCGGCCGGCCCACCGGTCTCCTCGCCCACAAGGGCGTCCTCGACGCGACGAGCGGCCACCTGTACCTGGCGTACAGCGACACGGGCGGCCCGTACGACGGCGGCAAGGGCGCCGTGTGGCGGTACGCCACCAGGACCGGCACCTGGCAGGACATCACCCCCGACCCCCAGGCGTACTACGGCTTCAGCGGACTGAGCGTCGACCGCCGTAAACCCGGCACCGTCATGGTCACCGGCTACAGCTCCTGGTGGCCCGACACCCAGATCTTCCGCACCACGGACAGCGGCGCGACCTGGACGCGGGCGTGGATGACCGAGGCGCTGGAGATCGACCCGTTCGACTCCAACCGGATGATGTACGGCACCGGCGCCACCGTCTACGGGACCGACAACCTCACCGCCTGGGACAGCGGCGGCCGGATCGCCATCAAGCCCATGGTCCAGGGACTGGAGGAGACCGCCGTCCACGACCTGGTCTCGCCGCCCTCCGGCGCCCCGCTGATCAGCGCGCTCGGCGACATCGGCGGCTTCCGCCACACCGACGTCACCAAGGTGCCGGCCATGATGTTCACCTCCCCCAACTTCACCTCCACCACCAGCCTCGACTACGCCGAGAAGACGCCGAACACGGTCGTGCGCGTCGGCCACCTCGACGGCGGCCCGCGCATCGTCTTCTCCACGGACAACGGCGCCAACTGGTGGGCGGGTCAGGAGCCTTCCGGCGTCTCCGGCGGCGGCACGGTCGCCGCGGCGGCCGACGGCAGCCGGTTCGTGTGGAGCCCGGACGGTGCGGCCGTGCACACCACGGCGGGCTTCGGCACCTCCTGGACCGCGTCCCGGGGCATCCCGGCCGGCGCCACCGTGGAGGCCGACCGGGTCGATGCGAGGAAGTTCTACGGCTTCAAGAACGGGACCTTCTACGTCAGTACGGATGGCGGCATCTCCTTCAGCGCCGGGGCCACCGGCCTGCCCGCCAGCGGGAACGTCCGCTTCCAGGCGGTGCCCGGCCGGGGCGGTGACATCTGGCTGGCGGGCGGGTCCACGACGAGTACGTACGGCCTGTGGCACTCGACCGACTCAGGCATGACCTTCACCAGGCTCGGCGGCGTCGAGCGGGCCGACACCATCGGCTTCGGCAAGGCCGCCCCGGGCGCCGCGTACCCGGCGCTCTACACCAGTGCCAAGGTGGGCGGCGTACGCGGCATCTTCCGCTCCACGGACGCCGGGAAGAGCTGGACGCGGATCAACGACGACGCCCACCAGTGGGGCTGGACGGGGGCCGCCATCACGGGCGACCCCCGCATCTACGGGCGGGTGTACGTGGCGACCAACGGCCGCGGCATCGTCTACGGCGACGCTACGGGGTAGTCACCGCCGGCCGGGGTGCCGTGCGCATCCCGGCCCCGATGTGGAAGCTCGGGTGCGGGGGCTGGTTGTAGGCGGTGTTCTGCCACGCCAGCCCCGTGCGGTACATGGTGTCGTGCAGCAGGGTCGTGATCCTCGTACCCGTCTCGTACGGGGTCGAGTGGATCCGCAGCGCCCGGTTGTCCGACGTACGCCAGACGACCTCTTCGCGCCAGTCGCCGAGGATGTCACCGGAGAGCGCCGGGGTCGCCTTGGTGCCGTTGTTGGACGAGACGGAGACGCCGGTCAGCAGCCGGGTGTCACCACCGGTGCCGTACTTGTCGATCCGGGTGCCGTCCAGCAGCTCACGGGTGGTGTCCCCGTCCCACCAGCTAACGAAGTTGACGCTCGACGGCTCCCGCCCGAGCGAGGCCCCGGTCGCCGAGCGCAGCGTGGTGTCGGTGGCCGACCACGACTCGGCGCCGGGCGAGCCGGCGTGGACGTCGGCGGAGACGCCCCGGCCGTTGTCGCCGCCCGACGCGGTCTGCCACAGGACCTGACCGGTACGGGCGTCGGCCATCCAGGAGCCGGGCTTGGAGCCCTCCTCGGACACCTTGAAGTACTCCAGCCCCGCGCGGGCCGGGTTCAGGTCCCCGACATGGCCCGCGTCGCCGTGCCCGAGCCGCGTCGTCCACAGCCCGTTGCCGTTGTCGTCCACGGTCATCGCCCCGTACACGATCTCGTCCCGCCCGTCGCCGTCCACGTCCGCGACCGACAGGCTGTGGTTGCCCTGCCCGTCGTAGCCCTTGCCCGCGTTCGTCGAGGAGCTGGAGTCGAAGGTCCAGCGCCGGGTGAACCGCCCGTCGCGCCAGTCCCAGGCCGCGATCACGGTCCGGGTGTAGTACCCGCGCGCCATGACCAGCGAGGGCCGGGCGCCGTCCAGGTACGCGGTCCCGGCGAGGAACCGGTCGACGCGGTTGCCGTAACCGTCGCCCCAGGACGCCGCGTTGCCGCGCGGCGGCACGTAGTCGACCGTCCCCATGGCTGCCCCGGTACGGCCGTTGAACATGGTGAGGTACTCGGGCCCGGTGAGGACGTATCCGCTGGCGTTCCGGTGGTCGGCGGACGCGCTCCCGATCGCCCTGCCCGTCCCGTCGACCGTCCCGTCGGCGGTCTTCATGGCGACCTCGGCCCGCCCGTCGCCGTCGTAGTCGTACACCTGGAACTGCGTGTAGTGCGCGCCGGAGCGGATGTTGCGCCCCAGGTCGATCCGCCACAGCCGGGTGCCGTCGAGCCGGATGCCGTCGACGACCGTGTTGCCGGTGTGGCCGGACTGTGAGTTGTCCTTGGCGTTGGTGGGCTGCCACTTGAGGACGAAGTCCAGCGCGCCGTCCCCGTCGAGGTCGCCGAGGGACGCGTCGTTCGCCTCGTACGTGTACGCCACCCCGTCCGGCGTCGTGCCCCCGGCGGGCGGCGTGATGGGCACGTCCTTGTAGCCGGCGCGGAACTGCACGGCGTGGACGGAGTCGCCCTGCTCGACGCCGCCCACGACGGCGCGGACGGTGTAGTCGGCGTGGCTGGGCGCGCCGGAGTGGAAGTAGCTGGTGGCGCCGGTGAGGGGCGTGGCGTTCAGCTTCGTACCGGCCCGGTAGACGTTGAACGCCACCGTGTCGGGGTCGGTGCCGAGCCAGCGCCAGCCGACCAGGTTGCCGGTCCCGGTGTGGACGCTGACGACGCCCCGGTCGAGCCGCTCCACCTGCCGGGCGACCGCGGCCGCCGCTGTGGCTTCGGCGGCGCCGGCGGGGGCGGCGGGCAGGGCGGACAGAGCACAGGCGGCGGCGGTGGCCATGAGGGCGGAACGGCGACGTCTCGTGCGGGGGATCCGGTGCTGCGGGTGGTGCACGATTCCTCCTGTGGGGGCGAGGGCCGTGTTGCGTACCTCACAGTCGCCACCACGCGGGGGAATGTTGCCGGGAAACGACCGAGGCCCCGGTTCCATGAACCGGGGCCTCGATCGATCAGGGTGAGTAACGGGACTCGAACCCGCGACATCCTGGACCACAACCAGGTGCTCTACCAACTGAGCTATACCCACCACGACCGGTCTTTTTCCCGACCGGCCGAGAAAAAGTGTACAGGGTCCGGGAGGGTGCTCGCTCCCGCCTTTCGGGCGGCCGGGTGACGTGCCCGGGCGCCCGTGGCCGGGCTACTCCGGCAGGACGTGGCGCGCGGCGATCTGCTTCGCCGTCTCCGAGTCCGGGCCGGGCTGCGGGACGAAGATCGCCTCGCGGTAGTAGCGCAGCTCGGCGATGGACTCACGGATGTCGGCGAGCGCCCGGTGGTTGCCGGCCTTCTCCGGACTGTTGAAGTACGCCCTCGGGTACCAGCGGCGGGCCAGCTCCTTGACCGAGGAGACATCGACGATCCGGTAGTGGAGGTAGTCCTCCAGCGTCGGCATGTCACGCAGCAGGAAGCCGCGGTCGGTGGAGACCGAGTTCCCGCACAGCGGGGCCTTGCCGGGCTCCTTGACGTGTTCGCGTACGTAGGCGAGGACCTGCTCCTCGGCGTCGGCGAGGGTGGTGCCGTAAGGGAGCTCGTCCAGCAGCCCGGAGGCGGTGTGCATCTGGCGCACCACGTCAGGCATGGTCTCCAGCGCCGCGTCCGGCGGGCGGATCACGATGTCCACACCTTGACCGAGTACGTTCAGTTCCGAGTCGGTGACCAGTGCGGCCACCTCGATGAGTGCGTCATCCGTCAGCGAGAGCCCGGTCATCTCGCAGTCGATCCACACCATGCGATCGTTCATGCGTCCTACCTTAGAGGGGCGGCCGCCGGGGGGATGCGTGTCCGCTTCCCCTCGAAGGCCGCCCCTCCATGGCGGTGGGCGCCCGCTACGGCGCGCTGCGCTGGCCCGGGAGGGCCGCCCGGCCGCCCGTGAAGGCGTCCGCGTGCGGCTTGCCGTACCCGTGCGCGTGGCCGTGCCCGTGTTCCGGCGGGGCCGCGGAGGCCGCCGCCGGGCCCGTCGCGGTGGACGCCGCTGCCGCCCGTCTCGCCGCCGATGGCACCTGGGACGGCACCATCGACTCCACCACGCCCGGCGGCCCCGGCTGACCCGACGGCCCCGCCGGGTCGCCCTGCGGGCGCCGGGCCCGGTAGGCGGCCCGGTACGCGGCGGGCGAGGAGCCGAGCTGGCGGCGGAAGTGCCCGCGCAGCGCGACGGGCGAGCGGAAGCCGCAGCGCCCGGCCACCTCGTCGACCGAGTAGTCGGACGTCTCCAGCAGCCGCTGCGCCTGGAGCACCCGCTGGGTGATCAGCCACTGGAGCGGGGCGGACCCCGTCAGCGAGCGGAAGCGGCGGTCGAACGTCCGCCGGCTCATGTACGCGCGGGCCGCCAGCGTCTCCACGTCGAACTGCTCGTGGAGGTGCTCCAGCGCCCAGGCGACCACCTCGGCCAGCGGGTCGGCGCCGATCTCCTCCGGAAGCGACCGGTCGAGATACCGCTCCTGTCCGCCGCTGCGCCGGGGCGGCACGACGAGCCGGCGGGCGAGTGCCCCGGCCGCCTCCGTCCCGTGGTCGGTGCGCACGATGTGCAGACAGAGGTCGATCCCGGCCGCCGTTCCGGCGGAGGTGAGTACGTCGCCGTCGTCGACGAACAGCTCCCGCGGGTCCACATGGACCGACGGGTAGCGCTTGGCGAGCGTCGGCGCGTACATCCAGTGCGTGGTGGCGGGCCGCCCGTCCAGTAAACCGGCGGCGGCGAGCACGAACGCGCCGGTGCACAGGCCGACGATGCGGGCGCCCTCCTCGTGCGCGCGGCGCAGCGCGTCGAGCGCCTCGGCCGGTGGCGGCGAAGTGATCGACCGCCAGGCCGGTACGACGACGGTGCCGGCCCGGCTGATGGCCTCCAGCCCGTACGGCGCGGTCAGTTCGAGCCCGCCGGTGGTCCGCAGCGGTCCGTCCTCGCCCGCGCAGACGAGCAGCCTGTAGCGCGGAACTCCGGCGTCCTGGCGGTCAATCCCGAACACCGAGAGTGGGATCGAACTCTCGAAGATGGGGCCGCCGCTGAACAGCAGCACTGCGACGACCTCGCGACGGCGCCGGCCGGACAGTTTGCGTCCGGTCTCCGGTGCGGCGGAGTCCTGGCTCATGACGCTAAGCCCCCCTCGGTGTTCGCGTCTCCTAGGTCCTGTCGCTCCTGCACGATTCCCCTCGGTTTTGCACGAGTCCCCAGTCTTCGATAGTCATGATCGAATCTACTGTGTCCCGTGGCACCGGAGCGACAAGTTCCGTATTCGGCACTATGTCGACAAGGCAACTTGGCGCGAAGCATTCGATCACGAAGCGTTCCACTCGCGGACCCCGCAGGGAAGTGCGCCTCGCGCGCATGGCCCATCCACGTAGGGTGCGAGCGGCCCCGTCGGTCCTTTCTCGCCTGGTGACAAGGGGGTTGGCAGGCCATTCTGGCAAGGAACGGCCAGTGCGCTGAAGTTGGCTGAAAACATACGGGCGCGAGTGTGCGAACGCGTCAGTCCACGGGCGCACACCCCGCACCGCGGCGGCCTCCGCGGTGCGCCCCGGCGCCGGATCGCGAGTGCCGGCCGCCGCGGTGCGGGACGGCCGGCCGCCGGCTCTCCTCGGCCATCCGCTCCGAGCGGCGCAGCAGCACCCGGCAGGCGGCGGTCACGGCGGCCAGCCCGACGGCGGTCCCGGCGGCGCCGCCGAAGGACGTGCCGTACACGAGGAGGATCACGGGGACCAGGGCGCAACTGAAGGCCGCCCAGCGGACCACGTCGCTCGCCGACTCGGACGCGGACGACGGGGCGGGGGCGGGCGGGTGTGCGGGCACGGGGGCTCCCTGCTGGCTGCGGTATGACCGGTCGGACCGTGTGGCCAACGACGACCGGCCGCCCCGGTCACTGCCCCGGGTCCGGATGGCCGGGCTGGGGGAGAGTGTGAGTGCGGAGCGTGGCCGTACGGCTACGGAGGGATGCGGGGTGGCCGTCCGGCGGGGCGGGCGCCCAGGGGTCGGCGGGCGGACGGGCCGGTGGGCGGGCGCCCGGGCGGCCCTGGCGGCGGTGCAGCGGCCCCTGGCGGCTCGTCGGGGCGGTGCCGGGGTGGCTCCGGGCCGGGCCGTGGACCGCTGTAAGGGGCATCCGGCATTGCCATACGGGACGGGCTCGTGCATGCTCCCTGGAACGCCGTGTGCCGCCGCAGCAGGGTGGCGGGCACTGGGCAGCGGAGGAGTGCCGCCGTACCCTTGGGGGTATGGGGTTGGGAAGATGATTCCCGGACACACCTCCGCCGCCGACCGATGTACCCCTGCTCCTTCCCAAGAGGACCTTCTTCGCCGAGACACCGATGGCCGGTCACGAATTCCCTGAACCCGCGGACCGCAGGAAGGTCGCCGACTCCCCGGTCGACCCCCTCGCGGCGGAAGAGACGCGTCACTCCTGCGACCCCGCCTTCCAGCACGGAGTGGTGGTCGGCTTCGACGGCTCGACCTCCAGTGAGCGAGCACTCGCGTACGCCATCGGCATGGCCCGGCGGTCCGGCTCCGGCCTGATCATCGTGCACGTGGCGAACCGGCTGCCCACCACCGTGTGGGCCGGCTGCGAACCGCCCGTCTTCGTCGACGTACCGGACCACCGCACCGAGGTACTGGGTCTGGAGCTGGCCTGTGCGGACTACCTCTCCGAGGTGCCGTGGATCCTCGTCGAGCGCGGCGGGGACATCTGCCACGAGCTGGAGGAGGTCGGCCGCGAGTATTCGGCCGAC
The DNA here is from genome assembly GCF_040674455.1 of Streptomyces sp. NPDC049837. NCBI lineage: Bacteria > Bacillati > Actinomycetota > Actinomycetes > Kitasatosporales > Streptomycetaceae > Streptomyces > Streptomyces sp. NPDC049837. Next base: position 222,925 of record NZ_JBFAMP010000013.1, on the reverse strand, counting down.
GCCATCGTCGTCGGCTCCACGCACGGGATCGTCGGCCGCATGTTCGGCTCGGTCGCCGGACGGCTCGCGCGGCGCGCGCAGCGGCCGGTCGTCGTCATCCCGTAGCCCTGCCGTTATCCGCCGGTGATACGGCGTCAATTTCCCTGCCCGTAGGCGAAATTCGGCCGCCCCGCGAGGTGGGTTGTGCGCTTGTGAAGGGTATATCCAGGTGGCTGGGAAGCAGCACAACTGCACATGAGCATGAAGGGAGCCCGCCGTGGACAACGACGTCTCTGCGGGGAGCACCACCTCTACTCTCGGCCACCTCGCACTCGGTCTGACTCTGCTGGCGTACGGCGTCGGCGGCACCGGTGTGATCGACAACGTCGCGGCCTCCGACGCCGCGGCCCTCGCCACCTGGGTCGGCGGGGTCGCCCTCTTCGTCGCCGGCCTCCTCGAACTACGCGCGGGCAACGGCCGCACCGGCACCGCCTTCGCCGGCCTCGGCGCCTTCTGGTTCGCCTGGGGCAACGGCGTGGACGGCGGCGCGGTCTCCGCCGAGGCCGCCGGGCTGTTCATGGTCCTGTGGGCGATGCTGTCGCTCACGCTGACCGCGGCCGCCTCCGGCAGCGGGCTGCTCGGTCAGGGCGTGTACGGGCTGCTGACGCTCTCGCTGCTGCTCTCCGGCATCGGCGCCTTCGCGGACGCCTCCGCGCTCGGGCGTATCGGCGGCTGGGCCGCCGCGCTGGCGGGCCTCGGCGCCTGGTACGGCGCGACCGCGTCGCTCGCCAAGTGGCCGACCCTCTCCGGGCGCGCCGCGGGCCGGGGTGTGACGGCCACCGGCTGAAGCGGCCACTGAGGCCGGTGCAAGGGCGGCACCGGCCGTACGAAAAGGGCGACCCCCCGGTGCGTTGGTGGCACGCGCCGGGGGGTCGCTCACGCCCGGTCTACTCCACGGTGACGGACTTCGCGAGGTTGCGCGGCTTGTCGATGTCCCGGCCGAGGGCCAGGGCCGTGTGGTAGGCGAGGAGCTGGAGCGGGATGCCCATCAGGATCGGGTCCAGCTCGTCCTCGTTCTTCGGGACGATGATGGTGTGGTCCGCCTTCTCCTGCTCCTGGTGCGCGACCGCGAGGATCTTGCCGCTGCGGGCCTTGATCTCCTCCATCGCGGCGCGGTTCTTCTCCAGCAGGGAGTCGTTCGGGACGATCGCGACGGTCGGCATGGCGGGCTCGATGAGCGCCAGCGGGCCGTGCTTGAGCTCGGAGGCCGGGTACGCCTCGGCGTGGATGTAGGAGATCTCCTTCAGCTTCAGGGAGGCCTCCAGGGCGACCGGGTAGCCCCGGACACGGCCGATGAACATCATCGACTTGGCGTCCGCGTACTCGGCGGCGAGCTTCTTGATGTCCTCCTCGCCCTGGAGGATCTCCTGGATCTGCTCGGGCAGTCGGCGGAGGCCCTCGATGATCCGCTTGCCGTCGGCGACCGACAGGTCGCGGATGCGGCCCAGGTGCAGGGCGAGCAGCGCGAAGGCGACGACCGTGTTGGTGAAGCACTTGGTGGAGACGACGCAGACCTCCGGGCCGGCGTGGACGTACACGCCGCCGTCCGCCTCGCGGGCGATGGCCGAGCCGACCACGTTCACGACGCCGAGGACGCGGGCGCCCTTGCGCTTGAGCTCCTGGACGGCGGCCAGCACGTCGTACGTCTCACCGGACTGGGAGACGGCGATGTAGAGCGTGTCGGGGTCGACGACCGGGTTGCGGTAGCGGAACTCGGAGGCCGGCTCGGAGTCGGCCGGGATGCGGGCCAGGCCCTCGATCAGCGAGGCGCCGATCATGCCGGCGTGGTACGAGGTGCCGCAGCCGAGGATCTTCACGCGGCGGATGCCACGGGCCTCGCGGGCGTCCAGGTTCAGGCCGCCGAGGTGGACGGTGGAGAACTTCTCGTCGATGCGGCCGCGCAGGACGCGGTCGACGGCGTCGGCCTGCTCCGAGATCTCCTTGTGCATGTACGTGTCGTGACCGCCCATGTCGTAGGAGGCGGCCTCCCACTCCACGGTCTCGGGGGTGGCGGTGGTCAGCGTGCCCGAGGTGGTGTACGTACGGAACTCGTCGGCCTTGAGGGTGGCCATCTCGCCGTCGTCGAGGGTGACGATCTGGCGGGTGTGGGCGATCAGCGCGGCGATGTCGGAGGCGACGAGCATCTCCTTCTCGCCGATGCCGAGGACGACCGGGGAGCCGTTGCGGGCGACGACGATCCGGTCGTTGAAGTCGGCGTGCATGACGGCGATGCCGTACGTGCCCTCGACGACCTTGAGCGCCTCGCGGACCTTCTCCTCCAGGGTCTCGGCCTGGGAGCGGGCGATCAGGTGGGTGAGGACCTCGGTGTCGGTCTCGGAGGCGAAGACCACGCCGTCCGCCTCGAGCTTCGCGCGCAGCTCCTGGGCGTTGTCGACGATGCCGTTGTGGACGACCGCGACCTTGTTCTCGGGGTCCATGTGCGGGTGCGAGTTGATGTCGCTCGGGGCGCCGTGCGTGGCCCAGCGGGTGTGGGCGATGCCGGTGGTGCCGGTGAAGCGCTTGGGGACGCGGGCCTCCAGGTCACGGACCCGGCCCTTGGCCTTGACCATCTTCAGGCCGGCGGACTTCGGGCTGGTGATCACCATGCCCGCCGAGTCGTACCCCCGGTACTCCAGCCGCGCCAGACCTTCCAGCAGCAGCGGAGCCACGTCACGCTTACCGATGTAACCGACGATTCCGCACATAAAGTGTTGCCCCTCCAGGTTCGTGGTGTGTGCTCAGCCGTAGACGATGCGGCGCAGTTGCCGGAGCGAGAGCTCCGGTGGCGCCACGGCGCGGTGCGGCAGCTCGGCCGCGATGCGCTCGAAGATCGTGGCGTTCACCTCACCACCGGATTGCAGCTCGCGGTGGCGGCGGCGGACGAACTCCTCGGTCGTCTCGTCGAAGTACGCCAGCACGTCGAGCACCACCCGGGCGGCCTCACCGCGCTGGAGCGCGGTGCTGCGGACCAGGTGGTCGATGAGGTCGTCGTGCGACGGGCGGTGTTCGAGCACCCGTAGATAGTGAAGGACACGGGTACAGATGGCAAAAATTCTGCCCGACATCGGGCAGGGCTGAGTCCGTTTTGGTCAGAGTTGCTTGAGAACTGCCTGTTTCGCGGTGGCGAACTCGTCGTCGGTGAGGATCCCGGTCCGGTGCAGCTCGCCCAGCTCCCGCAGCCGCCGCAGCAGGACGTCATGGTCGGCGGCGGGCGCCGGCTCCGGAGTGTGCGGCGCGTCCGCCGCCGGAAGAGCGGCCACCGGGGCGTTCGGGTGCGGCAGCCGCGCCACCACGGCGGCGCCGACCAGCGCCATCAGCGGGTCCTTGCGGAAGCCCCACAGCTCCACGGCGTGCGGGTCGTACTTGGGCGCCGGGGGAGCGGCCGCCGTGCCGTCGGTCCGGAAGCGCAGGTAGCCGTTCTCCAGCCCGGCGGCCGGCAGCCACTCCACGGCCCGGACATCGGCCACCGCGAGGGTGCGGTCGCTCCCGGACGCCTTGGACTCCTCGGTCTTCCAGTTCCACTCCAGGCGGATGCGCTCCCCGTCGAACGTCACCGTGGCGTCACCAGCGCCGACGGTGATCGGCAGGGACGGCCCGGGGAGCAGGTACGCGTCCACGGGACCGGTCTCCACCTGCTCCAGCAGCAGCGCGCGGCGCACCTCGTCCACGAAGTACTCCGCCACCCCGCCGCGGTCGTTCGCCACCGCCAGCCGGTACGGATCGGAGCCGTCCGCCAGCCCGCCGCCGGTGATCTGGAGCAGCGGGCAGGCGCCGTCCCGCAGCCGCAGCCGGAGGCGCCCCGCCTTCTTCCCCGCCTCGAACGAGATCCCGGCCACCGCCCGCAGCGGAACGGACACTTCGCCGAGCGTCCTGCGCAGCAGCCCCACGCTCTTGTCGCCGCCCGGCACGATACGTATGACGTCCCCGTCGAAACTCCAGGTCCCGTCCTTCTGGATGATCTCCGTCATGGGGAGGATTCTGGCATTGGAGGCGACGGGAAGTGGTCTACACCTTGACCCGTCCTGGGGCGCACGGTACGCATGGTGACCGTTCGGTTGCTCTGCACCACAGTTGCGAGGCCCGTCGAAGGGACCAGCTCGTGAGACAGCACAGAACGTTCCCCCGCCTCCGCCTCCTCGGCTCCCTGCTGCTCGTCGTGGCGGCCGGGGCCGCCGGCATCGGGGCCGCGCCCGGTGGTGCCGCGCCCGGCCGGGCCGCCGCCGCGTCGGGCCCCCGGCCGCTCGGCGACATCGTGCCCGTACCCGCCTCCGTACGCCCCGGTGGCAGCCCGTACACCCTGACCGCCCGCACCCGAATCCACGTGGACGACGACTCGCGCGAGGCGCGCCGGATCGGGGCGTACCTCGCGGACGTGCTGCGGCCGTCCACCGGGTACGCGCTGCCCGTCGTGGACGACGACGAGGGGCCCGGTGGCATCCGGCTGCGGCTCAGCGGCCGTGAGACGGCGCTCGGCGACGAGGGTTACCGGCTGGAGTCCGGGCGCCGGGGCGTCACCGTCACCGCCCGCACGCCCGCCGGACTGTTCCACGGCGTCCAGACGCTGCGCCAGCAGTTGCCGGCCTCCATAGAGGAGGACACCCGCCAAAGCGGCCCCTGGCGGGTCGCGGGCGGCACCATCACCGACACGCCCCGGTACGGCTACCGGGGCGCGATGCTCGACGTCTCCCGGCACTTCTTCACCGTCGAGCAGGTCAAGCGCTACATCGACCGGATGGCGCTCTACAAGATCAATAAGCTGCACCTGCACCTGAGCGACGACCAGGGCTGGCGCATCGCGATCGACTCCTGGCCGCGCCTGGCCACCTACGGCGGCTCCACCCAGGTCGGCGGCGGGCCCGGCGGCTACTACACCAAGGCCCAGTACAAGGACATCGTCGCCCACGCCGCCTCCCGCCACCTGGAGGTCGTGCCCGAGATCGACATGCCCGGCCACACCAACGCCGCCCTCGCCTCGTACGCCGAGCTGAACTGCGACGGCGTCGCCCCGCCCCTCTACACGGGCACGGCCGTCGGCTTCAGCAGCCTGTGCGTGGGCAAGGACATCACGTACGACTTCGTCGACGACGTCATCCGCGAGCTCGCCGCGCTCACCCCCGGCCGGTACATCCACATCGGCGGCGACGAGGCGCACTCCACCAGCCACGAGGACTACGTCACCTTCATGGACAAGGTCCAGCCCGTCGTGGCGAAGTACGGCAAGACCGTCATCGGCTGGCACCAGCTCACCGGCGCGACCCCCGCCAAGGGCGCCCTCGCCCAGTACTGGGGCCTGGACCGCACCAGCGACGCCGAGAAGGCCCAGGTGGCGCGGGCCGCGCAGAACGGCACCGGGCTGATCCTGTCGCCCGCCGACCGGATCTACCTCGACATGAAGTACACCAAGGACACCCCGCTCGGCCTGTCCTGGGCCGGTTACGTCGAGGTCCGGCGCTCGTACGACTGGGACCCGGCGACCTACCTCCCGGGCGCGCCCGCCTCGGCCGTCGCCGGTGTCGAGGCGCCGCTGTGGACGGAGACCGTCTCGTCGAACGCGCACATCGACCACATGGCGTTCCCCAGGCTGCTCGGCGCCGCCGAGCTGGGCTGGTCCCCGGCCGCCTCGCACGACTGGGAGGCGTACAAGCAGCGGCTCGCGGGGCAGGGGCCGCGCCTGGAGGCACTGGGCGTCGACTTCTACCGGTCGCCGCAGGTGCCGTGGAGGACGGAGTAAGGACAGAGCCGGCTGGAAAGGAGCCGGCGCCCGGGGACCGTACCCGGGCGCCGGCCGCCGGAGTCAGGCGTCCTGCTCCGACGTGTCAGGGGTCTCGCGCAGGGCGTCCTCGCTCAGGCCCTTGCGCCAGTAGCCGACGAACGTCACGCGCCGGCGGTCGATGCCGCGCTCGCCCACCAGGTGGCGTCGCAGTGCCTTGACCGAACCGGCCTCGCCCGCGATCCAGGCGTACGGAGCCGTGCCCGACAGTCCGGCGGCGCGTACGGCGTCGACCGCGGCGGGTGCGCCCTCCTCCCGTACCAGCCAGGTGACGGTCGCGTCCGCCTCCGTCCGCAGCTCCAGGCGGTCGGCGGCGTACGGGACTTCGAGCCACACCCGCGCCCGCGTCCCGGCGGGCAGCGACTCCAGGATCGACGAGGCGGCGGGCAGCGCCGTCTCGTCGGCCCAGATCAGCACCTCGTCCGCGTCCTCCGGCAACCGGAAACGCACACCGGTGTTGTCGGCGACGGTCGGGCCGAGGACGACCACGCGGTCGCCCTCCGAGGCTTGCGCCGCCCAGCGGCACGCCGGGCCACCGTCCTCGTGGAGGGCGAAGTCGATGTCGACCTCGTCCGGGTCCTGGCGCTGCTCGCGCACGGTGTACGAGCGCATCACCGCCCGTACGTCGTCGGGCATGGCCCGCCACGCGCCGAGCGCGCCGTACAGGTCGCCGTCCTCCAGGGGCGGCATGACCGGCTCCGGCTGGCCCGGGTGCGGCAGGAAGAGCGACAGGCTCTGGTCGCGGCCTCCGGAGGCGAAGTCCTTCAGTTCCTCACCGGTCGCCCCGGGCGCCCCGGTCGTCCCGGTCGTCCCGGTCGCCCCGGTGAAGGTGACGCGCACCATCGACGGGCCGAGCCGCCGGGTCCGCACCACCCTCAGGGGGAAGAAACCGAACATGCGGCTCAGGCCACCTTCTTGGCGTTCTCGATCGCCTTGGCCAGGTCCTCCAGGAGGACGGCGCACTTGTCGTACGAGTAGATCGGCTCCGTGAAGCGCGGGATGACCTGACCGGCCTTGACGGCGGGCAACTGCGTCCAGGTCGGCTTGGACTTCAGGTCAGCGGGCTGGATGGCCTGGCTGCGGTTGTCCATCATGATGATGTCGGCCGGGTACTTGTCGAGGTTCTCCCAGCTCAGCTCCTCGAAGTAGCCCTGGGCGTTCACCTTCGGCCGCACGAACTTCACGCCCAGTTCCTCGAAGTACGCGGTGTCCGCGGACATCTTGGCGAGCGAGACGTAGAACAGCTCGGCGCTGGCCGAGCCGATCATGACGCGGATCTCGGGCCGGGCCTTCGCGGCGGCGCGCAGTCGCGCGGCGGCCTTCTCGAAGCGGGCCTTGGCGTCGACCGTCTTCTTGTCCTTCAGGTCCGCGCCCAGCGACTCGGCGAGCTGGGCGTGGCGCTCCAGGGCCTTGGGCATCGTGGTGTTGGCGGCCCACAGCGCGACGGTCGGCGCCAGCTTTACGATCTTGTCGTGGGACTGCGGCGGCAGGTACCACAGCACGTCCTTGTCCCACATCGCCGAGACCAGCAGCTCGGGCTCCAGCTTCAGGTACTCCTCGATGTTGAAGGTGCCCCAGACGTTGCCGAGGTTCTTCACCTTCGTGACGTCGAGGTCACCGGCCTGGATGTCGGCCTTTTCCTTGCCGGTCTTCGGGTCCTTGACGGTCGTCGGGCCGAAAACGCCCTTGACCTCGATGCCGTAGTCGTGGAGGGCGGCCGCGGTGCCGATGAAGGCGACGATGTTCTTCGGGGTGGACTTCAGCTCGACGTTCTTGCCGCGGTCGTCGGTGAACTTCCACGGGCCGGACTTCTCGCCTGCCGGGGACGAGCCCTTGCTGTCCTTGCCTCCGTCGCCGCACGCCACGAGCGCGGCACCGAGCCCGAGGGCGCCGCCCGCAGCGAGCAGACCGCGACGGGTGAGGTGGGTGGCTCGGGCGTTGCTGGGCATGGCGAGTCGCTTTCGTACGGCCGCATTCGGCCACTGGTCGAGGTCGAAGGTAGGTTAGCCTAACCTCACGAGCTGTCCAGAGGGTGCCCCGGTGTGCGATGGAGCACGGCCGGCCGCCGTCTGCGGGTGACGGCGGCCGCGACGTACGCCGGAGCTCAGGCCGACAGGCCCAACTCCCGTGCGATCAGCATGCGCTGGACCTCACTCGTGCCCTCGCCGATCTCCAGGATCTTGGAGTCGCGCCACATCCGGGCCACCGGATACTCGTTCATGAAGCCGTAGCCGCCGTGGATCTGGGTGGCCTCGCGGGCGTTGTCGACGGCGACCGTCGACGAGTACAGCTTCGCCAGCGCCGCTTCCTTCTTGAACGGCTCACCGCTCACCAGGCGGGACGCCGCGTCACGCCAGCCGATCCGGGCCATGTGCGCCCGCATCTCCATGTCGGCGATCTTGAACTGGATGGCCTGGTTGTCGCCGATGGGCCGCCCGAAGGCGTGCCGCTCCTTGGCGTACTTCACCGACTCGTCCACGCACCCCTGCGCCAGGCCCGTCGCCAGCGCCGAGATGGCGATCCGGCCCTCGTCGAGGATGCGCAGGAACTGGGCGTACCCACGCCCCTCCTCGCCCAGCAGGTTCGACACCGGGACGCGGACGTCGGAGAAGGACAGCTCACGGGTGTCCGAGGCGTTCCAGCCGACCTTGGAGTAGGGCGCCGCGACCGTGAAACCGGGGGTGCCGGACGGGACGATGATCGAGGAGATCAGCGGCTTGCCCTCAGGGGTGCGGCCGGTGACGGCGGTGACCGTGACCAGGCCCGTGATGTCCGTACCGGAATTGGTGATGAAGCACTTCGAGCCGTTGATGACCCACTCGTCGCCGTCCCGCACGGCCGTGGTGCGGGTGCCGCCCGCGTCCGAGCCCGCGCCCGGCTCGGTCAGCCCGAACGCGCCCAGGATCTCCCCGCTGCACATGCGCGGCAGCCACTTCTGCTTCTGCTCCTCGGTGCCGAAGCGGTAGACCGGCATCGCGCCGAGCGAGACGCCCGCCTCCAGGGTGATGGCCACGGACGAGTCCACCCGGGCCAGCTCCTCCAGGGCGATGCCGAGGGCGAGGTAGTCGCCGCCCATGCCGCCGTACTCCTCCGGGAAGGGCAGGCCGAACAGGCCCATCTGCCCCATCTCGCGGACGATTTCGTACGGGAACTCATGGCGCTCGTAGAAGTCCCCGATCTTCGGGGCGACGACCTCGTGGGCGAACTCCTCGACGGTACGGCGCAGTTCCTCGTGCTCCGGTGAGAGCCGGTGGTCCAGGGACATGACTCAGGACTCCTTGTGGGAGGCCGCGCCGCCGAGGGCGCGGACGGTGCGGGACGGGCTGGGACGGCCCAGTTGTCCGGCCAGCCACACGCTCGTGGCGGTGAGCCGGCCGAGGTCGACCCCGGTGTCGATGCCGAGGCCGTGGAGCATCCACACGAGGTCTTCGGTGGCGAGGTTGCCGGTGGCGGACTTGGCGTACGGGCAGCCGCCGAGGCCACCGGCGGAGGCGTCGACCGTGGTGACGCCGTGCTGGAGGGCGGCGAGGGTGTTGGCGAGCGCCTGGCCGTAGGTGTCGTGGAAGTGCACGGCCAGCGCGTCCGTCGCGATGCCCGCCTCGTTCAGCGCGGTGAGGAGCCGCTGTACGTGGCCAGGGGTGGCCACGCCGATGGTGTCGCCCAGGCTCAGCTCGTCGCAGCCCATGTCCTTCAGCCGCCGGCACACGGCGACGACCTGGTCGACCGGGACGGGGCCTTCCCAGGGGTCGCCGAAGCACATGGACAGGTAGCCGCGCACCGTGAGGCCGTGCTCGATGGCGCGGGTGACGACCGGGGCGAACATGGCGAGCGCCTCGTCGACCGTGCGGTTCAGGTTGGCCTTGGCGAACGACTCGGTGGCGCTCGCGAAGACGGCCACCTCACGCGCCCCGAGCGCAAGCGCCCGGTCCAGCCCCCGCTCGTTCGGCACGAGGACGGGCAGGCGTACGCCTTCGAGATCCCTGACGAGCGGGAAGAGCCGCTCGGCGTCGGCGAGCTGGGGCACCCACTTGGGGTGGACGAAACTGGTCGCCTCGATGGTGGACAGCCCGGCGTCCGCGAGGCGCCGGATGAACTCGGCCTTCACCTCGGTGGGGACGACGCCCTGCTCGTTCTGGAGGCCGTCGCGCGCGCCGACCTCGTGGATGCGCACGCGCGCGGGCAGGCCGTCCGCGGGGAAGGCCATGGGAAGTCCGCTGGGGCCGGTGGTTCCGGTGGTTCCGGTGGTCATGCCTCCGCCTCCTCCTTGGGAATCACCACGGCCAGCACCTGGTCCATGGCGACGGTGGTGCCGGGGGTGACGTCCAGCTCGGCGACGGTGCCGTCGTGCGGGGCGGAGATGACGTGCTCCATCTTCATCGCCTCGACGACCACCAGTCCCTGCCCGGCCGTCACCTCGTCCCCGACGGCCACCTTCACGACGGTGACCGTGCCCGGCATGGGCGCGGTGAGCGAATCGGCCCCCGCGTGGGCGGTCCGGCTGAGCGACGCCTCCACGGGGTCGTGGTCCAGGACGTTCCAACTGTCCCCGTCCCGGCCGAGCCACGTCCCGGCCCGGTGGAAGGTGTGGGTGAGGCCGTCCACGGTGACGGTGACCCGGTCGTCGGTCACGCGCGCGTGGCCCCGCGTCCGGTGCGCGACGGGGTCGAGTCCCGGTACGCGCAGCCAGTGCGTGACCGGTACGGGCTCCCCGCCGAGCCGCCAGCCGCTGGGTACCGAGAACGGGTCGGTCCAGCCGGAGGCGTCCGGCCGGGGCCGAAGCTCGGCCTCCCGTACCGCCGCGGCCGCTTCGTACACCTCCTCCGGCACGCCCTGAGGGACCAGCCCGTCCACGTCCCGCTCCACCAGGCCCGTGTCCAGGTCGCCCGTGACGACGTCCGGATGGGCGAGGAGGCGGCGGAGGAAACCCGCGTTGGTCGGGACGCCGAGGGTGACGGTGTCCGCGAGGGCCGCCCGGAGCTTGCGCAGCGCGGTCGGGCGGTCGGGTGCGTGGACGATGACCTTCGCCAGCATCGGGTCGTACAGGCTGGAGACCTCGGTGCCCTCGCTGAGGCCCGAGTCGGTCCGTACCCCTTCGCCCTGCGGCTCGTTCAGCGCCAGCACCGTGCCGCCCGACGGGAGGAAGCCCCGGGAGGGGTCCTCGGCGCAGATACGGGCCTCGATGGCGTGGCCCGTCAGCGTGATGTCGTCCTGGGTGAACCCGAGCGGCTCCCCGGCGGCCACCCGCAACTGCCATTCGACCAGGTCCACGCCCGTGATCAGCTCGGTGACCGGGTGCTCGACCTGGAGCCGGGTGTTCATCTCCATGAAGTAGTAGGCGGACGGGTCGCCGCCCGGGACGATGAACTCCACCGTCCCCGCGCCCCGGTAGCCGCACGAGCGGGCCGCCTGGACGGCCGCCTCGCCCATCGCCGCGCGGGTCTTCTCGTCCAGCAGGACGGAGGGGGCCTCCTCGATGATCTTCTGGTGGCGGCGCTGGAGCGAGCACTCGCGCTCGCCGAGGTGGACGACGTTGCCGTGACCGTCCGCCAGCACCTGGATCTCGATGTGCCGGGGCCGGTCGATCCACCGCTCGACGAGGAGCGTGTCGTCGCCGAACGACGCCCGCGCCTCGCGCCGGGCCGCCGCGATCTCGTCCAGCAGGGCCGACTCCACGCGCGTGAGGCGCATGCCCTTGCCGCCGCCGCCCGCCGAGGGCTTCAGCAGCACCGGCATACCGATCTCACGGGCGGCCGCCGCCAGTTCGTCGTCGCTCAGCCCGCTCCCCGAGGAGCCGGGCACCACCGGCACGCCGGCGGCCTTCACGGTCTCCTTGGCGCGGATCTTGTCGCCCATCAGGGCGATCGCGGACGCCGGCGGTCCGATGAAGACCAGTCCGGCGTCCTCGCACGCCTGCGCGAAGGTCGCGTTCTCCGCCAGGAAGCCGTACCCGGGATGGACGGCCTCGGCGCCGGTCCGCGCGGCCGCCTCCAGCAGCCGGTCCACCCGCAGGTAGCTCTCGGCGGCGGCCGGCGGACCGATCCGTACCGCCGTGTCCGCCTCCCTCACGTGCCGGGCGTCGGCGTCCGCGTCGCTGAAGACGGCGACCGAGCGGATGCCGAGGGCCCGCAGCGTGCGGATGACGCGGACCGCGATCTCGCCCCGGTTGGCGACAAGAACAGTCGTGAACATCAGTCCCTCACATCCGGAAGACGCCGAACTGGGGGTCTCCCAGCGGGGCGTTGGCGCAGGCGGTCAGGGCCAGACCCAGTACCTGGCGGGTCTCCAGGGGGTCGATGACGCCGTCGTCCCAGAGCCGGGCCGTGGCGTAGTAGGCGTTGCCCTGCTGCTCGTACTGGGCGCGGATCGGGTCCTTGAACGCCTCCTCGTCCTCGGCGGACCAGGACTCTCCGCGCCCCTCGATCTGGTCGCGCTTGACGGTGGCGAGGACGGAGGCGGCCTGCTCGCCGCCCATGACGGAGATCTTGGCGTTGGGCCACATCCACAGGAAGCGGGGGCTGTACGCCCGGCCGCACATCGAGTAGTTCCCCGCGCCGTACGAACCGCCGACGACGACCGTCAGCTTGGGCACGCGCGTGCAGGCGACGGCGGTGACCATCTTGGCGCCGTGCTTGGCGATGCCGCCCGCCTCGTAGTCCCGGCCGACCATGAAGCCGGAGATGTTCTGGAGGAAGAGGAGCGGGATGCCCCGCTGGTCGCACAGCTCGATGAAGTGGGCGCCCTTCTGGGCGGACTCGGCGAACAGGATGCCGTTGTTGGCGACGATGCCGACCGGGTGGCCGTGGATCCGGGCGAAGCCGGTGACCAGGGTCTGCCCGAACTCGGACTTGAACTCCTGGAACCGCGAGCCGTCCACGATCCGGGCGATGATCTCCCGCGCGTCGTAGGGGGTGCGCGAGTCGACCGGCACCGCGCCGTACAGCCCCGCCGGGTCGACCTTGGGCTCCTCGGCGGGCTCCACCGACCAGGGCAGCGGGCCGCGCGCGGGCAGCGTCGAGACGATGTTCCGCACGATACGGAGGGCGTGGGCGTCGTCCTCGGCGAGGTGGTCGGTGACCCCGGAGGTGCGGGAGTGGACCTCGCCGCCGCCCAGCTCCTCGGCCGTGACGACCTCGCCGGTCGCCGCCTTCACCAGCGGCGGGCCGCCCAGGAAGATCGTGCCCTGGTTCCGTACGATCACGGCCTCGTCGCTCATGGCGGGCACATAGGCCCCGCCCGCCGTGCAGGAGCCCAGCACCGCGGCGATCTGCGGGATGCCGGCGCCCGACATCCGGGCCTGGTTGTAGAAAATCCGCCCGAAGTGCTCCCGGTCGGGGAAGACCTCGTCCTGCTTGGGCAGGAACGCACCGCCCGAGTCCACCAGGTACACGCACGGGAGGCGGTTCTCCAGGGCCACCTCCTGCGCCCGCAGGTGCTTCTTGACCGTCATCGGGTAGTACGTGCCGCCCTTGACCGTGGCGTCGTTCGCCACGACGACGACCTCGCGGCCGCTCACCCGGCCGATACCGGCGATCACCCCGGCGGCGGGCGCCTGGTCGTCGTACATCCCGTTCGCCGCGAGGGGCGCCAGCTCCAGGAACGGCGACCCGGGATCGAGCAGGGTGTCCACGCGGTCGCGCGGCAGCAGCTTGCCGCGCGCGGTGTGCCGGGCGCGGGCCTTCTCACCGCCCCCGAGGCGGGCGGCGGCCAGCCGGGCGCGCAGCCCGTCGGCCAGCTCGTGGTGCGCCGCCTCATTGGCCTGCCAGGCGGCGGAAGCCGGATCTGCCGTGCTGGTCAGCACGGGCGCCTGCTGCATCATGCCCCCAGTTAATGACCGTTAACGTATGTCCATCAGGTTAACGACCGCTAACCGCCTTGTCTAGAATCAATCCCATGAGCACCAGGACCGACGCCCCGACGCGCCGTGAGCAGATCCTCAAGGAGGCCGCCCGCCTCTTCGCCGAGCGCGGCTTCCACGGCGTAGGCGTCGACGAGATAGGAGCCGCGGTCGGCATCAGCGGCCCCGGCCTCTACCGGCACTTCCCCGGCAAGGACGCCATGCTGGCCGAGCTGCTGGTCGGCATCAGCGAGCGGCTCCTCGACGGCGGCCGGCGACGCGTACAGGAGGCGGCGGGCGACCCCGAGGCGCTGCTCGGCTCGCTCATCGACGGGCACATCGACTTCGCGCTCGACGACCGCCCCCTGATCACCCTGCACGACCGCGAGCTGGACCGCCTCCGGGAGACCGACCGAAAGAGGGTCCGCCAGCTCCAGCGGCAGTACGTCGAGCTCTGGGTCGCCGTGGTCCGCGAGCTCTACCCGGCACCCCCCGAAGCGGAGGCCCGGGCCACCGTCCACGCCGTCTTCGGCCTGCTCAACTCCACCCCCCACATCGGCCTCCTCGGCCGCACGGCCATGGAGGAACTGCTGCGCCGCCTGGCCCACGGCGCGTTCGGCTCGCTGGGGGACTCGTCGGGCGCCTGAGGCGCGCGACACGTCCACGGGGCGGAACCGCCCCGCCACCCACCGTGCTGGGGCGGCACAATGGGGCCATGCCGATACCCAGCCGTGCCGCCCTCGTCGAGCACCTCGTCCGTACCCGTATCGCCGGAGACGTCGCCACGCCGCGCGACAACAACCTCTCCCACTACCGCAAACTGGCGAACGGCGACCGCCACTACTGGCTCGGTCTGGAGCTGGGGGACCGGTGGACGGACGAGCAGGACGTGCTCGCCGTGATGGCGGAGCGGTGCGGGGTGAACGACGACCCGTCGCACCGGGCCGGGCAGGACACCATCGACCCGGAGCTGACCGCCGACGCGCTGGAGCGGGCGGCCGCGCGGTTGCGGAAGGCCGCGGCGGGCAAGCAGCGGGTGCTGTTCGCGACCGGGCACCCGGGGGCGCTGCTGGACGTGCACAGCAGAACCGCCGCCGCCCTGCGCGGCGCCGGGTGCGACATCGTGCGGATCCCGGGCGGGCTGATCGCGGACGAGGGGTACGTCGTGCAGTTCGCCGACGTCGCCGTCTTCGAGCGCGGCGCGAGCCTTTGGCACACCCATTCGCCGGAGCCGATGAACGCGATCCTGGACCACCTGGACGTGCAGCCCGACCTGGTCGTCGCCGACCACGGGTGGGCGGGCCGCGCGGGGCAGCGCGGGATCGACTCGGTCGGGTACGCCGACTGCAACGACCCCGCCCTGTTCATCGGCGAGGCCGAGGGCACCATGCAGGTCACGATCCCGCTGGACGACCACGTGGTGGACCCGCGCTTCTACGAGCCGATGACGGAGTACCTCCTGGACGCGGCCGGGCTCCTCTGACCCGGGCCGCTCAGCTCGTGCCGCGCGGCCTCCATGAAAGCGGCCCGCCGCTCCCGCTTGGCGGGCCGTGCCGCGCTCGCGGTGCCGCCGCGCACGCGTGCGTGGAGCGCCCCGGCGTAGTCCCGGGCGGCCTCGGCGGTCTCGTTCGCGCAGACCAGTTCGACGGCCTTGGTCGCCAGCCAGAGGTCGTGCAGCGCCTCCTCGTCGGTGCCGCACGCGTCCGACAGCCCGAGGTTCCTGCTGTCGAGGACCAGCTCGATCCGCTGTGCGGAGCCGAGGAAGTCCATGATGGCCGCCTTCCGCTCCGCGCGTTCGGTGGCGGCCCGCTCCCACTGGTGGCGCCGGTTCTCGACCCGCGTCGCCAGGTGCTGGCCTATGAGCGTGCCCAGCGTGCCGAGCGCAACTCCCGCCAGCGCCAGGGCCGTTCCCCCCGTCAGAGTTTCCATGACGCCTAGGAAACCTCACCCGCGCGGGACGCGCACCACACCCTCCTGGATCACCGAGATGGCGAGCCGCCCGTCCTGGGTGTAGATGCGGGCCTGGCCCAGGCCCCGGCCCCCGGAGGCCGACGGGGACTCCTGGTCGTACAGGAGCCACTCGTCCGCCCGGAAGGGGCGGTGGAACCACATGGCGTGGTCCAGGGACGCGCCCACCACGTCACCGACCGCCCAGCCGCCCCGCCCGTGGGCGAGGAGCACCGAGTCGAGCAGCGTCATGTCGGAGACGTACGTCGCCAGGCACACGTGCAGCAGCGGGTCGTCCGCGAGCTTGCCGTTCGTGCGGAACCACACCTGGGAGCGCGGCTCGCGCCGCACGCCCGCCGTCCCGTACGGGGGCTCCTCGACGTACCGCAGGTCGACCGCCGCCCGGGCCTCCAGGAGGCGGTCCACGGTGTCCGGGTGGACGAACCGGTCCGCGTACCGGGGGAGGATCTCGGCGGCCGTCGGCAGCGTGTCCGGGTCGGGCGCGGGCGGCATCTCCGCCTGGTGCTCCAGGCCGTCCTCGTACGTCTGGAACGACGCCGACAGGTGGAAGATCGGCTGCCCGTGCTGGACGGCGACGACCCGCCGGGTGGTGAACGAGCGGCCGTCGCGGATGCGGTCCACGGTGTAGACGATCGGCGCGCCCGGGTCCCCGGCGCGCAGGAAGTACGCGTGCAGGGAGTGGGCGAGCCGGTCCTCGGGGACGGTGCGGCCGGCCGCGACGAGGGCCTGGGCCGCGACCTGGCCGCCGAAGACGCGCGGGACGATCGCCGAGCGCGACTCGCCCCGGAAGATGTCCTGCTCGATCCGCTCCAGGTCGAGCAGATCGAGCAGGTCGTCGAGCGCTTCCGTCACCGGGACTACAGGCCCATCGACTTGGCGATGATGGACTTCATGATCTCGCTGGTGCCGCCGTAGATGCGGTTGACGCGGTTGTCCGCGTACAGGCGGGCGATGGGGTACTCGTTCATGTAGCCGTAGCCGCCGTGGAGCTGGAGGCAGCGGTCGATGACGCGGTGGGCGACCTCGGTGCAGAAGAGCTTGGCGCTGGCGGCCTCGGCCGGCGTCAGCTCGCCCGCGTCCAGGGCCTCCAGGGCGCGGTCGGCGACGGCCTCGGCGGCGTCCACCTCGGCCTGGCAGGCGGCCAGCTCGAACTTGGTGTTCTGGAAGTGGGCGACCGGCTTGCCGAAGACGGTGCGCTCGGTCACGTACTGCTGCGCGAACCGGATCGCGGCCTTGGCCTGGGCGTACGCGCCGAAGGCGATGCCCCAGCGCTCGGAGGCCAGGTTGTGGCCGAGGTAGTAGAAGCCCTTGCCCTCCTCGCCGAGCAGGTCCTCGACCGGGACCTTGACGTCGACGAAGGCCAGCTCGGCCGTGTCGGAGGTCTTCAGGCCCAGCTTGTCGAGCTTGCGGCCGATGGAGTAGCCCTCGGACTTGGTGTCCACCGCGAAGAGGGAGATGCCGAAGCGGCGGTCCTCGGCGGAGGGGGCGGACGTACGGGCGCAGACGATCACGCGGTCGGCGTGGACGCCACCGGTGATGAAGGTCTTGGCGCCGTTGAGGACGTAGTGCGTGCCGTCCTCGGAGAGCTTGGCGGTGGTCTTCATGCCCGCGACGTCGGAGCCGGTGCCCGGCTCGGTCATCGCCAGGGCCCACATCTCCTCGCCGGTGACGAAGTTCGGCAGGTAGCGCTTCTTCTGCTCGTCGGTGGCGAGCATCTTGATGTACGGCAGGGCCAGCAGCACGTGCACGCCGGAGCCGCCGAACTGGACGCCCGCGCGGGAGGTCTCCTCGTACAGGACGGCCTCGAACTTGTGCGTGTCCAGGCCCGCGCCGCCGAACTCCTCGGGCACGTTGATGCCGAAGACGCCCAGCTCGCCGAGCTTGTAGTAGAAGTCGCGCGGCGCCTGGCCCGCAGCGAACCACTCGTCGTAGACCGGGACGACCTCGGCCTCGATGAAGGCGCGGATGGTCTCCCGGAACGCCTCGTGGTCCTCGTTGAATACGGTACGGCGCACGGACGCCTCCTTGGCTACGTTGTGGCTAAGCGCTTGCTCATACCGAAGTTACCGGGCAGTCACCGAAGCTGTCCAGGGTCGTTCATGTCACAACCATCACGGTGACCAGCGCAGCGCGAACCACAGCTCCATGCGGACCTCGGCGTCGTCCAGGTCCATGGACAGCAGCGCCGCGCACCGGGCGATCCGCTGCCGGACCGTGTTGCGGTGGACGCCCAGCGCCGTGGCCGTGCGGTCCCAGTTGCCGTGCAGGGACAGCCACACGCGCAAGGTCTCCGGCAGGGGCTCCGACAGCGGCGCGAGCAGGGTACGGGCGTACGCGGCCGCCTCGTCGGGGTCCAGCAGGGTGCCGATCCCGCCGGAGCGGTGCCGGGCCAGCGGGGTGTGCGCGGCCTGGGCGCGGCGCAGGGCACGGGCCGCCTGGAGGTCGGCCGCGCCCAGCTCCGAGGCCTCCACCGGGGCGCTGACCCCGAGGGTCCAGCCCGGGTGCGGGGCGACGTCCCGGCCGGCGGGCAGGAGCGCCCGTACGGTGCCGCCGTCCCGGTCGTCCACCAGCGGCGTGCCCAGCGGTGGCGGCGGGCCCTCCCCGCGCGCGTGCACCACGGTCCACGGGGCCCCGCCCAGCAGCGGGGCGACGTCGGCGGGGGCGGCGCCCAGCAGGAGGCGGACCAGGGCGCTGGAGCGCGTGGCCTCGTCGGTGCCCTGGTGCGGGGCGGTGAGCAGCGACAGGAGGACCACCGCGACGCCCGCGATCGTGTGGTCGCCCGGCTCCCGGCGCTCCGAGGCGAGGCCCAGCGTGAGGCCCTGGCCGCCCCCGAGGGCGTACGCGGCGAGGTGGGTGCCGCCCACGGTGTCGGCCGCCGAGGCGGGGCGCGAGCCCGGGCCCGAGCCGGCACCCTCACCGGGGCGGCCGCCCGTGTGCGGCACCTGGGCCAGGCGCGCCAGGGCCGCCGCGACCTCCGGCTCCACCGGGCGGCCCGCCGCCGCGTACTCCGTGCCGTCGGGCGCGTACAGCGCCGCCCGCCCCGCCAGCCGGGACGCCAGCGCGTGCAGCACGGCCGGCACCGGGGCGGGCCGCGCCGCGGCGGTGGCGAGCGACTGCTGGGCCTCGGTCACCCGGCGCAGCTCCCGGTGGCGGGCCTCCGCCATCAGCCGCCACACCGCGCGCCCCACGGCCGTGAACGGCGTCCTCGGCGGCACCTCCAGCAGCGGCAGCCCGTGCCGGGCACAGGCGGCGACCAGCGCCTCCGGCACCGTGTCGTGGACCGGCGCCACCCCGAAGCCGAGCGCCGCCGCGCCCGCCGCGACGACCCGCGCGACGTACCGCTCGGGGTCGGTGAGCTGCACGCCCGCCGTCATCAGCAGCTCGCCGCCCAGGAGGTACGGGTACGGGTCGGCCATCTCCGAGGTGTGCACCCAGTGGATGCCGGCCTCGCCCGGTCCGGCGATCAGCCGCAACCCCAGCTCCTCGCGGGCGAGCAGGGCCGTGAGGGGGATGGCGGGCCCCGGAGGGGTTGGCTGCACGTCGGACATGGACGGTTCCTCCATCCGAAACCTGAGCAATGGAGGAAACGTACACTTCAGCGTCGCTTTCCGGCCACCTACTGTCGTGCCACGAACGCCCCGGCCATCCATTGGCAAAGGAGAGTGGGCCCCGCATGGCAGTCGACTACACGCTGATCGTCGTCTATCTGGCCGGCATGCTGGCGATGGGCTGGTGGGGCATGCGCCGCGCCAAGTCCAAGGCCGAGTTCCTGGTCGCCGGCCGGCGCCTCGGGCCGGGGATGTACTCCGGCACCATGGCGGCGATCGTCCTCGGCGGCGCCTCCACCATCGGCGGCGTGGGCCTCGGCTACACGTACGGCCTGTCCGGCGCCTGGATGGTCTTCACCATCGGCCTGGGCCTGCTCGCCCTCTCCGTCTTCTTCTCCGCGCGCATCGCCCGCCTGAAGGTCTACACCGTCTCCGAGATGCTCGACCTCCGCTACGGCGGCCGCGCCGGCGTCATCTCGGGCGTGGTGATGTGGGCGTACACGCTGATGCTCGCGGTCACTTCGACCATCGCGTACGCCACGATCTTCGACGTCCTGTTCGACCTGAACCGCACGCTCGCGATCGTGCTCGGCGGGTCCATCGTCGTCGCGTACTCGACCCTCGGCGGCATGTGGTCCATCACGCTCACCGACATGGTGCAGTTCGTGGTGAAGACGATAGGTGTGCTGCTCCTGCTCCTGCCGATCGCGGTGGTCAAGGCCGGCGGCTTCGCCGAGATGAGGGAGCGGCTGCCGGACGACTACTTCGCGCCGCTCGGCATCGGCGGCGAGACGATCTTCACGTACGTCCTGATCTACACCTTCGGCATGCTCATCGGCCAGGACATCTGGCAGCGGGTGTTCACCGCCCGCAACGACAAGGTGGCCCGCTGGGGCGGCACGGTCGCCGGTACGTACTGCCTGCTGTACGCGCTCGCCGGCGCCGTCATCGGTACGGCGGCCAAGGTGATGTACCCGAACCTGGCCAACGCCGACGACGCCTTCGCGACCATCGTCAAGGATGAACTGCCCATCGGCGTACGGGGCTTGGTGCTCGCCGCGGCGCTCGCGGCCGTCATGTCGACGTCGTCGGGCGCGCTGATCGCCTGCGCGACCGTGGCCAACAACGACATCTGGTCGCGGCTGCGAGGTGCCGTCACGCCGGGCGGCGAGGAGCGGGACGAGGTCAAGGGCAACCGCGCCTTCATCCTCATCATGGGCGTGGCCGTCATCGCCATCGCGATCGCCCTCAACAACGTCGTCGAGGCACTGACCGTCGCGTACAACCTCCTCGTCGGCGGCCTGCTCGTCCCGATCCTCGGCGGCCTGCTCTGGCGCCGCGGCACCGCCGCCGGCGCGCTGGCCTCGGTGGTGGTGGGCGGCCTCGCCGTGACCGGGCTGATGGCGGTGTACGGCATCCTCGCCAACCAGCCGATCTACTACGGCCTGCTGGCCTCGCTCGCGACGTACGTGGCCGTCTCGCTGTGCACCAGGCCGACCGACGCGGCCGTCCTCGCCGCCTGGCGGGCCCGCCTGGCGGGACGCGAGGCCACCCCCGAAACCGACACGACCGAGGCCGTCCCGGCTCGCGGTTAGTCTTATAGGTCGATAAGTCACTGAAAGAAGGCATTTGGACATGAGCAGCAGCAACGAGAGCGTGACCCCGCGCGGCCCCATCGACTCGTCCCGCATCCCGCGGTACGCCGGACCCGCCACGTTCGCGCGGCTGCCGCGGCTCGACGAGGTCGGCACCGCCGATGTCGCCGTCGTCGGCGTGCCCTTCGACTCGGGCGTCTCGTACCGTCCCGGCGCCCGCTTCGGCGGCAACGCCATCCGTGAGGCCTCCCGCCTCCTGCGCCCCTACAACCCGGCGCAGGACGCCTCGCCCTTCGCGCTGGCCCAGGTCGCGGACGGCGGCGACATCGCCGTGAACCCGTTCAACATCAACGAGGCCGTCGAGACCGTGGAGGCCGCCGCCGACGAGCTGCTCGGCACCGGCGCCCGCCTGATGACCCTGGGCGGCGACCACACCATCGCGCTGCCCCTGCTGCGGTCCGTCGCCAAGAAGCACGGCCCCGTCGCGCTGCTCCACTTCGACGCCCACCTCGACACCTGGGACACCTACTTCGGCGCCGAGTACACCCACGGCACGCCGTTCCGCCGGGCCGTCGAGGAGGGCATCCTCGACACCGAGGCCCTCTCCCACGTCGGTACGCGCGGCCCGCTGTACGGCAAGCAGGACCTGACCGACGACGAGAAGATGGGCTTCGGCATCGTCACCTCGGCCGACGTCTACCGGCGCGGCGCCGACGAGGTCGCCGACCAGCTCCGCCAGCGCATCGGCGACCGGCCGCTGTACATCTCCATCGACATCGACTGCCTCGACCCGGCCCACGCCCCGGGCACCGGCACCCCCGAGGCGGGCGGCATGACCTCCCGCGAGCTGCTGGAGATCCTGCGCGGCCTGGCCTCCTGCAACCTGGTCTCGGCCGATGTCGTCGAGGTCGCCCCGGCGTACGACCACGCCGAGATCACGTCCGTGGCCGCCTCCCACACGGCGTACGAGCTGACGACGATCATGTCCCGCCAGATCGCGGCGGCGCGGACCGCCGGCGCCGCGGAGTAACCTCATCCGCCGGGTCGCGGGGCGGCCCGGCGGTTCCCGCCCGGGCGCACCACCGAAAGGACGCCACGTGACCCACGACCACGATCTGGTGCTGCGGCCCACCGCCGCGCAGACCGAGGCCGCCCTGAACCCCCCGCCGGGGCGCACCGGCGGCGACCTCGTCGTCGAGACGCTGGCCGGGCTCGGGGCGACCACCGTGTTCGGGCTGCCCGGCCAGCACGCGCTCGGCATGTTCGACGCGCTGCGCCGCTCGAAGCTCCGGTACGTGGGCCTGCGCGTCGAGAACAACGCGGGTTTCGCCGCCGACGCGTACGGCAGGATCACCGGCGAGGCCGCCCCGCTGCTGCTGTCCACCGGCCCCGGCGCCCTGATGTCGCTGGCCGCGCTCCAGGAGGCGGCCGCCGCCAGCGCGCCCGTGCTCGCCATCGGCAGCCAGGTCCCGGCCGCCGGGCTGGGCGGCGGGCGCCACGGCTACCTGCACGAACTGCGCGACCAGCAGGCGTCGTTCCGCGACATCGTCAAGTCCGTGCACACCGTGCGTACCCAGTCGCAGATCCCGTCCGCGATCGCCGCCGCCTGGGAGTCAGCGCTGACCGCGCCCCACGGGCCGGTCTGGGTGGAGATCCCCCAGGACGTGCTGCTGGCCGGGACCGCCCTGCCGGTGGTCACCGCCATGGACGCCACCCCCGAGGACCTCCCGCCCCGCCCCGAGCTGACGGCGCTCGCCGCGCACCTGCTCGCGAACGCCGAGCGGCCCGCGATCATCGCGGGCGGCGGAGTCGTGCGCTCCGACGCGTCCGGCAAGCTGCTGGCCCTGGCCGAGCGCCTCCAGGCACCGGTGGTGACGACCTTCGGCGGCAAGGGCGCCTTCCCGTGGAAGCACCCGCTGTCCCTCCAGTCCTGGCTGGAGGACCGGCACACCACCGACTTCCTGGAGGACGCGGACGTCCTCCTCGTCGTGGGCTCCGGACTCGGCGAACTGTCCTCGAACTACCACACCTTCGCCCCGCGCGGCCGGGTGATCCAGATCGAGGCCGACCTCGGCAAGCTGGAGTCCAACCACCCCGCCCTCGGCATCCACGCCGACGCCCGCCTCGCCCTGTCCGCGCTCCTCGAAACCGTGGGCACGAGGGCGGACGAGCACGCCGCCGACCGCGTCCGTACCGTGCTGGACCAGGTACGGGACCGGATCGACGGGCAGGACCTCACCCTGGAACGGCAGGTCCTCGCCGCCGTGCGCGACGCCCTCCCGGACGACGCGCCCAGCTTCTGGGACATGACGATCCTCGCCTACTGGGCCTGGTCCGCCTTCGACGCCCGCCGCCCCAACACCATGCACTCCGCGCAGGGCGCCGGCGGCCTCGGCTACGGCTTCCCGGCCGCCCTCGGCGCGGCGGCGGCCGACCCCACCCGGCCGGTACTGGCCGTCTCCGGCGACGGCGGCGCCATGTACTCGATCGCCGAGCTGGCCACGGCGAAGCAGTACGGACTGAATGTCACCTGGCTGATCGTCGACGACGGCGGATACGGCATCCTCCGCGAGTACATGACCGACGCCTTCGGCGCGGCCACCGGCACCGAACTGGCCCGCCCGGACTTCGTGGCGCTCGCCGAGTCGTTCGGCGTCCCGGCCGTACGGACCACACCGGAGGACCTCCGCGAGGACCTCGCGAAGTCCCTTGCCCGGTCCGGGCCTTCCGTCGTCGTCCTGCCCGCCCTGCTGAAGATGTTCGCGCCGACCCACCTGTGACGTAAGCCGCACGGGGTTCACCGGGCCGGTGAGCCCCGTGCGTACAACTTTTCGCGTCCTGCCGAGTCATCGAATGCGTGAACAGACTCTCCATATCCCGCCGCCGGCGCGGGGCCCTGTGCGCCGCGGTCGCCCTCGGGGTGCTCCTGCCGACCGCCGCCGGCGTCACACCCGCCACCGCCGCGACACCGGCCGTGGCGTGCACCTCCCAGAAGGCGGGCCTCGCCGCCCAACTGGTCAACGACATCAACGCCGCGCTCAAGGGCCGCAAGTCCACCACCGCGATCCTCGTCAACGACCGCGTCACCAAGACGAGCTGCGTCCTGCGGCCGGACACCCAGTTCGACTCCGCCAGCGTGGTCAAGACGACCGTGCTCGCCACCCTCCTGTGGGACGCGCAGAAGTCCAAGCGGGCCCTGACCGCGACCGAGAAGTCGCGCGCCTATGCCATGATCACCAAGTCGGACAACGACGCCACCAGCGCGCTGTGGAAGCAGCTCGGCGTGACCAAGGTCAAGGGCTTCCTCGCCGCGGCCGGCATGACCAGGACCGTCCCCGGCTCCGGCGGCTACTGGGGGCTCACCCAGATCACCGCCCGTGACCAGCAGAAGCTGCTGGCCCTGATCACCGCGAAGAACACCGTCCTCACCGACGCCTCGCGCGCCTACATCCTCGACCTGATGAACAAGGTCGTCTCCTCCCAGCGGTGGGGCACCCCCGCCGGCGCCCCCAGCACCGCGAAGATCCACGTGAAGAACGGCTGGCTGCCGCGCGCCACCCACGGCTGGCGCGTGCACTCCATCGGCGCCTTCACCGGCACGGCGCACAACTACCAGATCACCGTCCTCACGCACGACAACGCGACCATGCAGGACGGCATCAACACCATCCAGGCCGTCGCGCGCGTGGTCCACGCCGACCTCAACCCGGGCGCCGCGAGGAGCGACAGCTTCGTCCCGCCGGCCGTCCCGCAGGAAGCCGTCCCGGCCGTGCCGGGCCGTGCCGCCCAGGACCTGGTGAGCGCCCCGCGCTAGGCCGGCGGCAGCGGAGGGATGAAATCCGTCCGTGTCCGCGTTGGTGCCTTCCGGTAGATCAGGCCGATCGGATGATCGGACCAGAGGTCGACAACGGGAGGCACCACGTGGCGGCGGCAGAGCAGGGATGGGCACGACGGCTGTCCGGGTACGCCTGGCGGTACCGGCGCAACGTGGTGCTCGCGCTCGGGTCGTCCCTCGCGGGCATGGCCGTCATGGCCATCGTCCCGCTGATCACCAAGGTCGTCATCGACGACGTCATCGGCGCCGGCACGCGCTCCCTCGCCGTCTGGACCGGCCTCCTGATGGCCGCCGCGGTCGCCGTCTACGTCCTGACGTACATACGCCGCTACTACGGCGGCCGCCTCGCCCTCGACGTGCAGCACGACCTGCGCACCGAGATGTACGGGACGATCATGCGGCTGGACGGGCGGCGGCAGGACGAGCTGTCCACCGGGCAGGTCGTCGGCCGCGCCACCAGCGACCTCCAGCTCATCCAGGGTCTGCTGTTCATGCTCCCGATGACCATCGGGAACTTCCTGCTCTTCCTGATCTCCCTCGTCGTCATGGCGTGGCTGTCGCTGCCGCTCACCCTCGTCGCGCTCGCCGTCGCCCCCGCCCTGTGGTGGATCGCCAAGCGCAGCCGCACCCGGCTGCACCCCGCCACCTGGTACGCCCAGGCGCAGGCCGCGCACGTCGCGGGCGTGGTCGACGGTGCCGTGACCGGCGTACGCGTGGTCAAGGGCTTCGGGCAGGAGGACCAGGAGACCGGCAAGATCCGCGAGGCGAGCCGCAAGCTGTTCGCCGGCCGGATGCGCACCATCAAGCTGAACAGCCGCTACACCCCGGCCCTCCAGTCCGTGCCCGCGCTCGGGCAGGTCGCCATGCTGGCGCTCGGCGGCTGGCTGGCCACCCGCGGGCAGATCACCCTGGGCACGTTCGTCGCGTTCTCCACCTACCTCGCGCAGCTCGTCGGCCCGGTCCGGATGCTCGCCATGGTCCTCACCGTCGGCCAGCAGGCACGCGCGGGCGTGGAGCGCGTCCTGGAGCTCATCGACACCGAACCGGTGATCCAGGACGGCACCAAGGAGCTGCCGGCCGACGCCCCCGCGAGCGTCGAGTTCGACGACGTGTCGTTCGCCTACGAGGACGGGCGCCCGGTCCTCGACGGCTTCTCGCTGGAGATCCGCCCCGGTGAGACCGTCGCCGTCGTCGGCTCCTCCGGCAGCGGCAAGTCCACCGTCTCGCTGCTGCTGCCGCGCTTCTACGACGTGACGCACGGCGCCGTCCTGGTCGGCGGGCACGACGTGCGTGAGCTGACGCTCGCCTCGCTGCGGGACGCCATCGGCCTCGTACCGGAGGACAGCTTCCTCTTCTCCGACACCGTCCGCGCCAACATCGCCTACGGCAAGCCCGACGCCACCGACGAGGAGATCCGCACGGCGGCCCGGGCCGCGCAGGCGGACGGCTTCATCAACGACCTGCCCGAGGGGTACGACACCAAGGTCGGCGAGCACGGCCTGACCCTGTCCGGCGGGCAGCGCCAGCGCATCGCGCTCGCCCGGGCGATCCTCACCGACCCCAGGCTGCTGCTCCTCGACGACGCCACCTCGGCGGTCGACGCCCGTATCGAGCACGAGATCCACGAGGCGCTGCGGGCCGTCATGGCCGGGCGCACCACCCTGCTGATCGCCCACCGCCGCTCCACGCTGAACCTCGCCGACCGGATCGCCGTCCTCGACGGCGGGCGGCTGTCCGACATCGGTACGCACGAGGAGCTGGAGCGGCGCTCGGCGCTCTACCGGCGGCTGCTGACCGACCCCGATGAGCTGGGCGGCGTCTCGCCCGGCCACGCCGTGCCCCTGGAGATGCCCGAGGACCGCACGGTACGGGAGGAGCTGGACGCCGAGTTCGACGCGGAACGGGGCATCACGCCCGCCCTGTGGGAGCGGGAACAGCCCGTCGAGGAGTCGGCGGCGCCGGGCGCCACGCCCGAGCTGCTCGCCCAGGTCGAGGCGCTGCCGCCGGCGACGGACACCCCGGCGGTCGACGAGGCGCGGGCGGTCACGCCCGAGGAGTCCTACGGGCTGCGCAGGCTGCTGCGCGGCTTCGGGGCGGCGCTCCTGGTCAGCCTGTTCCTCGTGGCGGTCGACGCGGGCATGGGCCTGCTGCTGCCGATCCTGATCCGGCACGGCATCGACGAGGGCGTGGAGCAGGCCGCGCTGGGCGCCGTGTGGGCGGCGTCCGCGCTGGCGCTGGTGACGGTGCTGGTGCAGTGGGTGGCGCAGACCGGTGAGATCCGGATGACCGGCCGGACCGGCGAGCGGGTGCTGTACGCGCTGCGCCTGAAGATCTTCGCGCAGCTCCAGCGCCTGGGGCTCGACTACTACGAGCGGGAGCTGACCGGGCGGATCATGACCCGGATGACGACGGACGTGGACGCCCTGTCGACGTTCCTCCAGACCGGGCTCGTGACCGCGTTCGTGTCGCTGGTGACGTTCTTCGGCATCATGGTCGCGCTCGTCGTGATCGACGTACAGCTCGCGCTGGTCGTCTTCGCGACGCTGCCGGTGCTGGTGGTCGGCACGTTCTTCTTCCGCCGGTCGAGTGTGAAGGCGTACGAGCTGGCACGGGAGCGGATCAGCGTCGTCAACGCCGACCTCCAGGAGTCGGTGTCCGGGCTGCGGATCGTGCAGGCGTTCCGGCGCGAGCGGTCGGGCGCGGAGCGGTTCGCGGCGCGCAGCGCCGAGTACCGGGCGGCACGCGTGCGTGGCCAGTGGCTGATCTCGATCTACTTCCCGTTCGTCCAGTTCCTGTCGTCGGTCGCGGCCGCGGCGGTGCTGATCGTGGGCGCGGGGCGGGTCGAGGCCGGGACGCTGACGACCGGCGCCCTGGTCGCGTACCTGCTCTACATCGATCTGTTCTTCGCCCCAGTGCAGCAGTTGTCGCAGGTCTTCGACGGCTACCAGCAGGCGGCGGTCTCGCTGGGACGGATGCAGGAACTGCTGCGCGAGAAGACGTCCACGGCGGCGCCGGAGAAGCCGCGGCCGGTGTCCTCCCTCCGGGGCGAGATCGCCTTCGAGGACGTCTCCTTCGCGTACGGGGACGACGAGGCGGCCCTCACGGGCGTGGACCTGCGCATCCCGGCGGGGCAGACCGTCGCGTTCGTCGGCGAGACGGGCGCCGGCAAGTCGACGCTGGTCAAGCTGGTCGCCCGGTTCTACGACCCGACCTCCGGCCGGGTCACCGCCGACGGCACCGACCTGCGGGACCTCGACCTGACCGCGTACCGGCACCGGCTGGGGGTCGTCCCCCAGGAGGCGTACCTCTTCCCCGGGACGGTGCGCGACGCCATCGCGTACGGGCGGCCCGAGGCGACCGACGCGGAGGTGGAGGCGGCGGCCCGGGCGGTCGGCGCCCACGACATGATCGCCACGCTGGACGGCGGGTACCTGCACGAGGTCGCCGAGCGCGGGCGGAACCTGTCGGCGGGCCAGCGGCAGTTGATCGCCCTGGCGCGGGCCGAGCTGGTCGACCCCGACGTGCTGCTGCTCGACGAGGCGACGGCCGCGCTGGACCTGGCCACGGAGGCGCAGGTCAACGCCGCCACCGACCGCCTCGCCGGCCGCCGCACCACCCTCGTGGTCGCCCACCGCCTCACCACGGCGGCCCGCGCGGACCGGGTGGTCGTCATGGACCACGGCCGCGTCGCCGAGGACGGCACCCACGATGAGCTGCTGGCCCGCGGCGGCCGCTACGCGGAGCTGTGGCGCACCTTCATCGGCGAGGCCCCGGCGGAGACCCCGGCGGCGACGGCGTGACGCGCATCGGTTGCGCCTAGCCGCCCTCCGGGCAACCGTTCGGCGCTCCAGTGCGTCGTACGCACGTACGCTCATGAGGCGGAGGGGAGCAAACGTGTTCGGTGGGGTGGCCACGGCCAGGGCAGGACGACTGCTCATACACGTGCTCGCGGTGCTGGTCGCCGCGGGCTTCCTCGTCCTCGCGGGACCCGGCACGCCACGTGCCGACGCGGCGGCCACGGCCTGTTCCGGGCGGCTCGTCAAGACGATGGCGTTCAGCACCGGCGAGCTGCGCGTGTACAAGAACCGCCAGTACGCGTGCGCCATGACCGTCGCCAAGAAGCCGGGCGCCCGGCGCGCCATGTCGGTGTCCATCCAGCCGCGCGGCGGACGGGCCGCCGTCGACGCGGGGGCGTTCACCCGGCAGGCCGGGCCCGTCACCGTGCACGCCCTCAACCGCTGCGTGCGCGCGTCCGGCGCGGTCGCGGGCAAGGGCGCCTCCACGGGATGGATCCTCTGCTGACCGGTCCGGGGCCCAATCAGGTCTGGCGGCAAGCACGTTGACCCCACTAGGTTCGCGGCGACCACCGCAAACCCACGTGGAGGGTGAATGCGCAAGGCGCTCAGATGGCTGCTGTCTCTCGTGGTGCTCATAGGCACCGTGAGCGCGGCCGGCACGGCCACCGCCGCCGGGCCCGCCGACAGCGGCACGACCAACGGCACGACCACCGACATCAAGGACCGCATCCTGGCGATACCCGGGATGACCCTGGTCGAGGAGAAGCCCTACCCCGGATACCGCTACTTCGTCCTCACCTACACCCAGCCGGTCGACCACCGCGACCGTTCCAAGGGCACCTTCCAGCAGCGCCTGACCCTGCTGCACAAGGACACCAGCCGCCCCACCGTCTTCCACACCAGTGGATACGCCGTCAGCACCCGGCCCGGGCGCGCCGAGCCGACCCGGATCGTGGACGGCAACCAGGTCTCCATGGAGTACCGCTTCTTCACCCCGTCCCGCCCCCAGCCCGCCGACTGGTCCAAGCTGGACATCTGGCAGGCCGCCTCCGACCAGCACCGGATCTTCACCGCGCTGAAGAAGATCTACGACCGCAAGTGGCTGGCCACCGGCGCCTCCAAGGGCGGCATGACCGCCACCTACTACGAGCGCTTCTACCCCCGCGACATGGACGGCGTCGTCGCGTACGTGGCCCCCAACGACGTGGTGGAGAAGGAGGACGCGGCGTACGACCGGTTCTTCGCGAGCGTCTCCACCCAAGAGTGCCGCGACCGGCTGAACGCCCTCCAGCGCGAGGCGCTCGTCCGCCGGGCGCCGCTCCAGGAGAAGTTCCGCACCTGGGCCGAGGCCGAGGGCGCGACCTTCAACACGGTCGGCAGCCTGGACAGGGCGTACGAGGCGGTCGTCCTGGACTTCGTCTGGGGCTTCTGGCAGTACCACACCGAGGCCGACTGCGCCTCCGTCCCGGACGCCGCCACCGCCACCGACCAGGCCGTGTACGACACCATCGACACGTACTCCGGCTGGTCGTTCTACTCCGACCAGGGCCTGGACCCGTACACCCCGTACTACTACCAGGCCGCCACCGAACTCGGCTCGCCCAGCATGCGGATGGAGCACCTGACGGGCCTGACCCGGTACGGCTACCAGCCCGCCCGCAACTTCGTGCCGCGCGACATCCCCGTGCGGTTCAAGCCGTGGGTGATGCGTGACGTCGACACCTGGGTACGCACCCAGGGGCGCGGCATGCTCTTCGTGTACGGCGGCAACGACCCGTGGGGCGCCGAGAAGTTCCGCGTCGACAAGGGCGCCCGCGACTCCTACGTCATGACCGCGCCGGGCGCCAACCACGGCGCGAACGTCGCGGGCCTGACCGAGGCCGAGCGTACGAAGGCGACGGCGCGCATCCTGGCCTGGGCGGGCGTGGCACCGGCCGACGCGCAGCGCGCGGCGCCGCTGGCGACGTACGACCCGCGTCTGGACAAGCGGGAGCTGAAGCGCGAGCAGACGCTGCGCCCCTGAGGCGCACGGGGGCTGCGCGTACCGCTCACAGCCGGCGCGCGCAGCCCACCGGCTGCTCGCCGCCCAGCTCGACGTACAGATCCGTCCACGCCGGGCACCGCGACCGCCGCTCCACGGCCTCGGCCACCCGGTACTCCGGCCGCCGCGCGCCGGAGCCGTCGCAGGCCGTCTCCTTCACCTGGCCCTCGCGGGAGCCGTAGAGGCAGTCCCCGGCGACCGTGTACGGCCCGCCGCCGCCCCCGGGGTCGCCCGGGTGCGGCGGCCGGAGGTTGCGCATGCAGGCGTAGCCCTGCGCCACCGCCCCGTCGCCGTCCTCGTCGGCGGCGGGGCGGCTCTCGGAGACGTGCAGCACGAAGTCGGTGGTCCGGGGACAGACCGGCCCGTCGGCCGGCGGCCCCGCGTACCGGGTCAGCACCCGTGCCACCGCCCGCTCGCTGCCGCAGGGCACCTCACGGAAGTCCCGGCCACGGGTGCTGCACTCGCCGGGGCCGAGGAAGACCGCGCCGTAGCCGGTGGCGGTCTCCTCGAAGCCGACGGGCGCGCCCCCGCGTGCCTGCTCACAGCCGGTGATGAGCGCCGCCGCCAGCAGCAGGGCGCCCATGGTTCGTCGCCGACGCATGTGGGACCCCCAGATCCTCGCGCCCAGCGTGACCCGCCGTGGCGGCCACACGCCAGATGCGCCGGGGGTATTGCGCTATTTGTACGTCAGGATTTGTACGTCAGGCCGTAGCCCATCGGATACAGCACCTGGGCCGGATCGTCCGCGCGCTGTACGGGCACGGGCAGCCGGCCCTCCGGCCGCGCCCGCCCCGCGATGACCCGTGCGGCGGCGCGCAGTTCGACGTCGGTCCAGGAGTAGGTGGCGAGCGTGGCGCGCTGGCCGCTGAGGCGTGCGATGTCGTAGGGGTTGCGGATGGCGACCGTGACGACCGGGACGCCGGTGGCCGCGAGCCGGGACACCAGGGTGCGCTGGCTGCTGGTGGCCGAGACGTTGTACGTCCCGACGACCACGGCGTCCTTGCCGGCCGCCGCCGCGACCGCCTCGTCGATCTTCGCGGTGGTCGGGGCGGTACCGGTCGGCAGCACCCGGGTGGTGAAGCCGAGTTCGGTGAGGGCGGCGGCCAGGGTGGCGGTCGGCGGGCCGGTCGTCCCGGACGGGGAGGCCACGTCGGCGCCCACGACGAGGAGGTTCGGCCGGTCGGTGGGGCTGAGCGGGAGCAGTCCGCCGTCGTTGAGCAGCAGGGTGGTGGTCCGCTCGGCGATCCGGTCGGCGGTGGTGAGGTGCGGTTGGGTGCCGACGGTGCGGTCCACGGAGTCGTGGGTGACGTACGGCTCGTGGAACAGGCCCAGCTTGGCCTTCAGGCGGAGGATGCGGAGAATCGATTCCTCGATGCGGGCCTCGCTGATCTCGCCGCTCTGCACGGCCTTGAGGACGGCGTTCCAGGCGACGGACAGCTTGGGCGGGTTGAGCAGTTGGTCGCAGCCGGCCTTGAGGGCGAGGACGGGGACGCGGTCGTCGCCGTACTTGGTGCGTACGCCTTCCATGCCGAGCGAGTCGGTCACGACGACGCCGTCGTACCCGAGTTGCTCGCGGAGGATGCCGGTGAGGATGGGGCGGGAGAGGGTGGCGGGGTCCTCGGCCGGGTCGAGGGCGGGGACGACGATGTGCGCCGTCATGATCGAGTCGATCCCGGCGGCGATGGCGGACCGGAACGGCGGCGCGTCGAGCGTGTTCCACTGCTCGCGGGTGTGGGTGATGGTCGGCAGGCCGTAGTGGCTGTCGACGGACGTGTCGCCGTGCCCGGGGAAGTGCTTGGACGTGGCGGCGATGCCCGCCCGCTGGTAGCCGCTGACCTGGGCGGCGACCATAGCGGCGACGGCCCGCGGGTCGGCGCCGAAGGAGCGTACGCCGATGACGGGGTTGGCCGGGTTGACGTTGACGTCGGCCACGGGCGCGTAGTTCTGGCGGATGCCCATCGCGGCCAGCTCGGCGCCGGCCACGCGGGCGGCACGGCGGGCGTCGGAGCGCGAGCCGCCCGCGCCGAGCGCCATGGCGCCGGGCATCAGGGTGGCGGGTTCCCCTATCCGGGCGACGATGCCGTGCTCCTGGTCGGTGGAGATGAGGACCGGCACGGGGACCGGCCGGCCGAGCGCGGCGCGCTGGATGCCGTTGGACAGGTCGGCGATCTGGTGCGGGTCGCGGGTGTTGTGGGCCCAGGAGAAGTAGATGATGCCGCCGACGTGGTACGTGGCGATCAGCTCGGCGGCGGTGCGGACGCCGATCTCCTTGAGGTTGGCGTCGATGTCGGCCTGGTCGGGGGCGGTGGCGGAGTGCCCGTAGACCCGCATGACGAAGAGCTGGCCGACCTTCTCTTCCAGGCTCATACGGGAGATGAGCCGCTTGAGGCGGCGGTCCTCGCCGGTCGCCGCCCCGGCGGGGGCGGTCGCTCCGCCGACGGCCGCGGCCGCGGCGGTGGCGGCGGTGACGGTGAGGAGGGTGCGTCTGGAGGGGGTGGTGGGTGTGGCTCGGTGGTGCATGGTGCTCCTTCCGGCCATCCGGATGAAGGAAACTTCCAAGGAGTCACGGATAGCCGGAAAGTAACTGCCAGGTCAAGGACCTGAGCATCCGGCGCCGGGAAAGGCGTGGGGCGGTCCCGGTGCGCTACAGGGCGTCGGCCCACGGCCCCGGCACCGTCGTCACCGGGTCGCCGCCGCCCGTCCGCGCCTCTTCCAGGAGAGCGCGGGCCTTCGCCTCGGCCTGGTCGTACCGCTCGGGGTAGGCCGACCGCTGCACGCTCTGCGCGACCTGGCCGGCCGTCCACTCGGGATGGGCGCGGTCGGCTTCGACGGCCCGGGTGAAGAACGCGTTGGACGCGTACGTGACGTCCATGCACTGTTCGCGCGTGCCCCAGCCCTGACTCGGGCGCTGCTGGAAGACGCCGACCGAGTCGAGGTGCCCGCAGGGGAGGTTGTTCATGTGCGACTCGACCCACCCGGCCTCGAAGCCGGCGAGCATGACCTTGTCGTTGACGCCCAACTGGCCGCCGACCCGGTAGACGGTCCTGATGACCTCCGGGTCGTGGCCGGGCGGTACCGGACAGTCCGCCGTGTTCCCCAGCTCCGTGGCCGGGATGTGGTCCCCGACAGGGGGAGGTTCGCGCGTCAGCGCCCCGGCGAGCGCCGCCGGCCCGCCCAGTGTCCACGCGGCGGCGGTCAGACCGCCGGCTTGCACGAAACGGCGTCTGGACACCATAGGACTCCCTCTCGCGCACGGCCGCAGGGCTCCCCGGCCGGTTCCCGGGGACGCCACGACAGGTTCACACCCGGATCCCGATCCCCGTGCCAGGGTGACGACGTGTCGTGCGGAGCCCGCCCGAAAAGCACACGGACGCGGGAGGGGCCGACGCGGGTGGCAGTGCCTAGGCGATCGCGGCCAGGTGCTCCCGGCCCGCCGTGAGCAGCGGCGGCAGGTCGGCCGCCTGCGGATACCACCGCTTCTCGTACTCCCAGCAGGCCCAGCCCTCGCCGCCCACCAGCGCCAGGCACTCGGCGAGCGGCAGCACCCCGGCGCCGAGGGACAGCGGCGTGGGGTCCTCCGCCGAGGCGATGTCCTTGACCTGGACGTAGCCCAGGTACGGCGCCAGCACCGCGTGCGTGGCCGCCGGGGCCTCGCCCGCCGACCAGGGGTGCATCACGTCCCACAGGGCGCCCACGTGCTTGTGGCCGACCGCCCCCACGATCCTGGCCACGTCCGCACCGGTGCGGTGCGAGTCGTGGGTCTCCACCAGGACCCGCACGCCCAGGTCCGCGGCGACCTCCGCCGCCGCGCCCAGCCGCCGGGCCGCCGTCGCGTCCGCCTGTGCCGGGTCCTGGTCGCCGCCGCCAGGGAACACCCGGACGTACGACGCGCCCAGGTCGGCCGCGAGGTACAGGAGCCGGTGCAGCTCCTCGTACACGGGCTCGTCGTCCCCGGCCTCCGCCACGCGCGCGTACCCCGCCACCGTCAGGATCTCGACGCCCTCCCGCGCGAACTCCTCGGCCACGGCCCGCCGTTCGTGCGCCACGAGCCCCGGGTGCACCGGCTCCTCGGGGTGGGCGCGCAGCTCCACGCCCTGGTAGCCGCTGTCCACGGCGAGGCGGACGACATCGGGGACCGGCATCCCGGGGACACCGAGGGTGGAGAAGGCGTACTTCACGGTCGGGAGCTCCTTCGTGCGGCGCGGGTCCGGTCTCACTCCCGTGGAACGTACCCGCAAGGCGCCCGGACATGGCGGATCACGAGTGCCGGGGCGGCCCCGTCCTGGCCGGTCCAGGTCACCGACCGCGCGGCCGCCCCGTCGACGCCCGGACCATCAGCTCCCCGGCGATCGTCGCGATGCCGCCCGGCGGCGGTGCTTCCGTGCCCGTCGCCAGCCGCCCGGCACGCGCGCCCGCCTCGTGCAGCGGCAGCCGTACGGTGGTGAGGGCGGGCACCGCGTCCACCGAGAACGGCAGGTCGTCGAAGCCCGCCACGGAGACGTCGTCCGGGATGCGCAGCCCCTGGTCGCGCAGTGCGGCGCAGGCGCCCAGCGCGACCGTGTCGTTGGCGGCGACGACCGCCGTCAGGTCCGGGTCACGGCGCAGCAGCTCCAGCGTCGCGTCGTAGCCGGAGCGCCGGTCGTAGGGCCCGTGCACGGTGAGCCGGTCCAGGCCACCGGCGAGCCCGGCCGCCTCCATCGCCGCGCGGTGGCCCTCCAGGCGGTGGCGGGTGGTGGTGCGCTCGGCCGGCCCGGCGACGTACCCGATGCGCCGGTGGCCCAGCGTCAGCAGATGCTCCGTCAGCTTCCGGCCGCCGCCCCGGTTGTTGAACGTCAGCGCGGCCGCGATCGCGTCGCCCGCCGCCGGCACCGGCGGCCGCCCGCACAGCACCACCCGGGTCCCGGCGTCCGCGAGCTTGGCCAGCTTGGCGGCCATGGCCGCGATGTGGCCCGGGTCCTCCACCGCGCCGCCGGTCAGGACGACGGCGGCCGCGCGCTGGCGCTGGAGCAGGGTCAGGTAGGTCAGCTCGCGCTCGGGGGACCCGCCGGTGTTGCAGACGACGGCGAGCTTCTCGCCGCCCGCCCGGCCCGATCCGCCCTCGCCGATCGCGGTCTGCGCGGCGCCCGCCATGATCCCGAAGAACGGGTCGGCGATGTCGTTGACGAGGATGCCGACCAGATCGGAGGTGGCGGCGGCGAGCGCGCTGGCGGGGCCGTTGAGGACGTAGTCCAGCTCGTCGACCGCGCGCAGGACCCGCTCCCGGGTGGAGGCCGCGACCGGGTAGTTGCCGTTGAGGACGCGGGAGACAGTGGCCGGGGACACCCGGGCGCGCGCCGCCACATCGGCCAGGGTGACTGTCATCGCTTTCCTCCGAGGAGAGTCGGACCGGGCCCTTGTACGGGCCGCTGTCGGCAGGCTAGCGTCATCCCCGATAGAAAGCGCTTGCTACGACGTTGTCCGGGCAAGACTCCCGTAAGCGACAGGCGACCGGGCCGACAACAGGCGACGGGGCCGACCACACATGGAGGACCTTCGTGACACGCAGAACCGTGCGGATCGCCATGAACGGCGTCACGGGGCGGATGGGCTACCGGCAGCACCTGGTGCGCTCCATCCTCGCGATCCGCGACCAGGGCGGCCTCGACCTCGGCGACGGGCAGGTCCTGTGGCCCGAGCCGGTGCTCGTCGGCCGCCGCGAACACGCCCTGCGCGCACTCGCCGACCGCCACGGACTGACGGAATGGTCCACCGACCTCGACGCGGTCCTCGCCGACGGGTCCATCGACGTCTACTTCGACGCCCAGGTCACCTCCGCCCGCGTCGACGCCCTCGGCAAGGCCATCGCGGCCGGCAAGCACGTCTACACCGAGAAGCCGACCGCCACCGATACCGCCGGCGCCCTGGAGCTCGCCCGCATGGCCCAGGCCGCCGGCATCAAGCACGGCGTCGTCCAGGACAAGATCTTCCTGCCGGGTCTGCTCAAGCTGA
The DNA here is from genome assembly GCF_040674455.1 of Streptomyces sp. NPDC049837. Classification (NCBI taxonomy): domain Bacteria; kingdom Bacillati; phylum Actinomycetota; class Actinomycetes; order Kitasatosporales; family Streptomycetaceae; genus Streptomyces; species Streptomyces sp. NPDC049837. Next base: position 186,510 of record NZ_JBFAMP010000013.1, on the reverse strand, counting down.
AGCGCCTCATCGACGGCGGCTTCTTCGGCGAGATCCTCTCCGTACGAGGAGAGTTCGGCTACTGGGTATTCGAGGGCGACTGGCAGCAGGCCCAGCGCCCCTCCTGGAACTACCGCGCCGAGGACGGCGGCGGCATCGTCGTCGACATGTTCCCGCACTGGGAGTACGTACTCCACGAGCTGTTCGGCCGCGTGACCAGCGTCAACGCCCACGTCACCACCCACATCCCGCAGCGCTGGGACGAGCACGGCAAGCCGTACGCCGCCACCGCCGACGACGCCGCGTACGGCATCTTCGAACTGTCCGGCGGCGCCGTCGCGCAGATCAACTCCTCCTGGGCGGTACGCGTCCACCGCGACGAACTCGTCGAGTTCCAGGTCGACGGCACCCACGGCTCGGCCGTCGCCGGACTGCGCGACTGCCGCGTCCAGCACCGCTCGGCCACGCCCAAGCCGGTGTGGAACCCGGACATCCCCGCCACCGAGGCCTTCCGCGACCAGTGGCAGGAGGTGCCGGACAACACCGAGTTCGACAACGGCTTCAAGGCCCAGTGGGAGCTGTTCCTGCGCCACGTCGCCCTCGACGAGCCGTACCACTGGGACCTCCTGGCGGGCGCGCGCGGCGTGCAGCTCGCCGAGCTGGGCCTGAAGTCCTCGGCCGAGGGCCGCCGTTACGACGTACCGGAGCTGTCGCTGTGACGATCCGGCTCCCGCACGGCACCTACGAACCGCGTACCGAACCGGCCTCCTTTCCGCCCGGGGGACCTTTGACATCCCGTACGGTCTTCTCCGCCGCCCACGTCGTGGCCGACCCGTACGCGGACGTCTCGCCCGACTCCCCGGCGGCCGTCGACTGGGACGCCACGCTCGCCTTCCGCCGCCACCTGTGGGCGCACGGGCTCGGAGTGGCCGAGGCCATGGACACCGCCCAGCGCGGCATGGGCCTGGACTGGGCCGGGGCGGCCGAGCTGATCCGCCGCTCGGGCGCCGAGGCGAGGGCGGCCGACGGCCGGATCGCGGCGGGCGCCGGCACCGACCAGCTCACCGGCCCGGCGGACCTGGCCGCCGTGCGGGCCGCGTACGAGGAGCAGTTGGCGGTGGTGGAGGAGAGCGGCGCCCAGCCCATCCTCATGGCCTCCCGGGCGCTCGCGGCGGCCGCGACGAGCCCCGACGACTACCTCACCGTGTACGCCCACCTCCTGCGCCAGTCCGCCGAACCCGTGATCCTCCACTGGCTGGGCCCGATGTTCGACCCCGCCCTGGAGGGCTACTGGGGCTCGGCCGACCTGGACGCCGCGACCGACACCTTCCTGAAGGTCATCGCCGAGCACCCCGACAAGGTCGACGGCGTCAAGGTGTCCCTCCTGGACGCGCGGCGCGAGGTGGACCTGCGCCGCCGCCTCCCCGGCGGGGTGCGCTGCTACACCGGCGACGACTTCCACTACCCCGAGCTGATCGCGGGTGACGAACACGGCTTCAGCCACGCCCTGCTGGGCGTCTTCGACCCGCTCGGCCCCCTGGCGGCCGAGGCGGTCCGCCGCCTCGACACCGGCGACAAGGCGGGCTTCCGCGCCGTTCTCGACCCGACCGTTCCCCTCTCCCGCCACCTCTTCCAGGCACCGACCCGCTTCTACAAGACGGGCGTGGTGTTCCTGGCCTGGCTGGCCGGCCACCAGGACCACTTCGCCATGGTCGGCGGCCTCCAGTCGGCACGCTCGCTCCCGCACCTGGCGCGGGCGTACGAACTGGCCGACGGACTGGGCCTGTTCCCGGACCCGGCGCTGGCGGAGTCCCGTATGAAGTCCCTGCTCACGGTGTACGGAGTCGGCGAGTGAGTCTCACCAGGTTCAGCATCAACCAGATGACGGTCAGGCAACTGCCGCTGCCCGAGCTGACCGGGGCCTGTGCGCGCCTGGGCATCCCGGGCATCGGCCTGTGGCGCGAGCCGGTCGCCGAGTACGGCCTGGAGGCCACCGCCAAACTCGTGCGCGACGCCGGGCTGACCGTCACCACCCTGTGCCGGGGCGGCTTCTTCACCACCGCCGCCGACCTCGACGACAACCGCGCGGCCGTCGACGAGGCGGCGGCCCTCGGCACCGACACCCTGGTCCTCGTCTCCGGCGGCCTCCCGCCCGGGGAGAAGGACCTGTCGGCCGCGCGCTCCGTCATCGCCGCCGCGCTCGCCCAACTGGCCCCGTACGCCGCCGAGCGGGGAATCCGGCTCGCGATCGAGCCCTTGCACCCCATGTACGCGGCCGACCGCTGCGCGGTGTCCACCCTCGACCAGGCCCTCGCCCTGGCCGAGCCGTTCCCGTCCTCCCAGGTGGGCGTCGTCGTGGACACGTACCACATCTGGTGGGACGACCGGGCCCCGGCGGCCGTCGCACGGGCCGGCGCGCAAGGCCGCATCCACTCCTTCCAGCTCGCCGACTGGACCACCCCCTTGCCGGCCGGTGTCCTCACCGGACGCGGCCAGATCGGAGACGGCACCATCGACCTGCGCGCGTGGCGCGAACTGGTCGACGCGGCCGGCTACACCGGCCCCATCGAGGTGGAGCTGTTCAACGACGGCCTGTGGGCCCGGGACGGGATCGAGGTGCTGGAGGAGACGGCGCGGCGGTACGTGCGGTACGTGCTCTGACATCGCGGCCGCCGCCCGTACAACCTTCGTGGTGCGGCACGTGTCGTATCTGTCATCAGGGCAGCCGGGGGGAATCCGGGGGGATTCAGAGGAGGCCCTGATGGGGGGAGCGCGCGGGGCCCGGTCCTTGGACGTCTTCGGACGTCTTCGGACCGGGCCCTGGCCGCCGGCCGGCCTGCCGGTGGAGGGCCGGGCGCTCTACTGCGCGTAGAGGAAACGCTGCCCGTCATCCATCGTGCTCCGTACGGTGGCGGTGCCGGTCAGGCCGTCGCCGGTGAGCGTGAGCCGGTTGCCCTTGAGTGAGACGTTCTCGTCCTCGGGGTCGAGGGGGACGGCGAAGTAGGCGGTGTTGTCGTCCTGGATCAGCTCGCCGGTGGTGACCTGGTCGAGGGTGATGGTGCCGGAGGCGAGCCGGAAGGTGACCCGGGCTGCGGGGACGATGGTGATCGGCAGCTCTTCGGTGGTGTAGAAGCCCTTGCCGCCGAGGCTGCCGGAGACCCGGTCGGCGGGAAGCATCAGGACCGTTTTCCGCTTGTCCTGGACCCCCTTGACGAACGGCTCGATCTCACCCGCGAGTTCCTCGTTCGTCTTCGCCACACTGTTCCGGATGCCACGGACCACGTCGTCCGGCGCGGTCTGCCGCGCTGCCGGCCTGACGTTCTTGAGGAGCAGCGAGAGCGGGGTGACCGGCTCGGTGGTGAGGGTCTTCTTCACGTCCAGGCCCAGCTCGTCGGCGTTCAGCAGCGCGGCGGTGCCGATCGCGTACGGTTCGAGCCCCTTGGCGGCGACCTTCATCGGCTTGAGGGTGCGGACGAGGTACGCCCGCACCTGGCTCTCGCTGTCGGGGTCGTCGGAGCGGGCCATCGCGACGGCGACCCTCTCGACGTACTTGGCGGTTCCCTCCAGCAGGTCCGTCGAGGCCCACTGTTCGGCCTCGTCCGGGTACTGCTCGGTCCACGCCCTGTGCCAGTACGCAGCCGCGGCGAGCTGCTCGGTGCGCCTGCCGGGGTCCTCGTAGGCGGTGAGCAGACTGTTGTAGATCATGGCGCGGTGGATGCGCGGCTCGGCCTTGAGCGGATAGAGCTCGTCGCGGGCGCCCCCGCCCCGCTTCTCCGCCTCCTCGAGGGACTTCCACGGCGCCTTCTTGTCGTGCTGGACGTAGGGGTGGAACTGCTCGTGCGTGGCCAGTTCGAAGGTGTACGACGCGACGTCCGGGCTGCCCAGCCCGGTGGGGTCCTGCTTCAGGCTCTCCGCGGCCCGGCCCTCGGGCGGTCTGACGATCACCGAGTCCTTGCCCTGCCAGGAGACCACGTCGAATCCGCCCTGCTGCGGTACGTCGACCTTGTTCCGCTTCAGCTCCTCCGGCGAGACCGCGCGGCGCCCGTCCTTGTCGACGGCGTAGGTCTTCCTGCCGTCGGTGATCAGCACGTTGTGGTCGGTGAAGTCCATACCGGGCCAGATGCGCCCGGTCCGGGGCCACACCTTGGCGATGTCCTTCCGTACCGACTCCGCCAGCGTCTCCAGGCCGGGGGAAGTGGGTGCGACAGGCGGGCCGACAGCCGGCTGCGCGACACCGCCGGAACAGGCGGCGCCGGCCACGGCGCACACCACGGCCAGGGCCGCACTCGGCCGCAGACGCCGGTCCACACGAACCAACTCCTTGAGCCGGGGGCGAAGCAGGGGCGTACGCCCACCATCGTGCGCCGCGTCGTCCGGCCCCGCGCAGCCTGCACCGCTGACCGGGTGATCGCGGCCGGGGACCGGCACCGCCGCTCCGGCCGGGCTCGTCAGGGGACGCGGGAGTTGTCCACAGGCCGGCCGTGCTGTCCGAGGTGCCGGGTAGCGTCGTGGCATGTCCAATCTGGCAGTGGTCGAAGGGGTCCTGGAGCGGATCACGTACGCCAATGAGGAGAACGGCTACACGGTGGCCCGGGTCGACACCGGGCGCGGGGGCGGGGATCTCCTCACGGTGGTCGGCTCGCTCCTCGGCGCGCAGCCGGGCGAGTCGCTGCGCATGGAGGGCCGCTGGGGCTCACATCCCCAGTACGGCAGGCAGTTCACGGTGGAGAACTACACCACGGTCCTGCCGGCCACCGTCCAGGGCATCCGCCGCTATCTGGGCTCCGGCCTGATCAAGGGCATCGGGCCGCGGATCGCCGACCGGATCGTGGAGCACTTCGGCATCGAGACCCTCGACGTCATCGAGCGGGAGCCGAAGCGGCTCATCGAGGTGCCGGGGCTCGGGCCGAAGCGGACGAAGATGATCGGTGCCGCGTGGGAGGAGCAGAAGGCGATCAAGGAGGTGATGGTCTTCCTCCAGGGCGTCGGCGTCTCCACCTCCATCGCGGTGCGCATCTACAAGAAGTACGGGGACGCCTCGATCTCCGTGGTGAGGAACCAGCCCTACCGGCTGGCCGCCGACGTGTGGGGCATCGGGTTCCTCACCGCCGACAGGATCGCGCAGGCGGTGGGCATCCCGCACGACAGCCCGGAGCGGGTGAAGGCCGGACTGCGGTACGCGCTGTCGCAGTCGACCGACCAGGGGCACTGCTTCCTGCCGGAGGAGCAGTTGATCGGCGACGCCGTGAAGCTCCTCCAGGTCGACACGGGCCTGGTCATCGACTGCCTCGCCGAGCTGGTGGCGGACGAGGAGGAGGGCGGCGTCGTACGGGAGCGGGTGCCGGGCCCCGAGGGGCAGCCGATGACGGCCGTGTACCTGGTGCCGTTCCACCGCGCCGAGGTCTCCCTGGCCGCCCAGCTCCAGCGGCTGCTGCGCACCGAGGAGGACCGGATGCCGGCCTTCCGGGACGTGGCCTGGGACAAGGCGCTGGCGTGGCTCGCGGACCGTACGGGGGCGGAGCTGGCGCCCGAGCAGGAGGAGGCCGTGCGGCTCGCCCTCACCAGGAAGGTCGCCGTGCTGACGGGCGGCCCCGGGTGCGGCAAGTCGTTCACGGTCCGGTCGATCGTGGAGCTGGCCCGCGCCAAGAAGGCCAAGGTGATCCTCGCGGCGCCCACCGGCCGCGCGGCCAAGCGGCTGGCGGAGCTGACCGGCGCGGAGGCGTCGACCGTGCACCGGCTGCTGGAGCTGAAGCCGGGCGGGGACGCGGCGTACGACCGGGACCGGCCGCTCGACGCCGACCTGGTCGTCGTCGACGAGGCGTCCATGCTGGACCTGCTCCTGGCCAACAAGCTCGTCAAGGCGGTGGCACCGGGTGCGCACCTGCTGCTGGTGGGGGACGTCGACCAACTGCCGAGCGTGGGGGCGGGGGAGGTGCTGAGCGACCTGCTGGCGGAGGACGGCCCCGTCCCGTCGGTGCGGCTCACCCGGATCTTCCGGCAGGCCCAGCAGTCCGGTGTCGTCACCAACGCACACCGGATCAACTCCGGTCAGCACCCGATCACTTCGGGGCTGCCGGACTTCTTCCTGTTCGTCACCGAGGACACCGAGGAGGCCGGCCGGCTCACCGTGGACGTCGCCGCCCGCCGGGTTCCGGCGAAGTTCGGCCTCGACCCGCGCCGGGACGTGCAGGTCCTGGCGCCGATGCACCGGGGCCCGGCCGGGGCCGGCACGCTCAACGGCCTGCTCCAGCAGGCGGTCACCCCCGCCCGGCCGGACCTTCCGGAGAAGAGATTCGGCGGCAGGGTCTTCCGCGTCGGCGACAAGGTCACTCAAATTCGCAACAATTACGAGAAGGGGACGAACGGAGTCTTCAACGGCACGGTCGGCGTGGTCACCTCACTCAACGTGGACGAGCAGCGGCTGACGGTGCTGACGGACGAGGACGAGGAGGTGCCGTACGACTTCGACGAGCTGGACGAGCTGGCACACGCGTACGCCGTCACGATCCACCGCTCCCAGGGCAGCGAGTATCCGGCCGTGGTGATCCCGGTCACCACCGGGGCGTGGATGATGCTCCAGCGCAACCTCCTCTACACGGCCGTCACGCGCGCGAAGAAGCTCGTCGTGCTCGTCGGCTCCCGCAAAGCGATCGGGCAGGCGGTCCGTACGGTCTCCGCCGGCCGGCGCTTCACCTCACTGCGACACCGGCTGAAAGGTGAGGTACGGGTGGGAAACATCACCTAAGGATCATCCGGACTTTCGCAACCGGGGCGAAGGGGGCAGGATGAGCAGGTTGACGGCACTGAGTGCCGCCAATTGGCCGAATGGTCGACCCCGAGTGCACTCTGCTGGGCCAAGTGGGGGATGGTAGAGACAGTCAGGGCACCTCGAAGAAGAGGCACTACGTCGGTGAGGGATGACGTGAGCGACAACTCTGTAGTACTGCGGTACGCGGACGGTGAATACACCTACCCGGTGGTCGAGAGCACCGTCGGTGACAAGGGCTTCGACATCGGGAAGCTCCGAGCCCAGACCGGTCTGGTGACCCTGGACAGTGGATACGGCAACACCGCCGCCTACAAATCCGCGATCACCTACCTGGACGGCGAGCAGGGCATCCTGCGGTACCGCGGCTACCCCATCGAGCAGCTCGCCGAGCGCTCCACCTTCCTCGAGGTGGCATACCTGCTGATCAACGGTGAGCTTCCCAAGGTCGACGAGCTGGCGGCCTTCCGGAACGAGATCACGCAGCACACCCTGCTGCACGAGGACGTCAAGCGGTTCTTCGACGGGTTCCCGCGCGACGCCCACCCGATGGCGATGCTCTCCTCGGTCGTCAGCGCGCTGTCGACGTTCTACCAGGACAGCCACAACCCGTTCGACGAGAAGCAGCGCCACCTGTCCACGATCCGGCTGCTGGCCAAGCTGCCGACGATCGCGGCGTACGCGTACAAGAAGTCGATCGGCCACCCGTTCGTCTACCCGCGCAACGACCTGTCCTACGTCGAGAACTTCCTGCGCATGACCTTCTCGGTCCCGGCGCAGGAGTACGAGCTGGACCCGGTCGTGGTCTCCGCGCTCGACAAGCTGCTGATCCTGCACGCCGACCACGAGCAGAACTGCTCGACCTCGACCGTGCGTCTGGTGGGCTCGTCGCAGGCGAACATGTTCGCCTCCATCTCCGCCGGCATCTCGGCCCTGTGGGGCCCGCTGCACGGTGGCGCCAACCAGTCGGTGCTGGAGATGCTCCAGGGCATCCAGGCCACCGGCGGCGACGTCGACTCCTTCATCCGCAAGGTGAAGAACAAGGAGGACGGCGTCCGGCTGATGGGCTTCGGCCACCGGGTCTACAAGAACTTCGACCCCCGGGCGAAGATCATCAAGGCGGCGGCGCACGACGTCCTCTCGGCGCTCGGCAAGTCCGACGAGCTGCTGGACATCGCGCTGAAGCTGGAGGAGCACGCGCTCGCCGACGAGTACTTCGTCTCGCGCAACCTCTACCCGAACGTCGACTTCTACACGGGTCTGATCTACCGGGCGATGGGCTTCCCGACCGAGATGTTCACGGTGCTCTTCGCGCTGGGCCGGCTGCCGGGCTGGATCGCCCAGTGGCACGAGATGATCAAGGAGCCGGGTTCCCGTATCGGCCGCCCGCGCCAGATCTACACGGGCGAGGTCCTGCGCGACTTCGTCCCGGTCGAGAGCCGCTGACGCAGCGCCCCGACTCAAGCGAGAAGCGCCCCGCCGCCGATCCCCCCACGGGTCGGCGAGCGGGGCGCTTCCCATTTCCCCGGAACGGATTCCCCCCACGGGATCCGGGTCCGGGCGTCTGCCGGTTACAGCAGAAGCTCGCGTGCGATCTGCCGGGGTACGTACGTACGGGAGGGCCGCTCAAAGCTCCCCGGTGCACGTGCCCCGGCCAACGCTTGCCTGGGACGTCCCCCAAGACATCCCATGAACGTCCCCCAAGACGTTCGTGGCATCGCCCATTTAGACTCGCGAGCCGTCCAAATGGTTACCCCCAAATATCTGTGATCTAGGTCTCTTTGTGAAGGTCCTGTGAGTCACGTGAAGGTGAAATCACGTGCAGCTACGGGACCGGGGACGGACAGTCACCGCCAAAGGGGGAGGAAAGGCAACGGCCGGTCCGGGCCGCCCGTCGTCACGGTGCGGCCCGGACCGGCCGGGCGCCTGTGGGCTCCGATGGCGGCGCGTGGGCGCTCAGGCGGGGCCGATGAGCTCGTAGCCCGCCTCGTCGACCGCCGCGCGGACCTCGGCCTCGTCCAGGGCGGCCTCGGAGACGACGGTGACCAGCCCGGTCGCGGCGACCGCCTGGACGGAGGTGACGCCGGCGATCGCGGAGATCTCCTCCGCCACGGCACCCTCGCAGTGACCGCAGGTCATGCCCTTGACCTCGTAGACCGTGGTGATGCCGCCGGTCCGGACGTCGCCCGCGCTGTCGTGGCAGGAGCCGGTGGGTGAGCAGCAGGATCCGGTGGCCTGGGGCAGCTCGGTCCTCGTCTCGGCGGTCATGGTGTTCTCCCCTTCGGTCGGAGTCGTGGTGCGGCAGGGGTACGCGGGACCCGGAAGGTATGCCGTGACGCCCTGACGCGCCCAACTGTATACCCCTAGGGGGTATGAATTCCAATGACCGGGTCGAGATACCGGAACATCACCCGTTTCAGCTCCGTGATGTACGCGTCCCGCTCGGCTCCCTCGTGGGCGAGGACCAGGACCAGCCCCGCCTTGAACACGGCGAGCGCCATGGAGGCCATGCGGCCGCGCTCGTCGGCGGGCATGTCCGGAACGTAGTGGCCGAACAGCTCCTCGATGCGCGTCAGGAGGGAGGCGTGCAGCGCGTCGTGCTCCTCGGTGATCCGGCCGGGCACGTCGGAGCCGTGCATCAGGGCGAGGAAGGCGGGGTTCGCGCAGTTGAACTCGATCATCGGGTCGAGGATCGCGTCCAGCATCTCGGGCAGCGGCAGGTCGAAGTTGGCCGGTGTGAACGCCTGGCCGTGCGCCTCGCGCATCCGGTGCAGCAGGCGCTCGCCGAGCTCGACGGCGATGGCCTCCTTGTTGGGGAAGTACTGGTAGAGCGTGCCGGGGGAGACGCTCGCCTCGCGGGCGATGGCGTTGGTGCTGGCGGTGGCGTAGCCGGTGGTCGCGAACACCTGGGCGGCGGCCTCCAGCAACTGCGCGATGCGCCGCTCCCCCCGCGCCTGCCGGCGGCGCGGCTTGGCCTCGGTCGGAACTGTGGCGTCCGGCATGTCAATCCCCAGCTTTCTCGGAGTGGTTGACAAACACGAGAGGTCGCTCGCATTCTTGGAAAACGCGAGCGATCACTCGTGTTTGCCAGTCTATGGCAACGGGACGGTCCGCGACGCGTGCCACGGGGGCACGGGTCCCGGATCACGGTGAAGGGGACACCGCGTCATGTCCGAAGTCAACAGCCCGCCCGCCCGTGGCGGCGCGCCACGCTTCATCACCGCGCGGCCGCGCCTGGCACTGCTGCTCGGGCTGGTGATCACGGCGCTGGCGGTGTTCGCCGGCAGCGGGGTGGCCGACCGCATGGGGAGCGGCGGCTGGGAGGACCCGGACTCCACGTCGGCGTACGCGACGAAAGCCCTGGAGCGGGAGTTCCCCGCCTCGCAGCCCAACCTCCTGCTCCTCGTCGACAGCGGGCGCGCGGGGGTGGACGATCCCGCGGTCGCCGCCGAGGCGCGGCGCCTCGCCGAGCGGCTCGCCGCCGAGCCGGGGGTCGTCGGCGTCGGCTCGTACTGGCAGACGGGCTCGCCCGCGCTCAGGGCCGAGGACGGGCGCGAGGCGCTCATCGCGGCGCGGATCGAGGGCGACGAGAAGAGCCGGGGCGAGACCCTGGAGCGGATGGGGCCCGCGTTCCGGGGCACGCACGGGCCGGTGGAGGTCACGATCGGCGGGCCCGTCGCCGTACAGCACGAGATGCAGACCATCATCCAGGAGGACCTGCTGCGGGCCGAGCTGATCGCCCTTCCGGTGACGCTCGTGCTCCTCGTGATGGTCTTCGGCAGCGCCGTCGCCGCCCTGCTGCCGCTGGGCATCGGCATCGTCGCCATCCTGGGCACCAACGCCGTGCTGCGCGGGCTCACCGAGTTCACCGACGTATCGGTCTTCGCGATGAACCTGACCACCGCGCTCGGCCTCGGACTGGCCATCGACTACGCCCTGTTCGTGGTGCGGCGGTTCCGAGAGGAGCTGGCCGGCGGCGCCGGCACCGGTGCGGCGGTGGCGACGACGCTGCGGACGGCCGGGCGCACGGTGCTCTTCTCGGCGCTGACGGTGGCCGTGTCCCTCGCCGCCATGCTGGTCTTCCCGCAGTACTTCCTGCGCTCCTTCGCGTACGCCGGCATCGCCGTGGTGCTGCTGGCGGCCGCCGCCGCGCTGATCCTGCTGCCGGCCGCCCTGCTGCTGCTCGGCCACCGGGTCAACGCACTCGACCTGCGGCCCCTGTTCGCCCGGCGGAAGGGGAAGGCCGGCGGCACGGGGGAGGACCCCGGTGCGGGGTGGGCGCGGACGGCGACGCTGGTGATGCGCCGGGCGCCCCTCTTCGCGGTCGGTACGGCCGCCGGGCTGGTGCTGCTCGGGCTGCCCTTCATGGGCGTGAAGTTCGGTACGGCCGACGACCGGCAGTTGCCGTCGAGCGCCGAGTCCCGCATCGTCCAGGAGCACATACGGGACGGCTTCCCGGGCAGCCCGGGCGGCGGGCTGGAGGTCCTCGCCGAGGGGCGGGCCACCGCCGCCCAGTACGCCGAGTACCGCGACCGGATCGCGGGCCTGCCGGGTGTGCTGCGGGTGGACGGGCCGGTGACCTCGGGGACGTACGCGTACTTCTCGGTGCAGCCCGAGGGGGAGGCGGTCGCCCAGGACACCCAGCGTCTCGTCGGGGAGCTGCGCGGCCAGAAGGCACCGTTCACCACCTCGGTGACCGGGTCGGCGGCCGTGCTGGTCGACTCCAAGGACGCCATAGCCGACCGGCTGCCGTGGGCGGCGGGCACCATCGTGGTGGCCACCCTGCTGCTGGTCTTCCTGCTCACCGGAAGTGTGCTGATACCGGTCCAGGCGGTCGTGCTGAACGCGCTGAGCCTCACGGCGATGTTCGGGGCGATGGTGTGGGTCTTCCAGGACGGCCACCTGTCCGGGCTCCTGGGCTTCACTCCCACGGGGGACATCGAGACGACGCTGCCGGTGCTGATGTTCTGTGTCGCCTTCGGTCTCTCCATGGACTACGGCGTGTTCCTGCTCTCCCGGATCAAGGAGGAGTACGACACCACCGGCGACCACGAGCAAGCCGTCCGGTTCGGGCTCCGGCGCACCGGCGGGCTGATCACCGCGGCGGCCGTGATCCTGGCGGTGGTGATGGTGGCGATCGGCACGTCCCGGGTGACGAACACCAAGATGCTCGGGCTCGGCGTCGCCCTGGCCGTGGTGATGGACGCGATGGTGGTGCGCAGCCTGCTCGTCCCCGCCGTGATGCGGCTGACCGGGCGGGCCACCTGGTGGGCCCCGGCCCCGCTGCGCGCCCTGCACGCCAGGTTCGGGCTCAGCGAGGGCGACGGCGAGGGCACACCGGGGCCCGCACCGGCAGCGACGCCGGTGCGCGAGCCCGAGCCGGCCATCAGGAGGTGACGGACGGGGCGGACCCGGGGTGACCGCGGTGGACGGCCCACTCGCGGGCCAGAACGGACATGTAGAGGGAGTCGACCCACTCGCCCTGGTGCAGCAGCGCCTCCCGCTCCACACCCTCCCGCACGAAGCCGACCTTCTCGTAGGCCCGTATCGCACGCGGGTTGAAGGCGAAGACGCCGAGCGAGATCCGGTTCAGGCCGAGCTGCTCGAAGCCGTACGCGAGGAACAGCCGGATCGCCTCGGTCCCCAGGCCCCGGTCGCGGCCCCGGGGCCCGATCAGGGTGCGGAAGTTGCAACTGCGGTTGGGCTCGTCCCATTCGTTGAAGACCAGCTCGCCCACCACATCCCCGGAGCCCCGGTCGACCAGCGCGAGATCGAGCCGGTCCGGCTGCTCGCCCCGGGAGCCGTACCAGGAACGGAGGTAGTCGAGGGAGAGGGGCGGCTCGCCGGCAGGGATGCCGGTGAACGTCAGCACGTCAGGGTCGTGGAGGATCTCCTCGAACACGGCGGCATCCTCCTCGGTGACCGGACGCAGCACGACGTTGTCGCCGGTGAGGGTGGGCTTGACGGAGAAGTCGCTCATCCGGCGATCCTCCGTGCCCGTCCCCTTTGCGGGCAACGCGTTTACGCGGCCGGCCCCGTACCTGACGGTGTACGGGGCCGGATGCCGGGCCACAGCGCGAACCTCAGTCCGCCCGGCCCCGGTTGCCGGGACGGTTGGCCACCCAGACGCGGATGGTGTCCGGGCACCAGTAGGGCTTCCCGCCCTCGACGTGGTCGGGCTGCGGGAGCAGGCCGTGCTTGCGGTACGACCGGACCGTGTCCGGCTGCACCCGGATGTGCGCGGCAATCTCCTTGTAGGACCAGAGCCTTCTGTCCGTCATCTTTGGCACCTCCCTGCGCGCGCCACGGCGGCGGCCCTGGAGGACCGTCGGGGGAGCCGCGGCGTGGACGCTGGCGATCACTGAGCCTGTGCCCGTTGAACGACAGGGAGTGAGGGCGGAAAGGGGCTGTTGATCGGCTGTGACGGAAGGTCCGCGTAATGGAGATATGCGTGACACGGCAGGGATCACTGTGACAAAGGAGGCCCGCGCGAAGAGCTACACGCCCTTCCGCCCGTCGGCCATCTCGCGCAGGAGGTCGAGGTGGCCGTTGTGGCGCGCCGTCTCCTCGATGAGGTGCAGCAGGATCCAGCGAAGGTTCACCGCGCTGCCGTCGCTCCGCTCGCGCCGGGCCGTGGTGTCCAGATCGTGTTCGGCAACCAGGCGGTCGTAACGCGCGGACTGCTCGGCGTACTCGTCGAGCATCCGGGACAGCGGGAGGTCGACGGCGATGCGCATCTCGCGGTCGGGGTCCTCCTCGGTCCACGGGCCCTCGTCCTCCTCGCCGAGGAAGACGACCTGGAACCAGTAGTACTCGACCCAGCGCAGATGGTTGATGAGGCCGCTCAGGGTCATCAACGGTGAGCCGGGGAGCGGCGCCTTGCGGGCCGCCTCGTCGGACAAGTCCTCGCACTTCGCGCGCGCGGTGGCGCGAACGTAGCCGAGAAAAGTGGTCAGTTGAGTGCGCTCATCCCAGGCGGGCGGCGTATCGGTGCGTGTCATCGGCAGGAGCATCCCCCGCGGCGCACCGGCATGTCGAGGGGTTTCCGTCACGCCGGGCCCGGGCCGGCGCCGGGGCCGGGGGCGCGGCACCCTTCGTCACGCCCGGCCGCCCGGTGCGGCCGCCCAACTCCCGCCGTATGCCTGCCCCTACGCTTGGGGCACCGGTTGACGGATGGCGAACAGCGATGGAACGGAGCGTGCGGTGACGACGGGGGAAGCGAATGGCGGAGAGCTGATAGGAAAGGTTCTCGGCGGCCGTTACCGGGTGACTTCCGTGATCGGGCGCGGTGGCATGGGCGTGGTCGCCCGGGCGGTGGACGAACTGCTGAACCGGGAGGTCGCCGTCAAGGTCCTGCGGGCCTTCACCGACGCCTCCACGGCCGAACTGGCCGATCTGCGGACCCGGATGCAGCGGGAGGCGCAGGCCGCCGCCCGCATACGGCACAGCGGTGTGGTCACCGTGCACGACGTGACCGAGGAGCGGGGCCTGCCGGTCATCGTCATGGAGCTCGTCGAAGGGTGCTCGCTCGACGACCTGCTGACGGAGCGCGGCACTCTGGAGCCGCACGAAGCCGCGGCGATCGGCGCCAAGCTGATGGACGCGCTCGACGCCGCGCACCGGGTCGGCGTACTGCACCGGGACGTCAAACCCGCGAACGTGCTGCTGGAGCACGGCGGGAGGGTCGTCCTCACCGATTTCGGCATCGCCACCATGGAAGCGTCCGGTGACGATGCCATGGCCAAGCTGACCCGCAGCGGTGACATCGTCGGCTCTCTCGACTACCTGCCGCCGGAGCGCGCCCAGGGCCGGGAGCCCGGTCCCGCGTCGGACATCTGGTCGCTCGGCATGACGCTGTACGCGGCCGTGGAGGGCACTTCGCCGTTCCGCCTCACGTCCGCCTGGTCCACCCTGTCGGCGATCGTCACCGAACCGCTGCCGGAGCCCCGACTGGCGGGACCGCTCACGCCGGTGCTCCGGGCGCTGATGGCGAAGGAACCGGAGGACCGGCCCACCGCGGACCAGGCGCGCGGCATGCTGGAGCACGTCGCCTCGGGCGGGACGGTGCCCCTCGCGTCCACCGAGCCGGCTTCCGCTCCCGCTCCCGCTCCCACGCCGGACCCGGGGGCCGCGGCCGCCGCCGCACCGGCCCCCGGGTTCGGCCCCCCGCTGTTCCCCCAGCCCGCCCCGCAGCCCCAGCCGCCGCATGCGGGCTACCCGCAGCCCCACCTGCCGTCGACGCTTCCGCAGGCCGGCGCGCCGGTGGCGGGCCCGGCCGGAGTCCCCGCCCCCGAGACGAGCCGCTCCGTCGCCCGTCGCGCACGGAAGCGCAGCCGGACCACCCTCACCGCGTCGGCGGCGGCCGTTCTGCTCCTCGCCGTGGGCGGTGGCATCACCTACGCCCTGACAGCCCCACAGGGCGGCAAGACCCTGGACGTCACGCAGCCGGCCCCGCCCGGCGTCAGCTCCCCGACGGGCAGCCACCAGCCGCCCGGGAGCAGCACCCCGACGTCCGCCGGTTCTCCCAGCGCGCCCTCGCAGTCGGCGTCCCCCTCGGAGGAGGCGGACGGTCCCAAGGACGAGGACGAAGGCGAGGACCAGGACAAGGAGACGGGCCCCACGACGGCGCCCGGCGACGGAGGCGGCAAGCCGGCCGAGAGCCCGTCGGCCCCTCCGGAGACCAAGCCCAGTCCGACGGTGAAGGAGCCCACCCCGGTGTCGACGGCGTGCACCGGCTGGGCCCACGAGAACCGCAGCGACGGCTACGGCTACCTGGCGGAGAACTCCCACCTCTACACTGGGCCGTACGCGGAATGCCAGTACGTGACCGTGGTCAAGACCGGCGTAAAGCTCTATTACCACTGCTACGTCACCAACGCCTACGGCAATAAGTGGATCTACGCCCGTATCGAGGGGACGAACACCGAAGGGTGGGCCCACAGTCCCAAACTCACCAGGGAGAGCGGCACACTGGCCCGCTGCTAGTGCCGGCAGCCACAACTGAGCGCCGCCCTCACGCCCCGCAAGAACGCAGGAAGCGGCGGGTGCGTTCGGCGATGGGGAGGGGTTTGTCCGGGGGGCAGGGGTACATGTCCTGTTCGACGATGGCGAAGAGGTCGACGTCCAGGGCCTGGGCGGCGGCGAGGACGGGTTCGAGGGCGGGGATGCCGGTGGGGGGTTCGCACATGACGCCGCGGGCGACGGCCGGGCCGAACGGGATGCCGTCCGCGACGACTTGGGCGAGGATCTCGGGGTCGACCTGCTTGAGGTGCAGGTAGCCGATGCGTTCGCCGTAGGTCTCGATGAGTTTGACGCTGTCGCCGCCGCAGTAGGCGTAGTGGCCGGTGTCCAGACAGAGGGCGACGAGGTCGGGGTCGGTGGCGTCGAGGAAGCGGGCGACGTTGTCCTCGCTGTCGATGTGGGTGTCGGCGTGCGGGTGGACGACGATGCGGAGGCCGAAGCGGTCCTGGACCTCCAGGCCGAGGCGCTCGGTCAGGCGGGTCAGGTCGCGCCATTGAGCGGCCGTCAGGTCGCGGTCCTCCAGTACTTCGCCGGTCTTGTCGTCGCGCCAGAAGGACGGGATGACGACGAGGTGGTCGGCGCCCATTGCGCGGGCGAGCGTGGCGTTGTCCGCGACGTGTGCCCAGGTCTTCTCCCAGACGGCCTCGCCGTGGTGGAGGCCGGTGAAGACCGTGCCCGCCGAGACCTTCAGCCCGCGGCGGGCGGTCTCCTCGGTGAGCCGGGCGGGGTCGGTGGGGAGGTAGCCGTACGGCCCGAGTTCGATCCACTCGTACCCGGCCTGGGCGACCTCGTCGAGGAAGCGCTGCCAGGGGACTTGCTGCGGATCGTCGGGGAACCACACACCCCATGAGTCGGGGGCGGAACCGATCCGGATACGGGACAGCGGCGTTGGTGACAGCGGCGTCATGAGGGCCAGCTTGGTCGGGGCCGGAGCGGGGCGTCAAGAGTTGGTCCGAATGTAAGGACAAAATGTTGACAGGCCTTCCGGGGGCGGCTAGACCTGACCACGGTGCCGACGCGAAGGGGACATGGATGGCGACCGATCCGTACGACCTCATCACCATGGGGCGCATCGGGGTGGACCTCTACCCCCTCCAGACCGGCGTGCCACTGGCGCGGGCCGAGACGTTCGGCAAGTTCCTCGGCGGCTCGGCCTCCAACGTGGCGGTCGCCGCCGCCCGGCTCGGCCGGCGGACCGCGCTGATCACCCGCACGGGTGCGGACCCGTTCGGCGAGTACCTCCACCAGGAGCTGCGCGCCTTCGGCGTGGACGACCGGTGGGTGACGCCCGTCGAGGCGTACCCGACCCCGCTCACCTTCTGCGAGATCTTCCCGCCCGACGACTTCCCGCTCTACTTCTACCGGCAGCCCAAGGCCCCGGACCTGGAGATCCACGAGCACGAGCTGGACCTGGCCGCCATCGCCGCCGCCCGGGTGTTCTGGATGACGGGTACCGGGCTCTGCGCCGAGCCCAGCCGGACGGCCACCCTCGCGGCCCTCGCCGCCCGGTCGGCCCCCACCGCCCACGACGGGCGGCTCACCGTCTTCGACCTCGACTGGCGCCCCATGTTCTGGTCCGGTGCCGACGAGGCCCGGCCCCACTACCGCGCGGCCCTCCGGCACGCCACCGTCGCCGTCGGCAACCTCGACGAGTGCGAGATCGCCACCGGTGAGCGCGAGCCGTACGCCGCCGCCCGCGCCCTCCTCGACGCGGGCGTCCGCCTCGCCGTCGTCAAGCAGGGCCCCAAGGGCGTCCTCGCCATGACCGCCGACGGCGACACCGCCGACGTACCGCCCGTCCCGGTCGAGGTCGTCAACGGCCTGGGCGCCGGGGACGCGTTCGGTGGGGCCCTGTGCCACGGCCTGCTCGCCGGCTGGGACCTGGAGCGGACCGTCCGGTACGCCAACGCCGCCGGCGCCATCGTCGCCTCCCGCCTCGCCTGCTCCTCCGCGATGCCCTTCCCCGACGAGGTGGAGCAGGCGCTCACCAGCGAGAGCGGCGGCACGCCATGACCGTCGACCTCGCGCACCTCGTCGCCGTCCGCACCCGGCACCCCGAAGCCGTCGCCGAGGCCGCCGCCCGCCGGAGGCGCCGGGCGCTCCTCGGCGAATCCGGCAAGCTGATGATCGTCGCCGCCGACCACCCCGCCCGGGGCGCCCTCGCCGTCGGGGACCGGCCGCTCGCCATGGCCAACCGCCTCGACCTGCTGGAACGGCTCTGCCTGGCGCTCTCCCGCCCCGGCGTCGACGGCGTCCTCGCCACCGCCGACATCCTCGACGACCTGCTCCTCCTCGGCGCCCTGGAGGACAAGGTGGTGATGGGGTCCATGAACCGCGGGGGCCTCGCGGGCGCCGCCTTCGAGCTGGACGACCGGTTCACCGGCCACCGCCCCGAGGACCTGGCCCGCCTCGGCTTCGACGCCGGCAAGCTGCTGCTGCGCATCGACCACACCGACCCCGGCTCCCTCACCACCCTCGCCTCCGCCGCCCGCACCATCGACGCCATGGCCGAGCGGCGGCTCCCCGTCTTCGTCGAACCGTTCCTCTCCCGCCGCGACCCGGTGGACGGCCGCGTGCGCAACGACCTGAGCCCCGACGCGGTGACCACCTCGCTCGCCATCGCCTCCGGGCTCGCCGGGACGTCCGCGTACACCTGGCTCAAGGTGCCCGTCACCGATGACCCCGACGACATGGCGCGGGTCATGGAGACCACGACCCTGCCCGCCGTCCTCCTCGGCGGCGACGTGGGGCCCGACCAGGACACGGCGTACGAGAAGTGGCGCAAGGCGCTGCGGCTGCCGACCGTCCAGGGCCTGGTGGTGGGCCGCTCGCTGCTCTATCCGGCGGACGGCGACGTCGCCGCCGCCGTCGACACGGCCGTGGGCCTGCTTCAAGGACTCTGATGACCGGTCCGAAGGGGTACGGAGAGGGGTACGGAGAGAGCATGACCGAGCAGAAGCTGTACGTACCGAGGGGCGAGGCCGCCCAGGGGCCCTACGCGCTCCACATCGACCCGAAAGCGGCCGGCTGGGGCTATTGCGCCCTCCGCGTCCTCGTCCTCGGCCCCGGCGAGTCCCACCTCTTCGCCACCGGAGACAGCGAGTGGGTGGTGCTTCCCCTCACCGGCGGTTGTACGGTGCAGGTCGACGGCGAGATCATCGAACTGCTCGGCCGGGAAAGCGTGTTCAGCGGCGTCACCGACTTCGCGTACCTACCGCGTGACGCCCACGCCCAGATCGCCTCCGGCGCGGGAGGCCGCTTCGCCCTGGCAGGAGCGAAGTGCGAGCGACGACTCCCCGCTCGCTACGGCCCCGCGCCGGAGGTACCGGTCGAGGCGCGCGGCAGCGGCGTCTGCGCCCGCGAGGTGCACAACTTCGCCGCCGCCGACACCTTCGACTGCGACCGGCTCATCGCCGTCGAGGTCATCACCCCCGGCGGCAACTGGTCCTCCTACCCGCCCCACAAACACGACGAGCACCTGCCGGGCGAGGAAGCGGAGCTGGAGGAGATCTACTACTTCGAGATCGAGGGCGACGGGGTGGGCTACCAGCGCGTGTCGCCGTCCCGCCCCGGCGGCGCCGACGTCCTCGCCGAGGTCCGCGGCGGCGACGCCGTCCTCGTACCGGACGGCTGGCACGGCCCGTCCATCGCCGCCCCCGGCCACACCATGTACTACCTCAACGTCATGGCCGGGCCGGGTGACGAACGGGAGTGGAAGATCCGCTTCCACCCCGACCACCGCACGGAGGGATACCGATGAGCAGCCCGAAGACCGGCACCCGGCGGCTCACCACCGCCCAGGCGCTCGTCGCCTTCCTGGCCCGCCAGTACACCGAGCGCGACGGGCAGCGCCACCGGCTCATCAACGCCACCTGGGGCATCTTCGGCCACGGCAATGTGGCGGGGATCGGCCAGGCCCTCGTCGAGTACGGGGACGAGATGCCCTACCTCCAGGGCCGCAACGAGCAGGCCATGGTGCACGCCGCCGTCGGTTACGCCCGCCAGTCCAACCGCCTGTCCGCCCACGCCGTCACCACCTCCATCGGCCCGGGCGCCACCAACCTCGTCACCGGCGCCGCGCTCGCCACCATCAACCACCTCCCGGTGCTGCTCCTGCCCGGCGACACCTTCGCGACCCGGCCCGCCGACCCGGTCCTCCAGCAGCTCGAAGTGCCCCACGCCGGTGACGTGTCCGTCAACGACACCCTCCGCCCCGTGTCGCGGTACTTCGACCGGGTCACCCGCCCCGAGGCGCTGGTTCCCGCCGCCCTCGCCGCCATGCGTGTGCTCGCCGACCCCGCCACCACCGGCGCGGTCACGCTCGCGCTGCCGCAGGACGTGCAGGCGGAAGCGTTCGACTGGCCGGAGGAGTTCTTCGCCGAACGCGTCTGGCAGGTGCGCCGCCCACAGCCCGACCCGGCCGGACTGGACGCCGCCGTCCAGGCGATCACGGCGGCCGAGCGGCCCCTGATCATCGCCGGCGGCGGCGTCCACCACAGCCGCGCCGAACCCGCCCTGGCCGCCCTCGCCGGCGCGACCGGCATCCCCGTCGCCTGCACCCAGGCCGGCAAGGGCGCCCTGCCGCACGGCCACCCCGCCGACGTCGGCGCCATCGGCCACACCGGTACCTCCACCGCCAACAGCCTCGCGCGCACCGCCGACCTGGTGATCGGCGTCGGCACCCGCTACTCCGACTTCACCACCGCGTCCGCCACGCTCTTCGCCCATCCCTGCGTCCGGTTCGTCAACCTCAACATCACCGGCTTCGACGCCCACAAGATGGCCGCGCTGCCACTGGTCGCCGACGCCCGCGAGGGCCTGGACCACCTCGCGCGAGCCCTCCAGGGGTACACCGTCCCCGCGCAGTACCAGATCGAGTACCACGAGGAGCGCATCCGCTGGGAGGCGCGCGTCACCTCCGCGTACACCCCCGAGAGCGACGACGCGCGCCCCACCCAGCCGCAGGTCCTGGGCGCACTCGACACCCTGGTCGACGGCGACGACATCCTGATCAACGCCGCCGGATCGCTCCCCGGCGACCTGCACAAGCTCTGGCGGGCCCGCTCCCACGACCAGTACCACGTCGAGTACGGGTACTCCTGCATGGGCTACGAGATCCCCGCCGCCATCGGCGTCGCCCTCGCCGCCCCCGGCCGCCCCGTCTGGGCCCTCGTCGGCGATGGTACGTACCTGATGAACCCCACCGAGATCGTCACCGCCGTCCAGGAGAACGTGCCCATCAAGGTGGTCGTCCTCCAGAACCACGGGTACGCCTCGATCGGCGGCCTCTCCGAGTCCGTGGGCGCCGAACGGTACGGCACCGCCTACCGCTACCGGGCCCCCGACGGCACGTACACCGGCGACCCGCTCCCCGTCGACCTCGCCGCCAACGCCGCCTCCCTCGGCATGCGCGTCCTGCGGGCCCACACCGTCCGTGACCTGCGAGAAGCCCTCGCCGAGGCCCGCGCGGCGACCGTCCCCACATGTGTCTACGTCGAGACCGAAACGGCAGACACAGTGTCGGGCGCGCCCGCCGCCGAGGCATGGTGGGATGTGCCCGTGGCCGAGACCGCGACCCGTACACCGGCGGTCAAGGCCCGGGAGGAGTACGACCGGCAAGTCGCAGCCCGACGCCGCCATCTGTGAAGCATCTGAAGGAGCTTTTCGTCATGACGAAGATCGTCAACCACTGGATCGGTGGCAAGACCGTCGAAGGCACGTCGGGCAACTGGGGACCGGTCACCGACCCGGCGACCGGCGCCGTCACCACGAAGGTCGCCCTCGCGTCCGCCGAGGAGGTCGACGCGGCCGTCGCCGCGGCCAGGGCCGCGTACGAGACGTGGGGGACGTCGTCGCTGGCCCAGCGCACCACCGTGCTGTTCAAGTACCGCGCGCTGCTCGACGCCCACCGCGACGAGATCGCCGCCCTGATCACCGCCGAGCACGGCAAGGTCCACTCCGACGCCCTCGGCGAGGTCGCGCGCGGCCTGGAGATCGTCGAGCTGGCGTGCGGCATCACCGTCCAGCTCAAGGGCGAGCTGTCCACCCAGGTCTCCAACCGGGTCGACGTCGCCGCCATCCGCCAGCCGCTCGGCGTGGTCGCCGGCATCACGCCGTTCAACTTCCCGGCGATGGTGCCGATGTGGATGTTCCCGCTGGCCATCGCCTGCGGCAACACCTTCGTGCTCAAGCCCAGCGAGAAGGACCCGTCCGCCGCCAACCTGCTCGCCGAGCTGGCCTCCCAGGCGGGCCTGCCCGACGGCGTCCTCAACGTCGTCCACGGCGACAAGGTGGCCGTGGACGCACTGCTGGAGCACCCGGACGTCGCCGCCGTCTCCTTCGTCGGCTCGACGCCGATCGCCAGGTACATCCACACCACCGCCTCGGCGAACGGCAAGCGCGTCCAGGCCCTCGGCGGTGCCAAGAACCACATGCTGGTCCTGCCCGACGCCGACCTCGACGCGGCCGCCGACGCGGCGGTCTCGGCGGCGTACGGCTCGGCGGGCGAGCGCTGCATGGCGATCTCGGCGGTCGTCGCGGTCGGCGCGATCGGCGACGAGCTCGTGGAGAAGATCCGCGAGCGCGCCGAGAAGATCAAGATCGGCCCCGGAAACGACCCCACCTCCGAGATGGGTCCGCTGATCACCGCCGCCCACCGCGACAAGGTCGCCTCGTACGTCACCGGCGCCGCCGCCCAGGGCGCGGAGGTCGTCCTCGACGGCACCGGCTACACCGTCGACGGGTTCGAGGACGGCCACTGGATCGGCCTGTCCCTGCTCGACAAGGTGTCCACCGACTCCGACGCCTACCGCGACGAGATCTTCGGCCCGGTGCTGTGCGTGCTGCGCGCCGACACCTACGAGGAGGGCGTCCGCCTCATCAACGACTCGCCGTTCGGCAACGGCACCGCCATCTTCACCCGCGACGGCGGCGCCGCCCGCCGCTTCCAGCTCGAAATCCAGGCGGGCATGGTCGGCGTGAACGTGCCGATCCCGGTGCCCGTCGGCTACCACTCCTTCGGTGGCTGGAAGGACTCCCTCTTCGGCGACCACCACATCTACGGCAACGACGGCGTCCACTTCTACACCCGCGGCAAGGTCGTCACCACCCGCTGGCCCGACCCGTCCGAAGCCCCGGCGGGCGTCGACCTGGGCTTCCCGCGCAACCACTGACGCATTCCGGCCCGGAGAAAACGGCTGGCCCCGACCGGGGCCGGCCGTTGATCCTTTCGCCATGTACGAAGAGGAACCCAAGTACCGCATCCGGGCCCTGCACACCGACGACACGGTGACCGTCTACCAGGCGTACCGGCCCGCCATCGGCGTCCCCGCCGCCCGCGACGGCCGCTTCCCCGCCTCCTGGAAGCGGGACCGGATGACGTGAATCAAGCCGAGCTTCCTGTGGATGATGTACCGCTGCGGCTGGGCCGCCAAGGAGGGCCAGGAGACGGTCCTCGCCGTCGAGATCACCCGTGACGGCTTCGAATGGGCGCTGCGCCACGCCTGCCTGTCGCACTACAAGATCGGGTTCCACCCCGACCAGGCCACCTGGAAGCGGCAGTTGCGCCAGTCGCCGGCCCGCGTCCAGTGGGACCCCGAGCGGGACCTGCGTCTCGCGCCGCTGCCGTACCGCTCGCTCCAGCTCGGGCTCGCGGGTGAGGCGTCCGCGCGGTACGCCGACGAGTGGATGGTCTCCATACGGGACGTGACGCCGCTCGCCCGTGAGATGCACGCCCTGGTGCGCGCAGGGGACCTGGAGGGCGCGCAACGGCTGATGCCCGAGGAGCGTCCGTACCCGGCGGGTGCGGAGCTCCTCGGGCACCTCGTGCCGCAGGGGTCTTAGAACAGCGAGTACAGCAGCTTGTTCGGGGAGCCCGTGATCGCGTTCTGGACCTTGCCGGTCGTGGCGTTGTTCACCAGTGCGTCCCGCACCTGTGCCGGGGAGGCGGTGGGGTGCTTCGAGAGGTACAGGGCCGCCACGCCCGCCGTGTGGGGCGCCGCCATCGACGTACCGGAGATGGTGTTCGTCGCCGTGTCGCTGGTGCGCCAGGCCGAGGTGACCTTCACGCCCGGGGCGAAGAGGTCCACGCAGGTGCCGTAGTTGGAGAACGAGGCCCGGCGGTCCGCGTTGTCCGTGGCGCCGACCGTGATCGCCTCCGGGACGCGGGCGGGGGACGTGTTGCAGGCGTTCTCCGGCAGGCCCAGGATGTTGCCGTTGCCCGCCGCGATGGCGTACGAGACGCCCGACGCGATCGACCGCTTGACGGCGTTGTCGAGCGACGTGTTCGCGCTGCCGCCCAGGCTCATGTTGGCGACCGCCGGCTTCACGGCGTTCGCCGTCACCCAGTCCACGCCCGCGATGACACCGGCCGTCGTACCCGAGCCGTTGCAGTCCAGGACGCGGACGGCGATCAGCTTGGCCGCCTTCGCCACGCCGTACGTCTTGCCGCCGACCGTGCCGGCGACGTGCGTGCCGTGGCCCTGGCAGTCCTGCCCGTTCTGGCCGCCGCCGACGGTGTCCGTGCCGACCACCGCCCGGCCGCCGAACTCGCTGTGCGAGGTCCGGATGCCGGTGTCGATGATGTACGCGTTCACGTTCGACGCGGAGGTGTTGTACGTGTACGTGGTCGACAGCGGCAGGTCGCGCTGGTCGATGCGGTCCAGGCCCCAGGTGGCGTTCGGCTGGGTGGCGTTGAGGCGGACCGTCTGGTTCTGCTCGACGTACGCGACCCTCGGGTCGGCGGCGAGAGCGGCGGCCTTCGCCTTCGACATGGTCGTGGAGAACCCGTCGAGGGCGCTGCGGTAGGTGTGCTGCGGCGTGACGCCGAGGTCGGCGGCGCGCGTCGAGCCGTCCTTGAGGACGACGATCCAGCTATTCGAAACGGCGGTTTCCGTGGGGGCGAGACGGAGGTCGCCGACCTGCGCGGAGTGCGCGGTGGGGGTGACGGCGAACTGCAGACCGGCCGCGAGGGCGACGACGGGTATCAGCGCGCCGAGGCGGCGGTGGGGCCTGCGGGATGGGGCTCTCATCTCGGGGGCACCTGACCTTTCTTCCGGACGGCCCCACAGCGTCTCGGCTGGTCATGTACCGCACAAGGGTTCTACTCGGACCTCTTCACTTCGTCGCCGAATTCCCACGTCAGCATGGCGAATTCTCCATCGTCCAAAGCCCCGGCCGAGCGATACGTCGCCAAT
This sequence comes from Streptomyces sp. NPDC049837, assembly GCF_040674455.1. Taxonomy (NCBI): domain Bacteria; kingdom Bacillati; phylum Actinomycetota; class Actinomycetes; order Kitasatosporales; family Streptomycetaceae; genus Streptomyces; species Streptomyces sp. NPDC049837. The sequence continues at coordinate 161,550 of NZ_JBFAMP010000013.1, read as the reverse complement.
GCCGGATCGTTGTCGGTGTCCACCCCGACCCACATGTCGTAACAGCCCCGCTCACGGGCGACGGCGGCCAGCGCCTCGGTCAGCGCCCGGCCGATGCCACGCCGCCGGTACCGCTCGTCGACGGACAATTCGTACAGACACATCTCCGTGCCCTTGTCCGGGTGCAGCATCTCGACGCCCGACACCATCCCGGCCGGTACGCCGTCCACATGGGCGATGAGCATCAGATGGCCGGGCGCCGCGAGGAACCGCTCGGCCCACTCGGCGCGCGCCGGGCCGTCGTAGAGGTGCTGCGCCTCGATGAGCTCGGCGACGGTCGCCGCACGGCGGATCTCCATGGCGTTCCTGTCCTCTCGTGTACCGCGTCCGGTGTACGGCGACCGTAGTGCGTACACCTCAGGAAGGCCTCCGAGTTCCGCCGTAGGGCGCCAGGACGGGGGTGGCGTGGCGCTTAGGGTCTAGGCATGCAGATCCGATTCCCCGGCCGCCGGGCGGCCGCCACCGCCGCCGCCGTCGTGCTGCTCGCGGGTGCCGGCACCTGGACCGCCGTCGCGTCGGACGGTGAACCGTCCGTGCACCGCGAGGACACGGTGATGGAGATGCCGGGAGCGAGGATCGACACGTCGTTCTTCACCTCCGGCCAGGGCGACGGCCGCCGCCCCGCCGTGCTCCTCGGGCACGGCTTCGGCGGCAGCAAGGAGGACGTGCGGGCCCAGGCCGAGACGCTGGCGCGGGACGGGTACGCCGTGCTGACCTGGTCCGCGCGCGGCTTCGGCGGCTCGACCGGACGCATCGGGCTCAACGACCCGGACTTCGAGGTCAAGGACGTCTCGCGGCTCATCGACTGGCTCGCGAAACGCCCCGAGGTGCGGCTCGACGGCGACGGCGACCCCAGGGTCGGCGTGTCGGGCTCGTCGTACGGCGGGGCGATCTCATTGCTGGCGGCGGGGTACGACAAGCGGGTGGACGCGATCGCCCCGCAGATCACGTACTGGAATCTGGCGGACGCGCTCTTCCCGGACGGCGTCTTCAAGAAACTGTGGGCCGGCATCTTCTTCACCACGGGCACGGCGGCCTCGTCCGACCGGCCCGAGGCCCCGGCCCGGCCTCCGGGCGAGCCTCCCGGCGAGGGCGACCAGCCCCCGGGCCGGAACGCGGGCGGTGCCGAGGCGCCGGACACGGCCGGCGGGCCCACCCGTGCCACCGCGCCGGGTGCGGCCGCCTGCGGGCGGTTCCAGGACGTGCTGTGCGCCATGTACGAGCGGGTGGCCGTCGCCGGGAAGCCGGACGCCGCCGCGCGGGCGCTGCTCGCAGCACGCAGCCCCTCCGCCGTCGGCGATCGCATCAAGGTGCCCGCGCTCATCGTGCAGGGGCAGGCCGACTCCCTCTTCCCGCTGTCCCACGCCGACGCCATGGCCAAGGCCATCCGCGCCAACGGCGCACCCGTCGCCGTCGACTGGATCGCGGGCGGGCACGACGGCGGCGACCGCGAAGCCGGGCGCGTCGAGGCACGCATCGGCGCCTGGTTCGACCGGTACCTCAAGGAGGACACCGGCGCCGGCACCGGCCCCGCCTTCCGGGTCAGCCGCACCGGCGGCGTCGACTCCACCGACGGGCAGGCCCAACTGCGCGGCGCCACCGGAGACAGCTACCCCGGCCTTCGCAGCGGGGCCCGCACCCTCGCGCTCACCGGCCGCCCGCAGACGTTCCGCAACCCCGCCGGGGCCACCCCGCCCGCCATCTCCGCCGTACCCGGCCTCGGCGGCGGGCTGTCGCAACTGTCGTCGCTCGGGGTGGGCCTGTCGCTCGACTTCCCGGGGCAGTTCGCCCGGTTCGAGTCCCAGCCCCTCACCGAGCCGTTGCGCATCACCGGCTCGCCCACCGTTCGCGTCACCGTCGCGTCCGACACCGGCGAGGCGGTCCTGTTCGGCAAGGTGTACGACGTGGGGCCGGACGGACGCCAACAGGTGCTGCCCGCCCAGCTCGTCAGCCCCGTCCGCGTCGAGGGCGCGAAGAACGGCAAGGCCGTCGAGCTGACGCTGCCCGCCATCGACCACGAGGTGGAGGCCGGGCACCGGCTGCGCCTCGTCCTCGCCGCCACCGACCTCGGCTACGCCACCCCGGCCGCCCCGGCGGCGTACACCGCCGGCGTGACCGGCGGCCTGTCCGTACCCACCGCCCCCGCCGTACGCACCCAGGCCGCCGGCCTGCCCTGGTGGGTGTGGGGCCTCCCGGCCGGCGGCGCCCTGATCGCCGGCGCCCTGCTGCTCACCGCCCACCGCCGCACCACCGCGCCCGCACCCGATCCGGCGCTCGCCGGCGTACCGCTCCAGATCACCGGACTGACGAAGAAGTACGCCAAGTCCGCCGACCGGTACGCCGTCCGGGACCTCTCCTTCCGGGTCGAGAAGGGGCAGGTCCTCGGGCTCCTCGGGCCGAACGGCGCCGGCAAGACCACCACCCTGCGCATGCTCATGGGCCTGATCACCCCCGACGACGGGGAGATCCGGGTCTTCGGCCACGCCATCCGGCCGGGCGCGCCCGTCCTGTCCAGGGTCGGCGCGTTCGTCGAGGGCGCGGGCTTCCTGCCGCACCTGTCGGGGCGCGAGAACCTGGAGCTGTACTGGCGGGCCACCGGCCGCCCCGCCGAGGACGCCCACATCGACGAGGCCCTGGAGATCGCCGGTCTCGGCGATGCGCTGGCCCGGGCCGTGCGCACCTACTCGCAGGGCATGCGGCAGCGGCTCGCCATCGCCCAGGCGATGCTCGGCCTGCCGGACCTCCTCATCCTCGACGAACCGACCAACGGACTGGACCCGCCGCAGATCCGTGAGATGCGGGACGTGATGATCCGGTACGCGGCCGGTGGCCGGACCGTCATCGTCTCCAGCCACCTCCTGTCGGAGGTCGAGCAGTCCTGCACGCACCTGGTGGTCATGGACCGTGGCCGGCTCGTCCAGGCGGGCCCGGTCGCCGAGATCACCGGCGCGGGCGACACCCTGCTCGTCACGACCGCCGGTGACGTGCCCGAGCCGCTGCTCGACAAGGTCGGCGCCCTGCCCGGCATCGGCTCGGTGGTACGGACGGACGGCGGCCTGCTGGTACGGCTGGACGGCGCGACCGCCACCGCCCTGATCACCGAACTCGTCCGGCTGGACGTGCCGGTGACCGGCGTCGGCCCGCACCGCCGCCTTGAGGACGCGTTCCTCACCCTGATCGGAGGAGGACCCGCGTGACGACCACGACCGGCACCCCGGCCGCGCCCGGCTACCGGGCCGGGCACACCCTGCCGCTGCGCGTCGAAGCCGTACGCCAGTTGAAGCGGCGCCGCACCCTCGTCATGGGCGCGGTGCTGGCCGCCCTGCCCTTCGTGCTGATCGCCGCCTTCGCGATCGGCGGCGGACCGGACGGGCGCGGCAACGACCGCATCACCCTGATGGACACGGCGACCGCGTCGGGCGCCAACTTCGCCGCCACGTGCCTGTTCGTCTCGGCCGGCTTCCTGCTGGTGGTGCCGGTGGCGCTGTTCTGCGGCGACACGGTGGCGTCCGAGGCCAGTTGGTCCTCCCTCCGCTATCTGCTGGCCGCGCCCGTGCCGCGCGCCCGGCTGCTGTGGTCGAAGCTGGCCGTGGCGCTCGCGTTCAGCGCGGCGGCGATGCTGCTGCTGCCGTTGGTCGCTCTGGCGGCGGGCACGGTCGCGTACGGCTGGGGGCCGCTGGAGCTGCCCACGGGCGGCTCCCTCGCCACGGCCGACACGGTGCCGCGCCTCGCGCTGGTCGTCGCGTTCATCTTCGTCTCCCAGTTGGTCACGGCGGGCCTCGCCTTCTGGCTCTCGACCAGGACCGACGCCCCGCTCGGCGCGGTCGGTGGCGCGGTCGGTCTGACGATCATCGGCAATGTGCTGGACGCGGTGACGGCGCTCGGCTCGTGGCGCGACTTCCTGCCCGCGCACTGGCAGTTCGCCTGGGCCGACGCGCTCCAGCCGCAACTGGAGTGGGGTGGGATGCTCAAGGGCGCGGCGGTGTCCGTGACCTACGCCCTGGTCCTGTTCGCGCTCGCGTTCCGGGGGTTCGCGCGCAAGGACATCGTGTCCTAGGCCGCCGCCTCACAGCCAGCCACGACGGGCCGCTTCCGCTCCCGCACGGAAGCGGCTCGTCGTGCCCAGGGCCGCGAGCAGCTCGCCCACACGCCGGCTGTACGTACGCCCCGATATCCCCAGCCGCGCGGCGGCCGTCTCGTCCGTGAGGCCGGCGAGCAGGGCCTCCAGCACCGGCCGTAGGTGCGTCGGCAGCGATCCGGGCGGTGACGGGCGCGCGGTGACCTCCTCGCCCATCTCCCACCAGGCGTGGTGGGCCCGGACGAGGGCCTGCACCACCACCGGGTCCCGGATCAGAAGTAACCCGTTGTAGAGCAGTTCGAGATCGAGGGGGATGGCGGCGACCGTACGGTCCACCAAGATCATCTTGAACGGGATGGACTCCGTGAGTCTGGCCCGGCCCGGCAGCCGCGCCGCCCCCGGGGCGTCGGCGGCGGTGACCCTGGAGAGCGCGTGGCGCGGGACGATCTGACGCACCGTACGGACCCGCTCCGTCGCCGTGCGCACACATGTGCCGGCGAGCTCCAGGAAGGGCGCGGGGATCGACAGGCCCAGGCAGGCGGCCGGGTCGTCGAAGGTGAGCACCTCACGACGGGCGGACTCGGTGAGCGCGGCGAGCGTCGCGCAGATCTGTCTCGTCCCGCGCACGGGCTGCCCGGCCGGCCGCGGTGACTGCGGCGGCACGGCGCCCCCCGGTGTCGTGTCTCTTAAAGCCGCTCGACCGAGCACGGAGCCCGGAACGTTCGCCACGGCTGACCACCCCCGCCATCCCCTTGGAACGTACGCAACTCCATGTACGCATGTGACTGCGCACGGTGACAAGAGCAAGTTCAGGGGTTGGCGAGTCCAAGCCAACCCCTGCGGTTTGTCTCACAGGACTGCCCCGTGTTGCCGCATTGAGACCCATCCGCAACACCTTCGTCTGCTCCTCCAGGGCCCCTCGGACGTCACATTCACAAGTGCCGTACGTCCACCGGGACATGAGGCGACATGAGACATGGGGGGTTCGGATGGCTGTGTACCGACGGAGGAAGGGCGGGGCGGGCCGGGCGCGGACACGCCGGGCGGCGGTCGCGGCGGTCACGGCGGCGCTCGCCGGAGGGCTGCTGCTCGGGGGCTGCTCGGGCGGTAGCGGAACCGACCGCACCGCCGCGCGCGACAGCGGCAACCGCGCCCCCGGTGCACCCGCGCCCGGCGTGCCCGCGCCCGCGCCCGGCGCACCGGACGGCGGACAGCGCCCCGGAGCCGACGGCCGGGGCGACGCGGCGCGTGAGGCCCCGCCCGCCGATTACCTGTCCACCTTCGCGCTGGACGTCGACACCGCCTCGTACGGCTACGCCCGCCGCACCCTCGCCGACGGCAGGCTGCCCGCGCCCGACACCGTACGCCCCGAGGAGTTCGTCAACAGCTTCCGCCAGAACTACCCCAAGCCCGACGGCAACGGCTTCTCCGTGACCCTCGACGGCGCCCGTACGGCGTCCGGGGACTGGTCCCTCGTCCGCGTCGGGCTGGCCACCCGTCCCTCGGACCGGCACGGCGAACGCCCGCCCGCCGCCCTGACGTTCGTCGTCGACATCTCCGGCTCGATGGCCGAACCGGGCCGCCTGGACCTGGTCAAGGAGTCCCTCGGCGTCCTCACCGACCAGCTCCGCGACGACGACTCGATCGCCCTGGTCACCTTCAGCGACGTGGCCGAGACCCGGCTGCCCATGACCCGGGTCGAAGGCAACCGCGACCGCGTCCACGACGTGATCGACGGCCTGGAGACCACCTCCTCCACCAACGTGGAGGCGGGCGTGACCGCCGGCTACGACACGGCCGTCGAAGGCCACCGCAAGGGCGCCACCAACCGGGTCGTCCTGCTGTCGGACGCGCTCGCCAACACCGGCGCGACCGAGGCGGAGGCCATCCTGGAGCGGATCGAGGACGAGCGCCGCGAGTACGGCATCACGCTCTTCGGGGTGGGCGTCGGCAGCGAGTACGGCGACGCGCTGATGGAACAGCTCGCCGACAAGGGCGACGGCCACACCACGTACGTCTCCACCTCCGAGCAGGCCCGCAAGGTGTTCGTCGACCAACTGCCCGCCCACATCGAGCTGCGCGCCAGGGACGCCAAGGCACAGGTGGCGTTCGACCCCAAGACGGTGGAGACGTTCCGGCTCATCGGCTACGAGAACCGGGAGGTCGCCGACGACGACTTCCGCGACGACCGGGTGGACGGCGGCGAGGTCGGCCCCGGCCACCAGGTGACCGCGCTGTACGCCGTGAAGACCCGGCCCGGCGCCGCCGGCCGGGGCGGCCACCTGGCCACCGCCACCGTCCGGTGGCTCGACCCGGCCTCACGCGCCCCGCACGAGCGCTCCGGCTCGCTGGAGTCCGGCGCCCTCGGCGCCCGGCTCTGGGACGAGGGCACCGCGCCGGGCCTCCGGATCGCCGCCGTGGCCGCGTACTTCGCCGACTCGCTGCGCGGCGGTGAACTGCCGGGCGCGCCCTCGCGCGGTGAGCTGGCCGAGCGGGCCGGGGAACTGGCCCGTACGACCGAGTCCAAGGTGGTGGCGCAGCTCGCCGAATCGATCCGCCGGGCCAACGGCCTCAGGGACTGAACCGACCGGCCGCGCGGGCAAGAGCCCGACTCGAGAACTCGTCTCAAGCACTGACGCCGTATCGGGCCGGCTGCCATGATTGCCGCATGCCGACGCTGCTGCTCGCCCTCGCGATCATCTCCACCGGCCTGTACGCGGGTTTCATGCTGATCTTCCGGACCGGCATCATGCCCGCGCTCGCCCGGCTCTCCGACGAGCAGTTCGTGACGGTCATGCGGCTCATCAACGCGCAGGTGCCCCGCGCGGTGTTCATGACCGCCTTCGCGGGCGTGGTGGTCTTCCCGGCCCTGGCCCTCGGCGTACCGGTCGAGGGCCGGTCGGACAGCCAGCGGTGGCTGATCGTCGCCGGGCTGGTCTGTGCCGTGCTCAACCACCTGGTCACCATCGGCGGGAACGTGCCGCTCAACAACGCGCTGGCGGGCTCGGAGGGCGGCGCGCCCGGTCCCGCCCGGTCGGCGTTCGAGTCCCGCTGGAACGCCTTCCACCTGCTGCGCACGCTGCTGGTCACGGCGTCCTTCGCCCTGCTGGTCACCGCCTCGCTCACCTGAACGAGTGTGCGCCGTATGCAGTAGGGCAAGTGGCGGGCGGCACCGTGCCGTGTCCGGATGGTCACGTGACCCTCGACCGTGAGGGTCACCTGCCGACCGACGAGAAACGGACGACCAATCGTGACCCGCACCCACCGCTGGGCCGCCACGGCCTTCACGTGTCTGGCCCTGACCGGCATAGCCGCCGGCCCCGCCCTCGCCACGGCGCCCGCCGACGGCGCCACCACCGGCCACCCCACGGACGCCGGCTTCCTGCGCGCCTCCCACCAGGGCAACCTGACCGAGATCGCGGCGGGCAAGGACGCCCAGAAGAACGCCACCACCGCCTGTGTGAAGAACGTCGCCAAGGTGCTCGTCCGCGACCACACCAAGCTCGACGCGGACACCAGGGCCCTCGCCGACAAGCAGGGCGTCGACCTGCCCGTCGCGCCCTCCAAGGAACAGCAGGACACGCTCGCGGCCATCATGGCCAAGGCGGGCACCAAGGCGTACGACACCGCCTGGCTGAACGCCCAGGCCGCCGCCCACGAGAAGACCCTGGCGCGGATCGACAACCAGATCGCCAACGGCAAGAACGCCGAGGTGACCGCCGCCGCCAAGGCCGCCCGCCCGGTCGTCGCCATGCACCTGGACATGGTGCGCGGCGGCGAGTGCCGCGACCACGGGGCCGCGAAGCCGAAGCGGATCCACGCCGGCAACGGCGGCCAGGCCGCCACCTCCCTGGCGGCCGACGTACCGGTCGTCCTGGCCGTGCCCGCGCTGGCGGTGGGCGGGGTCCTGGTGGCCGGGGGAGCCTTCTGGGCGGCGTCCCGCATCCGCCGCAACGACAACCGCTGACGCCGATGGGCGCCTGGCCGGGTGCCGGGCCCGGTCCGGACCGCGTACTGGTCCGGACCGGGCTCGCCGCGGTCGCCACGGCGGTCGTGGCGTACCTCTTCCCGTTCTTCCCGGCCCCCACGCGAGCGCCCGACACCGGCACCCTGCCCGGGGCGGCCGCCGCGCGCCCGACCGAGGCCGGGCGGGCCCCGGCGTACTCCCCGCCCGTCTCCCTGAGCATCCCGGGCCACCTGCGCCCCACGCCGGTCGACCCGGTCACCGCCGACGCGGGCGGGGCCATGGCCGTGCCGGAGTCCCCCACGCGCCTGGGCTGGTGGGCCCTCGGCGCACCGCCCGGCGCCGCGCACGGCACCGTCCTGCTGGCCGGCCACCTTGACTCGGCCGAGGAGGGGGCCGGCCCCTTCGAGGCCCTCCACGACGTGCCCATGGGCACCCGTGCCCAGGTCACCACGGCGGACGGCGCACGCCACACGTACAAGATCGTCGCCCGTCGCACGCACGCCAAGAAGGCCCTGCCGCAAGACCTGTTCACGCCCCGGGGGACCGCCCGGCTGGCCCTGGTCACCTGTGCGGGTGACTTCGACCCCGACGCGCACGCGTACGACGAGAACCTGGTCCTCTACGGGGAGCCGGTCCCATAGCACGCGAAATGCTCCCCTGTCTTTGCGTTACGAGAAGTCGCCACGCTGGTCCCGGTTGCCGATACGTTTTGCGCCGTGCAGTGGATCAAAGTGACGAGGACCGTCGTGAGCACCCTTTTCATCGCCGCCGCCATCGCGGCGCTCGCCGCGTGCGCGGCCCCCGCCGGGCAGGTGACGACCGTGCGGGCCGGCGCGGTGACGGAGGCGCAGTTGATGTGGTGACTCAGGAGCCGGTCACCCCGTGGTCAAGGAGGAGACGGCGGAGGGTCTCGGCCTCCGAGTCGGCTTCGAGACTCCGATAGAGGGCGACCGCCTGCCGTCCGTAGGTGCGGGCCGGCTCGATGCTGTGCGAGGACAGCGCGGTGCGGGCCAGGCCCGCCAGCGCACGCGCGGAGCCGAGGGGGAACCCGATCTCCCGGGCGACCTCCAGCGCCTGTTCGTAGACCTTCATCGCGGCCCCGAGGCGCCCCGACTCACGCTGGACGTCGGCGACGCCGATCAGGGCACGCTGCCGCTCGTAGGCGTTGCCGATGCCGTCGGCGACCCGCTCGGCCAGGTTGAAGTGGAGCAGGGCCTCGCCGCGGCGCCCGGTCTCCGCGTACGCCGTGCCCATGCTGATCAGGACGTTCGCCTCGCCGAGCGAGTCGCCGCCGGCGCGGTGGCTGTCGAGCGCCCGGCGGTAGCAGGCGAGGGCCTTCTCCGTCTGCCCGGTCGCCTGGTGGACGCCGCCCAGGTTGGTGTCCAGAATGGCCAGTTCCTGTCGGCCGCCGCACCTCCGTACCAGGGCGAGTGAGCGTTCGTAGTACGTGCGGGCCTCCTCGTACCGGCCCTGGAGGCAGTGCAGTTCGCCCATGTTGTTCAGCGCCATGGCCTGGCCGAGCAGCTCGCCCAGCTCCTCGTTGAGGGCGAGGATCTCGCGGAACGCGCGCAGCGCCTCGCCGTAGCGCCCCGCGTAATACAGCGCCGCGCCCTGCACGTTGAGGCAGCGTGCCTCGCCGTGCCGGTCCCCGGCCTGCCGGTACAGCGCCAGCGACCGGTCCAGCAGCCCCATGGCGCTGCCGCCGTCGCCCGCCGCCAAGTGGGCGCGGCCCGCCTGGTGGAGGGCGTCCGCGCAGCCCACGGTGTCGTGGAGCTCCTGGTAGAGGGACAGGGCCTCGGCGGCACAGCGCAGCGCCTCGGCGTGGCCCTTCTGGGCCAGGACGTCCGCCCGCTCGGTCAGCGTCATGGCGAGGACCGCCCGGTCGCCGTGCGCGCGGAGGGCGGGCACGGCCGCCGCGTACAGCTCGGCCGCGATGTCCCACGTACCCCACTGCTTCAGCGAGGTGGCCAGGACGTGCGGGAACAGCGCGGCGTGGGCGGGGGCTTCGACGGCCGCGGTACGGGCCACGGCCAGCAGGTTGGCGCGTTCCACGGTCAGCCACACCGACGCCTCGTCCGCGTCGGCGAAGTGCGGTGCGGCGGGGGACCGGAGGGCCGGGTGGCCGGCCAGGGGCAGGGCGCGGCGGTGCGGGTGGGCCAGCCGGTCGGCGCGGTGGGCGGCGGTCAGGTAGTAGCCGAGGAGCCGTTCGACGGCGGCCCGGCGGGCGGTGTCCGGATCGGTTCGCGCGCCGGTCTGGAGGCCGAAGGCACGGGCCAGGTCGTGGAGCCGGTAGCGGTCGCGGACCGGCTCTTCGAGGAGGTGGCAGTCGAGCAGCTCCTCCAGGCTCCCCCGTACGCGCGGGGCGCCGCCGGCGAGCGCGGTGGCCGCGCGGAGGGTGATGTCGGGGCCGCTGTGCAGCGCCAGGAGGCGGAACAGCTTCTGCGCCGGGGCGCTGAGGGCCGCGTACGAGAGCCGGAACGCCGAGGCGACCGCGTCGTCCAGCTCGTCCAGCGGGTCGGCGGCCTGCGCGAGCCGGTCCAGCAGGTGGCGCAGGTCCCAGGAGTCGCGGTGCCGGAAGTGGCCGGCGAGCAACTGCACGGCCAGCGGATGGCAGCCGCACGCGTCCACGACCCGCCCCAGGGCCGGGACGTCGCCGACCAGCCGGGCGGCCCCGGCGATCCGGGTGAACAGCACCGCCGCCTCCGCCCCGGACAGCACGTCCACGAACAGCGAGGTGGCGCCGGCCAGGCCGGTGAGCCGGTTCCGGCTCGTCACGATGGCCCGGCAGGAGGCCGCGCCCGGCAGCAGCGGCCGCACCTGGTCGGCGTCCCGGGCGTTGTCCAGCACCAGCAGCACCCGGTGGCGGGCGGTCCACTGCCGCCACCGCGCCGCCCGCTCGTCGAGGGAGGCGGGCAGCGGCTCCGGCACCCCGGCGGCGTGCAGCAGGACCGCCAGCGCCTCGGCGGGCTCGAAGGCCGGCCGGCCGCTGTAGGCGTGCAGGTCCACGTAGAACTGGCCGTCGGGGTAGGCGGCGCGCAGCCGGTGCGCGGCGTGCACGGCGAGGGCGGTCTTGCCGACGCCGGGCATGCCGTGCACCACGGTGACGGGCAGGGCGGTGGCGGTGTCTCCTGTGCCCTGGGCCGCGGGGTCGGTGAGAAGGATGCGCAGTTCGGCGGTGCGGCCGGTGAAGTCGGGGGTGTCGCGGGGCAGGTTGTCGCACGGGCCGGGAGCGGGCGGCGGAGCGAGGGCGGTGGCCCCGAGGTCCGGGGTCTGCAAGAGGGTGCGGTCCTGGCCGAGGATGCGGCGCTGGAGCTCGCGCAGCTCGGCCCCGGGCTCGATGCCCTGGTCCTCCAGGAGGCGCCGGTGGGTGGTCCGGTAGACCGCGAGCGCCTCGTCGTGCCGCCCGCTGCGGTAGAGCGCCAGCATCAGCGAGGCGATCACCTGCTGTGCGAGCGGGTTCTGCGAGGCCAGCTCGTGCAACTCCCCGAGCAGGTCCGCGTGCCGCCCCGACTCCAGTTCCAGCCGGATCCGTTCCTCCCGTACGCGACGGTGGTCCTCGACCAGCCGGGCCCGCGCCGAAGCCGCCCACGTGCCGGTGAACTCGGTCAACGGCTCGCCCCGCCACAGGGCTTCGGCCGCGTGCAGCAGGCCGATCGCGAGGTCCCGCTCCCCCCGGGCGGCGGCCGCCGCGGCGTCGCTGCGCAGCCGCTGGAAGCGCAGCAGGTCCACGTCCTCCGGGTCGGCGACGCGCAGTTGGTACAGGCGGGAGGAGGGCCGCTCCAGCTTCGCCAGGTCGCCGACCGACCGGCGTAACCGCCCCCGGAGCCGGGACAGGTAGCTGTGCAGGGTGTCCAGGGCCGTCCGGGGCGGGTCACCGTCCCACAGCCGCTCCATCAGCGTGCCCGCCGCCACCGGCTCGCCCCGGGCGTGCACCAGCACGGCCAGCACGCAGCGCTCCTTCACGGAACCCAGCTCGTGCTGCCGCTGGTTCTCCCACAGCTCAAGGGGTCCCAGAGCAAGAAGTTCCACCATCGCCCCCGACGGGTGTGCTTCTTTCACCGCATCCGGCAGCGCTCGTACTTTCGTACGGCACTCAACTTACTGTTTCCCGCGCCGCGAAGGCGATGGCCAGAGGCGCACGGAAGCGCGACCGGCGCACGGCGGCGCCCCCGTCCCGCCCACGCGGAGTGCAGGATTTCTGCAAGTCGTCCATCCACCCGGCCGGGCAGAGCGCAAGTGGCCGCGAACCGTCGCGGCCGGTCGCCGACGGGCCGGGCTGCCGGTCCGTCCGAGGGGGAAGACCGGGGGATCGATTTCGATGAGCGTGACAGTGCCGGAACCGCACTGGCGGCACGTGCCGGTGCGTCTGGACGTCGAGCGCTGGGCCACCCGACAGATCCGCAGGAGGGTCCTCGCGGTGGTGCACACGGTGACCGCGGGACAGCGGTTGCTGGAAGCGGTGCGCCTGCTGGAGGGCGACTCCAGGGTGCAGGTGTTCTTCACCTCCGCACCCGATGTGTTCAGCCACGGGGTGGCCGACTTCCTGGAGAAGCTCAAAGGGCTGGTCCTGCCGTGGAGCCAGGCCGTGCAGACCGAGTTCGACCTCGCGCTGGCCGCGAGCCACGGCAGCCTGCACGAACTGCACGCCCCCGTCATCGTGCTGCCGCACGGTGCCGGGCACAACAAGCTCACCCCGGCCGGGCGGCGCGGCCGGGCGGTGGCGGAGCGGGGGGTGTACGGGCTCAGCCGGCAGCGGCTGATCCGGGACGGCACGGTGGTGCCCGAGGTGATCGTGCTCGCCCACCAGGAGGAGCTGGCCCGCCTCGGCCGGGAGTGCCCCGAGGCGCTGCCCGCCGCCGAGGTCGTCGGCGACCCCTGCTTCGACCGCATCCGGGCGAGCCTGCCCTCCCGGGCGCTGTACCGGGAGGCGCTGCGCACCCGGGCACGGCAGCGGCTGGTCCTCGTCTGCTCCACCTGGGGCCCCGACTCCCTGCTGGGGCGCGGCTGGGAGCTACTGGAGCGGTTGGTCACCGAGCTGCCCCGGGACGAGTACCGAGTGGCCGCGCTGCTGCACCCGCACGTGTGGAACGCCCACGGCGAATGGCAGATCCGGAGCTGGCTGGCCGGGCTCGGGCGCTCCGGGCTCACGCTGATCAGCCAGTACAGCGACTGGACGGGGGCGCTGGTGGCCGCCGACTACATCGTGGGCGACCACGGCTCCGTGTCCCTGTACGGGGTGATGACCGGCGCGCCCGTGCTGATGGCCGACACCCGGGAGCCGGAGGTGGACCCGGGCTCGCCCCTGGCCGATCTGCGGTCGTTCGCGCACCGGCTGCGCGGCGACCGGCCCCTGCTGCGGCAGCTCGCGCGCAGCTCCGCCACCTACCGCCCGCAGCACTACGAGCGGGTCGCGGCACGGATCACCTCCGAGCCGGGGCGGTTCGCCCACAAGATGCGCGCCCTGATCTACCGGCAACTGCGCCTTCGGGCGCCGTCCCCGAGGCCGACGACCGAGCCGGCGCGGCTGCCGGAGACGCTGCCCTACGACGAGCCGGGGAGCGTGACGCCATGACGGGCCCCGGCCGGCGGACCCGGGTCGCGCTGCTGCACCCGCACTCCGGGCGCCTGGTGGTGGACGAGCACCTGCGGGTCCGGCTGCCCGCCCCCGACCCGTGGCCCTCCCTCGCCGACGTGCTGTACGCGGCGGGTGACCTCTACGCGGTCGGCGACGGGCCCCGCACGGCGGGCGAACTGGCCAACCGGCACCCGGGCGCCCTGGTGGCGGCCGTGCAGCGAGGCACGTACTGCTGGATGTGGCTGGGCGGCGCCGGTGGGTGCGTACTGCGGCTGCGGGCGGGGGAGGTGTGGGCGTCGCTGGCCCATGCCTGGCTGGTGGCCGGGCTGCCCGTCGAGACGCTGTGCGATCACTCCGGTGGACGGCTCGCCGGCTGGGCGAGCGTGTCGATCCGGTCCCGTACCGCCCGCGCGCCGTCGGAATCCGCGCGGCCCGCCGCCGCGTACAGACCGAGGGCCTCGCGGTAGTGCTCCAGGGCCCGGTCCGGCTGCCCGCGCCGCTCGGCGAGCCGGGCCAGGCCCTCCAGGGCGCGGGCCGTCTCGTAACCGGCGGCCATGCCGCGCAGGGTGGTCAGCGCCCAGGACAGCCGGCGCTCGGCCTCGTCGAGCCGCCCCTGGCCGAGGAGCGCCCGGCCCAGCAGTGTGGCCGCGCGGGCGGCGTTGTACGGGTCGCCCGCCTCCCGCAGCGCCCGGTGCGCCGCCTCGGCGTCGGCGGCCGCCTCGCCGGGCAGGCCCCGGGCGAGGGCGACATCGGCGAGGTTCAGCCTGGCCAGCGCACCCGCCCGGTGGTCGCCGCACGCCGGCAGCTCCTCGGCCGCCCGCGCGTACAGCTCCGCCGCCAGGTCGGGCCGGCCGAGCCTCTGGTGGGCGAGGCCCCGGTAGTTGAGCGTGCGGGCGTGACCGAGCGCGTCGCCATGGGCCCGGAACAGCTCCGCCGCCCGCTCGAACATCTCCAGGGCCCGCTCGTGGGCGCCCAGGCCCAGTTCGCCCACCCCGCCGGAGGTGAGCATCCGGCAGGCGGCTTCCGTGTCGCCCAACTGCTCGGCCGCCACGAGCCCTTCGCGGTGGGCCGCCCGCCACTGCTCGTAGAACTTGCGCCGCAGGAACAGCGGCCACAGGGCGTCGGCGAGCTGCCAGGCCACCTCCGGGAAGCCGTCCGGGCGGGCGCGGTGGATCACCGCCATCAGATTGGGCAGCTCCCGCTCCAGCCAGTCCAGCGCGGCCTCCGGGCTCCGCGGGAAGCCGGCCGTCACCACCCGGGGGTCGTGGTCCCGGCGCAGCGTCCGGTGCGCGGGGTCGACCAGCTCCTCGGCGCGGGTGGCGGAGGCCAGGTAGTGGTCGGCGACGCGGCGCAGCGCCGCGGCCCGGTCCGGCGCGGGTTCGTCGTCCTCCGCCTTGGCGGCGGCGTGCAGCCGTACGAGGTCGTGGAAGCGGTACCGCTCGTCGCCCGTTTCGATGAGCAGGTTCGCGTCGTGCAGCGTCTCCAGCAGCTCGGTGGCGTCCGTCCCGAGCGCCGCCGAGGCCGCGGCGGCGCCGAACTCCCGCCCGGGGTGCAGGCCCAGCAGCCGGTACAGCCGGGCGGCCCCGGCCGGGAGGCCCTGGTACGACAGGTCCAGCGCCGCCCCCACGTTGTGGTCGCCCTCGATGGCCAACGCCTCCAGCCGGTCGTGTTCCTCGCTCAGCGCGCGCACCATCGTGGTGAGCCGGCGCCTCGGCCGGGACGCCAGCCGCGCCCCGGCGACCCGTACCGCCAGCGGCAGCCCGGCGCACAGCTCGACCAGGGCCCGGGCCTCCTCGGGCTGGGCGGCCACCCGGTCGTCGGCGAGCACGGCCGCCAGCAGCTCGACCGCCGCGTCCGGGGTGAGCGGCTCCAGATGCAGCGCGTAGCAGCCGTCGACGGTCAGCCCCGGCATCCGCCAGCGGCTGGTCACCGCCGTCACGCTCCGCCCGCCCGGCAGCAGGGGCCGCACCTGGGCGGCGGTGGCGGCGTCGTCGAGGAGGACCACCAACGGCCGGCCGGCGGTCAAGGACCGGTACAGCGCCGCGCGTTCGGCCATCGCCGCCGGCACCTGGGCGGCGGGCACCCCGAGCGCCCGAAGGAACCGGCTCAGCACCTCGCCCGGGCTGACCGGCCCGCCGGGGGACCGGGCGCCCAGGTCGGCGTACAACTGGCCGCCGGGGAAGCGGGTCCGTAAGGAGTGCAGCCAGGCCAGCGCGACGGCGGTCTTGCCCACCCCGCCCAGCCCGCTGACCGCCACCAGCGTCGGGTGCCCCTCCCGCTCGGTCCGCGCCCGGTGCCGCTCCAGGGCCTCCTGCTCCGCTGCCCGGTCGGTGATCCGCACCGACGGCGGCAACTGCCAGGGCTGCCGCGCCGCCGCGTCCCCGTCGCCGGAGCGGATGTGTATCCCCCCGTACACGGCGCCGGCCTGCACGGCGGGGCCGTGGACCGTACCGCTCAGGTCGTTGTGGTCGCTCCGCTCGCTCTCCACGCACCCGTCCCCCTCCGAACGCGCGAGTACCGGTCCTGCCGACATCCTTTCCGTACAGGCAATCGATATCCGCCGCCCGGCATATGAGGCGCGATAACGCCACAGGTTCGCGTTCCCATCACGGGGGCTAATCAACGGGCGCTGGGGCAGGGGCTGTTACCTCCGTATCGTTTTTGAAGGTAACCGCTACCAAGGAGGAACCTTCCGATGAGCCCCCTCGCCTCGCGCCACTACTTCGAGACCCAGCTCCAGCTCACCGAGGACCCGCTGGCGGTCGCCGCCCGCCTCGCGGACTCCGGTCTGCACGAGTCGTACGTCATCTACGAGAACGGCGGCGACTGGTCCTACGCGGGTGGCGTGCGTGCCGAGCTGACGCTGGACCGCACCGGCGCCCGGCTGACGCAGGAGGACGTCCCGGACGCCTTCCGCCCCTGGAGCGACCAGCCGCTGCACCTGGTGTCCGAGCTGCTCGACACCGTCGCCGTGCCGTACTGGCGGGCCTACGGCTGGGCCGCCTTCGAGCTGTCGTACGCCAAGGACGGCAACCTGGACGGCATCGGCCCCGGCCGCCTGATGCACCTCGTCGTGCCCCGCGCCGAGGTCCGCTTCGAGGCCGGGCACGCCCTGCTGCGCGCCGCCGACCAGGCCGCCCTCGACGCCCTGCTCGCCACCGTCGCCAGCGCCTCCCCGGCCCCCGCCGGGCAGCCCCGGCCGCTGGACGTGCACGCCACCGGCGGCGACCGGTACCGGGAGGCGGTGCGGCTCGCCGTCGACGAGATCAACGCGGGCGAACTGCACAAGGTGATCCTGTCCCGGGTCGTCGAGGTCGACGGCGAGGTCGACCTGACCCGCACCTACGTGGCCGGGCGCCGGGGCAACAACCCGGCCCGCTCCTTCATGCTCAACCTGGGCGGCACCGAGGCCATCGGATTCAGCCCCGAGATCGTCGTCCAGGTCACCGCCGACGGCAGGGTCGTCAGCCAGCCGCTGGCCGGCACCCGCGCCCTCACCGGGGACGCGGTCGTCGACCAGAGCCTGCGGGCCGACCTGTTCGGCTCCCCCAAGGAGGTCTACGAGCACGCCATCTCCGTCAAGGTCGGCGCCGACGAGCTGCACGACGTCTGCGTCGAAGGCTCCGTCGAGGTCCCGGAGTTCATGGCGATCCGCGAGCGCGGCAGCGTCCAGCACCTCGCCTCCCGGGTCGCCGGCCGGCTCGCGCCCGGCCGGGAGGCGTGGGACGCCTTCGGGGCGGTCTTCCCCGCCGTCACCGCCTCCGGGGTGCCCAAGGCGGCCGCGTACGACTCCATACGCCGCCACGAGCCGGAGCCCCGCGGCCTGTACAGCGGCGCCGTCCTGACCGTCGACCACACCGGAGCCATGGACGCGGCTCTGGTGCTGCGCAGCGCCTACCGCAGGGACGGGCGCACCTGGCTGCGGGCCGGCGCGGGCATCGTCGGGCACTCCACGCCGGAGCGCGAGTTCGAGGAGACCTGCGAGAAGCTCGACAGCGTCGCCCGGTTCCTGGTGCCGGCCGGGGCGGGCGGTGCCCGATGAGGGTGACCGCCGCTCTCCACCTCGCGGGCATCGGGAGCTGGCTGCCCGGGGAGGTGAGCACCGCCGACGCGGTGGCCCGCGGCTGGTACGAGGAGGCCGACCGCACGGCGTCCGGGATGCTGGCCGTGCGGGTCGCCGGGGAGCTCCCGGCCCCCGACATGGCGGTACGCGCCGCCGGCACCGCCCTCCGCAGAGCCGGCCGCACCGGGCTCGCCCGGGAGGACTACGGCGCCCTGCTGCACTGCGCCACCTACCACCAGGGCCCCGACGGCTGGTCCGCACCGCACTACGTCCTCCACCGCACCCTGGACCGGCCCATCGGCGCCGCCCAGGTCGGCCCCGGCTGCCTCGGGATGCTGACCGCCCTGGAGATGGCCGCGCACCGGCTCTCCTCCGACGGCGGCGAGGACGCCGTACTGATCACCGCGGCCGACAACTTCTCCGCCCCCCTGGTGGACCGCTGGCGCTCCTCCCGGCTGTTCCTCCTCGGCGACGGCGGCGCGGCAGCCGTGCTGTCCCGGCGCGAGGGCTTCGCCCGCCTGCTGTCGGTGGGCGCGGTGTCCGCCCCCTCGATGGAGGAGCTGCACCGGGGCGGGGAGCAGCTCTTCCCGCCCGGCATCACCGTCGGCCGCTCCCTCAACTTCGAGGAGCGCAGCGACCACTGGCGCCGCCAGTGGGCCCAGGGGGCGGCGCCGCCGAAGACGCACCTCGGCGACGTGGTCGCCCAAGCCGTCGGGCGCGCCCTCGACGAGGCGGGGACCGGCCTGGAGAAGGTGGCCAGGATCTGCCACACCGGGTACGCCGACGGCGCCCTGCACACCATCTACCTCGATCCGCTGGACGTCGAAGCCGCCGACGGCACCTGGGAGTTCACCCGCCACGTCGGGCACGTCGGCGCCGCCGACCCGTTCATCGGGCTCGAACGCCTGTGGACCAGGGGCGAGGTCGCCCCCGGGGACCACGTGCTGCTGCTCGCCGCCGGCCCCGGCATGGAGGTCGCCTGCGCGGTCGTGGAGATCACCGCGCCCTATCTGCCCGGCACCGCACGACAGGAGGAAGACCTGTGATGCTCGAAGGATGCACCCCCTGGCCGGCCGCCACGGCCGAGCGCTACCGGCGGGAGGGGCTGTGGAACGGCACCGACCTCGGGTCGCTGCCCCGTGCCTGGGCCGGCCGGTACGGCGACGCCACCGCGCTGGTCGCCGGTGAGCGCCGGATCGGCTTCACCGAACTCGCCGACCGGGTGGACCGGCTGGCCGCCGGGTTCGTCCGGCAGGGCGTCGCGCGGGGGGACCGGATCGTCCTCCAGCTCCCCAACGTGCCCGAGTTCGTGGAGGTGGCGTTCGCCCTGTTCCGGGCCGGTGCCAAGCCGGTGTTCTCGCTCGCCTCGCACCGGAGGAACGAGATCCGGCACCTGATCGAGCTGTCCGGGGCCTCCGGCTACGTCGTCCCCGGCGTCTTCCGGGGCTTCGACCACACCGCGCTCGCCCTGGAGCTGGCGGCCGAACTGCCCGCGCTGCGGCGGATCTTCGTGCAGGGCGACGCCGCCGGCGCGCCCGGCGTCGTACCGCTGGACTCGCTCGACGCCGACCCGGTTCCGCTTCCTCCCAACGACCCCTCCGACGTGGCGTTCTTCCTGCTCTCCGGGGGGACGACCGCGCTGCCCAAGCTCATCCCGCGCACCCATGACGACTACGCGTACCAGACCCGTACGGTGGCCGCCCTCGCCGGTCTGACGCCCGGCGACGTCTACCTGGCGGCGCTGCCGGTGGAGTTCAACTTCACCTGGGGCTGCCCCGGCGTGATCGGCACGCTGTCGTCCGGCGGCACCGTGGTGCTCGCCCCGGACCCCACGGCCGACGACTGCTTCCGGCTGATCGAGCGGGAGCGGGTCACGCTGACGTCCGTGGTGCCGACCGTGGCCAGGCTCTGGCTGGACGAGCGCGAGTGGTCCGACGCGGACCTGTCCAGCCTGGAGGTGCTCCAGATCGGCGGCGCCCGGCTCGAACCGGAGCTCGCCGCCCGCATCACCCCCGAGCTGGGCTGCCGGCTCCAGCAGGTGTTCGGCATGGCGGAGGGGCTCCTGACGATGTCCCGGCCGGACGACGACCCGCACTCCGTCCTGCACACCCAGGGGCGGCCCGTGTCCCCGGCCGACGAGGTGAAGATCGTCGACGAGCGCGGGGCGGAGCTGCCGGCCGGGGCCACCGGAGAGCTGCTCACCCGGGGGCCGTACACCCTGCGCGGCTACTACCGCGCCCCCGAGCACAACGCCAGGGCGTTCACCGACGACGGCTTCTACCGCACGGGCGACCTCGCCAGTCTCACCCCGGAGGGCCGCCTGATCGTCCAGGGGCGGCTCAAGGACGTCGTCATCCGGGGCGGCGACAAGATCGCGGCCGGTGAGGTGGAGGCGCACCTGGTCACCTGCCCGGGCGTCGCCGCGGCGGCCGTGGTGCCCGTGCCCGACGAGTTCCTCGGCGAGCGGATCTACGCCTTCCTCGTCGCCCGCGACGACGCGCCCCCGGTGCTCGCCGAACTCAAGGCCGCGCTGCACGCGCGCGGGCTCGCCGACTACAAGCTGCCGGACCGCGCCGAATACGTCCCGGCCCTGCCGCTGACCCCGCTCGGAAAGGTCGACAAGAAGGTCCTCACCACCGCCGCCGCCGATCCCGCGCTGCCGCGCGACTGGCTCCCGCGGCCCGCCGCACCGGCCGCGACCGCACAGGCCGCGACCGCACAGGCCGCGGCCGCACCGGCCGGGGTCCCGTCGGCGCCCGGCACGTCCACGCCCGTCCCGTACCCACAGAAGGGGTGATCCGCCATGGCCGGTATATCCGGTTCCCGTACCGCACCTCGTACGACGCCGCTGTCCGCCGAGGAACTCCGGCAGGAAGTGGCCACCGTGCTCGGCACACCGCCCGGCGCGATACCCGGTGACGCCCACCTCGTCCACCTCGGGCTCGGCTCACTGGAGATGATGCGCCTGGTGACCCGCTGGCGCAGGCAGGGCCTGCCCGCCGAGTTCGCCGAACTCGCCGCCGCGCCCACGCTCGACGACTGGCACCGCCACCTCACCGCCGCCTGGCACGCCCGGACCACGGAGGTGGCGTGATGAACGCCCTGCTGGTCAAGGGCGGCTGCCTCTACCCGGCGGACCACACCGACCGCGTCGTGCCCGACGGCGCCGTCCTCGCCGATGACGGCGTGGTGGTCGCCGTCGGCACGGTCGCGGAGGTGGAGGCCGCCATCCGGCCCGAACACCGCGCCGGGCTGCGGACGATCGACGCCCGGGGCCGGATGGTCCTGCCCGGCTTCGTCAACCCGCACTGGCACGAGATGTTCGCGATGCGCTTCCCCTTCAAGGGCGCGCTGCGCGACGCCTCCGACCGCGACGACAAGCCGGTGTTCATGGCGCTCGGCGGCGACGTCCCGCAGATCTCCGTCATCTTCGACTCCTTCCACGGCCAGGTCGACCGGCTCACCCCCGACGAGGCGCTCGCCATCGCCCGCTACTCGATGTGGACCCAGCTCCGCTCCGGCGTCACCGCCCTGGGCGACGTCGGCTCGCTCAACAAGCCGGAGGCGCTCGCCCGCGCCGCCCGCGACCTCGGGATGCGGATCACCGTGAGCACCTGGGCGTCCGACGCGGTGTGCGCCCCGGGGGACTCCCGGTTCCGCCGCACCCGCGACGCCGACGGCGAGCTCCAGCGCATCGAGAAGCTCCTGACCGACTGCGAGTCCGACCCCTCCGGGCTCGTCCGGGCCTGGCCGACCGCCGTCTACGGCACCAACATGACCGACGAACTGGGCGCGGGCTTCGCCGAGCTGGTCGCCCGCTTCGACGTGCCCTTCGCCGCTCACGTCGGGGCGCTGCGCAACGAGGCCGACGTGATGCTCGCCTACCACGGGTCCACCCCGGTGCGCCGGTTCGCCGACCTCGGGCTGCTGTCCGACCGGTTCATGGCGGTGCACTGCGCGTTCGCCGACGCGGGCGAGCGGGCGCTGCTGATCGGCGCGGGCGCCCACATCAGCCACTCGCCGGCCAAGTACGGCCAGGCCGGGGAGGCCTCGCTCACCGAGACCCGGGCGTTCCCGGAGTTCCGGCGGGCCGGGCTCGACGTCTCGCTGTCCACCGACGGCGCGGCCATGCCGCTGGGCGGGATGGCCGAGGCGATGCGGACGGCCTGGCAGATCTACAACGAGATGTACGCCGACCCCACCGAGGTGCTCCCCACCGACGCGCTCGCGATGGCGACCCGGCTGCCCGCCCGAGGGCTCCGCCAGGCCGACCGGATCGGCAGCCTCGAACCCGGCAAGCAGGCCGACCTGCTGCTGGTCAGCACCGACGACTGGCGCTACCTGCTCAACCCCCGCCCGCTGGAGGGCTTCCTGTCCCTGGGCGGCTCCATGGACGTGGACACCGTGGTCGTCGCGGGCCGCGTCCTGATCGAGGACGGCCGGTCCACCGGTCTCGACGAGGACGCCCTGGAGGCCGACTACCTGGAGGCGCTCAGCTCCTTCACGGTGCGCTGCCTCGGGGTGGACGCGGACGCGGTCGCCGCCCGGCTGCGGCAGCGCACCGAGACGCTCGCGGCCCGCCGGCTGGCCGGGGCGGGCCTGGCACCCCTCCCCACCGACCGGAAGGAACGGCGATGAACACCAAGACGGCCCTGGTCACCGGGGCTGCGGGCGGGATCGGCGCGGCGGTCGCCCGCGCCCTGGCCGCGGAGGGCGCCCGCGTGGCGCTGCTCGACGCCGACCCGGCCGCCCTGGAACCGCTGACGAAGGAGCTGCGGACGGAGGGCGCGGCCGTCCTGGCGCTGGACGTGGACGTGCGCTCCAGCGCCGAGGTGGACGCCGCCGTCGACCGCGCGGAGAGTGAACTGGGGCCCCTGGACCACCTGGTGAACGCCGCCGGTGTGCTGCGTACCGGCGAGGTCGCGGACTTCAGCGACGAGGACTGGGACACCACCTTCGCGGTCAACGCCACCGGTGTCTTCCACGTCAGCCGGGCGGTCGCCAACCGGATGGTGCCGCGCAGGTCCGGGGCGATCGTCACGGTCGCCTCGAACGCGGCCGGCATCCCGCGCTGGAACATGGCGGCCTACGCGGCCTCGAAGGCGGCGGCCACCAGCTTCACCAAGACCCTCGGGCTCGAACTCGCCCGGTACGGCATCCGCTGCAACGTGGTCGCCCCCGGCTCCACCGAGACGCCGATGCTCACCTCGATGTACGCGGACGGCGACGCCACCCGGCCCTCCGTCGAGGGCTCGCCCGCCACCTACCGCGTCGGGATTCCGCTCCGCCGCCTCGCCCAGCCCGAGGACATCGCGCACGCGGTGCTCTTCCTGCTCTCCGACCGGGCCGCGCACATCACCCTGCACGGCCTGACGGTCGACGGCGGCGCCGCGCTCGGCGTCTGAACCCCTTACTTCACGTTCTCATTTTCCTGGAGCCACCATGGCGATCCCGCTGATCGACTCGTATCCCATGCCGGCCGAGCACGAGCTGCCGCGCAACACCGCTCCCTGGGCGGTCGACCCCGACCGTGCCGTGCTGCTCGTGCACGACCTTCAGAAATACTTCCTGAGCCCCTTCGGGCACGGCGGCCCGGACGACGGCCGCCAGCCGCTGACCGACCTGCTGGACAACACCGAGGCGCTGCGCCGCGCCTTCGCCGCCGCCGGGGCGCCGGTCGTCTACACCGCCCAGCCCGGAGGCATGACGGACGAACAGCGCGGACTGCTCAAGGACTTCTGGGGCGCCGGGATGAGCGCCGACCCCGACCACCGCGCCATCCCGGAGCGCATCGCGCCGGCCCCCGGGGACCGGGTGTTCACCAAGTGGCGGCCCAGCGCCTTCTGCCGTACCGACCTGCTCGCCCTGCTGCGCCGCACCGGCCGCGACCAGCTCGTCATCTGCGGCGTTTACGCCCACGTCGGCATCCTGATGACCGCCCACGAGGGCTTCTCGCACGACATCCAGACCTTCGTGGTGGGCGACGCGGTCGCCGACTTCTCCGCCGACCGCCACCGGGAGACGCTGGAGTACGTCTCCTCCCGCTGCTCGGTCACCCTGTCCACCCGGGCGGTCCTCGCCGCGCTGGACGGAGGTGCGTCGCGATGAGCACCGCGATGAGCGTGCATCCGCTGCTGTACCGGGTGCTGGGCGCCGATCCGCCACCGTTCGCCCTGCTCCACCGGCCCGGGGCCACCGGCCCTGACCGGATCGACCTGATCACCGGCCGGACCACCGAGCGGGAGCTGATCGCCGACATCCCGCTGCCGCCCGCGCCGGAGCCGGCGGGCGGCGGCGCCCGGCACGAGGTCCTCGCCCTGCTGCCCTACCGGCAGATCCGCGAACGGGGCTTCGCCTGCCCCGACGACGGGGCGCCGCTGCTCACGATGGCGGTCGAGGACCAGGCGGTGCTGGAGCTCGACGAGGTGCTGGCCGCGCTGCCCGACGTACCGATCGGCATGGAGGAGGGCCGCTTCGACGCCGACGACGCCGAGTACGCGGCCCGGGTGCGCCGGGTGCTCACCGAGGAGATCGGCCGGGGCGCCGGGGCCAACTTCGTCATCAAGCGCTCCTTCACCGCGCGCATCGACGACTGGTCGGCCCGCACCGCGCTGTCGTTCTTCCGCCGCCTGGCGGGCCGCGACCCCGGCGGCTACTGGACGTTCGTCATCCACACCGGGGACCGCACCTTCGTCGGGGCGTCCCCGGAGCGCCACATCAGCCTGGACGCCGGACAGGTGGTGATGAATCCGATCAGCGGCACCTACCGCTACCCGGCGGACGGCCCCGAGCTGGCGGGCGTGCTCGACTTCCTCGCCGACCCCAAGGAGGCCAACGAGCTGTACATGGTGCTCGACGAGGAACTCAAGATGATGGGCCGCGTCTGTGACCTGGGCGGCCGGGTCACCGGGCCCGCCCTCAAGCAGATGGCCCGGCTCGCCCACACCGAGTACCTCATCGAGGGCCACAGCTCCCTGGACGTACGCGACATCCTCCGGGAGACCCTGTTCGCCCCTACCGTCACCGGCGGGCCGCTGGAGAGCGCCTGCGAGGTGATCAGCCGTCATGAGCCCGAGGGCCGTGGCTACTACGCCGGAGTGGCGGCGCTGATCGGCCGGGACGAGGACGGGGCCCGCAGCATGGACTCGGCGATCCTCATCCGTACGGCGGAGATCGACGCGGCGGGTCAGCTCCGCATCCCGGTGGGCGCGACCCTGGTGCGCGACTCCGACCCGGCCGGCGAGGCGGCGGAGACCCGGGCCAAGGCCGCCGGGCTCATCGAGGCGCTGCGTTCCCCCGTGGGCGCCACGGCGGGGCCGGCGCCGGCGGCCGCGCTCGCGACGCACCCGGAGGTGCTGCGGACGCTGGCCGCGCGCAACCGGCCGCTGGCCGGCTTCTGGTTCCGGCCGCCCGGGGACCGGGCCCGTCCGGTGCCCGCGCTGGCCGGCCGGCGGGTGCTGGTGATCGACGCGGAGGACACCTTCACCGCGATGGCCCGCCACCTGCTGGAGGCGCAGGGGCTGCGGGTCGTGGTGCGGCGTTTCGACGAGGACGTCCAACCGGCCGCGCACGACCTGGTCATCGTCGGCCCCGGGCCCGGGGACCCGAGGGACGTGGCCGACCCCAAGATCGCCAGGCTTCGGCGGCTGACCGGGGAACTCCTCGACCGGGGCGTGCCGTTCCTCTCCGTCTGCCTGGGCCACCAGGTGCTGAGCACCCTGCTGGGGCTCCCGCTCGTGCGGCATCCGATGCCCACCCAGGGTCTCCAGCGCCACATCGACTGCTTCGGCCGGAGGGAACCGGTCGGCTTCTACAACACCTTCGCCGCGCACGCCCCGAGCGATCTGATCGACTGCCCGGCCCGCCCGGGCCAGGTGCGGGTCTTCCGCGAGGAGAGCGGAGAGGTGCACGCCCTGCGGGGGCCGGGGTTCGCCTCGGTGCAGTTCCACCCCGCCTCGGTGCTCACCCGACGTGGCGGGGAGCTGCTCGCGGACCTCATCGGCGAGCTGCTCGGAGAGGTAAGGGGGCCTTATGGGCAGGCCGTTGTCCCCATGGTGATACCTGCATAACGTCATTACCGGTAACGGGAGTTCGGGTCCGAACCACCCCCGCCCCGGGGTCCGTACCATCCCCGCCCCTCCCAACGCCCCCTCCCCACGAAAGGACATGTCCGATGCGCTTCGACAACATCTGGATCGCCGGCACCGGAGGTGTCCTCGGCGAAACCGTGCCGGTGACCGAGGCGGTGGCCGACGGCTCGTACTCGGCCGAGGCCGCCGCGAGCACCGGGATGATCAGTTACTCCCGCTCGGCCGAGGCGCCTCCGGAGATGGCGGTCACCGCGGGCCGGCAGGCCGTGAAGGAGGCCGGCGACAAGGGCGCGCGGGTCGACCCCGACTCCCTGGTCCTGCACAGTCACGGCCACTTCCAGGGCATCGACATGTGGCCCGCCGCCTGCTGGATCGCCCGCGAACTGCTCGGCCCCCGCCTCAACAGCATGCCGATGACCGTCGCCGCCTGGTCCAACGGCTCCCTCGCCTCGCTCGACGTCGCCGCCTCCACCCTGATCGCCCGCCCCGACGTGCCCTCCGCGCTGATCACCCTCGCCGACCGCTTCGCGCCGCCCAGCGACCGCTGGTACACCTCGCCCGGCATGGTCTTCGGGGACGGCGCCGCGGCCGCCGTGGTCACCCGTGACACGGGGCGGCTCCGGCTCCGCTCGCTGGTCAGCGAGACCGACACGGTCCTGGAGGGCCTGTCCCGGGGCGCCGAGCCCTTCCGTACCGCGCCCGGGGAGCAGCCGGACATGCGGCGCCGGACCCGCGAGTTCCTCGCCACCGGCGAGGTGTCGCTGCGGGACGTGCAGACCAGGTCGGTCGAGCGCACCCGCAGCGTCGTCGGCCGCGCCCTGGCCGAGGCGGACGTGGCCCCGGACGGCATCGACTGGTTCGTGACCCCCTTCGTCGGCCGGACCCTGCACCGCGAGAGCTTCGTACGCCACCTGGACATCGCCCCGCGCCACTCCCTGCACGAGCTGGGGCTGACCATCGGTCACCTCGGCCCCTGCGACCAGCTCTACGGCCTGGACCACCTGCTTCGCAATGACCTGCTGAGCCCCGGGGACCGCGTCCTCGTGCTCGGCACCGGCATGGGCTTCACCTTCTCCGCCGCCGTCCTCACCGCCGACGGCATCTGATCTCCCAGGCCCCACCCCTCCTGCCCGCATCCGCCCCGGAAAGGGACGTACTCACATGAGCCTCTTCCACACCCCGGCCGCCCTCACCGCCACCACGTTCCCCGGCGCCCCGGCCGCCACCCGGCTGCCCGCCCCCGCCGAGCTGCGCGAGGAGATCCCGCTACCGCCACTCGCCCGCAAGACCACCCAGAGAGCCCGGCGGGAGATCGCCCGCGTGCTCGCCGGCCAGGACGACCGCCTGGTCGTCATCGCGGGCCCCTGCTCCGTCCACGACCCGGACGCCGCACTCACCTACGCCGAGCGGCTCTCCGCGCTCGCCGCCGAGTTCGAGGACCGCCTGCTGGTGGTCATGCGGGTGTACGTCGAGAAGCCCCGTACCCGGGTCGGCTGGAAGGGTCTGCTCAGCGACCCCCGGCTGGACGGCTCCCAGGACCTGCCCAGCGGGCTGCGGCTCGCCCGGGGGCTGATGGCCCAGATCGCGGGCGGCGGGCTGCCGGTCGCCTGCGAGTTCCTCGACCCGCTGGTCCCGCACTACCTCGCCGACGCGGTCTCCTGGGGCTGCATCGGCGCCCGTACCGTACAGAGCCAGGTGCACCGCCAGTTCACCAGCGGGCTCGCCATGCCGATCGGCTTCAAGAACGCCACCGGCGGCAGCGTCGAGGACGCGCTGGACGCCATCGTCGCCGCCTCGCACCCCCACGTATACCCCGGCATCGGCGACGACGGCAGGGCGGCCGTGGTCAGCACCGAGGGCAACCCCGACGGCCACGTGGTGCTGCGCGGCGGCAGCACGGGCCCCAACTACGGTGCCGAGCCGGTCGCCGAGGTCCTGGCGCAGCTCGCCGCCGCGGGGCTGCCGCAGCGCCTGATCGTCGACGCCAGCCACGGCAACAGCAACAAGGACCACGAGCGGCAGCCCCTGGTGATCGGCGACATCGCGCGGCGGATCGCCACCGGGGAGCAGGGGGTCGCCGGCGTCATGATCGAGAGCTTCCTGTCCCCGGGCCGCCAGGACCTCCAGATCGGCCGCACCGACCGGCTCACCTACGGGCAGAGCGTCACCGACGCGTGCGTCGGCTGGCCGGAGACGGCCCGGATGGTCGAGGAACTCGCCTCCGCCGTCGCCGCCCGCCGTACGGCCGCCCGTCCGGCGCCCCGGATCTGACCCGCGGCCCCCGCGCCGCCCCGGCCCCCGCGCCGTCCTGACGACTTCGTGAACGACCCGAAAGGAAAACAAGACCGTGGCAGTCAACACGAGTTCGACCCTGCCCCTGGCCCGCGTCCTCGACGGTGCGCGGACCGCCGCACCGCACCGGCACGCCCTCGCTGTCCCCGCGCCCGCCGCCGCCCGCCCCGAGGAGTACGCGACGGCCGCGCTGGCCGCGCTCGTGCACCGCTACACGGGCGAGACGGAACTGCTCATCGCGCGGCAAGGACGCCCTGGCTCCTTCGAGTCCGCCGCGATACGCGTGGCCGGCGACACCACCGCCGCGCAGCTCCTCGACGCCGCCGCGCGGGCCGGGGCCACCGGCACCGGGGCGCCCGCCGGGCGTCCTGCGCACGCGGCGGTGACCACCACCGGCCGGCCCGCCGGCGAGGCGCCCGCCGCCCTCACCCTGGCCGTCTCCGTGCCCGAGGGGGCGATGGAACTCACCCTGGACAGCGCCGAGTTCGACGAGCACGCCGCCCAGCAGTACGCCCGCCACCTGGAGCGGGTGCTCGACGCGCTGGCCGCCGCGCCCGAGGGCACCGTGCGCGAGATCGCGCTCCTCACCGAGGAGGAGACCCACCGCATCCTGGTCGAGTGGAACGACACCGCCGGACCGGTCCCCGAGCCGTTCTTCCACGAGCGGGTCGCGGAGCACGCCCGGCGCACCCCCGACGCGCTGGCCGTGATCCTGCCCGGCGCCCGGCTGACGTACCGCGAGCTGGACCAGGCGGCCAACCAGCTCGCCCACCGGCTGACCGCCCGCGGCGTGCGGCCCGGCGACCGGGTCGGCGTCTGCTTCCCGCGCGGTGCGGAGAGCCTGATCGCCCAGCTCGCCTGCTTCAAGCTGGCCTGTGCCGCGATCCTGCTGGACAGCGACTTCCCGGCGGACCGCATCCGCTTCATGATCGAGGACGCCTCGGCCGCCGCCGTACTGACCCTGGCCGCCCACGAGTCGAAGGTGGCCGGTTCCGCTCAGGTCATCGCCCTCGATACCGAGGACTGGCGCTCCGAGCCGGTCACCGAGGTCAGCGAGCCCGTCGGCGCGGACGACACCATCCACATCTGCTACACGTCCGGCTCCACCGGCGCCCCCAAGGCCGTCATGGTCCGCTTCGGGGCCGCCCGCAACCTGATCCACAGCATGAGCGAGCTGTGCGGCATGACCAGCGCCTCCCAGGGCACCTGGCTGGCGGCCCCCGGCTACGGGATGATCGAGGTCGAGTGCTTCCCGGTGCTCGCCGTCGGCGGCACCGTGCACATCCCGGACGTGTCCGTGGTCGCCTCCGAGTACCGCCTCCAGGAGTGGTTCCTGCGCGAGGGCATCACCACCACCCTGCTGATGAAGCCGATGGCCGAGCGGCTGTGGCGCCTGGAGTGGCCCGAGGACACCCCGCTGGAGAACATCCGGGTCTGCGGCGAGCGCATCCAGTCCTGGCCGCCGGCCGGGCTGCCGTTCAAGCTGATCAACCTGTACGGCTCCGCCGAGGCGACCGTCGTCGCCGCCTGCGACATCACCGAACTGGGGGCGGAACTCGGCGAGGAGGGGCGGGCCCGCAGGCTGCCGCCGATCGGCCGGCCCACCACCAACGTCACCAGCTACGTCCTGGACGAGGACCTCCGCCCGCTGCCGCCGGGGCTGGTCGGCGAGCTGTGCATCGCCGGAGTCAGCCTGTCGGCCGGTTACCTGGGCCGCCCGGAGGCCACCGCCGAGAAGTGGATCACCAACCCGATCGACCCGGCCCGGCACCCCGTCATGTACCGCACCGGCGACCTCGCCCGGTACTGGCCGGACGGCAGCATCGAGATCGTCGGCCGCACCGACAACCAGGTCAAGGTGCGCGGCAACCGCGTCCACCTCGGCGAGATCGAGGTCGTCCTGACCACGCTGCCCGGCGTCCGGCAGGCCGCCGTGCTCGCCCGGCAGGACGGGCAGGGCGACGTACAGCTCACCGCCTACATCGAGCCGGGCGCCGGGGCGGCGCCCTCGGTGCGGGACATCCGGCGCGGCCTCGCCCAGCGGCTGCCGTCCTTCATGGTGCCCGCGGCCTATGTCGTCGGCGGGCTGCCCACCAGCACCAACGGCAAGATCGACCGGGCCGCGCTGCCCGAGCCGCCGCGCTCCCGCCCGGAGGTCGACACCCCCTACCAGGCTCCGTCCGGGGCCCTGGAGGAGTCGCTGCACGGGCTGTGGACCAAGGTCCTGGAACTGGACGGGGTCGGGGTGCTCGACAACTTCTTCGACCTGGGCGGCGACTCGCTGCGGGCGGCCCGGCTGACGGAACTGGTCCGCGAACTGCACGGGGTGGACCTGGAGCTGGTCGACCTCTTCGACGAGCCGACGGTGGTGAAGATGGCCGAACTGGTCGCCCGTACCACCGCCGCTGCCTGACCACCACCTGGACCGCCGCGGCCCCCGCGCCCACCGCGCGGGGGCCGCGGCTCGTGGGTCAGCCGCCGAGCATCTCCAGGTAGTGCTCGTTGTACATGACGCCCAGGACGTTGCCGAAGGGGTCGGTCACGGACGCGGTGACGAACCCGGGACCGTACTCGGTCAGCGGCGTGTACGGCGTGGCCCCCATGGCGAGCAGCCGGTCGAGGGCGGCCCGCACGTCGTCGACGTGCCAGTGGCCGATCGCGCCCCCGGGGGCACCGGGCAGGCCCGGCGGGGCGAAACGCCGGTCGATGATGCCCAGTTCGGTCTGGTAGTCACCGATCCTGAACTCGTAGTAGGCGGCCGGCTGGCCGTCACCCGGGCTCTCGAAGTACGGCTCGACGCCCAGCAGTTCGGCATACCACTTCTTGGCTGCTTCCACATCGTCGGCGAAGAAGTTGACGGTGGCGAGTCCTCGCAGCATGGGTGGTTCCTTCCTTCGTTCCGTGACCGTAACCATCCTCTGACCCAAAGTGCTCACCAACTGAGCACTTTTCGAGAGAAAGTGGGGGGCATGCGCGCTGACCGTCTGGTGGCGGCCCTCCTGCTCATGCAGGCCCGTGGCCGGGTGACCGCCGCCGAGCTGGCCGGAGAGCTGGAGGTGTCCGTCGCCACCGCCCGTCGCGACCTGGAGGCGATGTCCGCCGCGGGCATCCCGGTGTACCCGCAGCCCGGCCGGGGCGGTGGCTGGTCGCTCGTCGGCGGCGCCCGCACCGACCTCAGCGGCCTGTCGGCCACCGAGGCACAGGCGCTCTTCCTGCTGGTCGGCCCGGCCGCGGCCGTTTCGGGCGACGTCAAGGCGGCGCTGCGCAAACTGATCCGGGCGCTGCCGCAGACCTTCCGGGCCGACGCGGTGGCCGCCGCCGACTCCACCATGGTCGACCCCACCCCGTGGGGCGAGCGGGACCGCCCGAGGCCCGCGATGGTCGAGCTGCTCCAGGGCGCCGTGATCCGCCGGCGCAAGGTCCGGCTGGTGTACACCGACAGCGCCCGGGAGCGGACCGAACGGGTCGTCGACCCCTGGGGCCTGGTCGACAAGGACGACACCTGGTACCTGATCGCCGGCACCGCACGCGGGCGGCGCACCTTCCGGGTGGACCGGATCGGCGCGGCCGACGAGACCGGTGAACCGGCCGAGCGCCCGGACGACTTCACGCTCGCCACGGCGTGGCAGGAGGTCGTCGGCGACGTGGAGCAGCGGCGGTCGCGGACCTGGGCGACCGTGCTCATCGAGGCGCGGTTCGTGCCGGTCCTGCGCGACCGGTTCGGACGGCACTGCCACTCCGACGGCGAGGCCGCCGACGGGCGGGCCCGGGTCCGCCTCGCCGCACCGACGCCGCTGGACCTCGCCCGGAATCTGGCCGGCTGGGGCGCGCTGGTGGAGGTGGTGGAACCGGACACCGTTCGGGCCGAGCTGGGCCGGATCGGCGCCGAGCTCGCCGACCGCTACCGGGGCCGGTGCGGTGGCGGGACGTGACGCGCACGGCCGCCGCCCCTCGCCGGGGGGATCGGCCGGCGGGGGGCGGTGGTCGTCGGAGCGTGCGGCGGCGGAATCGCTCATGCCCCCTCGGCCCGTACGAGCACGGCCTCCGGGGCCTCGGTGAACGAGGTGGAGCCGTGCAGCCAGGCCACGGCCTCGCGCAGCTCCTCGGGCGAGAGCCCCGACAGCATCGCGTTGCGCGACGCCGCGCCCGCACCGGCCGCGTGGTAGAGCTCGTCGCCCATCCGGCGCGCCGTCAGGGTGGTCCGGGCGGTGCGGTCGCGCCGCAGGGCGTTGTACGCCACCAACCGCCCCGGGATCTCGTACGGCTCACAGCGCAGCAGCCGGGCCAGCACCACCGCGTCCTCCAGCGCCATGCAGGCGCCCTGGGCGGCGTACTGGAGCATCGGGTGCGCGGCGTCGCCGAGCAGTGCCACCCGGCCGTCCACCCAGCCGTCGACCGGGTCGCGGTCGCACAGCACCCAGATCCGCCAGTCCCGCCCGAGTTCCAGCAGTTCCCGCGCGTCGTCGCACAGGCCGGGGAACCGGGTCAGGACGTGGGACCGGCTCGCGGGTGCTCCCGTGATCTCCTCGCGGGCACCGTCGTCGCGGGTGGCCGCGAGATTGAGGAACGCCCCGCCGCCGATGGGGTAGTGCACGAAGTGCCAGCCCGGGCCCGCCCACAGGGTGACGCTCCTGGACCGCAGCTCCGGGGGCACCTCGTCCATCGGGATCACGGAGCGGAAGATGGTGTGGCCCGAGATCCGGGGGCCGCCGTCGCCGACGAGCCGGGCCCGAACCGCCGAGCGCAGCCCGTCGGCGCCCACCAGCACGTCGGCGGAGAACCGCTCCCCGGCGGCGGTGAGGGCCGTGACCCGCGCCCCGTCCTGCCGGTAGCCCGTCACCCGGTGACCGGCCAGCAGTTCCACGCCGGCCTCGCGGCAGCCGTCCAGCAGCGCCCGGTGCAGATCGCCGCGGTGGACCACGGCGTACGGGCCGCCGAACCTGGTCCGGTACGCGCCCGTCAGCTCCATGGCGGCGACCCGCTGCCCCGATGTGCCGTCCATGAAGCGCAGTTCGTCGATGAAGTCGGCCCGCCCGGTCACCCGGTCACGGACCCCCAGGGCGCCCAGCGCGTGGAAGGCGTTGGCGGCGAGCTGGATGCCCGCGCCGATCTCCGAGAACTCCGGCCGGCCCTCCAGGACCGTCACCCGGTGTCCGCCCCGGGCCTGGCCCAGCGCGGCGGCGAGCCCGCCGATGCCGCCGCCCGCGACGAGTACGTGTGTCATCGCTTGTTCCTCTTCTCCTCGGGTTGTCGGCCGCGCGGCCATGAAGCGGCGCGGCGGCCGGCCCCGTCGCCACGGGGCCGGCCGCCGTCGGTCACCAGCGGGCCTACTTGGCGGCGGCCCCGGCCGGCGTGCCGGGAGCGGCCGCCGTGGCGGTCGGGGCGGCGGGCGCGGCCGAGGCCACGGCGGTGCGCCGCAGACCGAGGACCGAGACCGCGGTGATGCCCACGGACAGGGCGGTGGTGAACCAGAACGCCGTCTGGAAGCCGCCGACCGGGATCTTGGCGACGGTTCCGTGCACCACACCGGCCAGGGCCACGCCCACCGCGAGGCAGAGCCCGACACCGAGCTGGCGGCTGGAGTTGAACAGACCGGAGGCGAGGCCCATCTGCGGGCCGCTGACGCCACTGGTGCCGGCGATGGCGGTCGCGATCATCATGACCGTCACGCCGAGGCCCAGCAGCACCCCGCCGGGCAGCACGCCGAGCCAGTAGGAGCTGTCCGCCGTCACCTGGGCCAGCATCGCCGACCCGACGGCCAGCAGCAGACCACCGATGATCAGCACGGTGCGGGCGCCGAGCTTGTGGGTGAGCTTGACGACCGGGAGGCTGGCCAGGAAGACCACGAAGGCCTGCGGGAAGAAGCCCATGCTGGCCTTGAGCGCGGAGTACCCGAGCACCTGCTGCATGTACATGGTGATGAAGAAGGTCGACACCGACATCACGCCGCCGGACAGGAACGCGACCACGTTGCCCGAGGACAGCGCGCGGTTGCGGAAGATGGACAGCGGCACCAGCGGCCCGGTGACCCGGGTCTGCACCACCAGGAAGGCGATCAGCAGGGCCGCGCCCGCCGCCAGCGACACCGTCACCACGGCCGAGTCCCAGCCACGGTCGGAGGCCATGGTCAGGCCGTAGGTGAGGGCGCACATCGCCGAGGTGACCAGGATCGCGCCGGGCAGGTCCAGGCGGGCCGAACCGGTGGCGCGGTGGTCGGCGGTCAGCCTTCGGGCGGCCAGTGCCACCAGCACGATGCCGACCGGGACGTTGACCAGCATCACCGCGCGCCAGGTGAGGTACTCGGTGAGCAGGCCGCCGGCGACCACACCGCCGGTGAACCCGGCCGAGGAGACGGCGCCGAAGATGCCCATGGCCTTCACCCGCTCCGGGCCCTCCGGGAACCCGCTGCCGATCATCGCCAGGACCGCCGGGGAGACGGCGGCCGCCGACAGGCCCTGGACCGCGCGGGCCAGGACGAGGACCCACGGCTCGGTGGCGATACCGCCCACGAGCGAGGCGAGGGTGAACACCGCGAGGCCGCCCACGAACATGCGCTTGCGGCCGAAGACGTCACCGGCCCGGCCGCCCAGCAGCAGGAAACCGCCGTAGAACAGCGCGTAGGCGCCCACGACCCACTGGAGCCCGCTGGCGGTGAAGCCCAGGTCGCGCTGCATGTGGACCAGGGCGACGTTCACGATGGCGAAGTCGAGTACGAGCATGAACTGTGCGGCGCACAGCAGGAGGAGCGGCGGCCGTGTTCCGGTCGCGCTGTTGGAGCTGGTCATGACGTTCCTTTCACGGGGGGAGGGACAGGAGCGGGGGATACCGGCGAAAGTGGTTGGCCGGTAAGGTCTGGGGGATGACGGAACACAGGCCCGTACGGCAGCCGGGCGACCGGGAGGTGGCCCCCGGCCGCCTCGCGCTGGTGCAGTCCTTCGTCAACAGCGTCAATGTCGAGTTCGGACCCGACGAGTTCGCGTCCGTCGGGGGGCTGACGCGCTGGATGGAGCGGCAGGGCTTCCCCGCCGGCGCCCCGGCCCCCACCGAGGCCGACCGGCGTGAAGCGGTCGAGGTGCGCGAGGCGCTGCGCGCCCTGCTGCGGGAGAACAACGGCGCCGGAGCCGACCCGGCGGCCCGCGCCGTCGTCGCCCGCGTCGCCGCCGACTGCCCGCTGGTCCTGGCCTTCGACGAGACCGGCACGCCCCGCCTCCGCCCCGGCGCCACCGGAACCCGCGGCATGATCGGCGAGGTCCTGGCGATCGTCGTCGAGGCGGCCACCGACGGCACCTGGCAGCGCCTGAAGGCCTGTCACGAGCACCGCTGCGAGTGGGCTTTCTACGACCGCGCCCGCAACCGCAGCGGCCGCTGGTGCTCCATGGCCGTGTGCGGGACGCGCGCCAAGATGCGCACCTACCGCCAGGGGCTGCGGGCACCGGCCGGCGCCCGCTGACAGCAGGGCGGCCACGGACCGTACGGCGTCCGCCGTCCGTAACGCGCCCGCCGGCCCCTCGGCCACCGGGGCGGTCACGGCGCGTACTCCTTGCCGAGCAGCAGCCGGGCCACCGTCAGCTTGGTGGCCGCCGCCGTACCGTCCGCGAGCTGGAGGCCGATCACGTCGCGCAGCCGCTGGGCGACCGGGCCGTCCTCGCTCCAGCCCCGGTGACCCATCGTCAGCAGCGCCTGGTGCACCGCCTCCACCGCCGCCTTCGGCGCCCACCACTTGGCCATGTTCGACGGGATACGGGGGTCCTCGCCCCGGTCCGCCGTGGTGAGCGCCTCGTAGCAGACCAGCCGCGCCGCGTGCAGCATCGTGGTGTGCTCCACCAGCGGGAACACCACGGACTGGAACCGGCTGATGGGCTGCCCGAAGGCGGTGCGCCCGGACGCGTGGGCGTACGCCTCCGCCAGGGCGGCGTCCCCGACGGCGATCGCCATCAGCGCGATCAGCGCCCGGGAGACCCCGAACCCGCGCATCACGGCGGTGAAGCCGCCGCCGGGAGAACCGACCAGGTCCTCGGGCCCGACCCGCAGCCCGTCGAAGATCAGCCTGCCGCGGCCGCCCGCCCGGCAGCCGAGGTCGGTCAGCCGCTCCTTGCGGACCCGGTCGCCGTCGAGCCTCGTGTAGAAGGCGCTGATGCCGTGCGCGCCCTCGCCGCCGGTGCGGGCGAAGACCAGCGCGTGGGTGGCGTAGGCGGTCACCATGATCGAGGTCTTCTCGCCGGTGAGCAGCCAGCCGTCGCCGTCCGGCTCGGCGCGCATCTCGATGCCCGCCGCGTCCGTGCCGTGGCCGGGCTCGGTCAGCGCGAGCGCCACCACCGCCTCGCCGCGGGCGATCGGCCCCAGCCAGCGCTCCAACTGCTCCGGGCTGCCGCTGGAGGCGAGGACGCCGCCGATGAGCGCGGCGTTGAGCACGGGGAAGC
Organism: Streptomyces sp. NPDC049837; assembly: GCF_040674455.1. NCBI lineage: Bacteria > Bacillati > Actinomycetota > Actinomycetes > Kitasatosporales > Streptomycetaceae > Streptomyces > Streptomyces sp. NPDC049837. The sequence goes on along the minus strand of NZ_JBFAMP010000013.1, from coordinate 125,026 downwards.
ACACCGACAGGTCGGCCGCCGCGAGCTTCTCCAGCGCGATGCCCGCGCTGACCGCGTCGAGGCCGAGACCGCCGTACCGCTCCGGCACGCGCAGCGCGAACAGGCCGGCCGCCGCCAGGTCCTCGACCGTCCCCGGGCGGTAGGCGCCGCGCCGGTCGTTGTCCTGACGGTGCGGCGCGATCTCGCCGGCGGCGAACTCCTCGATCCGCTTGGCCAGTTCATCGTGCCGGGCCGTGAAGGCGAGGTTCATGACGCTGTGGGTCCTTCCTGGGCCCGGAGCCGGTCCCGCAGGGCGAATTTCTGGATCTTTCCGGAGGGTGTCCTCGGCAGGGCGGGCACCAGTTCCAGCCGCTCGGGCCAGTACGTCCGTGCCATGCCGAGCCCCGCCAGGTGGCCGCGCACCTCCTCCAGGCCGGGGGCCGGGCCGGTGGTGACCAGGAACGCGCAGGCGCGCTCGCCGAGCCGCCGGTCCGGGTAGCCGACCACCGCGACGTCCTTGACCGCGCGGTGGCGCAGCAGCGCCGCCTCCACCTCCACCACCGGGATGTTCTCGGCGCCGCGCATGATCACGTCCTTGACCCGGCCCGTGATCCGTATCCCGCCGTGGCCGTCGTCGCGGGCCAGGTCACCGGTGTCGAACCAGCCGTCGGCGGTGACCGAGGCGTCGTACACCTCCTGCCGCCGGAAGTAGCCCAGGCACTGGGCCGAGCCCCGTACCTGGAGCAGCCCGGTGGCGCCCGGCTCCACCGCCCGGCCGTCCTTGCCGACGATGCGGACCTCCATGCCCGGCACCGTCGTGCCGTCGGACTCCGCCGCCCGCAGCGGCGGTTGCCCGGGCCGGGTGACGGTGACACAGCCGTTCTCCGTCATGCCCCACAGGGCGTACACCCGGCAGCCGAGCACCTGGTCCGCGTCCTCCACGAGCAGCGGCGCTATGGGCGCGCTGCCGGTGGCGAAGCTCCGCAGCGCCGACAGGTCGTGGGGCGTCTCGCGCTGGGCGTCGATCAGGTCCGACAGGAAGGTGGGCGCGCCCATGAAGAAGGTCACCCGCTGCTCCTGGAGCGTGCGCAGCATCTGCCGGGGGTCCCAGCGGTCGACCTGGACGGCGGTGGCGCCCAGCAGCAGCGGCATCACGAAGTTCCAGGTGAACCCGGCCTGGTGGGTGGTGGGCGAGCCCATCGCGGTGACCTCGTCGCCGGTCAGCCCCAGCACGTCGGCCTGCGCCCGGTTCATCGAGTACAGGGTGTTGTGGCTGTGCACCACGCCCTTGGGCTCACCGGTGGTCCCGGAGGTGAACATGACCTGGGCGGCGTCGTCCGGCCCGGCCTCGATCGCGTCCAGGGAGGCGAGCAGCTCCGGATCGGGCTCCGGCCCGTACAGGTCGCGTACGAAGTCCAGCGCGCCGTCGCCGTCATCGGCGCCCAGCAGCACCCGGTGGCGCAGGGTGGGGACGGCCCCGGCGATCTCGGCGCTCATGCCGGCGTACGAGAAGCCGCGCAGCTCGGCGGCGCCGATGTAGACCGGGCTCTCGGTGAGCCGGGTCATGAACTCCACCTCGCGGCGGCGCATCACCGGGACCACCGGCCCGGCGACCGCGCCGACCCGGGCGGCGGCCAGGCAGAGCGCGACCAGCTCCCAGGAGTTGGGCAGTTGCAGGGTCACCACGTCGCCCCGGCCCACCCCGAGGCGCAGCAGGCCGACCGCGAGCCGGTCGACCCGGCGGGCCAGCTCGGCGTAGCTCACCGTCTCGTACGAGGCGCCCCGGTAGCAGACCAGGGCCGGCTTGTCCGGCCGTTCGCGGGCCCAGCGGCGCAGGTCGTGCAGCACCGTCTCGTCCCGCCACCAGCCGGCGGCACGGTAGGTGTCGGCGGCGCTCACCGGACACCCCCGGGGTGCGAGTCGAGCGACGCCCTGGCGCGGTCGGCGATGGCCCGCGCGCTGACCCCGCCCCGTTCGAGCAGATGGCGCTGGTCCCCGGCGACCGGCACGAATTCGTCCGGCAGCGCCATCCGGTGCACCCGCACCGGGCGTACGGCGCTGAGCGCCTCGGCGACCGCCGAGCCGAACCCGCCGGCCCCCCAGTGCTCCTCCACGGTGATCACCGTGTTGCGCACGCCCAGCGCGCCCAGCAGCGCCCGGGAGTCCAGCGGCTTGACGGTGTGCAGGTGCAGCACGTTCGCCGTGATGCCGTCGCGCTCCAGGAGATCGGCCGCCTCCAGGGCGGCCAGCACCGGGTACGGTCCGCACGCCGCCAGCGTGATGTCCGTGCCGTGGCGGAGCTGCTGGGCCTTGCCGAGCCGCAGCGGCGGGCCCGCGGGCAGGTCGGGCGTGGCGCCCCGGCCGAGCCGGAAGTAGACGGGCCCGCCCAGGGCGAGGGCCTGGCGCAGCAGTTCGGCGGTGCCCGCGCCGTCGCCGGGGACGACCACGGTCATGTGGGGCAGGGCCCGCATCACCGCGAGGTCCTCCAGGGCGTGGTGGGTCGGGCCGAGGTGCCCGGCCGAGACACCGGAGTGGGTGGCCGCGATCAGCACCGGCAGGTTGCCCATCGCGATGTCGATCTTCACGGCCTCCACCGCGCGGGAGGAGGCGAACGCCGCCATCGTGTTGACCAGCGGGATACGGCCCTCCCGGGCCAGCCCGGCGGCCGCGCCCATCAGGGTGTGCTCGGCGATGCCGAGGTTGAGGTAACGGTCGGCGGCGCTGCCGAAGTCCACTCCGCCGAACAGCCCGGTGTCGCTGTCCAGGACGACGAGGCGCTGCTCGCCGGGCAGCAGCTCGGCCACCGTGTCGCGGTAGACCTCGCGGGCGGCGCGGGCCGGGGCGGGGGCGAGGGCGGTGGTCACCGTCGGTCACCCCCGGCCGAGGCGCGTACCGCGTTGAGCGCGCGCAGGTGCTGACGGCCGCTGAGCCGCGCGTAGTGGCTGCGCGCCTGGCCCTCGACGAACGGCACGCCCTTGCCCTTGACGGTGTGGGCGATGACCACGGTCGGGGATTGCGGGTCGGCGGGCAGGGTCAGCGCGCCGGTCAGCGCCTCGGTGTCGTGGCCGTCGGCCTCCAGGACCCGCCACCCGAAGGCCCTCCAGCGGTCGGCCAGCGGTTCCAGGGAGTTGACGGTCTCGGTCTCGCCGGTGATCTGGAGGCCGTTGCGGTCCACGATCGCGGTGATGCCGCTCAGTCGGTGCGCGGAGGCGACCGACGCGGCCTCCCAGACCGAGCCCTCCTGGAGCTCACCGTCGCCCATCACCACGAAACAGCGGCGGTCCGAGCCGTCGAGGCGGTTGGCCAGCGCGTAGCCGACGCCGAGGGCGAGACCGTGCCCGAGCGAGCCGGAGGCGATCTCCACACCGGGGATCTCGGGGTGCGGGTGGGCCATGAAGTGGCTGCCGGGGCGGGCGTACTCGTCGAGCGCCTCGGCCGGGAAGTACCCGGCCTCGCAGAGCGTCGCGAACAGGGCGATGCCGCCGTGCCCCTTGCTCAGGAGCAGCACATCGCGTTCGGGCAGGCCGGGGAAGCGGGGGTCGTGGCGCATCACCCGGAAGTAGAGGACGGTCAGGATCTCGACGAGCGACATCGACCCGCCCAGGTGGCCGCCCTCGGGGCCGGCGCACATGGACACGATGTGCTCCCTGATCCGGCCGGCGATCCGGGCGGTCTCCGCCGCGTCGGGGCCGGGCGGGGGCTGGAGGCCGGTGATGTCGGTGCGGGCGGGGGCGCCCCGCAGCAGAGGCGGGCTGCTCATGCCTGGTCCTTTCGGCTGGTACGTGGACGACGGTCAGTTGGGGTGCAGGCCGGTGAATTCGAGACCGCGCTCCTCGGGCTCGCCGAAGCGCACGTTCATGCACTGGACCGCGTTGCCCGCGCCGCCCTTGACGAGGTTGTCCAGCGCCGCGATCACGGTGACCGTGGAGGCGCCCCGGTCCAGGGCGAAACCGATGTCACAGAAGTTGGAGCCGGAGAGGATCTTCGCGTCGGGGAAGCGGTGCAGCCCGCGCCGGGCGGCGACGATCCGGACGAACGGCTCGCCGGCGTAGCGGGTGCGGTAGGCGGACCGGATGGCACGCTCGTCGACGCCGTCGGCGAGGTTGGCCCGGCTGAGCAACTGGACCCCGCGCACCGCCTCCACCCCGGTCGCCGACATCCGCACGGTGTGCCCGGTGGCCTGGGCGATCTCCGCCTCGTGCCGGTGCCGGGTGGGGGCGAACACCCGCAGGGCGCCGCTGCGTTCGGCGTGCAGGTTCTCCGCGCCCGCCTTCGCGCCGGAGCCGCTGGAGCCGGTCCTGGCGTCCACCGTGACCTCGTCCCTGATCAGCCCGGCCTCGGCCAGCGGGACCAGGGAGAGGATGCCGGCGGTGGCCATGCACCCGGGCACGGAGATCCGGTCGGCGGTGCGCAGCCGCTCACGGTGGTGCTCGGGCAGCCCCTGGACGAAGGTGCCGATGAGCTCGGGCGCCTCGTGCGGGGTGCCGTAGTAGTCCTCGTAGACGTCGGTGTCCCGCAGCCTGAAGTCGCCGGACAGGTCGATGACCACGCCCGCCTTGTCCAGGAACTCCGGCATCCGGCGCATCGTCTCGCGGTGCGGGGTGGCCAGGAAGAGCACGTCGCAGCGCGGGAGTTGCTCCTCCGCCGAGAACGTCAGCTTCGTACGGTGGCGCAGATTGGGGTGGACGCCGTCGACCTGGCGTCCCCGCAGGGTGCGGGAGGTGGCGGCCACCAGGTCGACCTGGGGGTGGTTGACGAGCAGCCGGAGCAGTTCGCCGCCGATGTAGCCGGCCGCTCCCAGCACTGCCGCGCGGATCATGACTCTGCCTTCGCTGTCAGGAGGGCGGCGATGGTGTCCGCCACATCGATGTCCGTTCCGTATGTCGACTGCAGGCCCCGGAACTCGACCCGGTCGTTGACCTCCAGGACGGTGAGCCGGCCGTCCGGCTCCTCCAGGAGGTCCACCCCCGCGACACAGGCGCCGACGGCGTCCGCCGCCGCGACCGCGAGCGCGGTGAGGTCCGCTCCGAGCGGGCAGCGTTCGCTGACCGCGCCGCGGGCCACGTTGGTGCGCCAGTCCTCGCTCCTGCGGTACGTCGCCCCGACCGCGCGGCCGTCGACCACCAGGACCCTGATGTCCCGGTCGGCCTTGGCCACTTCGCGCTGTACGTAGACGATGTGCGACTGCGGCGAGGGCAGGGCGGCGAGGTGCTCCAGCACGGCCTCGGCCATCTCCCGGCCGGTGACCCGGGTCACCAGGCGCCCCCAGGACCCGACGAGCGGCTTGACGACCGCGGGGTAGCCCAGCTCGTCCAGGGCCTTGAGTGCCGCGTCGGGGGTCAGGGCGAGCGTGGTGTCGGGGGTGGGCAGGCCCCGGGCGACCAGGGCCGCCGAGGTCTGCCACTTGTCCCCGCAGACGGCCGTTGCGGCGGAGGTGTTGAGCACCGTCACGCCCGCCGACTCCAGGGCGCCGGCCGCGTACAGCGCCCGGTAGTGGCCCACTTCGCGGTTGAGCACGGTCCGCGGGCCGTCCCAGGGCCTCCCGGCCCGGACCGACAGGGCGCGGGGGTCGATCTGTTCGCATGCGACGCCGCGCCTCTCCAGCGCGGTCAGGATGTTCTTCTCCTCGAACCGGACCCGGGAGGCGAGGACACCGAGTCGCGCTGCCGCAGGGCTCATCAGGGCATCTCCTTGTCTGTTGCGGCGGCCGGATCTGCTGCGGTGGCCGGCGCGCTACTCGCCCCAGTCCTCCTCGATCTCCGGGGCGAGGAGGAGACGCGGTGGCGCGATGGACTCGATTTCCAGCTCCAGCCGGCACTCCGGGCACTCGACTATTTCGCTGACCCGGGCATCCGTGCCGAGCGAAACCTCGGCATCGCACTCGGGGCACTCGGGGGAGATCAGTGTTTCCTGCATGGCGATTTCCTCAATTCTTCCGGCGGGATTCCGGCAAGGTGGTGAATCGGAAATTACTGTAGCCCTGCATTTTCCTGCGTTCCGGCCGCCGCCAATGAATGATCCGCATCGGAACGGTGGCGAATTCTTATGGGACCCGGGCGACGGAGGGGGTGGGGGGTGGCCGGGGTGTGGGGGAGCGTCAGGCGGCGGCCGTGGCCAGCACGGGGGCGGCGCCGGCGTCGGGGGAGGTGGCGGGCGGGGTGAGCGGGTAGCCGCGCAGGGCCCGTCGGAAGGCCTTCTCCGCGATGCCCGCGAAGCCGTCCGGTACGGCCCCGGGCGCCAGGGCCAGGGTCACCGGCACCGGCCCGGGCGGGGGCGGGAGTCCCGGGCGCACCGACGCGGTCAGGCCCCACAGCTCGTCCCCGTTGGCCACCAGGCAGGTCATGCCGAGCCCCGCCTTGGCGGCCGAGCGCAGCCCGATCAGCTCGCTGCTCTCGTACGCGACCCGCCACTCGATGCCCGAGGCGTCGAGCACCTCGCGCACCCGGCCGCGCAGCGTGCAGGGCTCGGGGAAGAGCGCCAGCGGCAGGGCGTCCCGCTCGCCGTGGGCCGGCCGTCCGAACCAGGCCATCCGCATCCGTCCCAGCTCCCGGCAGTCGGTGCCGGCTCCGGGCGGCTCGGCCTGGAGCAGCAGGGCCGCGTCGAGCTGGCCGCTGGTGAGCTGGGCCGCCAGCTCCTCGCTCGCCCCGGTCCGGACGCCGAGCTGGGCGTGGGGCATGCCCCGGTTCACCAGCCGGAGGAACTCCGGCAGCGCCTCGGCGAGCTGGCCGGCCACCCCGATCGAGAGCATGACGTGGCCGGCCTGCGGGATGAAACGGTCGACCGCCTCGTCGTTGAGCGCCACCATGCGGCGGGCGTATCTGAGGAGCTCCTCGCCCCGGGGGCTGAGCCGCAGGTTGCGTCCGGTGGAGGCGAACACCGGGCTTCTGATGAACCCGCTGAGCTGGCGTATCTGCTGGCTGACCGCGGGCTGGGTGATGTGCAGGGACTCGGCCGCCCTCCGGAAGCCGCCGAGTTCGACCACGGCCACCAGCGTCCTCAGTCTGTTTATTTGCAAGTCGTGATGCATTCTCCCACCCACATCGTCGAAGGACGTTCCGTGAAGTCTGCGGCTCAGCCTAGGACCGGCCGTTCCGCGGCCGCCATGGACAGGGTCACGGAACCGATGTGAGATCTTCATACGGCCGGTGTGCACCGCTCAAGAAGGGGGAATCATCAGGCCTTATTCGGGCCATAAACACGAGCCATCGAATTTCTCTCCCCATATGACTGGAGATGCCTAATGTTAATGACCCGCCGAACATTTCACCGAAAACTTCAGGAGACGTCATGCTGGCAGCCACCGCAGATTCCGCAGTGCAGCAGGGAGTACGGATACAGCTCGCCGACCCTGCCCTGGCCAGCCGCAGCCCGGGCGAGGAGTTCGCCTGGTCGGTGCGCGCGGCGGCGCCGGACCAGGACCACGTGGTGCCCTTCCAGGCCCATCTCCCGGCCGTCTTCCCGCTGTTCGCGACCCGGCCCCGGTACGCCGTCCGCCACCTGCTCAAGACGGCGTCGGTCGCCGACGCGCCGGTGCCTTTCGTGCACGAACCCCCCGCCGCCCCTCTCGCCGCCGCCGGAACCTCGTACCGCGCCACGCCCGAAGGCGCGTTCGCGCCCCGCCTGGAGCAGGCCGGGCTCACCGACCTGACGGTCCGCGTGCCGCTGCCCACCGGACTGCTGGACCAGCCGGCGCTGCTCGCCTCCTTCGTCGACTACCGGGTGCTCGTCCGGCTGTCCGTGGTGGAGAACGAGACGCTGCTGCACGGCAGCGCCGACAAGGTGATCAGCGGCCTGCTCAACCTCCCCGAGATGCGCCGGGGCCGGCTCGGCGAGGACGTGTACGCCTCCATCACCGAGGCCGCCGCCGAGGTCGAGGAGACGGGCGGCTCCTGCGACGGGATCGTCGTCCACCCCTTCACGTACTGGGAGCTGGTCCGGGCCGGAGTGCTCGGGCAGCTCGGCGCGGCGGGCATCACCGTCTCGCGCACCCGCATGATCCCGCGCGACCGCGTCCTGCTGGGCGACTTCCGCGCCGCCGTCACCCTGCTCGTCCCGGGCGTGGCCTCGCTGGCGCTGCGCCGGGGCGCCGGCCCGGACGGCTCCGACGCCATCGAGGCGAGCAGCCGCGTCGGCCTCGCCGTCCACCTGCCGCAGCACTTCCTGCTGCTGACCCGCGACTGACCGGCCGAAGGGACTCCCACCACCATGACCGGCCCCAGCACGCCCGGCTCCGGCCCGCGCGTCCTCTACATCACCGGATGGATGCGCAGCGGCAGCACGCTGCTCGGCAACGTCCTCAACGAGATCCCCGGCGTCCGGCACGTGGGGGAGCTGTACTACCTGTGGCGCAACGGCGTCCTCGCCACCGGCACCAACTCCTCCTGCGGCTGCGGCCGGCCGCTGCGCGAGTGCCCGCTGTGGTCGGAGGTCCTCGCGGCGCTGCCCGAGGGCTCCGCCGAGACCACCGCCCGACGGATGGCGGCCCTCCAGCAGACCCTGCTGCGCACCCGCCACACCCCCGCCCGCCTCGCCGAGGCGCGCGGCGAGCGGCCCACCGCCCCCGGCGTGGACGAACTCCTCGGCCACTCCGCCTCCGTCTACCGCCGGGTGGCCGCACTCGGCGGCGGGCGCCTGGTCGTGGACGGCTCGAAGTACCCGGCCGAGGCCGCCGCCCTGCTCGGCCGCACCGACCTGGACGTACGGGTGCTGCACATCGTGCGGGACCCGCGCGCCACCGCCCTGTCCTACCGCAGCGCCAAGGACTACATCGACCCCATGTCCCCGGCCCGCAGCAGCGGGTACTGGACCGCCTTCAACCTCGCCTCCGAACTGGTCGGCCGCACGGCCGGTGACCGCTACCTGAGGATCCGTCACGAGGACCTGTCCCGCAGCCCCCGCGAGGTGACGGCCCGGGTGCTGCGCTTCGCGGGCCTCGACGACGAGTCCCCGGTGGACGGCTCCGGCCGCATCACGCTCGGCGCCAACCACACCGTCACCGGCAACCCCGACCGGCTGCGCCGGGGCGTCACCCACATCCGCCCCGACGAGCGGTGGCGCACCGCGCTGCCCGGCACCGACATCGCGGCGGCCACGGCACCGGCCGCGCCCCTGCTGGCCCGGTACGGCTACCCGCTGGCCCCCGTCCGCCCCTTCCGGGCAACGGGCACCCGCCCGGCCGGCGCTGCCCGCCGGCCGGCCGGTACGCCGGAGCCACGTGTACCGGCGTCGTCGCGGGGTGAGTCCCGGTGAACCTCGGTCTCGCCGGGAGGGCCGCCCTGGTCGCGGCGTCCAGCAGCGGCATCGGCCTCGCGGTCGCCCGCGTCCTGGCCGCCGAGGGCGCGGACGTCTCGATCTGCGGCCGTGACCCCGAGCGGCTCGCCCGCGCGCACAAGGAGGTCGACGCCTGCGGCCCGGGCCGGGTGCTGAGCACCGTCGTGGACCTGTGCGACGAGGACGCCGCCGCCGGGTGGGTACGCCGCACCGTCGACGGGTTCGGCGGGCTCCACGTGGTGGTCACCAACTCCGGCGGGGTGCCCTTCGGGCCCGTGGAGGACTTCGAGGTCGCCCAGTACCGCGAGGCGGTCAACGGCAACCTGCTGCCCCACGTGTCGCTGTCGCTCGCCGCCGCGCCCCATCTGCGGGAGGCGGGCTGGGGCCGGATCGTCATGATCACCTCCGAGTCGGTGCGCCAGCCGCACCCCGGCAGCGGCCTGTCCTCGGTGGCCAGGCTCGGCGTCCTCGGGTTCGCCAAGGGCCTGGTCCACGCCTTCGGCCCGGCCGGGGTGACCGTGAACGTCCTGGCGCCCGGCTTCCACCGCACCCCGATCCTCGACGTGCAGTACGGGGACGAGGTCGAGGAGCGGCTCGCCGAGGTCGCCGCCGGAATCCCGCTGGGCCGGATCGGACGCGCCGAGGACCTGGGCGCCCTGGTCGCCTTCCTCGCCAGTGAACAGGCCGGCTTCGTCACCGGCGCCGTACTGGTCGCGGACGGCGGCAACACCCGCGGCATCGGCTGATCCCCGTTCGGCCCCCGCCACCCACCACCAGCCGAAGGAGTCCCGTACATGACAGCCCTCGGGGAAGTCGCCAGCTCACGCGAGGCCGCGCTCTACGTGGTCAAACTTGGCAGCGCCACCTTGCTCCACAGTCAGGTCTTCGACGAACTGCTCGAACTGCACCGGCGCGGCGCCCGGTTGCTCGTCATCGCCGGCGGAGCGGCCGGCATCCGCGAGTACTACCGGCGCACCGGCCGCGAGGTCCGCACCCTGGTCTCCCGCACCGGCGACGAGATCCGCTACTGCCCCCCGGAGGAGATGCGGCACATCGTCGCCGCGTACGAGGAGGTCACCCTGCCCCTGGTGGAGGAGGAGCTGACCCGGCGCGGGCTGTCCGTCTTCGCCTCCGTCGCCCGCACCGGCGCCCTCGTCAAGGCCACCGTCAACGGCCCGCTGCGCGTCCAGGAGGACGGCAGGACCCGGCTGGTGCGCGACCACCGCGCCGGCACCGTCAGCTCCGTCGACGTCCCCCGGCTCACCGGCCTGCTCGCCACCTTCGACGTCGTCTGCCTCTCCCCGCCGGTCGCCGACGCCGAAGGCGGCACGGCGCTCAACGTGGACGCCGACGTGCTCGCCGCCGAGGCCGCCCTGGCCCTCGACGCCGACCACCTCCGGCTGGTCACCGGCACCGCCGGGCTGCTCACCGACCCGGCCGACCCCGCCAGCACCCTGCGGCACCTCACCGAGGGGGAGGGCGGCCGGTACGCCAAGGGCAGGATGCGCCAGAAGGTCAGGGCGGCCGAGATCGCCCTGAGGGGCACCCCCGACACCGCCATTACCGGCCCGCACACCCTGTCGGCGGCCGGCGCCACCTGGTTCTGGCGGGCCCCCGCGCCCGCCCCCGACCTCGCCCTGCTCTCCCGCGCGGTGGAGCTGTCCTCCGTCTCCCGCGACGAGCGCGAGATCGCCGCCTTCCTCGCCGAATGGTGCACCGAGCACGGCATCAAGGCGGAGATCGACGCCGCGTCCAACCTGGTGGCCACCAAGGGCGCCGGCCCCCGGCGGCTGCTGATGCTGGGTCACCTGGACACCGTGCCGCACCGCTGGCCGGTCCGCTGGGACGGCGAGGTGCTCTCCGGGCGCGGCTCGGTGGACGCCAAGGGCAGCCTGGTGACGTACCTCCAGACCCTGGCCGCCTTCGACCCGCCCGAGGGCGTCGAGGTGCGGGTGGTCGGCGCGGTGGAGGAGGAGATCACCGGAGCCGGCGCCTTCCACGTCCGGGACGCCTACCGGGCCGACGCCGTGATCGTCGGCGAGCCCAGCGGCGCCGAGGCCCTCACCCTCGGCTACTACGGGCTGGTCAAGGTCCGGTACAGCGTGCGCGAGGCCACCGGGCACACCGCCGGCGAGGGCGTCCGCACCGCGGGCGACCGGATGGTCGAGCTGCTCGCCGGGGTCCCCCGGGCGGTGGCCCGGCTCCACCCGGACGCGCTCACCGCCGTCCTCGGCGTCACCGCGCTCAACCAGGGCGACACCCAGGCGGGCGAGGCCGTGGTGGACGTCCGCGTACCGCCCGGCCTCGACGTGGACGAGACGGTGGCCGCGCTGCGGGCGCTCGCCGCCGGCCCGGTACGGATCGACGTCCTGCGGGCCACCCCCGGCGTGGCCACCGGGCGCACCAGCCCGCTGGTCAAGGCGTTCCAGCGGGCGTTCCGGGCCGAGGGCGTGACGCCCCGGTACCTGATGAAGAAGGGCAGCAGCGACATGAACACCCTCGCCACCACCTGGCAGGGCATCCCCATGGTCGCCTACGGCCCCGGTGACGCCCGCCTCGACCACACCCCCGACGAACACCTGCACGCGGACGAGTTCCGGCGGGCCCAGCGCCTGCTGACCGCCGCGGTCCGAGAATGGAGCTCGATGTGACCGTCCTGACGGCCGCCCCCGGCCACGAGCCCGCGGCCCCCGCAGTCCACTGCACCTGCTATCCCGGCTCGACCGTCTGGCTGACCGGACTGCCCAGCTCGGGCAAGACCACCCTCGCGTACGCCACCGCCGAACTGCTGCGCTCGCGCGGCCGCCGGGTCGAGGTGCTCGACGGCGACGAGCTGCGGCGCACCTTCTCGGCCGGCCTCGGCTTCTCCCGCGCCGACCGGAACGACAACGTCGCCCGCATCGGCCGGGTCGCCCAGGTCCTCGCCCGCAACGGCGTCACCGTCCTCGTACCCGTCATAGCCCCGTACGCCGAAGCCCGCGACCTGGTGCGCTCCTGGCACCGGGAGAGCGGCACCGACTTCCTGGAGGTCCACGTCGCCGCACCGCTGTCCGTCTGCTCCCGGCGCGACGTCAAGGGCCTGTACGCCCGCCAGGCGGCCGGCGAGATCAGCGGCCTGACCGGCGTGGACGACCCCTACGAGGAGCCGGCCGCGCCCGACCTCAGGATCGCCTCGCACACCCAGACCGTGTCCGAGTCCGCGGGCGCCCTGCTCGCCCTGCTCACCGAGAGGGGTCTGCTGTGACCGCCCCCACCGTCGCCCCGACCCTTGCCCCCACCGTCGCCCCGTCCCTGCCCGGCATCCGCACCGGCGACGCCTTCGGGCTGTCCCACCTCGACGCCGCCGAGTCGGAGGCGGTGCACATCTTCCGTGAGGTGGCGGGCGAGTTCGAACGGCCGGTGATCCTCTTCTCCGGCGGCAAGGACTCCATCGTCATGCTGCACCTGGCGCTCAAGGCGTTCGCGCCCGCGCCGCTGCCCTTCTCCCTGCTCCACGTGGACACCGGGCACAACTTCCCCGAGGTCCTCGCCTACCGCGACCGCGTGGTCGCCGAGCACGGCCTCAGGCTGCACGTCGCCCGGGTGCAGGACTTCATCGACGACGGCCGGCTGCGCGAACGCCCGGACGGCACCCGCAACCCGCTCCAGACCGTGCCGCTGCTCGACGCCATCTCCACCGGCCGGTACGACGCGGTGTTCGGCGGCGGCCGGCGCGACGAGGAGAAGGCCCGCGCCAAGGAGCGGGTGTTCTCGCTGCGCGACGAGTTCGGCGCCTGGGACCCGCGCCGCCAGCGCCCCGAACTGTGGTCGCTCTACAACGGCAGGCACGCCCCGGGCGAACACGTCCGGGTCTTCCCGCTCTCCAACTGGACCGAACTCGACGTCTGGCAGTACATCCAGCGCGAGCGCATCGACCTGCCCGCCATCTACTACGCCCACCACCGCGAGGTCTTCGCCCGCGGCGGCATGTGGCTGGCGCCCGGCGAGTGGGGCGGCCCGCGCGCCGGCGAACGGCTGGAGACCCGGCTGGTCCGCTACCGCACGGTCGGCGACATGTCCTGCACCGGAGCCGTGGAATCCACCGCCCGGACCGTGGAGTCGGTGATCGCCGAGATCACCGCGTCCCGGCTCACCGAACGCGGAGCGACCCGCGCCGACGACCAACTGTCCGAGGCCGCCATGGAAGACCGCAAACGCGAAGGGTACTTCTAGCCATGAACATCACCGAAGCACCGGCCACGGCACCCGGCACGGCCACGGCACCCGGCAGGGACCCGTTCCGGGCCGCACCGCCCGCGGCCGCCGATACGCTGCGGTTCGCCACCGCCGGCTCCGTCGACGACGGCAAGTCCACCCTCGTGGGGCGGCTGCTGCACGACTCGAAGTCGGTCCTCGCCGACCAGTTGGAGGCCGTGGAGCACGCCTCCCGGCGGCGCGGCCAGGACACACCCGACCTCGCGCTGCTGACCGACGGGCTGCGCGCCGAGCGCGAGCAGGGCATCACCATCGACGTGGCCTACCGCTACTTCGCCACGTCCCGCCGCCGGTTCATCCTGGCCGACACCCCCGGCCACGTGCAGTACACCCGCAACATGGTCACCGGAGCCTCCACCGCCGACCTCGCCCTCGTCCTGGTCGACGCCCGCAACGGCGTCGTGGAACAGACCCGCCGCCACCTCGCGGTCGCCGCCCTGCTGCGCATCCCCCGGGTGACTCTCGTGGTCAACAAGATGGACCTGGTGGGCTGCTCGGAAGAGGTGTTCGCCCGTACCGTCGCCGCGTTCTCCGAGTGCGCCGCCGCGCTCGGCGTCGAGCGGGTGACCGCCATCCCCATCTCGGCGCTGGCGGGCGACAACGTGGTGCGTCCCTCCGAGCGCATGGACTGGTACGCCGGGCCCACGGTGCTCGAACACCTGGAGTCCGTCCCGGTGGGCACCGACCCGCGCACCCAGGAGGCCCGACTGCCCGTCCAGTACGTCATCCGGCCCGGCACCGCCGCACACCGCGACTACCGCGGCTACGCCGGACAGATCACCTCCGGGGTGCTGCGGGTCGGCGACCGGATCGCCGCCCTGCCGTCCGGCCGTACCAGCACCATCGCGGCCATCGACACCCTGGACGGAACCGGCACCGACACCGCCTGGGCGCCCCAGTCGGTGACCGTGCGGCTCACCGACGAGCTCGACATCGCCCGGGGCGACCTGCTCGCCCCGGCCGCCGCCGCGCCCCGCACGGTCCGGCGGCTGACCGCCACGGTCTGCCACCTGAGCGAGCAGCCCCTGCACGCCGGCCGCCAGGTGCTGCTGCGCCACACCACCCGTACGGTACGGGCGGTGGTCGCCGAGGTCTCCTCACGGCTCGACCTCCAGGACCTCTCCGAGCGGCCGGGCACCGGCACGCTGGGCGTCAACGACATCGGCCGCATCGCGCTGCGCACCGCCGAACCGCTCGCCCTGGACGGTTACGCGGACTACCGCCGCACCGGGTCGTTCCTGCTCATCGACCCCGTGGACGGCAGCACCCTGACCGCCGCGATGGCGGACGCCCCGGCCACCGCGGAAGGGGAGTGAGGCCGTCGCGGAACGACCATGAGAAGTTCATGTCCGCCCGGTGACACAGGCACTGTCGGCCCTTCCTCCCGCGCAGCAGACTCTTCCCCGTCAGCAGGTCAACCCCACGAAGGAAGGGCCGACATGAACCTCGCAGCCGTCACCGCCGTCACCGTCACCCCGGTCGTCGAAGACCTGGTCATAGAGGACTTCAGCGCGCCGGCCGCCGAGTACTACCAGCCCGGCACCTGCATCTGCTGGACGCCCGAGACGCACGCCGAGTAGCCCCGCACGCACCCGCGCGCCCGTACGCCGCGCACCCGCACCCGGCGCACGCACCCCGCGCACCCGCACCCGCGCACCAAGAGCGAGGCACCGCAACGCAACCGTCCGCAGTCCGCGCACCAGAACAGGGGGAAACATGGTGGCACACCGCCAGGGCACCACGGCCGGACTGGGGTTCAAGCCCCACCTGAAGCCCGAAGTCGTCCCCGGTGAAGGCGTGTTCCTCATCTCCGAACGCGGCGTCACCGCACTGCGGGGATCCTGCGTCACCGCACTCGCGCCCCTGCTGGACGGCACCCGCTCCCTCGACCGGCTGGTCGCCGACGCCGCCGGTACCCTCCCCGCCGACCAGGTGCGCCAGGTCGTCACCCGCCTCCTCCGCTCCGGCCTGCTCGCCCACCGGACGCCCGACTCGTCCGCCGCCACCTCGGGCGAGGCGTTCTGGGAGCTGGCCGGACTGGACGGCGACGCCGCCGCCCGCCGCACCGGCAGCGGCACCGTCGCCGGTGTCGCCCGCGGCACGGAGGCGGGCGCGGGCGCCGAGGAACTGCTCACCGCGCTGGCCGCCGCGGGCCTGCGCATCCACCGGGCCGGCCCGGACGAGGAGGCACCCGGCCTGGCCGTGGTCCTCTGCGACACCTACCTCGACCCCGCGCTGGCGGAGCTGGACGCCGCGTACCGGGCCAGTGGCACCCCCTGGCTGCCCGTCCGCCTGACGGGCGAACGCCCCTGGATCGGACCGGTGTTCCAGCCGGACGAAGGACCGTGCTGGCACTGCCTTGCCGAACCGCTGCGCCGAAACCGGCCCGCCGAGACCTACCTGGTCCGGGCCCTCGGACGCCCCGTCAGCGTGCCACCCTCCGGCCTCGCAGCCGGGCGGGCCGTCGGGCTCCACCTGGCCTGCCTCGAAGCCGTCAAGTGGATGGCCGGGCACCGGCACTCCGGCCAGAACGCGCTGTGGACCATGGACACCCTCACCCTGGCCGGCCGCCACCACGCGGTGCGCCGGAGACCCCAGTGCCCCTCCTGCGGTGACCCCGGCGCGACGGCCCGCCGCGTCTGGTCCCCCGTCCGGCCGGTCAGTCGGCCCAAGGCCGCCACCGGCACCGGCGAGCGGTCACTGACGCCCGAGGAAATGCTGGAGCGGTACGGGTACCTGGTGGACGAACTGACCGGCGTCGTCAAGGAGGTGCGCCGCGACCGGCGCGACCCCGGCTTCCTCAACTGCTTCCACTCCGGGCACAACCCGGCCGCGTCGCCCACCGGAATCGCCGCCGTACGGTCCGGGCTGCGCAGCCACAGCTCCGGCAAGGGCACCACCCCGTTACAGGCACGGGTCAGCGCCCTGTGCGAGGCCGTCGAACGGCACTGCGGCTACCGCCAGGGCGACGAACCCGCACTGCGGGCGACATACCGCCAGGTCGCCGGCCGCGCCGTCCACCCCGACACCGTGCAGCTCTTCCACCCCCGCCAGTTCCCCGACCGGGCGGCCTGGAACGCGGAACACGCCCCGGCGCACCGCGTGTGCGAGCCGTTCGACGAGGACACCCCGGTCGACTGGACGCCCGTCTGGTCCCTGACCGGCGAGCGCCACCGACTGCTGCCCACCTCGATGCTCTACTACGACGCGCCCTGCCCCTCCGGCTTCTTCTCGGCCCACTCCAACGGCACCGCGGCCGGCAGCTCCCGCGAGGACGCCATCGTCCAGGGCTTCCTGGAACTCGTCGAGCGGGACGCCGTCGCCCTGTGGTGGTACAACCGCACCCGCCAGCCCGGCGTGGACCTCGACTCCTTCGGCGACCCCTGGATCGAGGAGGTACGGGCAGCGCACACCGCCCTCGCCCGCGAGCTGTGGGTCCTCGACCTCACCAGCGACCTCGGTGTCCCCGTCTTCGCCGCCCTCTCCCGGCGTACCGACAAACCCGCCGAGGACATCACCCTCGGATTCGGCGCCCACTTCGACCCACGGGTGGCGATGAGACGGGCCGTGGCGGAGGTCAACCAGATGCTGCCGCCGGTCGTCGCCGTCACGGCGGACGGCACGGGCTACACCTGCGACGACCCCGTCCCGCTGCACTGGTGGCGGACCGCCACCACCGCCAACCAGCCCTACCTGCTGCCCGCCGCGTCCCGCCCCGGCCGTACCCCCGCCGACTTCCCGTACACGCCGCGCGCCGACCTGGCCGACGACGTGGCCGCGGCCGAGGCGCTCGCCCGGAGCATCGGCAGCGAGCTGCTGGTGCTCGACCAGACCAGGGCGGACATCGGCCTGCCCGTCGTGAAGGTGATCGTGCCCGGACTGCGCCCCTTCTGGGCCCGCTTCGCCCCCGGCCGCCTCTACGACGTCCCGGTACGCCTGGGCCGCCTCGCCGCACCCACCCGGTACGAGGACCTCAACCCGGTCCCGCTCTTCCTGTAACACCGGCAACACCGTCAACACCGTCGCGCCACCGTGAGGTCCCGGCCATGAAGTCTTCCGCCCCGCCCGCTCCGCGGGAAAACCGACTGATCGAACTCTGGTCCCTCCGCGAGGACACCACGTTCGAGACCGCGGCGGACGATCCCGGGACCGCTCTCGTCAGCACCCGCTGGGACGAGATCCGGCTGCCGGCGACCGACCCCCTGGTCTTCCGCGCCCTGGAGCGCATGACGTACGGCCCGGTGTCGCTGGACAACGTCCTGCCCGGCTTCAGCGACCCGGCGCCCGTCCCCGGCGACCCGCGCCGTGCCGCACTGGACTCCACCCTGGAGGCGGTGCGGCACGCCGTCGTCCGCACGCTCGCCCTGGCCGACGGCACGGAGCAGTTGGCGGTCGTGCCCATCGTGCGCGAGGCCCGCTTCACCCCCGGCAGGCCCGCCGCGGACACCGTGCACCGGATGTCCCGGTTCGCCACGCTGCGCGTCGGCCCCCGGGGCAGCCTCCTCGAATCGCCGCTGAGCGCCCACCGGGTGCTGCTGCACACCCCGCAGGCCATGTGGCTGGTGAGCTGCTACATACGCCCCGTGTCGGTCCGTGAGACGGCCCGGCTCCTCGGCCTGCCGGTGGACGAGGTGCGCACCGCCGTCGGCTACCTGGAGGCCTCCGGCATGCTGGTGGCGGGCGCGACGGGCCCGGGACAGGAGCCGGTCACCTTCGCCGAGGACCGGGACCCCGTTCTGGAGCACTGGTCACCGCGCGAGCTGATGCTGCACAACCGGAGCAGGCCCGGCCTGCACGACGAGCCGGTCGGCCCCGCCGGGACGGCGACCGGGAGGGCGGCCGGGGCGGCCGGGGCGGCGACCGGGAGGGTGGCCGGGGCGACCGGGGCGGCCGGGATGCCGGTCGAGGCGCCCCCGGGGTCCGACGGCGTACCCATCATGCTGCCGGTGCCCGACCTCGACCGCCTCGTGGCCGCCGACCCGCGCCTGACCACCGTGCTGGAGGCGCGCCGCTCGGTCCGCGTGGACGACGGTCGGCCGCTGTCGCTCGCGCAGTTGGGCGAGCTGCTCTACCGCTCCGCCCGCGCCCGCCCGGCGGCCGGGCGGCCCTACCCGAGCGCCCTGTCCGTCTACCCGCTGGAGCTGTACGTCACGGTCGCCGGTTCCGGCGAACTGCCGCGCGGCACCTACTACTACGACCCGGCCGCGCACACCCTGCTCGCGCTCGGCACCGAACCGGACCTGGTGGACGCCCTGCTGGACGAGGCGGGCACCAACGCCGGGATGAGCGAGGAGCCCCCGGTCCTGATCAGCATGACGGCACGCTTCCGGCGGATGGGCGCCGTCTACCCGGGGACCGCCTACAGCGTGCTCCTCAAGGAGGTGGGCGCGCTGCAACAGACGCTGTACCTGGTCTCCACCGCCATGGGGATCGGACCGTGCGCGCTGGCGTTCGGCGACACCGTCACCTCGGCCCGCGCCTTCGGCCTGGACTGGCGGGCCGAGTCGGGCGTCGGCGAGTTCGTCGTCGCCGGCCTGCCCACAGGGACGGTGGTGGTCGCCGAACGGACCTGAATCCGCCCGACAGCACATAGCGGAAAGCCCGCTCGGTACGTAATCTGCTCCACCTATGCTGCACTTCGATGCGAAATCGCAGCCGAATGGGGAGCTCCTGTGCGATGGTCTCGCGCCACCGGTTCAGACGCCTTCTTCAGCCACCGGGCTCCCGAGGGAGGTGACTTGGCACCCCGGGTCGCCCGCACCATCACCGTCGTCGTCATCCTCTGCTTCTTCGCCGTGGGACTGACCTATGCCGTCGACGCGGGGTTCGGAGCCGGGGAGCTCGCCCTGTGCGGCGTGCTGATGCTGACGCTGCTCTTCCTCCAGCTCAGTCACTCCTTCCCGGAGTGGACGCCCCGGGTCGCCCCCTTCCGCCTGGCGACCCTGGCGCTCCAGGCGGGGCTCACCTTCGCCCCGTTCGCACTGTTCGGCGCCGCCTGGCTCGGCATGCCGGGCTTCCTCGCGGGCTCCGCCCTGCTCGTGCTGAAGTCGGCGCTGGGATGGGCCGCCTTCACCACGGTCACCGTGATGACCGGGATCGTGCAGTTCGCCGTGGGCTACGGCGTGGGCCAGCTCGCCTACAACTGCGTGGCCACGGTCCTCACCGGCCTGGTCGTCTACGGGCTGAGCCGGCTGTCCGGCCTGATACGCGAGGTACAGGCGGCCCGTGAGGAGCTGATCCGCATGGCGCTGACCCAGGAGCGCCTCCGCTTCGCCCGCGACCTGCACGACCTGCTCGGCTTCAGCCTCTCCACCATCAAGCTCAAGTGCGAACTCGCCCACCGACTGGTGCGCGTCCAGCCCGAACGCGCCGAAATGGAGATCACCGAGATCGTCCAGACGGCCCGCCAGGCCCTCGCCGACGTCCGTTCCGTCGCCAGCAGCTACGTACAGATGAACCTGGACCACGAGGTGAGATCCGCCGTCTCGCTGCTGCGCGCGATGGGCATCCACACCGAGATCAGGGTCACGAAGGAGCCGCTTCACCCCTCCGTGGAAACGGTGTTCGCGACCGTCCTGCGCGAGGGCGTCACCAACATGCTGCGGCACAGCAAGGCTCAGCACTGTGTGATCGAGGCGTGGGCGGAGGAGGACACCGTCCGGCTCCGCATCGCCAACGACGGCCTGCGCGACCGGGACTCCTTCGATTCCGCCGGCTCCTCCGGCTCCTCGGGCTCCTCCGATGGGGAAGCCGTCACCGGGGGCGTGGGGCTGCGCAGCCTGACGGCGCGTGCCGAGGCACTGGGCGGACGGCTGGCCCACCGCGTACGGGCGGACGGCTGGTTCGAACTCGCCGTCGACATCCCGCCGCGCCCGTCGGGCGAACCCGACCCGCACGCCGCGCCCGAGCCGCCCGAGGCGGAGTCCTCCGGGAGCACCGGGTCGTAGCCGCGCCCCGGCTCACAGCCAGCCGGACTCCCGGGCGATCCGCAGGGCGTCCATGCGGTTGCGGGCGTCGAGCTTGGTGACCACCGTGGTCAGGTAATTGCGCACGGTCCCCGGGGACAGGAAGAGCTTGCGGGCGATCTCGGGCGCGTCGAGGCCCTGGGCGGCCAGTTGCAGCACCTCGCTCTCCCGGGCGCTCAGCGGACTGGCCTCGGTCTGGAGCGTGGCCAGCGCGAGGTTCGGGTCCACCACCTGCTTGCCCTCCACGACCTGGCGGATCGCCGCCGCGAGCCGGGTGGGATCGGCGTCCTTGAGCAGGAAACCGGAGACCTTCGCCGCCAGCGCCCTGCGCAGGTTCCCCGGCCGGCCCAGGCTCGTCAGGATGATCGTCCGGCACTCCGGGAGTTCCCGGCTGAGCAGCTCCGCGGCCCTGATGCCGTCGATCCCGGGCATGTCGATGTCCAGGACCGCGACGTCCGGCCGCGTCTCCAGCGCCACCGGAAGGACCCGGTCGCCGTTGTCGGCCTCGCCCACCACCGCGATGCCGTCCTCCAGCTCCAGAAGCGACACCAGGGCGCGCCGGAGCATCAGCATGTCGTCCGCGAGCAGCACTCTGATCACTGTGGCCCCCCCACGCGTGCACCCCCGTTGGTGCCCGTCCTGACGCGAATGGTACTGGGAGTAACGCGAATTGGCCGGTGTCGTGACCGGCGCGGTTCAGCGACCGGTCCGGGAATCCGGAGCCATGGCGACCGCCGCGGCGAAGCCGGCCGGGGCCGCCACGTCCCGGATCGTCCAGCCGTCGGGCCCCGGCGCGGGGGTGGGCCGCGTACCCACGTAGTCCCGTGCGGCGGAGCGGCCGAGGCCGGTTCCGATGCCCTTCAGGTACGCCTCCTTGCGCGCCCACGCCCGGGCGAAGGCCGCTGGGCGCGACTCCTCGTCCAGCGCGGCGAGTTCGGCGCGCTCGGCAGGGTGCAGGGCCGGGGTGGTGTCCTCGACGAGGCCGGGCGAGGGCACCCGCTCCACGTCCACGCCGAGCGGGGCGGGCCCGAGCCCCAGCAGCACCAGCGACCCGCTGTACGAGAGGGAGAAGTGCGCCCCGCCCCCCTCGACCACCGGGCGTCCGTGCGGGGCGCCGCAGCACGGACAGGCCGCCCGGCCGAGCCGTACCGCCTCCGGGGCCAGGCCCAGCCTCTCGCCGAGCAGCACCCGCAGCGCCACATGGGCTACCAGACGGCCCCGCCGGCCCGCCGCCCGCCCCCGGGAGCCCGCGCGCGGCAGCTCCCCGGCGTCCAGCACCCGGGGAGCCAGCCGCTGCGCCCAGCCCGCCAAGGTCTCCACCTCGGCGAGCCACAGCGTCGCCTCCGTCGCACGCTGCGTGGGCAGGACGGGGGTTACGGGCGCTCCGGGGGCAACCGATGGCACGAATGCCACGGGCGCCACGCGAGCAGCGGAGGTCACGGCGGCCACGGAGATCCCGGGCATCACGGGTGCCACGGGTGTCCCGGATATCACGGCTGCCACGGGTGTCCCGGCAGTCACGGCGTCTTCCGGGCGCGGCGCGGCGGACCGGCCGTCTCCAGGCGCTCGACGTGACGGGCGATCCTGCGCGCCCGGGTCTCCGCCTTCACCGCCTTCTCGACATCGAGCAGGATCTGGTACCGATTGCTCCTGCTGAGGGCGTCGAACGCGGCCGCCGCGGCCTTCGACGCGTCGAGCGCCGCCCGCAGGTCCTCCGGTACCTCCGCCGTGCTCTGCGGGGCGTACGCGGCGGCCCAGCGGCCGTCCGCCTTCGCCAGCTCGATCTGCGCGAACCCGGCCGGCCGCATCCTGCCCTCGGCGATCAGCTTCTCCACCTTGGCGCAGTTGATCCTCGACCACGGGCTGCGGCGCTTGCGCGGCGAGAAGCGCTGGGCCCACCAGCCGTCCGGAACGTTCCCGGAGTACGCCTTGCCGTCGATCCAGCCGTAGCACAGGGCGACGTCCAGCGCCTCCGACCTGGTGATCGAGGGGGCGGGCGTGCCCTTCTTCGGCAGGGCGACCCAGACCTCGTCGGCGGTGTCGTGATGCGCCTCCATCCAGGCGGCGAACTCCTCGGCCGAGGAACATCTCAGATTGTCGTCCGTCGTCATCTCACCGTTCCCGTTCTCCTGTTCCCGGCACGCGCGCTCACGCCGCCGTGTCCACCCGCACCACGTCCGGGCCCCGCGTCTCCGCCCGCTCGGGGTCGCGGGCCGCACCGCCCAGCGGCCGGGCCTGCGCCTCCGCGGCCGCCTTGACGCGCTCCAGCGTCTCGCGCATGCCCTCGCGCAGCTCCTCGGTGTGGTTCTCGTAGCCGCCGAGCATCATGTTCGCGAAGGACGCGGTGCGCTTGCGCTGTCCGGTGCTCTGCCCGGAGACGTCCCACACCTCGGTGACCAGGGTGCCCCCCGTGCCGTCGGGCTCCAGCCGGTAGCCCCAGCGCACCCCGTTGGTCGTGGTGCGGAAGGCGAAGGACCGGCCCCGCTCGGCCCGCTCGACCGTGTTGGAGGTGACCCACACGACCCAGCCGCGGCGGTTGATCCCGATGAAGCGCGCACCGACCCCGCGCTTGTCGCCGCGCCAGTAGCAGCGACGGCACTCGGGGCTCCACCGGCCCATCCGCGTCACGTCGCTGATCAGGTCCCACACCACCTCGGGCGCGGCGTCGATCCGTATCGACACCTCCTCCGGACGTGCCTGCCCGGCAGTGACGGCGGGCCGGGACGCCGACTTGGCGAGCCGCGCGCCCCTGCGCCGCGCACCGCGCAGCTCGGCCAGGTAGGGGTAGTGGTCCACCTGCATGGTGTGGCGCTTGGACGTCACGTAACGCTTGGCGAGCTTGGTCTTGTACCGGGTGATCTCCCGGTGCATCTCCTCTGCCGGAGGCAGCGCTGCCTTGCCCTCCAGCAGGTCGGCCACCCAGTGGGACTGGGCCTCGGCCAGCACCGTGGTGGCGCCCAGGGGCTGGAAGAGGCCCACGAAGTACAGGCCGGCGTGGTTCGGGTCGACCACCCGGTGGAAGAGGGAGACGTCGTTGTCCGTGGGGGCGATCACGGACTCGTCCAGGAACGGGAAGCTCACCTTGTAGCCGGTGCTGTAGATGACCGCGTCGACGACCTCGCTGCTGCCGTCGGTGAAGTGCACCGTGTCGCCGTCGAAGCGGGAGATGTTCGGCTTGACGGCGATGCCGCCGTGGCCGAGCGCCGGGAGCAGTGTCTCGGAGACGGTCGGGTGGGAGTTGAACAGCTTGTGGCCGGGCTCCGGCAGGCCGAAGTCGGTGACCTTGCCGATCGACAGCCGCAGCAGCGCGGCCATCACCCACCGCTGCGTCTCGCGCGGCATCACCCTGGTGATGAACGGGCTGATCATGTCGTCGCCGGGCTTGCCGAACATGAACTTGGGGAAGACGTACCCACCGGTCCGGATCGACAGGAAGGTCCGCTCGGACACGGCGGAGGTTTCCACGGCGATGTCCGAGGCCGAGTTGCCGAAGCCGACCACGAGCACCCGCTTGCCGGCGTACTCGTCGGGGACCCGGTAGTAGTGCGAGTGGATCTGTACGCCGGTGAAGGTGTCCGCGCCGGGGAAGGCCGGCTCGGGGTCGCGCGGGTCCCAGTGGTGGCCGTTGGCCACGATCACCGATCCGTAGTGACGGGTGGTCTCGACGCCCGTGTCACGGTTGCGCACGGTCACGGACCAGCCGACGTCCCCGGCCGGCTCCACGTGGATCACCTCCGTACGGAAGGCGATCCGGTCGCGGAAGCCGAAGTGGTCGACGTAGTCGTCCAGGTACCGCGCGATCAGCTCGTGGTCGGGGTAGTGCGGATAGTCGTCGGGCATCGGGTAACTGCGGTACTCCGACAGCTTCTTGGACGTGTTGATGTGCAGCGAGCGGTAACCCGAGGACATGCCGTTGTCGTTCTGGTACCGCCAGTTGCCGCCGACCTGGGAGCCGGCCTCGTAGCAGTCGTAGGCGATGCCGCGCTCGTGCAGAACCTGGCAGGCGGCGAGCCCCGACCAGCCGGCTCCGATGATGCAGACGTTCTCCATGGTGTGTGTTCTCCCTGTGGGCGTGGCCGATCGGTCGTTGTTCACAGCCGCCGGGCGTCCGCCGGCAGGTCGTCCAGGTACTGCCCGCCGGCGGTGACCCGGGCCGGTCCTCCGACGGCGTGGATGACCTGGTGGGCGCTGCGCAGCAGCACGCGCCCGACGGCCGAGTCGATCGCGCCGGCGAGGTGGGGGACGCTGGTGCTGAAGCGCACCTCGAAGGTCACCTCGCTGCCGCCGTCGACGTCGGTGCTCGTCCACGCGCCCTCGAACCGCTGGAAGTCCCCGCCGGTCTGCGCGAATTCGATGCGGTACGGCTGCCCTGCGGGCTGTTCACTTCGCTGCACCCAGTTCGCGGTGCCACCACGGAAGGCCAGCACCCACTGCTGGTCCCCGTCACCGGTGCCGGAGACGGACACGATGTCGTCGGCGTACGCGGGGAACGCCGTCGCGTCACCGAGGCGTTCGATCACTTCGGCGGCCGTGGCCGGGACCACGGCCTTCAGTACGCGGGTCGTCATGACGCGGGCTCCTTGTCGGCGGCCGGACGGAGGATGCTGACGCCCTGGAGGCGTGTGGTGCGCAGCATGGGGTGGCTCGCCTCTCCGAAGGCGCCGCCGGTCAGGCCGGGGCCGCCCTGGTTGGGCAGGAAGGGGAGGAAGCCGCTGTGCGAGTCGTTGATCTTCAGGTTGCCGGCGTTGGTGACCCCGTCCAGGACGCGTCGGATCGTGGCGGCGCCGGTGGTCCAGAAGGAGTTGCGCAGGCCGTACGCGTTGGAGTTCACGAACGCCAGCACGTCCTCCAGGAGGGCGTCGTCGGGGGTGCCGGCCTCCGGCACGATCACCGGCAGGAGCGGGAAGAACGTCTCGTCCCGGACCACCGACAGCGACCTGGCGCCCTGGAGGCCCTCGACGCGGACGATGCTCGGCTCGACGAAGAACCCGGTGCTCGACGGTGATCCGTCCACCTCCAGCCGCCGGCCGCCGTGGACGAGCTTCGCGCCCTTGGCGAGCGCCTCGCCCAGGCAGCCGAAGAACCAGTCGACCCCGAGGACCGGCGTGAGGACCACACCGGGCTCGTCCGGATACCCGGGCCGGATCTCCCTGGTGGCCGTGACGAGCCGCTCGATGAGCTCGTCCGCGATCGCGGGGTGGGCGACGACCTGGTTGGGCACGTTGCAGATCTGGCCGGAGTTCAGGAAGAACTGCGTGATGGTCTCCACCGCGGCGTCCAGATCCGCGTCGTGCCACACCACACAGCAGTCGTTCCCCGCCAGTTCCAGGATCGGCTTCTTGCCCGCCGCTATAGCGTCGGCCTCGAACTCCAGCCCCTTCTTGCTGCCACCGAAGTAGATGATGTCGTCGACGTGCTCACTGGCCAGCCACGCGTCGAGCATGGGCGCCCCGCAGTACGCGTTGACCGTCCCCGCCGGCGCGCCCGCCTCCTCCAGCACGGGCGCCACGACCTCCCGCATCACATACATACAACTGAGCGCCACCCCACGCGGCGCCCGCACCACCACGGTGTTGCCCGCCAGCAGCGCGACGAGCCCGTTCAGCGCGTTCACGGTCGCGGCGTTCTGCGGCGGATTGATACAGACGACCCCATCGGGAATGCGCCGCAGGACCATTTCCCGCTCACCGTCCTGCCGCCGGAACTCCAATTGCCCGGCGCACCATTCGAGCGTTTCCCGGCTCCAACTGGTGAACGGAATTCCCGTGATCATTCCCTCGGCCGCGGACTTCGGAGTCCCCTCGGCGACCAGAATCTCAACGATCCGGTCCCGGTGCTCCAGCAACCGCTCCCCGATCCGCCGCCCCACCTCGATCCGCTCCCCGAGCGGCACCCTCCGCCACTCCACCGCGGCCCGCGCAGCCGCCTCGACCGCCCGCCCCGCCATCTCCTCATCGGCGACGACACAGGCCCCGACGACGCGCTCCCCAGCCGTGTCCGGATCGACGATCCCCAGGTCGAGATCACGCTTGAGACGCAGACTGGGGAAGGTTTCCTCGATAAGGGCACGGGCGGTAATGGTATGAACGAAACGCGGATTCTCTCCGGTGACGTCCTGGCCACCAATGTAGGCCGGATAAACCCCGAACTTCATTTCGCCCCCTTCGGTCAGTCCGAACATGGCTGACGTGTGTCCCCAAGCTAGGGGGGCGCTTTCCGGCGAACAACGAGCCGGTGATCAGGGGTGCTTATCGCGCCGATTCCGTTCGCCCCGGCGGCCGGGGGTCTCGCGCGCGGTGCCCCGGCGCCCGGGCGCCGACGCCCATCGGGGTGGATCACCGGAGCAGGGCCGCGCTCCGGCCGCCGCGCGGGCGGCCCCGTGACATACCGCACGGGGCCGCGGTGCGTTGTGGCCGCTGGGTGGTGACCGGCGAGGGGCAGCCGGGCACCACCGCGCGAACGTCAGCCTTGGAGGCCGTGGAACAACTCCGCGGTCGGCGAGGCGTTTTCACGGCGCGCGACCCAGTCGGTCACGGCCGTCACGGCCTGCTCCACCGGCACGCCGTTGAGCTGGCTGCCGTCGCGGAAGCGGAACGACACGGCTCCGGCCTCCGCATCCTTGGCACCCGCGAGAAGCATGAAGGGCACCTTCTGCGTGGTGTGGTTGCGGATCTTCTTCTGCATACGGTCGTCCGAGACGTCCAGCTCGGCCCGGAGGCCCTTGAGCCGCAGCGCCTCCTCCACCTTCCGCAGGTGCGGAATCTGCTCATCGTAGATCGGGATGCCCACGACCTGGACGGGCGACAGCCATGCCGGGAACGCGCCGGCATAGTGCTCGGTGAGCACACCGAAGAACCGCTCCAGGGAACCGAACAGCACACGGTGGATCATCACGGGCCGCCGGCGTGAACCATCGGCGGCGGAGTACTCCAGGTCGAAGGCGTTCGGCAGGTTGAAGTCGAGCTGAATGGTGGACATCTGCCAGGTGCGGCCGAGCGCATCCCGGGCCTGCACGGAGATCTTCGGCCCGTAGAAGGCCGCGCCGCCCGGATCGGGCACCAACTCGAGGCCGGATTCCTCAGCGGCGGTGCGCAGCGCCTCGGTCGCCTTCTCCCAGATCTCGTCCGAGCCGACGTACTTCTCCTCGTTGCGGGTCGACAGCTCCAGGTAGAAGTCGTCGAGGCCGAAGTCCCGGAGCAGGTCCAGGACGAAGTTGAGCAGGGACTTCAGCTCTTCCTGCACCTGGTCGGCGGTGCAGAAGATGTGTGCGTCGTCCTGGGTCAGGCCGCGCACCCGGGTCAGGCCGTGGATCGTGCCCGACTTCTCGTAGCGGTAGACGGAGCCGAACTCGAACATGCGCAGCGGGAGTTCGCGGTAGGAGCGGCCCCGGGACCGGAAGATCAAGTCGTGGAACGGGCAGTTCATCGGCTTGAGGTAGTAGTCCTGGCCCGGCTTGCGGACGTTTCCGTCGGCGTCGAGCTCGGCGTCGAGATGCATGGACGGGTACATCCCGTCCCGGTACCAGTCGAGGTGGCCCGACGTCTGGAACAGGTTGCCCTTGGCGATGTGCGGGGAGTTCACGAAGGAGTAGCCGGCCGCGATGTGCCGCTGGCGCGAGTAGTTCTCCATCTCCATCCGGACGATGCCCCCCTTGGGGTGGAACACCGCGAGTCCGGAGCCGATCTCGTCGGGGAAGGAGAAGAGGTCGAGCTCCGTGCCGAGCTTGCGGTGGTCACGGCGCTCGGCCTCGGCGAGCAGCTCCAGATGGGCGTCGAGGGCCTCCTGCGACTCCCAGGCGGTGCCGTAAACCCGCTGCAACTGCTGGTTGTTCTGGTCGCCGCGCCAGTAGGCGGCGGCCGAGCGCATCAGTTTGAAGGCGGGGATGTGCTTGGTGGTCGGCACGTGGGGGCCGCGGCAGAGGTCCCCCCACACCGTTTCACCGCTCCGCGGATCGAGGTTGTCGTAGACGGTGAGCTCGCCGCCACCGACCTCCATCACCTCGGAGTCGTCGACGTCGCTCTTGAGGTCGACGAGCTCCAGCTTGAACGGCTCGTCGGCCAGCTCGGCCTTGGCGGCCTCCACCGACTCGACGACGCGCCGGGAGAAGCGCTGGGAGCCTTTGATGATCTGCTTCATCCGCTTCTCCAGCGCGGCCAGGTCCTCGGGGGTGAACGGCCGGTCGACCTGGAAGTCGTAGTAGAAGCCGTCCTTGATCGGCGGCCCGATGCCCAGCTTCGCCTCGGGGAACTCCTGCTGAACGGCTTGCGCGAGGACGTGGGCGCACGAGTGCCGGATGACACTGCGCCCGTCTTCGCTGTCAGCGGTGACCGGCTCGACTTCGGTGTCGGCCTCCGGTGCCCACGACAGATCGCGCAGCCGCCCCTCACCGTCCCGGACGACGACGATCGCCTTCGGCCCCTTGGTGATGAGTCCCGCGTCGCGGAGCGCTGCACCCGCGGTAGTCCCGGTCGACACCATGACCTTCGACGGGATCACGAACTGGTCAGCTCCTGATTGCGACACAGCAGGCTCCTCCAACGGAATTGCATGTTTCACGCGATGCTAACCACGCCGCCGTTGAGGGCCGTAACCCAATTATTGTCCCGGAGCCCGGAAACGGCCCAGGGTCGCGCCGATCGCGCACAGGGTGCCTGACCAGGCCCGTTCTGGCTGACTCCAGCCACGTCGGCGGGCTCACCGACCCCCGGGTCGGCCGCCGGCTACAACCAAATGGTCGAGCTGCGGGCTCGAGGAGTACGTCGGGCTCCACCAGGAGAACGGCCCGGCGCTGTTCACCGGTGCGGAAGGAAAGCCAGGCCTTGTCGACGCCGTGTACACGCCCGCCAAGCGCGACGCGGGCCCGGCGGGGCAGCGGAGGAGCCGGGGCGTCTCGCCGGAGAGGTCGTTGCCCCGCGGACGGCGCGGAGCGGGGCCGGCGACCAGCCGTGTTCTGGGCGCCCCCGGCAGGACTCGAACCTGCGGCCAAGCGCTTAGAAGGCGCCTGCTCTATCCACTGAGCTACGGGGGCCGGTGGTGGCCTTGTGGCCTGGAGCCCCTGCTGGGTGGTCCGTGACCTCGCCGGGGACAAGGATAGGGCTCCGATCGCCTTGACCCGGTCGCTTCACCTGCGTGGCACGATGTGGAGGTTCGGTGAAGCGAACCGATAATCGCAGGTAGGTGCGATTCCCGCAGCGCTTTTCGCGTCTCACGCCTCGGGTGTTGTGTACTCGTTATGCCTGCGCCCCACTCATCCCGTCTGTCCCGTGTGTCGGATCGGCGCGCAGGGGGCGCCATACGCTTCAAAAAGGTCATGAAATTGGGCATTCTTCGCATGTGGTGACCTTGGACGTACGGCCTCAGCTCATCGACGCACTCTCCGCCCTGCGCGACCGTGTCGCCGCCGTGCGTCTTCCACTCCCCCTTCCGGGTGCGCCACGGGCGCGGCAGACGCGGGCCGAGTTGCTCGCGCAGCTCGATGACTATCTGGTGCCCCGCCTGAAGGAACCCGAAGCGCCGCTGCTCGCCGTCGTCGGGGGGTC
Organism: Streptomyces sp. NPDC049837; assembly: GCF_040674455.1. Lineage (NCBI taxonomy): Bacteria > Bacillati > Actinomycetota > Actinomycetes > Kitasatosporales > Streptomycetaceae > Streptomyces > Streptomyces sp. NPDC049837. The sequence continues at coordinate 95,019 of NZ_JBFAMP010000013.1, read as the reverse complement.
CACCGGGGCGGGGAAATCGACGCTCGTCAACTCGCTCGTCGGGCGGCGGGTCAGTGAGGCCGGGGTCCTCAGACCCACCACGCGTACCCCCGTCCTCGTCTGTCATCCGGAGGATCACCACTGGTTCGCCGGAATGCGGGTGCTGCCGCAGCTCACGCGCGTGTGGACGCCCGAGGGCGGGGACGGGGAGGCGGACGGGGACACGGGGGAGGAGCGCGCCCTGCGGGTGGAGACCGCCGACACCGTGCCGCGCGGGCTCGCGCTGCTCGACGCGCCCGACATCGACTCGCTCGTCGTCGAGAGCCGCGAGCTCGCCGCCGAGCTGATCTGCGCCGCCGACGTGTGGGTGATGGTGACCACCGCCTCCCGGTACGCCGACGCCGTGCCGTGGCACCTGCTGCGTACCGCCAAGGAGTACGACGCCATGCTCGTCACCGTCCTCGACCGGGTGCCGCACCAGGTGATCAACGAGGTGTCGCGGCAGTACGAGGCGCTCCTCGTCCGCGCCGGGCTGGGCGACGTGCCCCGGTTCACCATCCCCGAGCTGCCCGAGTCGGCGGGCGGCGGCAGCGGCCTGCTGCCCGACACCGCCGTCGCCCCGCTGCGCGCCTGGCTGGCGCACCACGCCCAGGACCCCGCCGCCCGGCAGCAGGCCGTCGGGCGCACGGCCGGTGGGGTGATCGACTCGCTGAACGTACGCATGCCGGAGCTGGCCGGTGCCGTCGCCGCCCAGTACGCCGCCGCCGTGCGGCTCACCGGCGCCGTCCAGGCGGCGTACGGGCAGGAGGGCGAACGGGTACGCCGGGAACTGCGGCGCGGCGCCGTCCTCGCGGGCGACGCCCGCACCCGCTGGCGCGGCTACCCCCGCGACTGCTCGGCCACCGAACTGCTCGACTCCCTCGCCGAGTCCCTGACCGCCCTGCTCCAGTGCGCCGTCGCCGCCGCCGACGATCACGTACGGGAATCGTGGCGGCGCGAACCGGCGGCCCGCGCGCTGGACACCGGTCCCCGGGCGCCCGCCGGGCCCGACCGGGAGACCGGCGAGCGGATCGGGATGGCCGTACGGCGCTGGCGGCGCGTCCTGGAGGAGCTCGCGGAGGACGAGGTACGGCGGATGGACCGGGCCGTCGCCCCCGACGCGGAGACCGCGGCGGCGCTCCTGGCGGCCGCGCTGCTCGGCGGACGCCGGGCGCGCGGCGCCGGTGAACGGCTCGCCGAGCTGCTCGGCGCCCAGGGCGCCCTGCGGCTGCGCGACCGGGGCGGCGAGCTGGTGACCACGTACATCGACCGCGTACTGGACGAGGAGCGGACCCGGCGGCTGGAACCGCTGCGCGCCCTCGACGTGACCCCCGAACCGCAGGCCGAGCTCATCGCCGCGCTGTCCCGATTGCAGAAGGAGAGGTGACGGCGGTGAGCGCCGTTGACGAACGCTGGGACGACGGACTGATCGCCCGCCGCGCGCAGGAACAGGCACTGCGGCAACAGGCCCTGGAGGACGGCGGACCCCTGACGGACGAGCCGCCGGTGCCGATCGGTGAGGCGTACGCGGGGACGCTGCGCACGCGGCTCGACGCCCTGCGGGAGCTGGTCGGGCTGTCCAGGACCCGGCTGGACGGCGAGACGCTCGCCGAGGCCGGGCGGGTGCTGGACGAGGCCGCCGCGCGGCAGCGGCTGTCGTCGCGGCACACCGTCGTCGCGATCGCCGGGCCCACCGGGAGCGGCAAGTCGACGCTGATCAACGCGCTGGCGGGAGTACCCGTTTCGGAGACCGGCCTGCGGCGGCCCACCACGGCCAACCCCATCGCCTGCACCTGGTCCGAGGGCGCCGCCGGGCTGCTGGACCGGCTCGCCATCCCGGGCCGGCTGCGGCGCCGGCCGCTGGCGGGCGGGGTCGGCGACGAGGCGTTGCAGGGCCTGGTCCTGATCGACCTGCCCGACCACGACTCGGCCGTCATCGCGCACCGCGAGCAGGTCGACCGGGTGCTGGCCCTGGTGGACGCGGTCATCTGGGTCGTCGACCCGGAGAAGTACGCGGACGCCGCCCTGCACGAGCGGTACCTGCGCCCGCTCGCCGGGCACGCCGAGGTCACGTTCGTGGTCCTCAACCAGGTCGACCGGCTGCCGGGCGACGCCGCCCACCAGGTGCTGGACGATCTGCGGCGGCTGCTCGACGAGGACGGGATGGCGCTCGGCGAGCACGGCGAACCGGGCGCCACCGTCCTCGCCGTCTCGGCGCTCACGGGTGAGGGCGTGGGGGAACTGCGCGACATCCTCGGGGCGTTCGTACAGGGCCGCCGCGCCGCCGAGCGGCGCCTGTCGGCGGACGTCGACGCGGCGGCGGCCCGGCTGCGCCCGGTGTACGTGGCCGACGGGCACCCCGGGCTGGGGGAACGTTCCCGCGAGGACTTCGGCGCCCGGCTCGCGGTCGCCGTCGGCGCGCGGGCGGCCGGGGAGGCGGCGGAACGCGAGTGGCGGCGCAACGCGGGACGGGCGTGCGGAACGCCGTGGCTGCGGCTGTGGCGCTGGTACGAGCGGCTGCGCACCCAGGGGGGCGGTACGGAAGGGGACGGCGAACCGGAGGCCGTGGTCGCCGCGGAGGACGAGCTGACGGCCCGCCAGCGCGTCGAGCAGGCCGTGCGGGTGGTCGCCGAGGAGGCGGCGCGCGGGCTGCCGGTGCCGTGGGCGCAGGCGGTGCGCGAGGCGGCGGTACGCGGGTCGCGCGGGCTGCCGGAGGCGCTGGACGAGCTGGCCGTGTCGGTGGGGGCGCCGCCGGCGGGCGGGCGGCCGCCCCGGCCCGCGTGGTGGCCGGCCGCGGTCCTGGCCCAGGCGGCCATGACGCTGCTCCAGTTCTACGGCGCCCTGTGGCTGGTCGGCCAGATCGTCGGCGTACTGGAGCCGGGGCTGGTCCCGCCGGTGCTGATCATGCTGGCCGGCATCCTCGGCGGGCCCCTGGTCGAGTGGGCGTGCGCGGCGGCGGCCCGGGGGCCCGCCCGGCGGTACGGGCAGGAGACCGAGCGCCGGCTGCGGGAGGCGGCGGCGGGGTGCGGGCGGGCGATGGTCCTCGACCCGATCGCCGCGGAGCTGATGCGGTACCGGGAGGTGCGTGAGCGGTACGCCCATGTGGCGCGCGGTCGCGCGGAGGGCGGGGGGCCGGGCGCGGGGGCGGGGGCGGGGGCTGCGGCGGTCGTGGTGTGACGCCGGTGGCGGGGTGCCTTGGGGGTGGTTGCCCCGGTGGCGGGTGGGTCGGCCGGTTGGGCGTCCTCCTTGCGGGTGGTGGAGTTCTGCACAAACGGGGGCTTGTCCACAGGGCCGAGCGGGATTTCGGCGGGCGGGCCAGCATGAGCTCAGTCAGCAGGAGCTCAGTCAGCAGGACGACCGCGAGGGGTGGGTGTCATGAACGACACGATGGTGACGGTAGTGGGCAATGTCGCGACGAGTGTCGATTACCGCGAGACGGCTACGGGAGGCATGGCGAAATTCCGGTTCGCCGCGACCGCGCGCCGCTGGGACCGCGAGAAGGCGGGCTGGGTCGACGGACACACGAGTTTCTACACGGTGTGCGCGTGGCGGGCGCTCGGCGCCAATCTGGCCGCTTCGGTGGCGGTCGGTGACCCGCTGGTGGTGCACGGGCGGCTGAAGGTGCGCGAGGAGGACTGGGACGGTCAGCGCAGGACGTTCGTGGACATCGACGCCTCGGCGGTGGGCCACGACCTGACGCGCGGGACGTCCGCGTTCCGCAGGGTGCTGAAGGGGGAGCCACGCTCGGTGGATCGGCCGGTCGCGGTGCCTCCGGCCGTGCCGGACGCGGTGCCGGAGCCGGGTGGCGGGGGAGCGGGTGCCGAGGTGGACCGACCGGCCGAGCTGGTGTCGTGACGGTGCGTCAGGGCGGGAGCACCGAGCGGCGTGGGGATGTGGAGATTCGGCGGGCGCGGACCTGCTGAAACGGGGTTCGCGATAACGATTGCGAGTCGGAATGGTCGTCTGACGGTATGACAGGGGACTGTGCGGGGTCGGCTCTCTCTAGGATTCCCGGGTACTCACGGGGCACTTGAGTCGGCAGGCGAGGCACTCCCCCCACGCGCCACACGCGAAAGGGTCTCGCCCGGAGGGGAATTCTGTGTTTGCTGCGTTTTCTGTACGGAGGCGGAGGAGGCGTCCCGCCCGTCTCCTCGCCGCGGTCGTGACCTCCGGTCTGGTCGCCGGGGGCCTCATGGCCGGGGCGTCCGCCGCCGCGGCCGACGAGGCGCCGCAGCACCAGGGCGGTGCCACCGCCACCCTCAACGGGCTCACCACGTTCGACCAGGCGGTGCTCCGCCTCGACGGCGAGAAGCAGGAGATCCCCGCCGGCCTGTTCGAGATGACCGTCGACGGCGGCGGCACCCTGAAGACGTACTGCGTCGACCTCCACAACCCCACCCAGGACAAGGCCAGGTACCTGGAGACCTCCTGGGACCAGACCTCCCTCGGCGGGAACAGGGACGCGGGCCGGATCCGCTGGATCCTCCAGCACTCCTACCCCCAGGTCGACGACCTGGTGGGGCTGGCCGAGGACGCCGGCACGGGCCCGCTGACCGCCGCGACGGCGGCCGCCGGCACCCAGGTCGCCATCTGGCGCTACTCGGACAACGCACAGGTCCAGGCGCTCGACCCGGCGGCCGAGAAGCTCGCCGACTGGCTGGAGAAGGAGGCCGGGAACGCCCCGGAGCCCAGGGCCTCGCTCAGCCTGGAGCCCAGCGCGGTGTCAGGCCCGGCCGGCACCCGGATCGGCCCGGTGACCGTGCGCACCGACGCCGGACGCGTCACGGTGACCCCGCCCGCCGACGCGGCCGCCAGCGGCATCCGGATCACCGACAAGAACGGCAAGCCGGTCACGTCGGCGGCCGACGGCAGCCGCCTGTACTTCGACGTGCCCGCCAAGGCCGCCGACGGCTCCGCCGCCCTGACCGTGCAGGCCACCACCTCCGTGCCGGTCGGCCGGGCCTTCGCCGGAGTCACCAAGAGCCAGACGCAGATCCTGGCCGGCTCCAGCGAGTCGACCGTCTCCGCGACCGCCACGGCCACCTGGGCCACGGCGGGCGCCATCCCGGCGCTCTCGGCCAGGAAGAACTGCGCCGAGGGCGGCGTGGACGTCACGGCCACCAACAGGGGCACCGCCCCGTTCAGCTTCGAGCTCATGGGCCTCACCTACGCCGTCCAGGCCGGCGAGTCCCGGACGGTGACCATTCCCGTCGCCGAGGACCAGGCGTACGACTTCACCATCACCGGGCCCGGCGGCTTCAGGAAGACGTTCAAGGGCATCCTCGACTGCCGGACCACCGGCAGCACGGCCGTGGCCATGACCGGCCAGCAGGGCGCGCAGCCCAGCCCCCTCTCGGCCGGCGGCACCTCGTCCGGCCCCGGCGCGGCCGACGACGGCCCGGACCTGGCCGAAACCGGCGCGTCCGGCGCCACCCCCATGATCGCCGGCATAGCCCTGACGATGGTGGTCCTCGGCGGCGCCGCCCTCTTCCTCCTCCGCAAGAAGAAGGACCCGGGCGCCGACAACGACTGACCCCCGGGGCCCCGCCCCGCCTGTCCCGCCCCAGCCGGGCGCGCCCCAGCCGGGCGCCCGCCCGGGCGCCCCCGCCCGACCATTGCGACGTACCGTGACCGGATGGCTATGGAGGCCGTGTGCGGGGGAGGTGCCGGTACGGGTCCGGCCGTCTTACTGGTTTCCTTCGCGGGGTGGACGTCAGGCAAGATGGGGTGTATCTGCCCACTCTCGGATTGCCGGACGGTTTCTCTTGGCTGAGTACATCTACACGATGCGCAAGACGCGCAAGGCGCACGGCGACAAGGTCATCCTCGATGACGTGACGCTGAGCTTCCTGCCCGGTGCGAAGATCGGTGTGGTCGGCCCGAACGGCGCCGGTAAGTCCACCGTGCTCAAGATCATGGCCGGTCTGGAGCAGCCCTCCAACGGTGACGCGTTCCTCTCGCCCGGGTACACCGTCGGCATCCTGCTCCAGGAGCCGCCGCTGGACGAGTCGAAGACGGTCCTGGAGAACGTCCAGGACGGCGTCGCCGAGGTCAAGGGCAAGCTCGACCGGTTCAACGCCATCGCCGAGGAGATGGCCACGAACTACACGGACGAGCTCATGGAGGAGATGGGCAAGCTCCAGGAGCAGCTCGACCACGCCAACGCGTGGGACCTCGACGCCCAGCTCGAGCAGGCCATGGACGCCCTCGGCTGCCCGCCCGGCGACTGGCCCGTCACCAACCTCTCCGGTGGTGAGAAGCGCCGCGTCGCGCTCTGCAAGCTGCTGCTGGAGGCCCCCGACCTGCTCCTCCTCGACGAGCCCACCAACCACCTGGACGCCGAGTCCGTGCAGTGGCTGGAGCAGCACCTCGCCAAGTACGCCGGCACCGTCGTCGCCATCACCCACGACCGGTACTTCCTGGACAACGTCGCCGAGTGGATCCTGGAGCTCGACCGCGGCCGCGCCTACCCCTACGAGGGCAACTACTCCAAGTACCTGGAGACCAAGCAGGCCCGCCTCAAGGTCGAGGGCCAGAAGGACGCCAAGCGCGCCAAGCGGCTCAAGGAAGAGCTGGAGTGGGTCCGCTCCAACGCCAAGGGACGGCAGGCCAAGTCCAAGGCCCGTCTGGCCCGCTACGAGGAGATGGCCGCCGAGGCCGACAAGATGCGGAAGCTGGACTTCGAGGAGATCCAGATCCCGCCGGGCCCGCGCCTGGGCAGCGTCGTCGTCGAGGTGGAGAACCTCAACAAGGCCTTCGGCGAGAAGGTCCTCATCGACAACCTGAGCTTCTCCCTGCCGCGCAACGGCATCGTGGGCGTCATCGGCCCGAACGGTGCCGGCAAGACCACGCTGTTCAAGATGATCCAGGGTCTGGAGGAGCCGGACTCCGGCTCGATCAAGGTCGGCGAGACCGTCAAGATCTCCTACGTCGACCAGAGCCGCGCCAACATCGACCCGAAGAAGACGCTGTGGGCGGTCGTCTCCGACGAGCTCGACTACATCAACGTCGGCCAGGTCGAGATGCCGTCGCGCGCGTACGTCTCCGCGTTCGGCTTCAAGGGCCCGGACCAGCAGAAGCCGGCCGGCGTCCTGTCCGGCGGTGAGCGCAACCGCCTGAACCTGGCGCTGACCCTCAAGCAGGGCGGCAACCTGCTGCTCCTCGACGAGCCGACCAACGACCTCGACGTCGAGACCCTGTCGTCGCTGGAGAACGCGCTGCTGGAGTTCCCGGGCGCGGCCGTGGTCGTCTCCCACGACCGCTGGTTCCTCGACCGGGTCGCCACGCACATCCTGGCGTACGAGGGCGACTCCAAGTGGTTCTGGTTCGAGGGCAACTTCGAGTCGTACGAGAAGAACAAGATCGAGCGCCTCGGCCCGGACGCGGCCCGGCCGCACCGCGCCACGTACAAGAAGCTCACCCGGGGCTGAGGCAGCGGCAGTGGCTCGTCACATCTACCGCTGTCCCCTGCGCTGGTCGGACATGGACGCCTTCGGGCACGTCAACAACGTCGTCTTCCTCCGCTACCTGGAGGAGGCGCGGATCGACTTCATGTTCCGGCTGGCGCCGGGGAACGGCTCGCCGTCGTTCTCCGGCGGGTCCGTCGTGGCCCGGCACGAGATCGACTACGTACGGCCGCTGGTCCACCGGCACGAGCCGGTGACCATCGAGTCGTGGGTCACGAAGATCGGCGCGGCGTCGCTGACGATCGCGTACGAGATCAAGGACCCCGATCAGGTGTACGTGCGGGCCTCGACGGTCGTCGTGCCGTTCGACCTGGAGGCCCAGCGCCCGCGCCGCATCACGGCGGAGGAGCGTTCGTTCCTGGAGGAGTACGTGGACGACGGCATGCACGGGGAGCCGGCGGCAGCATGACGCCGCCGCTGCACTTCGCCGACCCCAGGGAGGCCGCCGACCTCGCGGCCTTCCTGGCCCGGCTGATCCACTACGACCGGGCCGCCGCCGTCCGCCTCCAGGCGGGTGGCGGTGCCCTGGCCGTGTTCGGCCGGCCGGCCTCCTTCGACGTGCTGGCCATCCGTACGGCCGCGCTCCTGGACGACGCGCCGCTGGACGTCACCGTGTCCGCCGGGCAGCTCCTGGAGGGCATCGAGGAGTCGGCGGGCAAGGCCATGGTGCCCGCCCCCGTCACCGGCCCGCCGTGGGCGGGCGTCCTGCCTCCGCGCGGCGGCTGGCAGGAGCTCCCCGGCCTCCCGGACGCCGCCGGGCTGCGCGGGGCGATCGCGGCGGCGGTGGCCGAATTCCGGGCGCGCGACGGCGAGTTGCCGGCCGAGCGCCGCACGCGCGCGGAGCGCGACCGGCTCGGCCGTGAGATCTGGTCCCGGACGATCGGCTCCACCGGCCTGCCGCTGCGGGCGGTGCACGCCGCCCAGTCGCTGGGCTTCCTGCCCCCGCACGACGTGCCGGTGGCCCTGCTCACCGCGGGCGCATGGCTGCGGCTGCGCACCCCCTACGGATCGATCGCCGTCCGCAAGGCCGGCCTCGGTACGGGGCTCACCGTCACGGCGGTCTGACCCCGGTACGGGCGCGCCCGTCACCGCCGTCCTGCGCCCCGGGGGCACGTTCGCGTCCCGCCGGGCCGCGGCGGCCGGGATGCGGCGCACGCGGGCGTCAGGGGGGTCAGGAGGCGTCGTCCGGGCGTACCGCGATGTGGTCGGGCTCCAGTTCCAGCAGCACCCGGTGCCGCATGCCCAGCGCCTCCGTGTACTCGGCGGGCAGTTGGAGGCGGCCCGCGCGGTCCAGGGTGGCGTACTCGCGGGCCACCATCGACTCCTGGCCCTCCGCGTCCACCTCCGTGCGCCGCAGCACCTCCGAGGACGTGCGGCCGTCGCGGATGGCGACCGAGCGGCGGACCTCGCCCGCCACCGCCTGGTCGTGCGTGACGATCACGATGGTGGTGCCCAGCTCCTCGTTGGCCCGGCGGAACGCGGCGAAGACCTGCTCGCCGGTCGCCGAGTCCAGTTCGCCCGTCGGTTCGTCGGCGAGCAGCACGGACGGCGAGTTGGCCAGGGCGACGGCGATCGCGACCCGCTGCTGCTGGCCGCCGGACATCTGGTGCGGGCGCCGGTCGCGGCAGTCCGCGACGCCGAGCATCGACAGCAGCTCCAGCGCCCGTTCGGCCCTCCGCCCCCGCTTCGTACGGCCGCGCAACTGCATCGGCAGGGCGACGTTCTGGGCGGCGGTCAGGTACGGGAGGAGGTTGCGGGCCGTCTGCTGCCAGACGAAGCCCACCACGTCACGCCGGTAGCGCAGCCGCGCCTTCGCGTCCATGGCGAGCAGGTCGCAGCCCGCCACCGTCGCCGCGCCCGCCGTCGGGACGTCCAGGCCCGCCAGGATGTTCATCAGCGTCGACTTGCCGCTGCCCGACGCCCCGACCAGCGCCATCAACTCGCCCTCCCGCACCAGCAGATCGAGCCCCTGGAGCGCTTGCACCTCCACCCCGTCGGCGGTGAAGATGCGGACGAGGCGGTCGCAGGCGATCATCGCGCCGTCGCCGTACGCGGGGCCGTCGCGGCGTGCGGTGACCCGCTGCTCCAGATCCGCCAGAGTTGCCAGAGCCCCCGGAGTGGTGTCCGTCATCGCGCGTCTCCTGCCCTGAGTTCCCCGATCGAGTCCCGGCGGACCACCCACCAGGCCTGTGCCACCGCGACCGCCACCGCCAGTGCCACCACCCCCGCCGCGGGCAGCACCAGCGACCACGGGTCGGCCCGCAGCGGCGCGCCGTCGAACGTGGCGAGCCCCGGCGCCGCCGCCAGCGCGAGCCGCGCCAGGTCGACGCCCGGCGCCAGCAGCGCGATCGCCGCCCACCCGGCCAGCGCCCCGCCGGCCGCCGCGAGCAGCGCCTGCGGCAGCGCCTCCAGGACCGGCAACCACCGCCCCTGCCGCCGCGACAGGCCCATCGTGCGCAGCCGCGCCAGCAGCGCCGCCCGCTCCGGCGCGCTGTGCAGCACCGACAGCAGCAGCGCCAGGGCGGCGTACCCGGCGCCCGCCGCGACGGCCGCGGCGTAGACCCGCTCGGCACCCATCTGCATCGGCGACTCGACGAACGCCGCACGCGCCTCCGACCGGAGCAGGACGGAGAAGCCGGCGGCCGCCGACCGCACGGCGGAGCGCAGCTCCCCGCCCGCCATGGAGCCGCTCACCAGCAGCACCGTGTCCGCCCGGTACGTGAGGTCGGCGGCGTTCACGACGATGAAGTCCGCGCCGGGCACGGCCGGGGTCCGCTCCCGCACACCCGCCACCCGCACCCGGAAGTTCCCGGCGTGCGACTGGATCAGCCGTTGCTCGGTACCGATCAGGCGCGCGACCGACGGTGAGGCGATCGCGGGCAGCAGCGGCACGCGGCCCCCGTCCCGGGCGCCCGGGTCCTTCAACTCACCGGCCGGGAAGCCGCCCAGGCCGGTGCGGCGCGTCAGTTCCGCGTACGCGTCGGGGTCGACGCCGATCAGCGTCACGCTCATCGACCCCGGCACACCCGGCTGGGCCGCCAGCGGCACGCCGTACTCGACCTGGACCGCCACCACGTCCCGCACGCCCCCGACGCGCCGCACCGCCTCCGTCAGCCCGTCCGGCAGCGGCACCGCCTCCGCCGCGCCCGCCACCCGGGCGTCCGCGCCCGTCGCCAGCACCGACGCGTCCTCCCGGGCCGCCGCCACCCCCGCCAGCACCGAGCCGCCGAACGCGGCCGTCGTCAACGCGACCAGCAGCGCCAGCAGCGGCAGCGCCCCGGCCGCCGACGACCGCCCGGCGCGCGCCAGCGACAGCGGCCCCACCACGCCCCGCAGCCTCCGCGCCGGACGGGCCAGCCACCGCAGCGGCAGCGGATACAGCCGTACGAGGACGAGGGCGGCGACCAGGCCCACCAGCACCGGCGCCGAGCCGGCGAAGACGTCGCCCGAGCCCGAGCCCGAGCCCGACCCCGACCCCGACCCCGAGCCCGAATCCGCCCCGACACCCCGCCGCCGCAGCGCCGCCACCGCGCCCACGGCCAGCACCAGCAGCGTCAGTTCGGCGACCGTGCGCCGCCGCGAAGGCCGTGCGCCGACCAGGTCGTCCCGGCCCCCGTGCACCCCCGGCCGCCGGTGCGGGTACACGGCCCGCAGCGGCAGCGCGACGCACGCCACCAGCGCCACCGCACCCGCGCCGACGACCGCGTACCCGAGCCGTCCCGAGCCCACCAGCCACACGGCGAGCAGTAGCCCCAGCGCGGCGGCCGGGACCGCGACCACGGCCGTCTCCGCCAGCAGCCGCCCGCCGATCCCGCGCAGCGAACCGCCGCGCGAACGCAGCAGCGCCAGCTCGTCCCGCCGCCGCGCGGCGGCCAGCCCGCCCGCCATCACCACCACGACGACGGCCACCGCCCCGATCCCGAACGCCGCGACCGCGACGACCGGACCGATGGCGGCCCGCATCCCCTCGTAGGAGGCGAGCAGGTCACCGAGCCGGGTGTCCACCGACGCGGCCTCACCGAGTTGCCGGCGCACCTTCAGCAGATCGGGTCCGCCCGTCAGCGACGCGACCGCGCCGGTCAGGGCGGGCACGTCCCCGGCGGTCAGGTGCGCGGTACCGGGAGCGATCCGCCAGAAGGCCTGCGGCTCACCGCCCGTGCCCAGCAGCACGGGCGCCGCGTCGGGGGGCAGGAGCAGCGCGGCGTCCCAGAAGAACCTCGGTGCGCCCGTCGAGTTCCTGGCGGTGAGCACGGGTGTCCGCAGCAGCGGTTCGACCGACCAGTAGGCGCCCTCGGGCGACCGGGGCTGGAGGATGCCGGTGATCCGTACGGTGAGCGGCGCGCGCCCGTCGCGTGGCAGGTGCACCACCGAACCGGCGGACAGCTTCAGGGACTTCGCGGTGTCGGTGGTGACGGCCGCCTCCACCTCCGCGGCGGTCACCGTCGCGGAGGCGGCCGGGAGGCGGCCGGCGCGCACGGTGGCGTGCCGGGGCAGCTCCGAGGGCGTGGCCAGGGTGAACTCGGGCGGCAGGCCGTCGGGTGCCGGGAGCGAGGCGTCGGTCGCGGGCAGCGGCTTGTTGGTCCGCACCCCGTACGACGACTGCGCGGCGACGGCCCGTACGGGCTCCGGCAGGGCCTCCACGACCGCCCGGTGCAGCGCCCGCAACGACTGCGGCCGCACGTGCGCCGCCTCGGTGTCCCGGCCGGCCCGCACGGTCACCTCGACGACGCTGTCGCGCGGGGCGGCGGTGCCGATCCGGTGGCGCAGGCCCTCCGTCTCGTACGCGTCGACGGCGCGCGGGAACGCGGCGGCGAGGAACGCCGTCACCGCCACGAGCAGGGCCAGCGCCACGGCAGCCCCCGGGAAGGCCCGCAGCCGGGTCCGCACCCAGGGCGCGACAGGCGCGGCGGACGCGGCACGCGCGACAACAGCGGGCCGGCGCATGTCAGTTTCCTCCCTGGACAGGGGCCTGGTGCCGCAGCGTGACGGCCGGGTCGTGGCGGCGCAGCGCGATGGCGGCCACCGTCAGCAGGGGCAGCACCGCCACGGCCGCCAGCAGCACGGCCACCCGGTCCGGCGGCAGTTCGACGAGCACGCGCGGCACCGGCTGCGCCGCCCGGCCGGTCAGGACCACCAGCGGCACGACGGCCCGGGTCAGTACGGTGCCGAGGGCGAGGCCCACCAGCAGCGCGATGCCGACGAGCAGGCCCTGTTCGGCCGCCAGCAGCCTGGCCAGCCGGCGGCGCGGCGCGCCCAGCGCACGCAGCACCGCGAACTCGGCGGCCCGTTCCCGCACCGAACCCGCCGCGCTCACCGCGAAGCCCACCGCCGCCAGAGCCGCCGCGGCCGCCGCCACCGCCATGAGCGCCGAGCGCGGCCCCGCGCCCAGCGGGTCGCCCAGCAGCTCGGCGGCCGCCTCGTCGCGCACCAGCACCCGCGCCCGGTCCCGGTCGGGCTGTGCCCGCAGCGCCGCCGCGACCCCGGCGGTCCGGCCCGGGGCGGGGGCGAGCCACCATTCGGTGGGCGGGAGGGCGAGCCCGGTGCGGTTCACCGCGTCCAGGTCGACCAGAAGGGCGCTGGAGGTGGTCGTCGGCAGGTCCCGTACGGTGCCGACGACCGTCACCCGCACCTGGCGGCCCGCCAGCGTCACGTCCATGCTCTGGCCGCGCTCCGCCCCGGCGGCGTCGAGGAACGCGTCGGTCGCGATCGCGGGCACCGCGTCCGCGCGAGGCGGGGGCGGCGCGGTGGCGAGGACCGTGAAGTGGTGCGGGTCGAAGCGGGGGTCGACGGGCGTGACGCCCGGTTCGTACGCCAGGGTCAGCGGCGTACGGGCGGAGGACGTGACCGTGACGGGCTCGGCCCGGGCGGCGTCCTCGCTGTCGGTGAGCCGTCCGCGCCAGGCGCCGAACGGCGCGGCCGGTACCGGCCGTTCGTCGCCGTCCGCCGTGACGGCGGCCAGCCGCTCCAGCGTGAACCGGTGCCGTTCGCCCTTTTCGTAGGGCAGCGGGCCGGACAGCTCCACACCGGTCAGCGTCACCGGACCGGCGGGGCCGCCGGAGGCCGCGCCCAGGTCGACGGTGCCGTCCTCGTCGAGCGGCAGCCGGTAGGCCAGGCCGTGGCGGTCCTCCACCGTCACGGCGGCATCGACGCGGCCGCCCGCGCCGGTCACCCGGGTGGCGAGCCGCAGCCGCACGGTGCCGTCCGGCAGGGGCACCCCGGGCCGTGCCTCGCGCGGCGGGGCGACCCGGTCGAGCAGTCGGCCGGGCGGGCCGTCCGCCAGGTCGCCGCGCAGCAGCAGCCGTTCGCGGGCACGGGCGGTGTCCAGCGCCAGTACGGTCGCCGAGCGGTCGCCCGGCAGCTCCGTCACCGCGCGGTGGGCGGGCGCCGCGTCCCGCACCCCGGGCAGCCGCGCGTACGCCCCCGCCCGGCCCGGATCACCGGTCCGGTCGTCCAGCACACGGATCGAGGCGCCGGTCGCGAAGTCCGCCTGGTCGCGCTGCGACCGGTCCCACGACGCGCTCTGGCCGATCGCCAGCATGCCCATCGCCACGGCCAGCACCAGCAGCAGCACCGGACCCGCCCCGCGCAGCGGCCGCCGGCTGAACTGCCAGCCCGCCAGCGCCACCGACAGCCCGCGCCCGCCCGCCGCGCGCCGCTCCGCCAGCCGGGCGGCGGGCGGCAGCAGCCGCAGCGTCAGCACCGTCCCGGCCAGCAGCGCCAGCGCGGGCGCCGCCACCAGCAGGGGGTCGATGCCCAGGCCGCCGTCCCGGCCCCCGCTCAGCACCCCGCTGCCCGAAGCAGCCGTCTGCCGGTCGAGCTGCCAGTACGCCACCGCCGCGATCACCAGCAGCCCGACGTCCGCCCCCGCCCGCACCGGCGCCGGCAACGCGCCCGCCCGCCCGCGCGGCAACCGCACCGGACCGGCGGCGGCCGCCAGCGCCGGCGCCACCACGGCGGCCGCGCAGCACACCGCCACCCCGGCGGCCACCAGCCACACCTGACCGGCCGGGGCCTCCCCGAGCCGCAGCCCGATCCGGTCGAGCGCACCGCCCGTCGCCAGTAGCCGCGTCAGCGGGCCCGCCAGCAACGGCGCGGCCACCCCGGCGGGCACGGCCAGGAGCAGCGCCTCGACCGCCGCGAGTGCGGCGATCCGCCGTCGCGAGGCGCCCCGCGCGCGCAACAGCTCGGTCTCGCCCGCCCGTTCCGTACTGAGCAGCCGGGCGACCAGCAGCAGCGCGTACGCGGCGAGCAGCACCAACTGCACGGCCACGATCATCAGTGTCGAGCGCGCCACCAGCAGCGCCCGTTCGCTCTCACCGAGGACGGCCGGCAGCGAGGTACGTGCGGTCGCCGCGCCGCCGAACGCCGGGTCGGCGGCGAGGGCGGCGGGACCGGCCGTCGCCGCCTCGCGCAGAGCGCCGACCCTGTCGGTGGTGAGCGTGCGGAAGTCGGCGGAGGCCAGCCAGGACGTCTCGTCGGTGCTGACCCGGCCGGAGCCGAGCACGGCCGGGTCGGTCAGCAGGGGACCGTACGTGGTGAAGACGACGGTGCGGACGCCACGGCCGCCGAGCGTGTCCAACTGCCAGTACGGGTCGGCGGGGTCGGCCGGCCGGTACAGGCCGGTGATCCGTACCGTGACGGGCTTCCCGCCGAGCCGGTCGGTGACCGTGAGCCGGTCCCCGGCCTTCAGGTTCAGTCTCCGGGCGGCGGCCTCGGGGAGCGCGGCCCGGATCTCCGCACCGGAGGCGGGCCAGGCGCCCTGGACCAGGTGGACGCGCGAGCGGTCCAGGGCGGCGAAGTGCGTGAGGTCGGGCTCGCCCGTGCGGGCGGTGGGCGGCTGGAGCGCCCGCGGCAGGGCGTACGAACCGGAGCGCTCCAGTTTCCGTACGGTCACCGGCAGCCCGCCGAACGTCTCGCGCGCCCCCTCCCGGGCGGCCTGGTCCGCGTCGTCGCGGCGCTCCAGCGGGACGTGGGCGGTGACGACGAGCGAGGCGGCGGAGGCGGCCCGGCCGTGCAGGGTGTGGCGGAGGGCGGCGTCGCCGATGGACCCCGAGAACGCGGCCAGCGCGGCGAGCACCGACGTGGTCAGCAGGACGGCGAGGAGCGCGGCGGCAAGCAGTAACCGGTGCGCACGGACGCGCAGGAACACAAAGCCGGTCACACAGCCCCCCAGCGCCGTCGAACGCCTGATCGTTCAACGGATGCTTTCAGAGGGCACGCGTCGGAGTAACCGCTTGCGGGCGGACCTTGACGGGATCGTGACCGTTATCCGGCGCCGCGGTACCGCCCTGCGGGCACGTCCGTACGCTTCAGTCGCCGCGCGGTACCCACCGGTGCGTGAACCGGGCGCCCAGCCACCCGCCCAGTACGGTCGCCGCCCCGCACACCACCACCGCCAGCGCCAGCCCGCCGCCGAGCAGCCCGAGCGGCGAACTCCCCGACGGGGACAGGAAACCGAGGTTCACCGCCGCCAGCACCCCCGCCAACAGCGCGGCCAGGCCCAGCGCGCAGGCCATCGGAACGCCCATGCCCCACCAGGCGACCCGCAGGTGGAACCCCGCGCCCGAGGTGTACCCGGCCAGCGCCCGCAGCTCGTCGGCCCGGTCCAGGAAGGCGTGCAGCAACCCGGCGGCCCCCGTGAGCGCGAGCAGCAGGAACCCGACGGCCGCCACGAGCACCACCCAGTCGGCCTGCCGCGCGCGGGCCTGGGCACCGATGACATTGGCGTCGCCGGGAACACCGACGTGCGGCAGCGGCAGCGTCGCACGGGCGGCCCGTTCCGCCCGCTCGCGCCCCTCCGGCCCGCTCGTCAGGACGACGAAGGGCCCCTGCTCCTTCAGCAACCGCTCCCTGGAGGCGGCCGCCTGGACGTGCACCAGTCCGAAGCTCATCCAGCGCAGTGCCTCCGTGCGCGGTGTGCGTTCGCGGTAGACCTCGTGCACCGGCACGGGCCGCTCCCGGGGGCAGGACCGCATGGCCCCCAGCGCGGCGAGGTCGCGGCAGTCCCCGCGCAGCACGGGCGGGCCGGTACCGGACGCACCGCCGCCCGGCACCACCCGCAGCACCCGGTCCTCCGGGGCCAGCGCGGCGGCGAACCGCGCGTGCGCCGCCTCGCCCGTGGGCGCGCTGTAGACCTCCAGGAGCCGGTCGTCCAGCCGTTCGCCGAGCACCGTGGCGTTGCGGGCCTCGCTCGTCAGGTCGGTCACCATCACCACGGCCTGCGCGACCAGCCCCAGCATGACGACGAGGGCCGCGCCCGCCCGGGCGATCACCGCGGGGTGGGCGGCCGCCCAGCGCCCGCCGACCAGCCGCGCCGCGTTTCCCGTGCCGTGCCCGGTCAGCCTGACGGACACCCGGGCCGCCGCCCGGCCCAGCAGCGGGGGCAGCCCGATCAGCGTCAGCGTCGTGCCCAGGACGAACAGCCGGATGCCCATCGCCCCGCCCGCCGCCGCCCCGGAGACCACCGCCAGGGCGCCGATGCCGCTCAGCACGCCGGGCCAGGCCGACGGCAGGGGCCGCGCGGGCCGGGGCCGCCCGGAGCCGGCGGGGCGCACCCGCAGGTGCAGCGCGGCGAACAGCAGGCACAGGGCCACCCACCCGGCCACCAGCGCGAGCGGGAACTGCCAGCGCAGCGGCGCCAGATCGGCGGCCGCCACCCGGTAACCGGTCAGCGGCAGCCGTACGCCGGTCAGCGTGACGACCAGCAGCGGCAGGCCCGCGAGGACCGTCCCGGCCGCCAGCGGGCGCAGGCACTCCCCGGCCGCGATCCTCGCGCGTACGGAACGCCCGCCGCCGATCGCGTACAGCACGGCCAGCCGCCGGTCCCGCTGCCGGGCCCCCAGCCGGGAGGCGACGACGAGGAGCACGCCGGCGGGCAGCCCGAGCTGGGGGACCAGCAGCCAGTACAGGTCGCTTTCGGGCCGGTCGAACGACTGGCTGACGAAGTACGGCGGGTCGGCCGGCCGCTCGGCGCCGAAGCCGGTGATCCCCAGCGTCGTCTCGTACCCCTGGATCGTCACGCCGGCCGGCGGGCGGGCGTACACGAAGAGCTCTCCCGTGTCGGCCAGCCCTTCCTCCGCGACCGTGCCCGCGAGCCGGCCGAACCGGGTGGTGGCCGCCGGCATGGCGTCGAGCAGGGCCGGTGACACGAACGCCTCTCCCGGCTCCGGCCAGCGGGGCAGGCCGGGCGGCAGGGGAGCGGAGGGTGCGGCGGGCTCCAGGTACACCACCGAGAAGGCCCACTCCCGGTAACTGTCGTCGCTCTGCGTCCACCAGGCGGCCGGCTTCGCACCCGGCTGAGCGGCGGGCACGGGCAGCCGCGCCGAGATGCGCGCCTCCCGCCCCTCGTACACGGCGTGGACCGCCTGCGCGGACCACACCAGCAGCGCGGCCGCCATCGCGGCGAGCACCAGGGACAGGGCCTGGACGGTCAGCCGGGGATCGCGCCGGCCGGCCGCCCCGGCCGAGGCGCGGCGGCCGACGGCGAGCAGGTGCGCGGTCGCGCCACGGCGCCGGGCCCGGCTCACGCGCCCGCCGCGGTGGTGTCGGTGGTGTCCGTGGACTCGTACAACGCGCCGTCCCGGAGAGTCAGTTGGCGGTCGGCGTAGAAGGCGACCACGGGATTGTGCGTGACGACGACCAGCGTGCAGCCGTACTGCACGGGCAGCCCGAACAGCAGCGCGCACACATCGTCCGTGGCCCGCTCGTCGAGCGCCCCGGTCGGCTCGTCGGCGAGCACTACCGGCGGCCGGGTCGACAGCGCGCGGGCCACCGCCACCCGCTGGCGCTCCCCGCCGGACAGGACGCCCGCGGGCGAGTCGGCCACCTTGCCCACGCCCAGCTCGCGCAGCAGCCGCCCGGCCGTCCCGTACGCCTCCCGGCGGCCCTTCCCGGCGATCAGCAGCGGCAGCGCGGCGTTCTCCACCGCGCTCAGCTCGGGCAGCAGCTCCCCGAACTGGTAGACGAAACCGAGGGTGTTCAGCCGCCACGCCGCGGCCTTGGCGGGCCGCAGCGCGGCGGTGTCGGTGCCGCACACCCGGATGGTCCCGGCGCGGGGACGGTGCAGCCCGGCGAGGCAGGAGAGCAGGGTGGACTTGCCGCTGCCGCTGGGCCCCGTGACGGCGACGGACTCGCCGGGGCGCGCGGTCATCCCGGCGTCACGCAGGAGGGTGCGGCCGCCGAGCTCGCAGGTCAGTCCGGAGACCATGACGGTGGGTGCGGCCATGACGGTCAGGGGTGCCTCTTCCAGGCGGAGCACGCGTCCGACACCAGCGGACGGTTCTCGCACGTCTGGAGGGTGTAGATCGAGTACGTACCGGTCGAGGAGGTCTTGCAGTAGCCGTTCGTCTCCTCCATGCGCACGACGGTGTCCGGCGTCGTCCGCTTGAAGTTGACGTAGACGTTGAAGCCGTCGTACTCGCGGTCGCACACCCCGGCGTACTTGTGGTCCCGGCCGATGTAACCGAAGTCCTCGCCCTCGTAGACGTAGAAGGTGTCACCGAAGGCGGTGCCGGCACCGAGCAGCGCCGTCACCGTCGCGATCGCCACGGCACCCAGCCGTGTGGTCCTCCGTCGCACGTCGCACCTCCACAAGACGAGGGGCACCCGCCGACTGCGGATGCCCGTTCGATGTGTTGCGGCTGTGAACTTAGGGGGTCGTGGGTGCCCATGGGGACGGGGCGCGGCAGAGTTGGCCGGAACCTTTTCTGTCACTTACCGGTCACGGAGCGTGAACCGCCTCAGTCCGGGGTGTTCACCATCGACGCGGCGGCGTACGTCAGGTAGTTCCACAGCGTCCGCTCGTGCTCCTCCGAGAGGCCGAGCTCGTCGACCGCCGCCCGCATGTGCTTCAGCCAGGCGTCGTGGGCCGCCCGGTCCACGGTGAAGGGGGCGTGCCGCATCCGGAGCCGGGGGTGGCCGCGGTTGTCGCTGTACGTGCGGGGGCCGCCCCAGTACTGCATGAGGAACAGCACCAGCCGCTCCTCGGCCGGCCCCAGGTCCTCCTCCGGGTACATCGGCCGCAGCAGGGGGTCCTGGGCGACGCCCTGGTAGAAGCGGTGGACGAGGCGCCGGAAGGTGGGCTCGCCGCCGACCTGCTCGTAGAAGGTCTGCTCCTGAAGCGTGCCGCGCGGGATCTCATTCACGAGTCCATCGTCTCAGACGCCCCGGCCGAGGACCCGGGCCCTAGGACCTCGCGGGCTACTCGCCACCGATCGCCGCACGCAGCACAGTGGAGATATGCGCACACAGCGAGAGGATCCGTTCGCCGGGGCCGCCGCCGAGGCGCGGCGCGAGCTGGTGCGGGAGATCGCCGCCGGCGGGGACCTCCAGGACCCGGCCTGGCGGGCGGCGTTCGAGGAGGTGCCCCGGCACCTGTTCGTGCCGTACTTCTACATCGGGGTCATGGGGGGATACGAGCGGCTGTGGTGCGAGGACCCCGACCCGGACCGGCGGAGGCGCTGGCTGGAGGGCGCCTACCTGGACCGGCCGCTCGCCACCCGGGTACGGGACGGGGAGCTGGTCTCGTCCGCCAGCCAGCCTTCCCTGATGGCCGGAATGCTGCACGCGCTGGAGGTGCGGGACGGCGACAGCGTCCTGGAGATCGGCGCCGGGACCGGGTACAACGCGGCGCTCCTGTCGCACCGGCTGGGCGACGAGCGGGTGACCACCGTCGACCTGGACGAGGACATCACGGAGGCGGCCCGCGCCCACCTGGCGGCGGCCGGATACCACCCCGCCGTGGTCACCGGCGACGGGGCGCGCGGCTGCCCGCAGCGGGCCCCGTTCGACGCGGTCATCGCCACCTGCGCGGTGTCCTCCGTACCGCCCGCGTGGCTCGCGCAGTGCCGCCCCGGCGCCCGCGTCCTCGCGCCGCTGTCCACGGGGCTCATCCGGCTGCGGGTGCGGGACGCCGAGCACGCCGAGGGGCGGTTCCTGCACACGTCCGCATACTTCGTGCCGCTGCGCGGCGGCACCCCGCCGGCGCCGGTGCACACGGGCGGGCTGCCCCGGCACGCCACCGATAACGAGCTGTTCCGCTTCCTGCTGACGCTGACCGCGGGCAGCCTGGACCCGCACGAGGCCTACTCGCTGTGGCAGCGCGAGCGGCGCCCCGCGCGGGAACGATTCGGCGTGACGGTCAGCGGCGAGCACCAGTGGGCGTGGCTGGACGACCCCGAGGGGCCCTATAGCTGGCCCCTGGGGACGCGGGGCTAGCCCCGGCGGATGGTGATCGTCGTCCAGGCGCCCACATGGACCCGGTCGCCGTCGTTGAGCGGGACGGGGACGTAGGGCTGGATCGGGTCCTCGGCGCCGTTGAGGGTGGTGCCGTTGGTGGAGTTCTGGTCGACGACCGCCCACGAGCCGTCCGGCTGCCGCACCAGTACCGCGTGCTGATGCGAGACGCCCGGGTCCTCCGGCGGCACGGACAGGTCGATGTCCGGGGACTCGCCCGTGGAGTGCCGCCGGCGGCCGATGCTGATCTGGTTCCCGGACAGCGGCAGCCGCTGCTCAGGGGAGTACGCGGGCAGGTTGAGGCCCGCGGCCTCGGGTCCGCTGCGCCGCATCATCGCCATGAAGTACTCACGGTCGGGCGCGACGACCGCCGTCCATCCCGCGGGCGCCTGCTGCGGCTGCTGATGGGGCGGCTGTGGTGCCTGGTGCTGCTGCGGCTGCTGCTGTGCGGGCGGCGGAAGCATCCAGTCGTCCCCGCCGCCACCGGTCGGCTGGGGATGCGGCTGGGCCTGCGGCGGGGGCGGCGGGCCCGGTTGCTGGAACGCCTGCGGGGGCGGCGGGCCGGGCTGCTGGAACGCCTGGGGAACCGGCGGCGGACCCTGCGGCGAACCAGGCGGGGGCCCCTGCGGCGGGCGCTGGGGCGTGGACGGCTCGGGCGGCAGCGGTTCGGCCGGGCGGTTCATCTGCGACGGGCGGGAGCCCTGGTACTCGTACGGGTCCGGCGGGCGCGGCGCCTGCGGCCGGGGCGGCGACGGCTGGGACTGGAAGCCGGGCGGCAGGTTCAGCCCGGGCGGCGGACCGCCGGGGCCGCCCGGGCGGCTCTGCGGCGGTGCCACGGGGGTGTACGAGGTCGCCGTGTTGGTGAGGAAGTTCCACCGGCACTCCTCGCAGAACGGCGCCATGGCCTCGCGCGGAGTACGGCACTGCGGGCACAGCTCCGCCTGGGCGGTGGCGTTCGGGTCCCCGCCCGCGAAGCCGCCGGGCCCACCTGGGCGCTGCCCGGGAGCGCCCGGGCCACCGGGTCCACCGGGTCCGGGCGGGCCGGGGTAGCCGTACGCGGGCGGCGGCGGGGGCGGAGGAGGCGGCGGCGGAACGGCACCCGCAGGCGCGCCCGCCCCGGTCATGCGGTGGCCGCAGACCTCGCACCAGTCGTCGGAACCCGACTGGTGTCCGTTCGGGCAGGTCGGCATGTCGGCGCTTCCCCCTCTCCTCAACCGGCCCGCGGGCCGTGCAGATCGTGACCTATTTCCGGACGTTCTTCACGCGAACCGTCTTGGTGGAGCGGGTTTCGAGTGTCATCTCGTCCGCTTCCGCGACCTTCGCCTTCAGTCGCACAGTACCTGTCGCCGCGTCGACCACGTCCACCACCTTCGAAAGGAGTTTCGCGGTATCCGCGTTCCCGGAGGCGGCCGCCAGTTGCACGGCGCGGCCGAGTTTCGCCGTCGCGCCATCGAAATCGCCGGACTTGCGGGCATCCAGACCCTGTTGGATGACTTGTGCCAGTTCGGCCTGTCCCGTGTAGTGCGCGACCTGGGGGTTGATGGAGGTGGAGGCCGCCATGTCGTCGGTCCACACCGCGCGCACCAGGCCCTGCGACAGGGGCTGCGGCGCACCGCCCGCCGGGTCCGGCAGGATCAGCGAGACACGGGCCGCGAGCATCTCCTGGCCGATCCCGGCCTCCGGCACCCGGACGCACACGTGGTAGTCGCGGGACTCGTCGCCCCACGAGCCGGTCGGGTAGTCACCGGCCCGGGGCCCCGCCTCCGTACGCCGGTCCGTCAGCTCCTCCACCGTCGGCGCCACCTGCTTGACGAAGACGATCTCCACCCCGACCGGGGTCCACAGGCGCAGGCTGACGTCGGCGACCTCCTTGCCCATCGCGTTCTCCATCATCCGCGTGAAGTCCGCGGCGAGGCCCGCCGGATCGGCGACGATGTCGGCCGTGCCGAGCAGCGCCGAGGCGATCCCGGTGACCTCCTTGACCTCCCAGTCGGTCCCCACCCCCCGGGCGTCGCAGGTGAAGCGGCCCGCGCAGGCGTCGAGGGCCGCCCGCAGGTCCTCCGGCGTCTCGTGCTCGTTGCGGCCGTCGGTCAGCAGGATGCCGTGCCGGATCGGTACGTCGGCGGACGCCAGCAGCCGGTCGGCGAGCGTCAGCCATGTGCCGATCGCGGTGCCGCCGCCCGCGCTGAGCTTGCGCAGCGCCTCCTTCGCCTCGGCGCGGGTGCGCGCCCCGGCGGTGGCCAGCCGCCCGCCGCCCGGGTAGACCTCGTTCGCGACATGGGTGCCGGCGACCACCGCGAAGGCGACGCCGTCGCGCAGGGTGTCGATCGCGGCGGCCGTGGCGTCCCGCGCGTTGCGCATCTTCGTCGGCGGGTAGTCCATGGAGCCGGAGCAGTCGACCATGATCACGACCGCCGCGGTCGGCGCCTGCCCCGGTATGTAGGAGGGCGAGACCGACGCCCCCGCCAGCGGCACCCCTCCGCTGGTGCCGCCGCCCGTCGAGGTGACCGTGACGATCGCGTTGACCTCGCGCCCGCCCTCCGGCAGGTACTCGTTCTGGTACACGTCCACCGAGAACTGCGGCACGTTCGACTTGGAGAAGTTCGCCATCTGATCGGCTCCTGGAGACTCGGACTCCGCACACACAACAGACAGAAGGGGAAGGGCGGTTGGTCGCCGGACGAATCGGTCAGGCCGATCCTGCCCCTCCGGGCGCCACGGCGAACGGCAGGACGGCCACTGTTACGTTGTCGTGGCCGCCGCCGTCGAGCGCGTGTCCGACCAGGACCTGGGCGCTGTGCAGCGGGCGGGCGGCCGCGTCGGGCGGTACGACCCGCGCCATGTCCTCCGCCCCCTCCGCGTAGTTCCACAGACCGTCGGTGCACACCACGACGACACCGGGGCGGTCCGGTTTGAACGCGGCCGTGTGGGGCTCCAGTTCGTACGCGTCCGCACCCAGCCAGCCCGTGATGGCGTGGGCGCGCTCGTCCGCGTACGCCTCGGCCTCGTTCATCAGGCCCGCCGCGACCATCTGCGCGGCCCACGAGTCGTCCTCGGTGAGCCGGGCGGGCGGGCCACCCCGGTCGTCCGGCACCCAGTAGGCGCGGCTGTCGCCGACCCAGCCGACGACCAGCAGGCCACCGGCGACGACCGCGCCGACGAGCGTGCAGGCCGGGGCGTTCTGGTGGCGGTGCGGGTCGTGCTCCATGGCCCCCGCGTCCTGGCCGCCGTCGCCGGCCGCCAGGGCGTTGACCGCCTCGGAGGCGGCGACGATCGCGTCGTGCATCGCCGCCTGCGGGTGCGTACCGCGCGGGAGGGAGGCCAGCAGCGACTCGTTGGCGGCGGCCGCGGCGGCCGCCGAGGCCTCGTCGGGGCGGGTCGCCGACGACACCCCGTCGCAGACGATCGCGACTACGGCCGGTGAACCGTCCGGCAGAGCGGTCGACGACACGGCGAACGCGTCCTCGTTGCGGTGGTGGCGCAGCCCCCGGTCGCTCACGGCGGCGACCGCGCCGAGCTCCTCCTCCATGTGGTCACGCTCACGCGGCTGGGCGTGCCCGCAGTTCTCGCAGTACCCGTCGGCGTCCACCTGCCCCGCCCGGCAGGCCACGCACACCCTGGCCCCGGCGGCCGCCGGAGCCGTCGCGTGCCCGGCCGCCCGCGGATCGGGCGCCGCGCCGGCCGGCGCGGGCCCCGGCTGGGGCGCGCCCTCCACCACGGGCGCGTGCGCCGCCTCCCAGGGGACGGACGGGCTCCCGGGCGCCGGACCGGCGGCGGGCGCACTCGCGGGCGCGGGGGCCGGGGCGGGCGCGGGCGCGGGCGCCGGGAGTTCGAAGTCGCCGTCGTTCGTGGCGCGGGCGTCGAACCGTACCGCCGAAGGACCCGGGGCGGGCCGGCCGTCCGGCTGGTCACCCGGCAGGCCGCCGGGCGGCGGCGCCGGGGCCGCGGGCCATGCCGCCCCGCCCACCGGGGAGCCGGGCGAGCCGGGGGAGCCCATGACCATCGTCGGACGGTCCTGCGGCGGCGGAGGTACGGCCGACAGGTCGTACCCGCACGCACCGCAGAACAGGTCGCCCGACTCCAGCGGCTCCTGGCAGCCGGGACAGGCGGAGAGCTGGTGCCTCTGCGACATCAATCACACCCATGTCCGGGGGCGGAAGCGGTTGGCCCGCTCCACCATGTCGATCCTCTCCTCGCCCCGCTGAGCGAGCCGGGCGAGCACCCGGTAGGAGCGTTCCAGTCCGAGGCGCAGGCCGCGCTCGTCCAGTTCGCTGCCCAGCAGCGGGGTCCGTACGGTCCCCGCTCCGGGACTACCGGAGAGTACCCAGTCCAGGGCCTTGCCCAGCACCTCTGTGGACAACTGTTCGTGACGGACCGCGTCCAGCCCGAACTGCCGCAGCACGGACACCTGGTCGGCCGCCGCCGTCAGGTCGCCGATGAGCGGCTCCTGGGCGGAACGCCGCCGCAGCCGGGCCCGTACGGCCGCCACGCGCGCGGCCGTGTAGTGGATCGACGCCTCCGGCACCGACTCCAGCGCCTGGACGGCCCCGACCCGGTCACCCGCGGCCAGCCGCACCCGGGCCAGACCGAACGCGGCGCTCACGTAGCTCGGGTCCGTCGTCCACACCAGCCGGTAGTACTCGGCCGCGTTGTCCAACTGGCCCAGCACCTCGGCGCACACGCCCAGCGCCAGTTTGGGCGCCGGCTCGCCGGGGAACGCGTCGTAGACCGCGTCGAACGACAGCGCGGCGTTCTCGTTGTCGCCCGTCGCCAGGGCCACCACTCCCCGGTACCAGACGACCCGCCAGTCGTCGGGGTGCTGGGCCTCCAGGGTCGTCAGCAGCCGGACGGCCGAGCCCGGTTCGCCCATTTCGAGGCGGGCGCGCAGCTCGCGCAGCCGCAGTTCGAGGGAGGCTTCCGGGGCGGTGTGCAGGGCGGCGATCAGCTCGGCCGGCGCGGACGCCATGAGCCCGGCCAGGAACCCGGCGTTCGGGTCGCCCGCGTCGACGTGTGGCACGGGCAGCGCGAGCGCGGTGGCGCGGGCGTCGAGCGGGGCGAGCAGCGGCGTGAGGGCCACGGCGGCCGGTTCCGTACGCGGCGCTGGAATGACCCCCCGGGTCGTCCCGCTCCCGCGTCCGAACAGGCCCAGCCCCTTCGGCACCTCCCGGGCGCCCAGGGCCGACACCTCGCCGTCCGGCTCGGCGAACAACCGCGTGTCCGTCACGCGCGTTTCCGGGCCGAACAGCGTCGACAGGGCCGGGCGCGGGCGGCCCGTCTGGAGGGCCACCACCTCCCGCAGTACGCCCGTCAACTGCTCGGCCATCTCCTGCGCCGAGGCGAACCGGCGCGCCGGGTCGGGGTCGGTGGCCCGCACCAGCAGCCGGTAGAACGACTCGTACGTCCGGAACACCTCGATGTTGTCCGGGTCCGGCAGCGAGTCCACGAACACGTTCGTGTAGCCCTGGAAGTCGAACGTCAGCACCGCCAGCGTCCGCGCCACCGTGTACAGGTCGGACGCCACCGACGGGCCGACCTCGGCCACCTCCGGCGCCTGGTAGCCGACCGTGCCGTAGATGGCCGACTCGTCGTCGTCCATCCGCCGCACCGCGCCCATGTCGATCAGCTTCAGCTGGTCCTCGGTCTGGATCGCGTTGTCGACCTTGAAGTCGCAGTACAGCAGGTTCCGGCTGTGCAGGTGCCCCAGTGCCTCCAGCGCCTCGATGCCGTACGCGCACGCCTGCTCCACGGGCAGCGGGTCGCGCCGCCCGTCCGGCCCGCGCCGCCCGTTGGCGATGTCCTTCAGGGACTTGCCGCCGACGTACTCCATGACGATGTAGCCGTCGAGGGAGCCCGTCCGCTGGTCCAGGTGCTCCACGAAGTTGTAGATGCGGACGATGTTGGAGTGCTCGATCTCGGCGAGGAACCGCCGTTCCGAGATCGCCGCCGCCATCGCGTCCTGGTCACCGGTGTCCAGCAGGCCCTTGAGGACCACCCACCGGTCGGAGACCGCCCGGTCCACGGCGAGGTAGATCCAGCCCAGCCCGCCGTGCGCCAGGCACCCGGCCACCTCGTACTGGCCGTGCACCACGTCCCCGGCGCGCAGCTTCGGTACGAACGAGTACGGGTGCCCGCACTTGGTGCAGAAGCCCTCCGTACGCCCCGGCCGGTCACCGCGCGCCCGCCCCACCGGCGCCCCGCAGTCCGAGCGGGAGCAGAATCGCTTCCGCTCCGGTACCTCCGGGTTCGCCATCACCACCGAGCGCGGATCGGGGCGCGGCACGGCCGGGATCGACACGAGCCCCGCGCCCAGCCGGTTGCGCCCCGACTGCCCGGTCGACGACCCCGAACTGCGCACCGACACCGACCGCGAGGACCCGGTCCCGCCCGACAGCGACCGCGACAGCCGCCCCGACACCGAGCGCCGGGACGTCGACGACCGCGACGACCGCGACGAGGACCCGGACGACGACCGGGAGCTGCCCGCCGACCCCTTGCCGCCGCCGGCGATCCCCGTCGGCGGCGACGACACCATCCCCGTCGCCGACACGACCGGGGCCAGGCCGCAGGTGTCGCAGTACAGCTCACCGCCGCCCATGTCCTCGTACGAGCCGCTGCAACCGGGCCGCTGACACGTGCCGCTCATCACATCCCCCTCCGGTCGGCCGGCCCGGACCCGGACAGGGCCTCGGCGGCCGCCTGCTGATAGCGCAGCACCGCCTGCTCGGCGACCCGCAGGTCGCACGGGGCGCTCCACAGCATCCGGCGCGCCACGTCGTACCGCTCGATCAGCAACGGGTCCTCCGCCAGGCCGTGACGGGCGACCTTCGCCTTGTACGCGTCGAGCCGGCCGCGCAGCTCCGCCCGGACCGCGAGCGGCGCGGTGACCGCCGTCAACTGCTCGCGCGCTCGCAGCAGTTCCTCCTCCGCCTCCCGCTCCAGCGCCTCAAGGAGCGGGGACAGCCGGTGCCACTGGGCGTGCCGCCGGTACTCGGCGGCTGTCGCGAGCCGCTCCTGGAGGGCGGTCGGCGGACCGCTGACCGCCGGCACCTCCGATGCGGCGATCTTGGCGAGCACCTCGCCCCGGGCCGCCCGCGCCTCGGCGAGCGTCCGGTCGGCGCGCGAGAGGACGTCCCGCAGCCGCAGCAGCCGCGTCTCGGAGTCCTGCCGGACCTGGAGCACCGCCTCGATCTCGCGGCGCACGTCCTCCAGCGCGCGGGCCGCCCGGTCGTACCGGTCGGTGTCCGGCCGCCCGCCGCCGGGTGCCGAACTGCCCATCGCCGGGCGCCAGAAGGCCAGCGGGTCGGTCACCACCTGCGCCCGCAGCGTCGTCAGCTCGTGCGTGATGGACTCCAGCTCGTCCCCCGCCGGGTGCTCACCGGGCCGTACACCCACCGAGTGCGCCAGCGAGCGGGTGCGGTGCAGCTCGGCCGCCAGGAGGTCTATCCGGGCGGGCAGCGCGGACCACACCGCGTCCGCCGTCACCACCATGTCGAGGGAGTCGGCGTACAGCTCGTTCATCCGGTCGACCAGCCGCTCCAGCGTGAACCGCTCGGCCAGTTTGGCGGACGTACCCGACACGGTCACGCTCTCGCCGCGCAGCCGTTCCGTCAGCTCGGCCAGCTCCTCGCGCCCGGGCCACCGGCGCCGGGCGCGCACCTCACGCGCCTCGTTCAACGCCGCCGTGTACGCGTCGAAGTACGTCCACAGCAGGGTGATCGTCTGCTCGGTGGTGGCCCAGCGGTCCTTGGTCGTGCCGGTCAGCTCGGCGCCTTCGAGGAGTCTGCGGCCCGCGTGGTCCTGGAGGGCGAGCAGCGAGTCCTCGACCGCCTTGTGCTCCGCCCCGAGCCGCGCCAGCGCACGGTCCACCTCGTCCCGGTCCATCACCGGCCCAGGGGGTCCCGTGACGCCCATCGATCACCTCTCCACTCGTGCCCGCAGGGTCTCAAGAAGGTCAGCCGGTCCGGTACTTCGGCGCCGGCGGCCCGGCTATGCCGGGCAGGACGGGGCGCAGCCAGGTGTTGTACGCCTTCGTCCACGCCCCCTTGCGATAGTCGACGAGCACCTGGTTGACGCGCCGCACCAGGTCGTCGTTGCCGAGCTTCGCGGCGACGCCGTAGTACTCCGTCGTGAACGGCTTGCCCTTCAGCTCGACGGCCGGGTCCTGGGCCGCCTGGCCGGCGGCCAGCGCGTTGTCGGTCACCACCGCGTCGACCTCGCCCATCTGGAGCCGCACCAGGCAGTCGAGCTGGTTGGGCACCGTGAGGATGTCCTCGTCCTCGGGCCGGCCGTCGTGCTCGTCCTTGAAGACGGCGCCGAACGAGTTCTTCTCCAGCGCCTCGTACGCCGTCGAACCCTCCGCCGAGCAGACCCGCTTGCTCTTGAGCGAGGAGTCGTACCCCTTGACGGTGGACTCCTCGGGCGCCAGGACCTGCTGCCCCGCCTGGAAGTAGGCGGTGGAGAAGGCGACCTGCTTGATGCGGCTGCAATTGATCGTCATCGTGCGCACCACCAGGTCGACCGTCCCGTTCTCCAGGGCGGCGATGCGCTGGTTGGTGGGGATGGCGCGGAAGATGACGGCCTCCCGGCTGCCGAGGATGTCCTCGGCGATGGCCCGGGCGAGGTCGATGTCGAAACCTTCCAGCTCGCCGCTCGCCGGATTGCGGTACCCCCACCGGTAGCTGTTCTGGTCCACGCCCACGACGAGCCTGCCGCGCGCCTTGATGGCGTCGATGGCCGGACCGTCGGCGGCGGACGGCGTCAGGGAGGCCTCCGGGTCCTCGCAGGTGTCGGACTTGCCGGTCAGGACGCGGCCCACGCCGGACACCTCGGAGGAGCCCAGGTCGCTCCGCGACAGCGGCACCAGGGTCAGCGCGGCGGTCAGCCCGCACGCCACGGCCATCGCCGCGACCCCGCCCCACCCGCGCAGCCGCCCGGCCGCCCGGCCCCGCACACGCCTGGGCGCTCCGGGAGCCGGGCCGGCGGGGGACGCGCCGGCCGCCCTCCCCGCCGGGTGCGGCGCGGCCGCGTCGTCGTCGCCCTTCATCGTGCCTCCCCTCGCCCTCACCGGTACTCCGACAGCCTGCGGTTGACCCCCATGATGGCCCCGGCCGCGCCCAGCACCGCCAGCGCGGCCGCCCCGGCCGGCAGGCCGGTCAGCGCTCCGCGCCCGTTGTCGGCGGCCCGGGTGAACTCGCCCTGCTCATGGTCCAGGGCCTTCTCCAGAGCCGCGTCCACGTCGTCGAAGGACTCCCCGGTGGAGCCCTTGGCGCCGATCACCTTGGCCAGCGCGCCGTCGTAGTCGCCTCCGTCGTCCGTGTCCCGGGCGTCCTTGTGGCGCTTCTGCCACTCGGCCACCCGCAGCGCGGCGTCGGCGACCGGCTCCTTGCCCGGGTTGTCGTCGGCGAGCCGGCCCGCCTCGTCGAGCGCGGCGGTCAGTTGACGCATGCCCGTGCCGTAATCGGTCTCGTACTTGTCGCTCTTGCCGTCGGCGGTCAGCACCGCGCCACGGGCGACCAGAGTCAGGTTCTCGTTCGCACGGGCCTTGAGGGAATTGATCCGCGCCTCGTTCAGCACCTTGAGCGAATCCTGGCCGTGCACCTTTGCCTCGTTCAGCTCCGACCGCGCCACCGTGTGCCCGGCCGCCAGCCACAGCAGCACCACCGTGGACGCGGCGGTGGCGGCCAGCAGGCCGTGGTTGAACACCCGGTTCGTGCGCAGGTAGGTGCGGCGCTGCGCCCACAGCAGGGCGGCCAGGACGACGATCCCGGCGCCCAGCGACAGCAACGGCCACGCCCGGGCGTCCCGGTCGTCCTGGGCGAGCCGCGCGGTCTCGGCCTCGTACAGCCGCTCGGCGGCGGGCAGCAGTTGGGTGCTCATCTGCTGGTTGGCGTACCGCAGATACGCGCCGCCCAGCGGCAGGCCCTGCCGGTTGGCCGCGCGGGCGCGCTCCATGAGCCCCGTGTAGCGCGGCAGGTACTCGTTGAGGGTGGCGATGTCACGGGCGGACGGCGAGGAACCGTCCGTGTTCGCCGCGGCCTTGACCAGCAGCCGGGACGCGGTGGTGATGTCCTTCTCGTACCGCTCGCGCACCTCGGTGGGTTCCTGCGCCCCGGCCAGGAAGCCGCCGGCCGCCGCCGTGTCGGCGTCCGCGAGCGAGCGGTAGATGTCCGCCGCGTCCGCGCTCAGCGGCTGGCTGCGGTTCACCACGTCGTCGGCGGCCGCCGCACGGTCGGCGACCTCGAACGCGGTGACCGCCCCGAACGCCACGACCAGCACGGCCAGGACGGCACCCAGGATCCGCAGCCGGCCCGGCTCGGTCGTCGCGGCGGCACGCAGCCGCGCCACGCCCTCGGCCCACGCCCCGCGCCCGGCGGGTGGCGCCACGGAAGGCGGTGGCGGCGGCGCCGGCGGCGCGGCGGGCGTCGCCGGCGCACGTGGCGCGCTCGGCGCGGCCGGCGCATCCGGTGCGTATGTCACGTGACCTCCCCCTCGGTCGCTCACCGCAGTATGGCCAAAGGGGCCGGTCTTCACACCAGGCTTGACTCGATCTTGTTCTTATCGTGCCCGTGGCCCCCTCGCACCACCTTTCGAACCCCCTTCTGTATACGTCGGCCGGCGCCCGCCGGTTCCCTGTTCCGGTCCCCGCCCGTAGTGCGCCCGCACCCGTGCGAGGGCCCCGGCGGGCGCCCCCACGTGGTCCAGGCCCAGCAGCGCGGCGCCCAGCACCGGGGGCTCGGTCACCACGCGGACGGCGGCCTTCGGCGCCTTGACGGCCAGCAGTTCGGCGATCCGGCCGTTCAGCTCCGCGTGCCGGGCCGCCAGCACGCTGCCACCCAGCAGCACCGGTACCTCCTCGTCCAGCAGCCCGAGCCGGTCCAGGGCGACCGTCGACAGGGCGACGACCTCCTCCGCCTGCCGCTCCACCACGGCACGCGCGACCGGGTCGCCCGCCGCGCTCGTGGCGAACAGCACCGGCGTCAGCTCGTGCCGCCGCCCGGCCGGGACGCGCCCCAGGTGCAGCGCCTCGATCAGCGCGTACACCGAGTCCAGACCGAAGTGCGCCGGCAGGGCACGCGCCAGCTCCGTCGGCTCACCGCGCCCGTCCTCCGCCCGGGCCGCCCACCACATCGCCTCGTCCGCGAGGAACGAACCCCCGCCCCAGTCACCGGAGATACGGCCCACCGAGGGGAAGCGGGCGGTGCGCCCATCCGGCAGCATGCCCACGCAGTTGATGCCCGCGCCGCACACCACCGCCACGCCCCGCGGCTCGTCGACGCCCGCCCGCAGGATCGCGAACGTGTCATTGAGCACCGCGGCCGACCGCCCCCACGCGCGCGCGTGCAGGGCGGCCGCCAACTCCGCCTCCTCCGAAGGGAAGTCGGCGTTGGCCAGGCAGGCCGACACGTGCCGTACGCCGTCGATGTCCGTCCGCGCGGATGCGAGCGCCTCGCCGGCCGTGGCCTCCAGCACGTCGAGCGCGGCCCCGACGCCCACCCTCGGCGGCTGGAAGCCCGGCCCGCGCGCCGAGGCCAGGACCGCGCCGTCCTCGCCGACGAACGCCACGTCCGACTTGCTGTTGCCCGCGTCGATCGCGAGGACGGCGGCCGTCACGCCCACGCCAGGTGCTCCCGGTTGTGCGCGATCAGCCGGTCGGTGAGCCCCTCGGCCGCCGCGTACTGGCCGATCAGCGGGTGCGCCAGCAGCGCCTTGAACACCCGGTCGCGCCCGCCGCGCAGCGCGGCCTCCAGCGCCAGGTCCTCGTACGCCGACACATGGGCGACGAGCCCCGCGTACAGCGGGTCCAGCTCGGGCACGGCCAGGGGCGAGGCGCCGGAGCGACCCACGGCGGCCTGGACCTCGATCACGGCGTCGTCCGGCAGGAACGGCAGCGTGCCCCGGTTGTACGTGTTCACCACCTGCGTGCCCGGGCCGGCACCGCCCAGCAGCGCCGCCGCCAGGTCCACCGCCGCCTCCGAGTAGAAGGCCCCGCCCCGCTTGGCGAGCAGCTCCGGCTTCTCGTCCAGCGCGGGGTCGCCGTACATCCGCAGCAGCTCCCGCTCCATCGCCGCGACTTCCGCCGCGCGCGACGGCTTGGTGCCCAGCTCCCGTACGACCTCGTCGTGCGCGTAGAAGTACCGCAGGTAGTACGAGGGGACCACGCCCAGCCGGTCCAGGACCTCGCGCGGCAGCCGCAGGTCGTCGGCGATGGCGTCCCCGTGCTCGGCGAGCAACTTGGGCAGCACGTCCTCGCCCTCCGGCCCGCCGAGCCGCACCCCGCGCTCCCACGTCAGGTGGTTGAGCCCCACATGGTCCAGGTGGACCGCGTCCGGCGTGACGTCCAGCAGCCCGGCGAACTTGCGCTGGAAGCCGATGGCGACGTTGCACAGCCCGACGGCCCGGTGACCGGCCTGGAGCAGCGCCCGGGTCACGATGCCGACCGGGTTGGTGAAGTCGATGATCCAGGCGCGCGGGCTGGACCGGCGTACGCGCTCGGCGATGTCCAGCACGACCGGCACCGTGCGCAGCGCCTTGGCGAGGCCGCCGGCCCCGGTGGTCTCCTGCCCGACGCAGCCGCACTCCAGCGGCCACGTCTCGTCCTGCTGCCGGGCGGCCTGCCCGCCGACGCGCAGTTGCAGCAGGACGGCGTCGGCGCCGTCGACCCCGGCGTCCAGGTCGGCCGTGGTGGTCACCAGCCCGGGGTGCCCCTGCCTGGCGAAGATCCGCCGGGCCAGCCCGCCGATCAGCTCAAGGCGGTCGGCGGCCGGGTCGACGAGGACCAGCTCACCGATGGGGAGGGTGTCGCGCAGCCGCGCGAACCCGTCGACCAGCTCGGGGGTGTACGTGGAACCGCCCCCCACAACAGCCAGCTTCATACCTTCTAGCCCTTCACTCCGGTCAGCGTGACGCCCTCGACGAACGCCTTCTGGGCGAAGAAGAAGACGAGGATCACGGGGGCCATGACCAGCACGGTCGCGGCCATGGTCAGATTCCAGTCGGTGTGGTGCGCGCCCTTGAAGGACTCCAGTCCGTAACTCAGCGTCCACGCGGCCGGGTTCTCCGACGCGTAGATCTGCGGTCCGAAGTAGTCGTTCCAGGCGTAGAAGAACTGGAACAGCGCGACAGCCGCGATGCCCGGCTTCGCCATCGGCAAAACCACCCGCAGGAGTGTCCTCAGCTCGCCGCAGCCGTCCACCTTGGCCGCGTCCAGGTACTCGTCCGGGATCGTGAGGAGGAACTGCCGCAGCAGGAAGATGGAGAACGCGTCACCGAACGCCATCGGGATGATCAGCGGCCACAGCGAGCCGGACAGGTCCATCTGCCGGGCCCAGAACAGGTACATCGGGATGATGATCACCTGAGGCGGCAGCATCATCATCGAGATCACCAGCATCAGCGCGAGCCGCCGCCCCCGGAAGCGGAACTTCGCGAGCGCGTACGCCACGGGGATCGACGACACCACGGTGAGCAGCGTCCCCAGCCCCGCGTACAGCAGGGTGTTCTTCCACCACGTCAGGAAGCCGGGGGTGTCCCACACCCGGCCGTAGTTGCCCCACTCCCAGGTGTCGGGGGTGAGATCGCGGGTGAGCGCCTGCTGGTCGCTCATCAGCGAGGTGAGGAAGAGGAAGACGAACGGCAGCACGAAGAACAGTGCGGCCGCCACGCCCAGCGCGTGCACGGCGATCCAGTGCAGCACCGCCTTGCGGCGGGCCGTGCGCGCGGCCGGCGTGACCTTCAGCGGTGTGTCCAGCACATGGGTCATGGCGGTCAGTCACCCACCTGAACGAGACCGCCGCGCCGCCGCATGAGCAGCGCCGTGAAGGCCATGGCGAGAGCGAACAGCACCAGGGCGACGACACAGGCCGATCCGTAGTCGAAGCGCTGGAAGCCGAGGTTGTAGACGAGCTGCGGCAGGGTCAGCGTCGACTTCTCCGGGTAGCCCGGCTCGAACTGCTGCCCGCTGTTGCCGATGATCCCGGAGGCGACCTTCCCGGCGACCAGGGGCTGCGTGTAGTACTGCATGGTCTGGATGACCCCGGTGACCACGGCGAACAGCACGATCGGCGAGATGTTGGGGAGCGTGACGTACCGGAAGCGCTGCCAGGCCGACGCCCCGTCCAGCTCGGCCGCCTCGTACTGCTCCTTCGGTACGTCGAGGAGGGCGGCCATGAAGATCACCATCAGGTCGCCGACGCCCCACACCGCGAGCATCGTCAGCGCGGGCTTGGACCAGGCGGGGTCGTTGAACCAGCCCGGGGCGGGCAGGCCCAGGTCGGCGAGGATCGCGTTGACCGGGCCCGTACCGGGGTTGAGCAGGAAGACGAAGCCGAGCGTCGCGGCGACCGGCGGGGCCAGGTAGGGCAGGTAGAACAGGGTGCGGAAGACGCCCGCGCCCGTCTTGATCCTGGTGATCAGCAGCCCGACGCCCAGCCCGAAGACGACCCGGCAGGTGACCATGACGACCACCAGCCACAGCGTGTTCGCCATCGACGGCCAGAAGGCCGGGTAGTCGGCGAAGACGTAACGCCAGTTCTCCAGGCCGTTGAAGACGGGCGCCCCGAACCCGTCGTAGTCCATGAACGAGAAGTACACGGTCGACACGAGCGGGTAGGCGAAGAAGACGCCGAAGCCGACCAGCCAGGGGGAGAGGAAGGCGACGGTACGGAGCGTGCCACGGGTGCGCTTCGCACGCAGCGTGTGCACCGTCACTTCGCCTTCTCGATGTCCGTGTCGATCTGCGCGGCCGTCCGCTCCAGACCGGCCTTGAGGTCGGCCACCTTGCCGGCCTCGTGCCGGTAGCCGAACTCCTGGAGGGTCACCTGGTAGGCGCCGCCGTTGACGGACGCGGGGGTGGTGTTGGACTTCGGATGCCGGGCGATGTCCAGGAACGTCTTGAAGCGCGGGTCGAGCTTCAGCTTCGGCGAGGCGAGCGCGTCGTGCGTGGAGGGGACGTTGCGCAGCTCGTTGGCGAAGTTCACCACCGCGTCCGTGTCGGTGGTCAGGTACTTGACCAGCTCCCAGGCGGCGTTCTGCTTCCGGCTGGTGGAGGCGATGCCCACGATCGTCCCGGACAGGTAGCCCTTGCCGTAGTCGGCGGCCTGGTCGTCGGGGACCGGGAGCGGCGCGACGCCGACCTCGAAGGGCACCTTGGCGTCGGCGGTCATGCCCAGCCGCCATTCGCCGTCGAGCTGCATGGCGACCTGACCGGTGTGGAAGGGGTGCTTGGCGCCCCACTCGTCACCGAAGGTGTTGCGGTACCTCTCCAGCTTCTCGAAGCCGCCCAGTTTCCGGATGAGGTTCTTCTGCCAGGTGAACATGGCGGCGAAGGCGGGGTCCTTGGCGATGGCGGACTTGCCGTTCTCGTCGAAGTATGTCGGGCTCCACTGGGCGACCAGGTGGCCGGGGGTGGACTCGTACCCGTGGAAGGTGGGCATGAAGCCGAGCCGCTCGTACGAGTCGCCCTTCGGCTTCGTCAGTTGCTCGGCGGCCTTGTCGAACTCGCTCCACGTCTTCGGCGGCGCCGTGATCCCCGCCTCCTTGAAGGCGTCCTTGTTGTAGTACAGCCCGTAGGCGTCGCCCAGCAGCGGCAGCGTGCAGCGCTTGCCCTCGAACTGGGTGTAGGCCAGGCGGGGCTTGGCGAACGTCTTCTCCAGGTCGATCTTCGCCTTGTCGATGAACGGCTTCAGGTCGGCGAAGGCGCCGGACGAGCAGAACTTGCCCACGTTGTCGGTGGTGAACGACGACACCACGTCCGGGGCGTTCGAGCCGCCCGCGCGCAGCGCCTGCTGGATCTTGTCGTCGGTGATGTTGGGGACGGCCTTCACCGTGATGTTGGGGTGCGCGGCCTCGAACCGGTCGATGGCGGCGTTCACCGCCTTCACCTCGTTCGGCGCCGACCAGCCGTGCCAGAACGTCAGCGTGACCTTGGCGTTCGGGTCGTCGCTCGCGCCGGACGCGGCCGAGCCCGTACAGGCGGAGGTGAGCAGGGCTATGGCGGCGGCCGAGGCGAGCGCGCCAAGGGCTGTGCGGTTCATGGCGGTGTCTCCCTGTTCGTCGGCTAGCTGTGGCGAGAGGTGTCGAAGACTTCGTCGCGCGTGGCGGCCAGCGCGCTCTCCAGCGCGCCGCGCAGCACGGGGTGTCGCTGTACGCCGCCGATGACGAGCCGCGGCCGGGCGGCGGCCAGCTCGCCGAGCTCGGCCTGGACGCGGGCGCGCAGCGCCTCGCCCCCGGCGACGATCACCTCGCCGGACAGCACCACCAGCTCGGGGTCGAGGACCGCGACCAGTGAGGCGAGGCCGGTCGCGAGCCCGGTCGCGAAGGCGTCGAGGAGCCGCCGGTGCGGCTCGGAGTCCGGCGCGGCCGCCGCCCGGGCCAGGAGCGCGGCGGCGACCTCCGCGTGTTCGCCGCGCTCCCCGCGCGGGATGTCGTCGATGCCGTACTCGCGCGCCAGCCGGGGCAGCACCTGGGCGCCGGCCAGCTCCTGGAAGCCGCCGCTGCCCGCCTTGGTGACCTGCCGCACCAGGGGCGCGCCCGGCACGGGCAGGAAGCCGACCTCGCCGGCGCCCCCGGTGAACCCCCGGTGCAGCCGCCCGCCGAGCACCAGCGCGGCGCCCAGGCCCTCCTCGTTCCACAGCAGGACGAAGTCCCCGTGCCCCCGGGCCGCCCCGAGCCGCTGCTCGGCCACCGCCACCAGGTTCACGTCGTTCTCGTACTCGACCGGCATGGGGAGGGCCGCCGCCAGCTCGTCCAGCAGCGTGGGGGAGTGCCAGCCCGGCAGGTGGGAGGCGTACCGGAGGCGCCCGGTCGACGGGTCGAAGGCGCCCGGCGTGCCGATCACCAGCCGGTGCACCTCGGTCCGCGTGATGCCGGCCGCCTTCACCGCCCCGTCCAGCGCCTCGGTCACCTGCCGTACGACGTCGCCGGCGGGCCGCTGCGGGGTGGCCAGCTCGAACTCCCCGGCCACCGCGCCGGTCACGTCGGCGACCGCAGCGCGGATGCGCCGGGGGTTCACGTCCAGCCCGGCGGCGTACGCGGCGCGCGCGTTGACGGCGTAGAGCTGTGCGTTCGGCCCCGGCCGCCCCTCGGTCACCCCGGTCGCCACGACCAGCCCGGCCGCCTCCAGCCGCGCCAGGAGCTGCGAGGCGGTCGGCTTGGACAGCCCGGTCAGCTTCCCGATCCGGGTCCGGGACAGGGGCCCGTGCTCCAGCAGCAGATCGAGCGCGGCCCGGTCGTTCATGGCCCGCAGCACGCGCGGCGTGCCGGGGGTGTTCCCGGAGGCTCCGGTCACGGCGCGATGCACCTGCCCTCACATTGTTAGGAAACTTTCCTATTGCGTGGGGACGGTAAGGCGCACGTCCGGAGCCCGTCAATAGCTGTCCGCCGATCCGTCCGGAATCCCGCGGTGCCGGGCCGACGTACACTCCGACCATGGGTCGGACGAGCGCCGTGAGGGAGTGCCAGCAGGCCGCCTCCGTGCTGTCGGCGGGCGACACCGAGGCGCCCGGGATCAGGCGCGTCGCGCTGCACGGTCACGGCTGACGATTTCCCGCCCGCTTCCGACCGCAGACCGAGTGTTCCCTCCGGCTCCTGCCGGAACGTGTCTGCCGCTCCACCTCATCACCTCATCACCGCAGCTTCCGGCGCCGCCGGCGCTGCCGCCTGGCGACAGCCGCACGACGGGGCCGAGCCACCGTCGAAGGGATCACCGTGAAGCTGAGCGAACTGCTGGCCGGGCAGGAGCACCATGTGCTGCGGGGTGATCCGGAGAAGACGTGGATCACCGGCGGGCCGACCTTCGACACCGACCGGGTGACGCCGGGGTCGCTGTTCATCGCCGTGCCCGGGCACCGCGAAGGCGGTCCCGGCTCCGTGGCGCCGGCCCTCGCGCGCGGAGCGGCCGCGGTCGTCGTGGACGGTACGGCTCCGGAGCTGCCCGAGTCGGTGTGGGCGTCGCCCGCTGATGTGTGCGCCGTGCGGGTGCCGGACGCCAGGGCGGCGGGAGCGGCCGTCGCGTCCCGCTACTTCGGGGAGCCGGGGCGCGGGATGGACATGGTGGCGGTCACCGGCACCAACGGGAAGACGTCCGTCTCGTACATGGTCGAGTCGGCGCTGCGCATCTCGGAGGGCGCCAAGGTCGGGGTCATCGGAACGGCCGGCAGCCGGATCGGCGACCAGCTCATCCCGATGCCGCGGTCCGTCCTGTCCACACCGGAGTCGCCGGATCTGCAATACCTGCTGGGATGCATGCGCGACCGCGGGGTCGGCAGCGTGGTCCTGGAGGCCACGTCCATGGGCCTGCTGACGCACCGGGTGGACCGGACGTTCATCGACGTCGGCGTCTTCACCAACCTGACCCAGGACCACCTGGACGACCACGGCACGATGGCGAACTACCGGGACGCCAAGCTGCGCCTGTTCCAGGGCCTGTGCCGGTACGCGGTGGTCAACGCCGACGACCCCGTGAGCGCCGGGATCATGACGATGATGCCGGGCGAGGTGACCACGTACGCCATTGACGCCGACGCCGACTACCGGGCCACCGACCTCGTGGTGGACGCCACCGGAACCCGCTTCACGCTGCACCACGGCGGGCGCACGTATCCGGGGCGCATCCCCATTCCGGGGCGGTTCTCCGTGTCCAACGCGCTGGCGACTGTGGCGGCCTGCCACATCCTGGGACACGATCTGCGCGGGCTGGTCGGCGCGCTCGACAGGATGCCACCCGTGCCGGGCCGGTTCGAACGCTTCCGGACGCCCGGCGGTACGTCGGTGATCGTCGACTACGCCCACTCACCGGACTCCCTGGACAAGGTCCTGACCACCATCCGCGGCTTCGCCCGCAGCCGCGTCATCACCGTCTTCGGGTGCGGCGGGGACCGCGACACCACCAAGCGGGCCGACATGGGCAGGATCGCCGGGACCCACTCCGACCTGTGCGTCCTCACCTCGGACAACCCCCGCAACGAGGATCCGGAGACGATCCTGGACCAGATCCTGCCGGGCCTGGCGGCGACCGGCACACCGTACGAACGGTGCGCCGACCGCCGCAGCGCCATCGCCTTCGCCCTGTCCGCCGCGGGCCCGGACGACATCGTCCTGGTCGCCGGCAAGGGCAGCGAGCCGCACCAGATCGTCGGTGACCGGCTGCTGCCCTTCAGCGACATGGCGACCGTTCGGGAGATCGCCGGGGGGTAATCGCTGGAGGTGGGGGCCGGGGTGCGGGGGCTACTTCGTCAGGTTCGGCGGAGGCGTCAGCGGGGTCGCCGCGACCGACTGGGGGGAGGTGGCGGAGGCGAAGGCGGACGGGGGCGCCATGCCCGCCGTCGGGTCCGCCGGGCCGTCCTCCGACGGGGCCGCCGGGAGGCCGCCCACGATGCGGATGCCCGCCTCGTCGAACGCCCGCTTGATGCGCCAGCGCAGCTCGCGCTCCACGCTCAGGGACTTGCCCGGCATGGTCTTGGCTGAGAGCCGGATCGTCATGGAGTCCAGCAGCACCTCGTTGAGGCCCAGGATCTCGACCGGGCCCCACAGGCGCTCGTTCCAGGGCTCCTCCTTGGCCATGGCGTCCCCGGCCTCGCCGATCACCGAGCGGACGTGGTCCAGGTCCTCGGTCGGGCGGACCGTCACGTCGACCGTGGCCGTGGACCAGCCCTGGCTCAGGTTGCCGATCCGCTTGATCTCGCCATTGCGGACGTACCAGATCTCACCGTTGTCGCCGCGCAGCTTCGTCACGCGCAGCCCCACCTCGATCACCTCGCCGGAGGCGACCCCCGCGTCGACCGAGTCACCGACCCCGTACTGGTCCTCCAGGATCATGAAAACGCCGGAGAGGAAGTCCGTGACCAGGTTGCGGGCGCCGAAACCGATCGCGACACCGGCGACACCGGCCGAGGCGAGCAGCGGCGCCAGATTGACGTTGAAGGCACCGAGGATCATCAGCCCCGCGGTGCCCATGATCAGGAACGAGGCGACGGAACGGAGGACCGAACCGATCGCCTCGGAGCGCTGCCGGCGGCGCTCGGCGTTCACCAGGAGGCCGCCCAGCGCGGACCCCTCGACCGCCTGGGCGCTGCGGTTCATCCGCTCTATCAGCTTGGTCAGCGCCCGGCGCACCAGATGCCGCAGCACCACGGCCACGGCCAGGATCAGCAGGATGCGCAGACCGGTGCTCAACCAGGTGGACCAGTTCTGTTCCACCCAGCCGGCGGCCTCACCGGCCTGCTTGGCGGCTTCGTCGAGCGACACCGGCGCGGGTGTGGGGTCGGCAGCCGGAACGGCGGACCAGAGCACGGCGGGAACCTCCAGGATGGACAAGCGGACCAATTACATTTAACGGCTCATCGGGGGTGGTTCGTTGCCATGTTCGAGGGAGAGCTGCGTCTCACCTGGGGATGATCCG
Organism: Streptomyces sp. NPDC049837; assembly: GCF_040674455.1. Taxonomy (NCBI): domain Bacteria; kingdom Bacillati; phylum Actinomycetota; class Actinomycetes; order Kitasatosporales; family Streptomycetaceae; genus Streptomyces; species Streptomyces sp. NPDC049837. The sequence goes on along the minus strand of NZ_JBFAMP010000013.1, from coordinate 53,907 downwards.
GGTGTGGTCGAAAACACTTCGGGCCCGTTACCGGTACGTGGTGGCGCTTCGACCTGGCATGAGGAGAGACTGAGAGCAGATCGTCCCGGCGCGAGCCACGCGCCGCCGGCGTAATAGGAGGCATCCGTGCCGCATGTCCTGGTCCTCAACGCGTCGTACGAGCCGCTCGGCGTCGTACCGCTCCGCCGCGCGCTCGTCCTCGTCCTGGAGAACAAGGCCATCTGCCTCGAGGAATCCGGCGCCTTCATGCACAGCGCGACCCGTGTCATCGCCGCACCCAGTGTGGTCCGCCTGAAGCGGTTCGTACGGGTCCCCTACCGGGGGCCCGTTCCTCTGACCCGCAAAGCCCTCTTCGCCCGCGACGGCGGGCGTTGCATGTACTGCGGTGGCGTCGCAACCAGCGTCGACCACGTCGTGCCGCGAAGCCGCGGCGGACAGCACGCCTGGGAGAACGTCGTGGCGGCCTGCCGCCGCTGCAACCACGTCAAGGCCGACCGGCACCTCCGGGAGCTGGGCTGGCGGCTCCACCAGCAACCCGCCCCGCCGACCGGCCTGGCCTGGCGCATCATCGGGACCGGGCACAGGGACCCGCGCTGGCTGCCGTACCTCCAGCCGTACGGCGCGGACGACGCGATGGCCCGGATCGACGGCATCTCCGCCTGACGGTCCGGGCCTTCCTGCGTCCTAGGGAGCCGTTACCGCGTAGGCCTCGACCGTGAGCAGTGAGTAGCCGTACTCGGTCGCCCGCGTGTCGCCCTGGACGCGGATGAAGCGGGTGCCCGGGGCGTCCATGCGGACCGCCTCGCGGCCCCCCTTGCCGTCCTGCACGGTCGCCGCCGTGCGCCAGACGCGGCCGTCCGCCGACACCTGGATGCGGTACCGGCTCGCGTACGCGTCCTGCCAGTGCAGCACCACCTGGCCGAGCCGGACCGGCTGGGCCAGCTCCATCTGCCACCAGGCGCCGTCCTCGGCCGGGGAGGACCAGCGGGTGCCGGGGTCGCCGTCGATCGCGGCCGGGGCGGGGAAGTCGGGGGTCTCGTCGCCCGACGAGGTGGCCGTCGCGGTACGGGCCAGATCGGGGCCGCCCGTCGCCGGGTAGGCCCGGACGGTGAGCGTGCGCTCCTGGCCGGCGAAGGACAGCGGCACCCGGTAGTCGCCCGCCGGGGTGTCCGCCGGGACGGTGATGTCGACCGGAACGGTGGCGGCCGTGCCGCGCGGGACGGTGGTCTGCTTCGGGACGGTGACCTTCAGGCCCTTCGGGGCCTTCGCCGTCAGCGTGCCGTGCACCTCGCCGGGCCGCTGGGCGGCCAGCACCGCGTTCACCCGGCTCGGGGCGCCGCCGATCACCGCGTCCGCCTCGGTGTGCGGCAGCTCCAGGCGGGCCTGCGGCTCGTCCGCGAACCACGGGACCAGGGCCCGCACCCCCGGGGACCGCCCGCTCCAGGTGATCCGCACGGCGTCGGCGGCCACGCCCCGCACGGCCGCCTGGGTCCAGCCGCTCGCCGCCAGCTCGCCCAGCCGCCGCCACCCCTCGCCCGGTACGTGCGCCTCGACGGAACCGTTCGCGGGGTGCGCCCCGGGCGCCGTCATCGCGGTGACCGTGTCCAGCGGGCGCGCCCGGTCCAGGCGCACGGTGTACGCCCCGTCCTCGCGCGCGACCGTGCCCGCCCGGCGCGCCGCGCCCGTCCACCGCGCCGCCTCCTCGACGGCCCGCGACAGGAACGGGTCCAGCACGCCGTCGCCGACCGTGACCGGGCTCGACGCCAGCTCCTCGCGCAGCGGCTCCAGCTCCAGCGAGGCCCGCCACGCCGCCGCGCCGTCACCCCGCGACTGCGCCTGGAGCATGTCCACCGCCGCCTCGCCCGCGCGCCCGTACCGCGACAACTGCTCCAGCCACGGCCGCACCTCGTCGTCCAGCAGCCCGTCCGCCGTGCCGGCCAGCCGCTCGGGGGCCTCGCGCATCACCGTGAACGCCGCCCGCAGCCCCCGCGCCGCCCGGTCCCGGGCGCCCGCGTCCGCCGTCGTACTCGCGCGGGTGCGCCAGAAGTCGGCCAGCAGCGGACGGAGGTACGCCGACTCGGTGCGGCTGAGGATGGAGGAGGCGTCGTTCCCGGCGAGGGCGTGCAGCGCCTCACGGGCCTTCGGGTCGCCGCCCGCGAGGTCGTTCAGCGCGGCGTGCCAGGACTCGCCCGGGCGGTAGCCCTTCGGGTTCCAGGCGTAGTCGGCGGCGGTGAAGACGGGGATGCGGGACGCGGCCGCCTGCTCCATCGCGTTGGCCAGCAGGGCTGCGGAACCGGACGCCACGGCCGGCTCACGGCCCATGTAGGGGCCCAGGAAGATACGGTCCTGCGCGTAGTCGTTGACCGGGTAGTTGTCCATGGTGACCAGCGGGTGCCCGAACACGTCCCGGGCGCTCGCCAGTTCGCGGCCGGTGATCGTACGCGGGACGACCCCGACGCCCGTCCACGCCACCTGCACCCGGTCGTCCAGCTCGGCGGCGAGCGCCGTGCGGTACTCGGTGGCGCCGTCCTGGTAGTACTCGGTCGGCATCAGCGTCAGCGGCTCGGCGTCCGGGTACCGGCCGGCCAGGTGCCGCGCCAGTTCCGTCGCCACGCGCGCGTGCGCCCGGGCCGCCGACGCGGGGCCCGAGCCGAAGGTGTCCGCGTCCCTGGAGCAGTGCCACTCGTCGTAGGAGGCGTCCTGGAACTGCACCTGGAAGGCGCGCACCCCCAGCGCGTACATGGCGTCGACCTTGCGCTTGAGCGCCGACAGGTCGTCCTCCGAGGCCAGGCACATCGCCTGGGCGGGCGCCACCGCCCAGGCCAGCGTCACGTGGTTGCGCCGGGCCCGCTCGGCCAGCTCCCGGAACTCGGCCCGCTGGGCCGCCGGGTAGGGCTCGCGCCACTGGGTCTGGCGGTACGGGTCGTCACCGGGGGCGTAGAGGTACCGGTTCTGCTTGGTGCGGCCCATGAAGTCGAGCTGCGCGAGCCGCTGTTGGTGGCTCCAGGGGCGGCCGTAGAAACCTTCCGTCAGGCCGCGCACGGCGGTACCGGGCCAGTCGCGCACGAGGACGCCGGGCACCGCCCGGTCCGCGGCTATGAGCTGGCGCAGCGTCTGGACGGCGTGGAACAGCCCGTCCGTGCCGACACCGTCCACGGCGACCGTGTCACGGCCCTCGTACCGGCCGGTCGCGATGCGGTACCCGCCCGACGGCAGGTCGCCGCGCTCGGGCGCACGCAGGGCGCGCAAGGCGCTCTGCGCGCCGGTGCCGCCCAACAGCACAACCGGCCCGCGTCCGTCCGGTCCGGTGTGGACGGTGCGCACACCGGCGCCGCGCAGGATGTCCCGGAGCGCGCTCACGGCGTACGGGTCGGCGCCCTCGCCCGCCAGGAGCGTCACCTCGTCACCCAGCGGCACCGCCGTGCCGGCCGCGCGGAGCGACTGTGGGCGCGGCCACACCGGGGGCAGCGCGGCGCCGTCCCGCTCGGGCACGGTCGTGGTGGGGGAGCCGGGCCCGCCGGGTGCGGCGACCGCGCCGGGAGCGCCGCCCAGCAGCCCGCCGATCACGGCGACGGCGACGGCCGTCGCGGTCCGCTTCCCGCGGCCGAAGCGCCCGAACTGCACGCGCGTCTCCCCTCGTCTTTCGTTGTTCTGCGAGTAGCTTTGCCGGTGGCCCGACCGGTGGCTGAACCGGTCGGTTTCGAGCCCACCACCGACTCGCCGAAGGTGTCAATGTGCGTGGCCGTTGTGTCGTATTTGCCTACCGGGGTACGGGAGGCGGTCCAATTCCCGTCACGGGAACGCCATGTGACCGACGCCACGTTGGACGGATGTGTGGCCGCCCACTGGGTAGGGCTGCTGTGTCCCACTGTCACCCGCACAGGGAGGCCACCATGGCCGCTTCAGCCCAGCTCCTGCTCACCGCCCTCTCCAAACAGGTCCCCGAACAGGCCCCCGGCCAGGTCCTGGGCCCGGCCTTTCCGGCGGATCTGCCCGCCGCCGACACCCCGCTGACCAGCGAGCCGCCGCTCGCCGACGCCACCCCCCTCACCAGCGAACCCGCACTCACCGACTTCACCCCCCTGACCAGCGAGCCGACCGCGCACCGCACGGCCGGCGGACCGGAGTCCACAGGAGCCTGAATGACCCTTGCCCGGCTCGCCGCGCTGCACGGTGTCGCCACCGCGTACTCCCCGTCCGCGGGCGTCACCGTCCCGGTCCCCGACGCCACGGTGGTGGAGGTCCTCGCCGCCCTGGACGTCGACGCCGCCACGCCCGGGGCGCTGCGCGCGTCCCTGGCCGCCACCGAGGCGGCCAGGGACGCCCGGCTGCTCCCGCCGGTGCTGGTGCTGTGGCAGGACGGCCCCCGCGAGGACGCGGCCCCACAGGGGCGCCCGCCCGAGCTGCCCCGCCCGCTCGCGGCGCTCCCGCCGGGCACCGACGTGCGGATCACCACCGAGCACGGCGACGAGATCTCCGGCACGCCCCGCTGGGCCCGCCTCCCGCTGGGCGTGCACCGGCTGTGGGCCCGGGCGCGCGACGGGCGCACCGCGCACAGCACGCTCGTCGTGGCCCCCGCGCGCGTGCCGCAGCCCTCCGGGCGCGGGTACGGCGTGCTGGTCCAGCTCTACTCGCTGCTGTCCACCCGGTCCTGGGGCATGGGCGACCTCGGCGACCTCCGCGAGCTGGCCGACTGGGCGGGGCGGGCGCTGGGAGCCGGGTTCGTGCAGGTCAACCCCTTGCACGCGGCCGTTCCCGGCACGCCCACCGACCCCTCGCCGTACCGCCCCTCCTCGCGGCGCTTCCCGGACCCGGTCCACCTGCGGATCGAGGACGTCCCCGAGTACGCGTACGTACGCGGCCATCTCAGCGTCGAGGAGCGCACCGAGCTCGACGCGCTCATCGGGCGCGCGGCGGAACTGCGCGAAGGGGTGCTGCGCAAGGGCGAGTTGATCGACCGCGACGCGGTGTGGGTGCTCAAGCGGCAGGCCCTGGAGCTGCTGCGGCGCGTGCCGCTCGGCCCCGGGCGGCAGGCCGCCCTGCGCGAGTTCCGCGCCGCCCAGGGACAGGCGCTGCTGGACCACGCCACCTGGTGCGCGCTGGTCGAACGGTACGGCGCCGACCGGCGGCAGTGGCCCGAGGGCCTGCGCGACCCGCGCTCGGCCGCCACCGCGCGCGAGCGCGACGAGCTGGCCGACCGGGTCGACTTCCACTGCCGGCTCGCCTGGCTCACCGACGAGCAGCTCGCCGCCGCCGCGCGGACCGCCCGGGAAGCGGGCATGGCCGTCGGGATCGTCCACGACCTCGCGGTCGGCGTGCACCCGGACGGCGCCGATGCGTGGGCGCAAGGAGAAGCGTTCGCCGCCGGGATGTCGGTCGGCGCCCCGCCGGACGCGTTCAACGCCCGCGGCCAGGACTGGGGCCTGCCGCCCTGGCGCCCCGACGCGCTCGCCGCCTCGGGCTACGCCCCCTACCGGGAGCTGCTGCGCGGGCTGCTGCGGCACGCGGGCGCGCTGCGCATCGACCACGTCATGGGGCTGTTCCGGCTCTGGTGGGTGCCCGAGGGCCGGGAGCCCACCGAGGGGACGTACGTCCGGTACGACGCCGACGCCATGCTCGCGATCCTCGCCCTGGAGGCCCACCGCGCGGGCGCCGTCGTGATCGGCGAGGACCTCGGCACGGTCGAGCCCGGCGTACGGGAGTCCCTCCAGCGGCGCGGTGTGCTCGGCACGTCCGTGCTGTGGTTCGAGCGGGACTGGGAGGGTACGCGGCGGCCGCTTCCGCCCGGGACCTGGCGGGCGGACTGCGTGGCCACCGCCACCACGCACGACCTGCCGTCCACCGCCGCCCGGCTGACCGGCGAGCACGTCGAGCTGCGCCACCGGCTCGGGCTGCTCACCCGCCCCCTGGACGAGGAGCGGGCCGAGGACGCCGAGGAGGTCGCCGAGTGGCTGGCGTACCTGCGGGAGCTGGGCCTGCTGGAGGAGGGCCCGCGCGACGAGGAGGCCGAGATCCGCGCGGTGTACCGCTTCCTGCGCCGCACACCCGCCCGGATGGCCGGGGTCTGGCTCCCGGACGCGGTGGGCGACCGCCGCCCGCAGAACCTGCCCGGCACCTGGGACCAGTACCCGAACTGGCGACTGCCGATCGCCGACGCGGAGGGCCGCCCCGTCACCCTGGAGGACCTGTCCGTCTCGCCGCGCCTGCACGCCCTGATGGACGTGCTGCGCCCGGCAACGGCCCCCCCGGACGCGCGGGGTCTTTAGGCGTTCGCTACGTTTGCACCGTGGACAAGAAGAACGCCCTGCGCGCCGGCGCCGTCGCGGCCGGTACGACGCTGATGATGCTGCTCATGTCGTCCCCCGCGCTCGCGCTCACCCGCGACGACGGTGACGACCCGGGTTCCGGCCTGAGCGTGGCCGAGACCCTCGGCCTGTACGTCGCCGCCCCGATCGTGCTGTTCGCGGTGATCGCGGGCCTGGTCATGGTGCTCGACAAGTCCAAGAAGGTCTGACTTCGGCTCACTCGCCGACCCGCCCGGGTGGTACCCCGTACCGCCCGGGCTCAGCTATCCCCAAACCGTTCAGGTTTGCTGAATAAATAGATGAAAAAGTTTCGATGGACCTAAGTGGTACCGCGCTGCGACGGTAGATCCCGCAACCGACATCCCCTCGTGGGGAGAGAGGCAAGGGATAACCGTGGCAGTCCTGGACCGCGTCCGTATCGATGAGCCGACGACCGGAAGGGGTGTGGTCGTCGGGGCCTCCGGCCTCGGGCTCCTCCTCGCGGCCGTCGCGACGGTCGTCTGGTCGGGCAGCTTCGTCACCTCCCGCGCCCTCCACGACTCCGTCCCGCCCGTGCAGGCCGCCTTCTGGCGCTGGGTCGTCGCGATCCTCGCCGTCGCCCCCTTCGCCGCCCGTCGGGCGTGGCGCGAGCGGAAGCTCATCCGCGGTCACCTGGGGTTCGTCACCCTCGCGTCCCTGCTCGGCGTCACCGTCTACAACACCCTCGTCAACCAGGCCGGGCTCACCACTTCCGCCGGCACCATGGGCATGGTCATGGCCGCCTCGCCGGTCCTGATGGCGCTGTACGAGAGGCTCGGCGGCGCCCGGCTGGGCCCGCGCCGCCTGACCGGCATGCTGACCGCCTGCGCCGGCGTGCTGCTCCTGGTCGGCAGGGGCTCCCTCGTGCCCGACCTGGCCGCCGGCGACCTGTGGATCGTGGCCGCCGCGGTGTGCTTCGCCTCGTACAGCGCCCTGCTCAAGCGGCGGCCGGCCGAACTGGGCGGACCGGTCTTCCTGTTCGCCACCTTCGTCCTCGGCGCCCTGGTGCTGCTGCCCGCGTACGGCGTGAGCCTCGCCGTGCAGGGCGGCTTCGAGCCCACGGCCGGCACGGTGGGGCCGCTGGTGTACGTCGGCGTCCTCTCCTCCGCCGTGGCCTTCTTCGCCTGGAACAAGGCGATCGCGCTGATCGGGGCGGCCCGGGCGGGCGTCGTGTACTACCTCCAGCCGGTGTGCGTGGCGCTGCTGTCCTGGGCGCTGCTCGACGAGTCGATGGGCCCGTCGCAGTTCCTGTGCATGGCGCTGATCCTGGGCGGTGTGCTCCTGGGGACGGCCAGGCCGAGGTGAACCGGCGTGAGGGCCTCGCACCGCCGGTGGCCGGGCGGTGGACGAGGCCCTCACGAGCGTTGGCGCGACGGGCGGTCAGTGGGCGTGGCCGGCGGGGGTGCTGTCCCCGCTGCCGTCGTCGCTGTCGCTGTCGCTGTCGCTACCGCCGTCGCCGTCGTCCGGGTCTGTCGTCCCGGTCTGGACGGTGACGTCGTGGTGTGTGGCGCCGCCGGGCGCGGCGGTGGCCGTGGTGGTGAGTCCGAGCGTCGTGGCGAGAAGAGCCAGGGCCGCGACCAGCGCGGCGGTCGACTTGCGCAGTGCCATGCGGATGTCCCCCTACGGAGTTCCGGGCCGGATGCCCGTGCTCGTGCGCCGGGCGCGCCAAGGAGTTTCCAAGTCCGGGATGGTGGGCGGCAACCGGTATCGGGCTCGATGTCCTGGAGACGCCAAAGATCCTTATTGGTAGAGGAAGGCCGGAAATCTCCTTGTGTAGGTTGCGGGGCATGACCGAGTGGGACATCAAGAAGCTCCAGATCCTCCGCACCCTGCGCGACCGGGGGACGGTGACCGCCACCGCGGAGGCGTTGCTGATGACCCCTTCGGCCGTGTCGCAGCAGCTCACCAACCTCTCCAAGCAGCTCGGCGTGCGGCTGCTGGAGGCCCACGGGCGGCGCGTCCGGCTCACCGACGCGGCGCACCTCGTGCTGCGGCACGCCGAGGCGGTGTTCGCGCAACTGGAGCGGGCGGACGCCGAGTTGGCCGGGTACCTCCAGGGGGAGGCGGGGGAGGTCCGGGTGGGGGCGTTCTCCACCGCCGTGCCCGCGCTGGTCGTGCCGGCGGTGCTGCGGCTGCGCGCCGCGCACCCGGGCCTGGAGGTCCGGGTGCGGGAGGCCGAGGCGGCCGAGGCGTACGAGCTGCTGTCGGCCGGGCAGGTGGACCTGGCGCTGTCCCTGGCGGCGCACGCGCCGACGGCCCGTGACCCCAAGTTCAGCCGTGTGCCGCTGCTGGCCGACCCGCTGGACGTGGCCCTCCCGGCGGGCCACGCGCTGGCCGCGGCGCCGGGGCTGCGGCTGGCCGACCTGTCGGGGGAGCGGTGGATCTTCGGGGGCAGCGGGCCCTGGTCGGAGATCACCAGAGCGGCGTGCGAGGCGGCCGGTTTCGTGCCGGAGCAGGCGCATTCGGCCGCCGGATGGACGGCGATCCTGGCGATGGTGGAGGCGGGGATGGGTATCGCGCTGGTGCCCCGCATGGCGGCCGCCGAACGCGCGTCGGGCGTGGTGATGCGGGTCCTGGAGGCAGACCAGCCGCGCCGCCACGTCGTCGCGGCGGTCCGCCGTGGTGCGGAGTCGGCTCCCGCCGTCTCGCGGCTGCTCGCCTCGCTCCGCGAGGTGGCGGCACACCGGTGACCCCGGCGGCCTGACCCCGGCGGTCCGGTGACCCTGGCGGTCCGGTGACCCCGGCGGTCCGGTGCGGTCCGGTGACCCTGGCGGTCCGGTGCGGTCCGGTGACCCCGGCGGTCAGCGGGGGCGGGCGAGGCCCAGGAGGAGGGTGTCGGCGGCGGCTTTGATCTCGTCCGGTGTCCGCGCGGCGTCCCGGGTCAGATGGTGCAGCAGGCTCGGCATGAACGGCGCGAGCAGCATGTGGGCCAGCAGGGAGGCGTCGGCCTCCGGGTGGACGCGGGTGACGAGCACGGTCACGTGCGTGTGCATGGTCGCGTACGCGCCACTGCTGTAGCGGGCGCTCGGCGCGGCCGCCTCCGCCGCGAGCATCATGTCGAGCTGGTCGGTGACGCGGTCGGCGAGCGCGTGCAGGAAGGCGCGCAGCCGCTCCAGGGGCGGGGCGTCGGGGCCCAGCGGCGGCGGGCCGGTCATGAACGCCTCCTGGAACTGCTTCTCGCGTTCGTCGAGCAGCGCGAACAGCAGTTGGGCGACGTCCCCGAAGCGGCGGTAGACCGTGCCCACGCCGATTCCGGTCTCGTGCGCGACCGCGTTCATCGTCAGCGCGCCCGGGCCCTTCTCCGCGACGATCCGCGCGGCCGCCTCCAGGATGCGGCGCCGGTTGCCGGCGGCGTCGGCCCGCTCCGAGCGCGCGGCGCGTTTCACCCGTCCCGCACGCTCCACGTCCTCGCCGGTGGGTCCGCCCGCGAGCGGGAGGTGGGGGCGCTGCGGCTCGTTCATGCTCCCAGCATAGACCTCGTACCGGAAAACTATCCGCTTCTTCCCGAGAACCTCTTGCCAAACGGATTCCTATCCGGTTGACTCGTCGACGTCAGCAAGCGGATAACAATCCGCTTCACGCTCCCGAAGGGTCCACGCCATGTCACCCAAGATCGCCGTCATCTACTACTCGGCCACCGGCAACGTCCACACCCTCGCCGAGGCCGTCGCCGAAGGGGCCGAGAAGGCCGGCGCCGAGGTCCGCCTGCGCCGGGTCCCCGAGCTCGCTCCCGAGGTGGCCATCGACTCGCTGCCCGCGTGGCGCGAACACGTCGAGGCCACCCGGCACGTGGAGGTGGCCACCCTCGACGACCTCTCCTGGGCCGATGCCTACGCCTTCGGCACGCCCACCCGGTACGGCAATGTGTCCTCGCAGCTCAAGCAGTTCCTCGACACCACCGGCGGCCTGTGGCAGCAGGGCACCTTCGTCGACAAGCCCGCCACCGGCTTCGTCAGCGCGGCCAACACGCACGGCGGCAACGAGTCCACGCTGCTCGCGCTCTACAACACCTTCCACCACTGGGGTTCGCTGATCGTCTCGCCCGGCTTCACCGACCCGGCGGTGTACGCGGCGGGCGGCAACCCCTACGGCACGGCCCACCCCTCCTCCGCCGGTGCGCCCGGCGACGAGGTGCTCAACGCCGCCCGCTACCAGGGCCGGCGGCTGGCCGGAATCACCGCCCGGCTCCTTTCAGCGGGGCTTAACAGCCAGTGAAGAAACTTCCACTGGACCTGACGGGTCCGGCGGCGGGAGAGTCGGCGCATGACCTTCGACGCCAGCCTCACCGGCCCGGACCAGGACCCGCACGCCAACGACGCCGCTCCCTACGGCGGCGGTGACCCCTACGCCGACTACCGCGCCGGTGACTTCCCGTTCACCGAGCTGGTCGACCTGGCCGACCGCCGCCTCGGCGCCGGGGTCGTCGCCGCCAACGACGAGTTCTTCGCCGAGCGCGAGAACCTCCTCGTGCGTGAGCGGGCCGTCTTCGACCCGGAGCACTTCGGGCACAAGGGCAAGATCATGGACGGCTGGGAGACCCGCCGCCGGCGCGGCACCGACGGCGACAGCCCCTTCCCCGCCCCCGAGGACCACGACTGGGCGATCATCCGCCTGGGCGCACCCGGCGTCATCCGCGGCATCGTCGTCGACACCGCCCACTTCCGTGGCAACTACCCGCAGCGCGTGTCCATCCAGGCCACCTCCGTCGCCGGCTCGCCCAGCCCGGAGCAGTTGCTCGGCGACGACGTGAAGTGGGAGGAGCTCGTCCCGCCCACCCCCGTACGCGGCCACGCCGCCAACGGCTTCGAGATCCGCGCCGAGCGCCGCTTCACCCACCTGCGCCTGTGCCAGCACCCCGACGGCGGCATCGCCCGCCTGCGCGTCCACGGCGAGGTGGTGGCCGACCCCGAGTGGCTGGAGCTGCTCGGCACGATCGACCTCGTCTCCGTACTCAACGGCGGTGCGTACGAGGACGCGTCGGACAAGTTCTACTCGTCGCCCACGCAGATCATCCTGCCCGGTACGTCCCGCAAGATGGACGACGGCTGGGAGAACCGCCGCCGCCGCGTGCGCGGCACCAACGACTGGGTGCGCTTCCGCCTCGCCGCCCAGGGCGCCGTCCGGGCCGTCGAGATCGACACCGCGTACCTCAAGGGCAACTCCGCGGGCTGGATAGCCCTCCAGGGGCGCGACGGCGAGAGCGGTGACTGGTTCGAGATCATCCCGCGCACCCGCCTCCAGCCCGACACCCCGCACCGGTTCGTACTGCCCGAGGCGGCCGTCGCCACCCACGTCCGGCTCGACGCCTTCCCCGACGGAGGCATCGCCCGGATGCGCCTGCACGGCTCGCTCACCGACGAGGGCGCGGCCGCCCTCCGGGCCCGCTGGGACGGGCTGAACGGCTGACCGGCCTCCGCCCGGCGGACGGCCGCGCACCGATCGCCCATCCGCCGGGCGGTTTTCATCACCTTTTCATCACGAGGGGCGCCCCACAGGGGAGGGCGCCCCTCGTCGTGCTGCCGTGCGGCAGCGGCCGGGATGCCGCCAGGGTCAGGCTGCCGCCATCAGGTCAGGAAGCCTCCGGGGTCACGATGCCTCCGGGGTCACGGCGAGGGAGTGCAGGTAGCGCATCAGCGTCATCAGGACGTCCCGGCTGGAGTCACGCCGCCGGGCGTCGCACGGGACGATCGGCACGGACTCGGGCAGGTCCAGGGCGCCCCGCAGCTCCTCCACCGGGTACTCGGGCGCGTCGGGGAAGGAGTTGACGGCGACCACGAAGGGGACGCCGCGCTCCTCCAGCCTGCCGATCACGTCGAAGCTGACCTCCAGCCGGCGGGTGTCGACCAGGACCACCGCGCCCAGCGCGCCCTCGAACAGGCCGCGCCACAGGAACCAGAAGCGCTCCTGGCCGGGGGTGCCGAAGAGGTACAGCACCAGTTCCTCGTTGATGCTGATCCGGCCGAAGTCCATGGCCACGGTGGTGGATTTCTTGGTCCGCTCCACGCCCGCCGTGTCGTCGACGCCGACCCCGGCCTGGGTCATCGTCTCCTCGGTGGTCAATGGCCGGATCTCGCTCACCGAGCCCACCAGGGTGGTCTTGCCCACCCCGAAGCCGCCGACGATCACCACCTTGACCGCGGCGGTGGCCGTCGCCGGCAGGGCGTCCTCGTGGCGCGGCCCGGCGGGTGGCTCAGAGCTTCTGAAGTCCATCGATCACTGCCTCAATCAATGCGAGGTCGGGGAGTTCGGCGCGGGCGACGGGCGCGCGGGCCAGGACGTCTCCGGCGGTGAGCAGGTCACCGACCAGGACGGTCACCACGCTCACGGGCAGGGCGAGGTACGCGGAGATCTCGGCCACCGACAGCGGAGCCTGGCACATCCGCATGATCGCCGAGTGCTCCGGCTGCATACCGGGCCTGGGCCCCGACCTGGCCACGATCAGGGTGACCAGGTCGAGCGGGGCGGACCCTAATGAGCCACTGCGGCCACCGGTGATCACGTACAGCCGCTCGGGACTGTGGTCCTCCCAGCCGTGGCCCTCACCGCGCGGGTGATCCGGGTCGCTCACGCGGGCTGCCCGTCGCGGCGGGGCGGGCTGCTGAGGTGCTCTCCGATCCGTGCCACCAGGTCGCGCATCCGCTGACCCATCAGTCCGGCGTCGACGCCCTCGTCGGCCAGGACGGCGAGGTAGGCCCCGGCGCCGGCCGCCATCAGGTAGAAGAACCCGCCGTCCATCTCGATCACGACCAGCCGCATCCGGCCCTCGCTCTGCGGGAGTTCGGCCGCGACCGCGCCCGCGAGGCTCTGGAGACCGGCGCAGGCGGCGGCCAGCCGGTCGGCGGTGTCGGTCTCGGCGCCGTACTGCGCCATGCGCAGACCGTCGGCGGAGAGGACGATGACGTGGCGGGTCTGCGGAACGCTCTCGGCCAGGTCCTTGAGCATCCAGTCCATATCGGGCCGCTGCTGACTCATGGCTGTTCCCCCTTGCTCGCCGGGGCCGGCGAGGCGTCGCTGTTCTGGTCTGCGCCGGTCTGGCGTTCACCGGACAGGCCGCTCTGGAAGGCGGCCAGCCACATACCGGGCTGCACCTGGGGTGCGGGGTCCGGTTCGGTCGTGGCGGTCCGGGTGGTCGTGGTGGTCGTGGTGGTCGTGCTGGGGTCCGCCGAAGCGGTGGTCTCCGCCGTGGCCGTGGCCGTGGCCGTGGCGGTCGTCGCGGCGGGCTCCGCCGTCACCCGGGTCTTGCGGCGCCGCTGCGGCAGGCCGCTCGGGGTCCGCTCGGTGACGACGGGCGCGTCGGGCCCCGCCGTGGACGGGCCGGTGACCTGGCGGACCGGGCCGGCAGGCTGCCCGGCCGCCTCCCGTGCGGCCGGTGCCAGGGCGCCCCGGGGCCCGGAGGAGGTGCCGATGCCGTGGGCGAGGCCCGTCGCGGAGGAGGCGGTGGTGATCAGGTCCTGCGGCACGACGAGGACGGCACGGACACCGCCGTACGCGGACGAGCGCAGCGAGACCTGGAAGTCGTACGCCTGCGACAGCCGGCCCACCACCGCGAGGCCCAGGCGCGGTGTCTCGCCCAGGTCGTTGAGGTCGATGCCCTGCTGGGCCTGGCGGAGCATGCGCTCGGCCCTGCCCCGGGCCTCCTCGCTCATGCTCACGCCGCCGTCCTCGATCTCGATGGCGATGCCCGCGTTCACGTCCACCGCGGTCAGGTGGACCTTGGTCTGCGGCGGGGAGTAGCGGGTGGCGTTGTCCAGCAGTTCGGCCAGCGCGTGGATGAGGGGCTCGACGGCGGGACCGACGACCGCGACCTCGGAGACCGAGTGCAGCTCGACGCGCTGGTAGTCGATGATCCGCGACATCGCGCCGCGCAGCACGCTGTACAGCGGCACGGCCTTGCTCCACTGGCGGCCCGGCCGCGCACCGCCGAGCACGGCGATGGAGTCGGCGAGCCGGCCGATGAGCGCGGTGCCGTGGTCGAGCCGGAGCAGGTCACCGAAGACGCTCGGGCTCTGCCCGTGCCGGTCCTCCATGTCCCGCAGTTCCTGGGCCTGTTGGTGCACGATGGCCTGGACGCGCCGGGCGATGTTCACGAACGCCCGCTGCGCCGACTCGCGCAGGTCCTCCTCGGCGACCACGGCGTCCAGCACCGAGCGCAGCACCGCGAGGTGGCCGGCCCGGAACTCCGGCGTCAGCCCGGGCGCGTAGGCGTCGGCGGCCTCCAGCGAGGCGAGGACGTCCTCGGGGAACTCGCCCTTGCGCAGCCGCCCCACGACGTCCGGCAGCAGCGTGTCGGCGAGCCGTACCGTTTCCGCCTCCTGCCGTGCGAGGGCCGTCCGCTGCTCGGCCACCGTCGCCCGGAGGCTCGCCAGCTCCCTGCCGCGCCGGGCGGCCGCACCGCAGGAGAGCGCGACCGCGACGAAGGCGGCGGCCCCGAGCCAGGCGACCGGGGTACGGGCCGGTGCGGAGACCAGGGCCACGGCGACGGCGGTGCCCACCGCGACCAGTAAGGCGGGCAATGCCCAAAGGGCGGGTGAGGCGGGCCCTGGACTTCCGGGCGACGATCCCAGTCGAACCATCAAAACCCTCAAACGATCGAAAGCGAAAGATCAAATGACAAGGACGCAACGGCCCGAAAGCTTATCGGTTCCGTGCATGAGCCTTGACAACGGGTCATGATGTGGACGTGACCGCCGAGTTACCAACGCAAGACGCCCCGGACCAGCCGGTCCGGGGCGCCTTTCGCCGGTGATCCGGCGGCACTCGCTACGCGTCCGCCGCCTGTGCCTTCAGCGCGCGCTCGATGCCCGCGCGCGACTCCGAAACCAGCCGCCGCAGCGCCGCGTTCGGCTCCGCGCTCGCCAGCCAGGCGTCCGTCGCGTCCAGCGTCTCCCGCGACACCTGGAGCGCCGGGTACAGCCCGACCGCGATCTGCTGGGCCATCTCGTGCGAGCGGGACTCCCACACGCCCTTGACCGCCGCGAAGTACTTCTCCGTGTACGGGGCCAGCAGCTCGCGCTGGTCGGTCTGGACGAAGCCGCTGATCACCGCCTCCTGCACGGCGTTCGGGAGCGCTGCTTTCGAATCAGACGCAGTGGACTCCACGACCGACGCCCACGCCTCGGCCTTGGCCTCCTCGGTCGGCCGGGCCGCCCGCGCGGTCGCCGCGTGCCGCTCACCCGCCGCCGTCCTGTCCCGCTCGTACTCGGCCGCGATCTCCTCCTCGCCGTACACGCCCGTCGCCGCCAGCCGCTCGACGAACGCCCAGCGCAGCTCGGTGTCCACGACCAGGCCCTCGATCGTCTCCGTGCCCTCCAGCAGGCCCGTCAGCAAGTCGAGCTGCTGCGGCGTACGCGCGGTCGCCGCGAACGCCCGCGCCCACGCGAGCTGGTGGTCGCTGCCCGGCTCGGCGGTACGCAGGTGGGCCAGGGTCGCCTCCGTCCAGCGCGCCAGCGCCGCCTCGCGCCGCTCGGGCGCCGCGTACAGGTCCAGCGCCAGCTTCACCTGCCGGTGCAGCGACTGGACCACGCCGATGTCCGACTCCTTCGCGATGCCGGAGAGCACCAGCTCCAGGTACGCGTGCGTGGCCAGCTCGGCGTCCCGCGTCATGTCCCAGGCCGACGCCCAGCACAGCGCGCGCGGCAGCGACTCGGTGAAGTCGCCCAGGTGCTCGGTGACGTTCTCCAGCGACACCTCGTCCAGGCGGACCTTGGCGTACGACAGGTCGTCGTCGTTGAGCAGGACGACCGCCGGACGGGCCTTGCCCACGAGCTGCGGCACCTCGGTCCGCTCGGTCGCCGTGACGTCCAGCTCCACGCGGTCCGTCCGCACCAGCGAGCCGTCCTGGAGCCCGTACAGCCCGATCGCGATCCGGTGCGGCCGCAGCACCGGCTCACCCTTCGCGCCGGCGGGCAGCGCCGGGGCCTCCTGCCGCACCGCGAACGAGGTGATGACCCCGTCCCCGTCGACCTCGATCTCCGGGCGCAGGATGTTGATACCGGCGGTTTCCAGCCATGCCTTCGACCAGGTCCTCAGGTCGCGCCCGGAGGTCTCCTCCAGCGCGCCCAGCAGGTCCGACAGGCGCGTGTTGCCGTACGCGTGCCGCTTGAAGTACGCCTGCACGCCCCGGAAGAACGCGTCCTCACCGACGTACGCCACGAGCTGCTTCAGCACGGAGGCGCCCTTGGCGTACGTGATGCCGTCGAAGTTGACCAGGACGTCGTCCAGGTCGCGGATCTCGGCCATGATCGGGTGCGTGGACGGGAGCTGGTCCTGCCGGTACGCCCAGGTCTTCATCGAGTTCGCGAACGTCGTCCACGAGTGCGGCCAGCGCGAGCCGGGGGCCGCCGCCTGGCAGGCGATCGAGGTGTACGTGGCGAACGACTCGTTCAGCCACAGGTCGTTCCACCACTCCATGGTGACCAGGTCGCCGAACCACATGTGCGCCAGCTCGTGCAGGATGGTCTCGGCCCGCACCTCGTACGCCGCGTCCGTCACCTTCGACCGGAAGACGTACTGGTCGCGGATGGTCACCGCGCCCGCGTTCTCCATCGCGCCCGCGTTGAACTCCGGAACGAAGAGCTGGTCGTACTTGGCGAACGGGTACGCGTAGTCGAACTTCTCCTGGAACCAGTCGAAGCCCTGGCGCGTCACCTCGAAGATCGCGTCCGCGTCCAGGAACTCGGCGAGCGACGGACGGCAGTAGATGCCCAGCGGCACGACCTGCCCGTCCGGGCCCTCGTACGTGCTGTGCACCGCGTGGTACGGGCCGACGATCAGGGCCGTGACGTACGTCGAGATCCGCGGCGTCGGCTCGAACACCCAGACGTCGTCCTTGGGCTCCGGGGTGGGGCTGTTCGAGATGACGGTCCAGCCGGACGGCGCCTTCACGGTGAACTGGAACGTCGCCTTCAGATCCGGCTGCTCGAAGCTCGCGAACACCCGCCGCGCGTCCGGCACCTCGAACTGGGTGTAGAGGTACGCCTGGTCGTCGACCGGGTCGACGAACTTGTGCAGGCCCTCGCCGGTGTTCGTGTACGCGCAGTCCGCGACGACCGTCAGCTCGTTGCGCCCCTGCTTCAGGTGCTTGAGCTTGATCCGCGAGTCCCGGAACACGGCGGCGACGTCCAGCTTGTGGCCGTTCAGGGTGACCTTGTGCACGGCCGGCGCCACCAGGTCGATGAAGCTCTCCGCGCCGTCCTCGGCGGAGTCGAAGCGCACGGTGGTCACGGACCGGTAGGTGCCGCCCTCCTGCGCGCCACTGAGATCGAGGTCGATCTCGTACGAGTCCACGGTCAGCAGCTCCGCCCGCCGCTGGGCCTCTTCACGGGTCAGGTTCGTGCCAGGCACCCGGTCATCTCCTCGTTGTGTGACGTTTCCGGTCATCCTTCCACGGCGGGGCGCTCGGGCGGGGTGGCGTTATCGGTAGCACCAGCGGTAGCATGCTTCGTATGAAGATCAGTGTGAGCCTGCCGGAGGAGGACGTCGCCTTCGTCGACGAGTACGCGGCCGAAACGGCGGCGCAGTCCCGGTCCGCCGTCATACACGCCGCGATCGAGCTGCTTCGCGCCTCCCGCCTCGAGGCGGACTACGAAGCGGCCTTCGCGGAGTGGGACGCGAGCGAGGACGCGGCGTTCTGGGATCAGTTCTCGGGGGACGGGATCGTCGATGAGGCGCGGTGACATCTACCTCGTCGACTACGAGCCGGCACGGGGCAGTGAAGCCAACAAGGCCCGTCCCGCGGTGATCGTCTCGAATGACGGAGCCAACGCCGTGGTGGAGCGGACGGGGCGCGGTGTTGTCACGCTGGTGCCGCTGACGACGAACACCTCGCGGATCTACCCTTTCCAGGTGCTGGTCCCGGCAGCCGAGTGCGGTCTTGTGAAGGACTCCAAGGTGCAGTGCGAGCAGGTGCGCGCGCTCTCCCCTGAGCGATTGCTGCGACACATCGGCACGGTCCCGCGGCAGCGCATGACCGAGATCGATGCGGCGCTTCGCAGACACCTCGTGCTCTGAACGCCGAAGAAGGGCGGCCACCCATCATGGTGGCCGCCCTTCTCACGTACGTACGGCCGTCAGGCGCCCTTGAGCTCCGCCGCCACCAGCTCCGCGATCTGCACCGCGTTCAGCGCCGCGCCCTTGCGGAGGTTGTCGTTGGACAGGAACAGCGCCAGGCCGTTCTCGACGGTCTCGTCGACGCGGATGCGGCCCACGTAGGACGCGTCCTTGCCGGCCGCCTGGAGCGGGGTCGGGATCTCGGAGAGCTCCACGCCCTCGGCGTCCTTCAGCAGCTCGTACGCGCGCTCCACGCTGATCGGACGCTCGAAGCGGGCGTTGACCTGGAGGGAGTGGCCGGAGAAGACCGGGACGCGCACGCACGTGCCGGACACCTTCAGGTCCGGGATCTCCAGGATCTTGCGGGACTCGTTGCGGAGCTTCTGCTCCTCGTCCGTCTCGAAGGAACCGTCGTCGACGATCGAGCCGGCCAGCGGCAGCACGTTGAAGGCGATCGGGCGCTTGTAGACGCCGGGCTCCGGGTACGCCACGGCCTCACCGTCGTGGGTGAGCTCGGCGGCGTGCTCGGCGACGGCCTTGACCTGGCCGTCCAGCTCCGCGACGCCCGCGAGGCCCGAGCCGGAGACGGCCTGGTAGGTGGTGGCGACCAGGGCGGTCAGGCCCGCCTCCTGGTGCAGCGGCTTGAGCACCGGCATGGCGGCCATGGTGGTGCAGTTCGGGTTGGCGATGATCCCCTTGGGGCGGTCCTTGACCGCGTGCGGGTTCACCTCGGAGACGACCAGCGGCACCTCGGGGTCCCGGCGCCAGGCGGAGGAGTTGTCGATCACCACGGCACCCTGCGAGGCGACCTTCTCGGCGAGCGCCCGGGAGGTGGCGCCACCGGCCGAGAAGAGCACGATGTCCAGGCCCGTGTAGTCGGCCGTGGAGGCGTCCTCGACGGTCACGCCGTCCAGGACGGTGCCCGCCGAACGGGCGGAGGCGAACAGCCGCAGCTCGTCGACCGGGAAGTTCCGCTCGGCAAGGATCTTGCGCATGACCGTGCCGACCTGACCGGTGGCTCCGACGATTCCGACCTTCACGGGGACTCCTCCGTACGTGCTTGCGGGCCTGGCGGCCTGGGTGCCGCACCCATGATGCGTATCACCTGGCCCGGCTTGTCCAATTCATTGTCCGGGACGTGAGAAGCAGCACGCCGGGAACGGAGAAGGGCGGGCGCCCGGTCCGGACGCCCGCCCTCACTCACCGTGCGTACGGCGTTACGGGATGACCTTTCCGATCACGACGCTGCCCGTGCCCGCGGCCGTGCCGCGCGCCGTCAGCAGCGACACCTCGCCGAAGAACTGCCGGCCCTCGGGGGCCGCGCCGTTCACCAGCACCTCCGCCGTGACCTGCGCCGACGCGCCGCTCGCCAGGGTGACCGGCTTGGACTCGTCGACCTTCAGCGTGCCGAGCGCGGACGAGAAGTACACGTCCTTGTAGTCGTACGTGGTCGTCCCGGCCGGCACCGCGTACCCGTCCACGACGATCGTGTACGTGCCCGGCTCCGGCTTGGCCACCGACACCGACTCCTCCGAGTCGCCGTCCGCCGACTGACCGACGACCTTGCCGTCCTTCAGGACGGTCAGGTCCAGGTCGGCGCCCTTGTCGGAGGTGTTGCCGATCACGACGTCGAGGCGCTCCACGCCCTCGCCGACCGTCACCGTGCTGGTCTGCGACTCGTGGTTCTTGATCGTCGGAGCGGCGACCTTCGCGGAACCGAGCGAGCCGCCCTTCAGCTTGCCGTCGATGGCCGCGAAGGTGTTGGTGACCTTCCAGTCCACCGCCGCCGGCGTGCCGATCTTGGCCTCCGGGACCGTCTTCACGGCCGGGTCGAAGGCCGCGCCCAGCAGCGTGACGTCCAGCTTGTACGGGTTGTCCAGGTCCGGCGACGTACGGCGCGCCTCGACCTCGATCTCCCAGACGCCCGGCGCCGGGTCGGCGTACGAGCGCACGTCCGGGCGGCAGGTGTTGGCCGGGTTGTAGTGCGGGTAGCACCGGTTGGACGCGGTGTCCTCGACGGCCACGCCGTACGGGTGGATGGAGATGAACCGGGTCTGGCTCTTCTCCTTCAGCCCGCCGATCGCGACCTCCAGCGCCTTGGCGCCCTCGGGCACGGTCACGAAGTACGACTTGTGGCTGTTGCGCTGCACGCTGCCGCTCGCCGAGAAGGCGTACGAGGGCTTCGCCAGGTCGTGCGCGACGACCACGGTGGCGAGGATCTGCTTGTCGACGCCCTCGGTGTCCTCGTCGTCGGCCTCCACGATCGCGCTGTGCACGCCCGCGGAGCCCGGCTTGGCCTGCACCTTGACGGTGACCGGCTTGTTCAGCGGCAGGTCCACCTCGTCGTCGCCGAGGATGCGGAAGGTGCCGTCGTTGTACTTCAGGTCCAGCTCGTGCTCGATCGGCCGGTCCGGGCCGGTCGTGCGCGTGATGGTGACGTCGTACACCTTCTTCTGGCCGACCTTGAGGCCGCCCTCACGGTCGTAGATACCGGTGCCGGGCTTCTTCAGGTGCTGGTCCAGCGCGGTGTCGACGGGCGCGGCGACCTTGTACTCGTGCGCGGTCGCGCCGTCCTCGATCGACTCCCAGGCGTCGACGACGTCGATCAGGCCGGAGCCCTGCTCGTGCGCGGCGACACCGGAGATGCGGTTCGCGGTGCTGGTCAGCGCGGTGCGCAGGCTCAGCGGCGACAGCTCGATCTTGCGCTGCTTGGCGGCCGAGATCAGCAGCGCGCTCGCGCCCGCCGCCTGCGGCGAGGACATCGAGGTGCCGTTGAGCATCCCGTAACCGGCGGGCAGTTGGTAGCTGGTCTCGGGCACCCCCGCGCCCGCCATCCACAGCGGGATGGTGTTGACCGCCGAGCCGGGCGCGGAGATCGTCGGGGTGAAGCCGCCGTCCTCACGCGGGCCGCGCGAGGAGAAGGGGAACATGGCGTACTTCTTCTCCACGGCCGAGGCGTAGTTGGCCGCCCACGTCTCCTTGGAGATGGCCGCGCCGACCGAGACGACCTTGTCGGCCAGGCCGGGGTCGCCGATGGTGTTGATGCCCGGGCCCTCGTTGCCGGCCGAGATGACGAGCTGGACGCCGTAGGTGTCGATGAGCCGGCCGTACAGCTCGGCGCGCGCGTTGTCGCCCGAGTTGAGCGCCGGCAGGCCGCCGATGGACATGTTGACGATGTCCACGCCCCGGTTGACGACCAGGTCGGCCATGCCCTCGGTCAGCGCGGTGTTGGTGCAGCCGCCGGACCAGGTGCACGCGCGCGAGGAGACGAGCTTCGCGCCGGGGGCGGCGCCGTTCATCTTCCCGCCGAACAGCCCGTTGGCGGCGGTGATGCCGGCCACGTGCGAGCCGTGGTCGGAGTTGACGATGCCGATGTTGACGTAGTCGGCCTTGTCGCCGTTGGCGTTGTAGACGACGTCCTTGCGGATCTCCACCACGAACGGGATGCGCTCGGCGACCTCGGTCGCCGGGTCGTCCGTACCGAAGTGGCCGATCTGGAAGCCGTCCTTGTACGGCTTCATCGCCACGTCGTCGGTGAAGTCGGCGTTGTCGTTCAGGTCGACCCGGACCGTGCCGGCGGCCGCGTCGTACAGCACGCCCCACGCGTCGGTGGTGTCGCCGTCCCGGTTGAGGTCACCGGCCATGTCGCCGCCCTTGGTGACGGCCTCGGCGAACCGGCTGTAGGCGTGCTTGCCGGCCGGTGCGGTGAACGTGCGCCCGCCCGCGGTGAACGTCGGCCCCTCCACGGCGACGTTCATGCGGCGCCAGGTGCCGTCCCCGTCCGCGACCGGGTCGGTGGCGGTCACCCAGTCGGTGATCTTGCGCTCACCGGTGGTGGTCTTCTGGAGCGCCGGGTGGTCCAGGTCCACACCGGAGTCCAGGATGCCGATGGTGACGCCCCGGCCGTCGGCCTTCGGGTACTTCTTCACGAAGTCGACCGCGCCCGTCTCGAAGGACGGGTTGTACGGGTTCTTCGCCGGGGTCTTGGCGTTCGGGCCGGGGTACGTGGTCGTCGTACCGGCCGTGGCCGCGTCCCGGGCGGCCGACTGGCCCGCGTCGGGCGACGGGTCGTCCAGTTCGATCTCGTACTGGAGGTCGATGCCCTTGACGGACGGCAGTCGCGCGGCCTGGGTGAGCGCGGACTCCGCCTTCGCGGTGGGCAGGGTGGCGCGGACGTAGCCGAGCTTGTCGTACGTCGTGCCGACCGTGGCGCCCGCGACGCCGTCGAGCTGCTCGGCGACCTGCTCGGTCTGGCCGGGCGCGGTGGCCACCATGACGGTGACGGTCTTCTTGCCCGTGGCCTCGGCCTCGGCCAGCCGTTCGTGGTCGGCCGAGCCCAGCTTGTCCGCGGTGGCGGACGAGGGGGCGGGCTTGGGGGGTGCGGGGTCCGCCGGGGTCCCGGCGGCGAAGACGGGGGCGGTACCGGCCGCGACGAGCGCGGCCACCAGGCCGGCGGCCGCGGCCACGCGGGCCGCCCGTCTGTGCCCGGGGGTCGGGCTCCCCGATATGGAGCCCTGGGATTCGAGGGTGGTCATCAGCATCCCTGTTAGTGAAAGAGACAGTCCGGAATTCGGTGCCGGATGACCGCTCACCCTTTCGCAAATGACAGGGCTTTGTGGAGGGTTGTCGGAGTGCGGAATGCGGACATGGCGCACATCCGCCAGTGCGGGATGTACGCCATGAGGAACGAACCGGGTCCAAAGACCCCATATGTAGTTGAGCGTTCAGCCTTCTGGTGGTCAAGCGCCCGTCTAACCTCGGTGCATGAACCGGAGATTACGAGTCGCGGCCTACGCCGTATGCGTACGGGACGAGCGGATCCTGCTGGCCAGAGGCACCGCCGACGACGGCACCAAGGAGTGGACCCTGCCCGGCGGCGGCATGGACCACGGAGAGGACCCCCTCGATACGGTCGTACGCGAGGTCGAGGAAGAGACCGGCTACCTCACCGAGATGACGGCCCTCCTCGGCGTCGACTCCAAACGCAGCCGCTACACCGGCCGGCTCGGCGGCGTCACCGACTTCCAGCGCCTCCGCATCCTCTACGAGGGCCGGATCACCGGTGGCGACCTGCGCCCCGAGGTGGGCGGCTCCACCGACCTGGCCGCCTGGCACCCGCTGGACGCCGTCTCCTCGCTCGTACGCGTCGGAGTCGTCGACGTCGGGCTGCGGCTGTGGCGTGAACGGCCCGCCGCCGGGCGTCTCGCCCACAACGGCTGAAACACACTCAACTCATGCGAAGCAGGCAACGCCCCGCGCACCGCCGGAGTCCTGCTCGGTGACCACACGTCGCGCAGAGGGGATGTCCGACATGCAGGTACGCAAGGCACTGCCCGCGGCGGCGGTGGCGGCCGCGCTCGCCGCCACCGCCTTCACCGCACCCGCCACGGCCGGCGAGCGGACCGGGAGACCGGGTGGCGATCACCGGCAGACCCAGGCCGCGGCCGACGCCCTCGTCCGGGCCGGTGCCCCGGGAGTCCTGGCCCAGGCACAGGACCGCCACGGCACCTGGAACGGCACCGCCGGCGTCGCCGACCGCACCACCGGGCGGCCGCGCCTGCCGCAGGACCGCTACCGCGTCGGCTCCATCACCAAGCCGTTCGTCGCGACCGTCCTGCTGCAACTGGAGGCGGAGGGCCGCCTCGACATCGACGACACCGTCGAACGGTGGCTGCCGGGCGTCGTCCGCGGCAACGGCCACGACGGGCGGAAGATCACCCTGCGCCGGCTCCTGAACCACACCAGCGGGATCTACGACGTCACCTCGGACCCCGGCTACCGGGAGAAGGTCTTCGGCCCCGCGTTCCTCCAGCACCGCTACGACACCTGGACACCGCGCCGGATGGTGGCCATCGCGATGACCCACCGCCCCGACTTCGCGCCCGGCACCGACTGGAGCTACTCCAACACCAACTACCTGCTCGCCGGGATGGTGATCGAGAAGGTCACCGGCCGGCCGTACGGGAAGGAGGTCGAACGCCGCATCATCAAGCCCCTGAAGCTCCGCGCCACCAGCATCCCTGGCACGGACGTGACGATGCCGGAGCCGAGCGGCCGGGCGTACTCGAAGCTGTTCGCCGGGCCGGACGCGGCGATCCATGACCTCACCGAGCTGAACCCGTCCATCGCCGGTCCGGCCGGCGAGATGATCTCCAACTCGGCGGACCTGCGGCGCTTCGTCCGGGCGCTCATGACGGGCGGGCTGCTGCCGCAGAAGCAGCTCAAGGAGATGACCACCACGGTCCCGATCGGGAAGGACGCGCCGAACGCGCGCTACGGCCTGGGCCTGATGGTGCAGAAACTGAGCTGCGGCAAGGAGGTCTGGGGCCACAACGGCGGCATCCACGGCTCCACTTCGGACATGGTGTCCACCCGGGACGGCGGCCACACGCTGGCGCTCAACGTCAACGGCGACTGGGCGGGCGACACCCAGGCGGTCGTCGAGGCGGAGTTCTGTGGCTGACCGGCTCGCGGGCTGACCGGCCGGCTACCGCGGCAGGACGACCACATAGGCTGCCGGGGCGCGGTCGCCGGCCGCCATCAGCGCCGTACGCACCACGATCGCCTGCTGCTCCAGGGCGTCCCGGAGCTTGCGGGGCGTGATGTGGACGACGCTGATGCCGAGCCGCTCCATGTGCTCGCGCTTGCGGGTGTACTCCGTCCACAGCGTGTCGTCGTCCTGGCGCGGCGAGCGGGTGTCCAGCTCGACCGCGACGGCGTGGTCGGGCCAGTACGCGTCCACCCCGCCGAGGTGCGGGCCGCCCGGCAGCCGGAGGTCGACGTTCCACAGGGGTTCCGGCAGGCCGTGGGCGCGCACCATCTCGTACAGCCGGTCCTCGGCCAGCGCCCGCCCCTCGGCGAGCAGCGAGTCCACGGCGTCCACGACGTGCGGCCGCGTCAGCAGCCGGGCGCGGTTCAGCTCCCGCACCACGGCGGCCGGTTCGCAGTGCCCGTCGCGCACGGCCTCCGTCAGCAGCCGCCGTACGGTGTGGGCGTCACCGATCCGCGCGACCGCGTCCGCCAGCGCACGGGCCACCGGGGCGACCGGTACGCCGGTGACCTCCAGCGGCTTCGGCAGCTCCTGCGTACGCAGGATCCGTACGCACCCGGTGGACCGCAGCCGCCGGGTGCGCGACACCAGGACGTCGATGCGGTCCAGCGACGGCAACGGTGGGGCGGCCGCGAACCGGTACAGCGCCAGCGCGGCGAGCCCGGTGATCATCGCCTCGGGTGGCCGCCGTTCCGGCTGCCGGTCGGCGTACAGCAGGGCGCCGTGCAGCCGCTCCTCGCTGGTGGGCGGTCCGGGATGCAGCAGGTACACGCCCGGCAGGAACTGCTGCCAGGGCCCACCGGCCCGGCACTGGGCGGCGGCCTGGGCGGCGGACACGCCGTGCGCCCGCAACTGCGCGGCGGACAGCACACGGCGCCGGCCGTCGGCCAGGTGGGACAGGGGGCGGGGGGAGAGCGGGGTGTTCGTCATGCCCCGGGGTTTCCCGCCAACTGCGCGGTGGATAACCGCTGTTACACGTCCGTCGACAATCCGGGACAACCCCGTCCTAAAGTACGGACGTTCGAGTGCCGATCAGGGACCCCGATCATGCCCCCGACCAGCCCGGCCGCCCCCCGCTCGGACCGGTGTACGTCCGGGGAACAGGCGCCCGGCCCCGGGCCGGGCGCCGGCACGTCACCCCGCCGCCGCGTCCCGCGCCTGGGCGCGCAGCGCGCGGGCCAGGTCGTCGCGGGACTCCAGGACCAGCCGGCGCAGCGCGGGCGCGGCCGACTCGTGCGCGGCGAGCCAGGCGTCGGTGGCCTCCAGGGTCGCCGGGTCGTCCTGGAGGGACGGGAACAGGCCCCGCACCACGTCCATGCCGATCTGGATCGACCGCTCGGTCCACACCCGCTCGATCGCCGCGAAGTACTTCGGCGCGTACGGAGCGATCAGCGCCCGCTGCGACGGCTGGCCGAAGCCCGCGATCGTCGCCTCCACCAGCGCGTTCGACAGGGCGTCCGACTCGACGACCTGCGCCCACGCCTGCGCCTTGACCGCCTCCGACGGGCGGGCCGCCAGGCAGCGCACCTGGTGGCGCTTGCCCGACGCCGTGTCGTCGCGCGCCAGCTCCGCCCCGATCGCCGCCTCGTCCGCGCGGCCGTGCGCGGCCAGCGGCCCCAGGAACGTCCAGCGCAGCTCCTGGTCCACGTCCAGACCGTCGATCTTCGCCGAGCCCTCCAGCAGACCCTCCAGGAGCTGGAAGTCCGCCTCGGTCGTGGCCGCCGCCGCGAAGAACCGCGCCCACGTCAACTGGTGCTCGCTGCCCGGCTCCGCCGCCCGCAGCTCCCGCAGCGCGCCCTCGGCCAGCAGCCGGCCGCCCTCCTCACGCCACGCCGGCGCCGCGTAGTGCACCAGCGCAGAGCGCGCCCAGGCGTGCAGCATCTGGAGCACACCGATGTCCGATTCGCGCCCCGCGAACGCCAGCACCAGGGCCACGAAGTCCCGCGCCGGCAGCAGCGCGTCCCGCGTCAGGTTCCACAGCGCCGACCAGCACAGCGCCCGCGCCAGCGGGTCCTTCAGGCCGCCCAGGTGCGCCCGCAGCGTGGCGAGCGAGTCCTCGTCGAACCGGATCTTGCAGTACGTGAGGTCGTCGTCGTTGACCAGCACGAGGTCCGGCCGCTCCGCCCCCGCCAGCTCCGCCACCACGGTCCGCGCACCGGTGACGTCCACCTCCGCGCGGGCGTACCGCGCCAGCTCGCCGCCCGGCGACAGCCGGTACAGCCCCACCGCCGCCCGGTGCGGCCGCGGCTCGCCGCCCTCCTGGAGCACGGCGAGTTCCGCGACGCGGCCGTCCGCGCCGTACGAGACCACCGGCGTCAGGGCGTTGACGCCCGACGTCTCCAGCCAGGACCGGGACCACGCCTTCATGTCCCGCCCGGACGTCTCCTCCAGCACCGACAGCAGGTCGCCCAGCCGCGTGTTGCCGTACGCGTGCCGCTTGAAGTACCGGCGGGCGCCCTCCAGGAACGCGTCCCGGCCCGCGTACGCCACGAGCTGCTTGAGCACCGCCGCGCCCTTGGCGTACGTGATCCCGTCGAAGTTCAGCTTGGCGTCCTCCAGGTCACGGATGTCGGCCGTGATCGGGTGCGTGGAGGGGAGCTGGTCCGCCCGGTACGCCCACGCCTTGCGGTTGTTGGCGAAGGTCACCCAGCTATTGGTGAAGCGGGTCGCCTCGGCCAGCGAGAAGGAGCCCATGAAGTCCGCGAAGGACTCCTTCAGCCACAGGTCGTCCCACCACTTCATGGTGACCAGGTCGCCGAACCACATGTGCGCCATCTCGTGCAGGATGACGTTCGCCCGGCGCTCGTACGCCGCCTGCGTCACCTTGCCCCGGTAGATGTACTCCTCGCGGAAGGTCACCATGCCCGGGTTCTCCATGGCGCCCAGGTTGTACTCGGGAACGAAGGCCTGGTCGTACTTCCCGAAGGGGTAGGGGTAGTCGAAGTTGTCGTGGAAGAAGTCCAAGCCCTGCTTGGTGATCAGGAAGACGTCGTCCGCGTCGAAGTGCTTCGCCAGCCCCTTGCGGCACATGGCGCCCAGCGGGATCTCCAGGTCGCCGCGCCGGTAGGTGTCCGTCACGTAGTGGTACGGACCGGCCACGACACACGTGATGTACGTCGAGATCGGCGCCGTCTCGGCGAACCGCCAGACGCCTCCCTCCCGCGACTCCTCCGCGCCGTTGCTCCACACCGTCCAGCCCTCGGGAGCCGTCACCTCGAACCGGAAGGGCGCCTTCAGGTCGGGCTGCTCGAAGTTGGCGAACACCCGCCGCGCGTCGGCCGGCTCGTACTGCGTGTAGAGGTAGACCTCGCCGTCCTCCGGGTCGACGAACCGGTGCATCCCCTCACCGGTGCGGCTGTAGGCGCACTGGGCGTCCACCACCAGCACGTTCTCGTCCGCGAGGCCGTCCAGGGCGATCCGCGAGCCGTCGAACACGACCGCCGGGTCCAGCTCCCGCCCATTGAGCGTGACCGAGGTCACGGACGGGGCGATCAGGTCGACGAAGGTGGCGGAGCCGGGCGCGGTGCGGCGGAACCGGATGGTCGTCACCGAACGGAAGGTACGCCGCTCGGATTCGCTCTCCCCGACGGCGGACCGCAGGTCGAGGGCGACCTCGTACCCGTCGACGGACAACAGCTCGGCCCGCTCACGGGCCTCGTCGCGGGACAGATTCTCACCGGGCACGGGCGGCACTCCTTCGTGGCTCGTTGTGACAGGAGCGATCCTCCCACGCACCACTGACACGCGGTATGCGGGAATGCCCTTGCGAACCCCGGCGTTGTGACGGGGACGATCCCGGCGCGACCACGAGTGCAGACCGTGCAGACCACGAGGAGAGACATGTCCGAGAGCAGGACCACCGCCGACTTCTGGTTCGACCCCCTGTGTCCCTGGGCGTGGATGACCTCCCGCTGGATGCTGGAGGTGGAGAAGGTCCGCCCGGTCGACGTGCGCTGGCACGTGATGAGCCTCGCCGTCCTCAACGAGGACAAGCTGGACGAGGTCCCGCCGGAGTACCGCGAAATGCTGGAGACCCAGGCGTGGGGCCCGGTCCGGGTCGTCGTCGCCGCCCAGCAGCTCCACGGCGACGAGGTCGTCGGCAAGCTCTACACCGCGCTCGGCACCCGCTTCCACAACAAGGGCGAGGGCCCGACCCACACGGCGATCCGCGAGGCGCTGGAGGACGTCGGACTGCCGGTGTCGCTCGCCGAGTACGCCGGCAAGGACACGTACGACGCCGAGCTGCGCGCCTCCCACCACGAGGGCATCAGCAAGGTGGGCCAGGAGGTCGGCACCCCGGTCATAGCGGTGCCCGGCCCGGACGGCGAGCAGATCGCCTTCTTCGGCCCGGTCGTCACCCCCGCCCCCAAGGGCGAGGAGGCGGCCCGGCTGTGGGACGGCACGCTGATGGTGGCGTCCATCCCCGGCTTCTACGAGATCAAGCGGACCCGGACCCAGGGCCCCGATTTCAGCAACCTGTAACACCGCCTGGCGCACAGAACGACCCCTGCGAGTCACGTCCTCGCAGGGGTCGTTCCTTCATCCGCCTGCCCGGTGAAGGTTGAGAAGACGATCACGAGCAGGACGTTCCGTGGGGCGTCAGGGCGCGATCAGCGGGGTGCGCTCCTTGGCCTGGGCGTAACGCTTCGCCACGTCCTGCCAGTTGACGACCTCCCACATCGCCTCGATGAAGTCGACCTTCTGGTTCTTGTACTGGAGGTAGAAGGCGTGCTCCCAGGCGTCGAAGACCAGGATCGGCACCGAGCCCTGACCGACGTTGCCCTGGTGGTCGTAGACCTGCTCGACGATGAGGCGGCCGCTGACCGGCTCGTACGCGAGGACGCCCCAGCCCGAGCCCTGGGTGGTCGCGGCGGCCTTGGAGAGCTGCGTCTTGAACTTGGCGAAGGAGCCGAAGGACGCGGCGATCGCGTCGGCGAGCTCGCCCACGCCGTCCGCCGCCAGCGGCTCGCCACCGCCGCCGTTCTTCTTGCCGGTCATGTTGTGCCAGTAGATGGAGTGCAGGATGTGGCCGGAGAGGTGGAAGGCGAGGTTCTTCTCCAGGCCGTTGATCGAGCCCCACTGCTCCTTGTCGCGGGCCTCTTCGAGCTGCTCCAGGGTGTCGTTCGCGCCCTTGACGTAGGCGGCGTGGTGCTTGTCGTGGTGCAGCTCGATGATCTGCGGGTTGATGACCGGCTCGAGCTCCGCGTAGTCGTACGGAAGTTCAGGAAGTGTGTAGATCGCCATGTCCGAGCCCTCCGACTGCTGCTGCTGCGTGTTGCTGCTTATTGCAACCCTTGTGCAAGTGCAGGCTAACAGCAGGAAGGCCCGGAAGTTGATCAGCCCTTCGCCCTAGGCCGCTGGTCCCCCCGCGAGTCCCTCCGCGAGTCCCGGGCGATCACCGCCAGGTCGGGGAAGTCGGTGACCACGGCGTCCACGCCGAGGGCGAAGTGGCGGGAGTACTCGGCGAAGGCGTCCCCGAAGGCGTTCGGGTCGGCGCCGCGCCGCAGGTCCGCGGGCAGGTACTGGTTCTCGGCGCGGAAGGTGTACGCGCCGACCTTCAGCCCGGCCGCGTGCGCGTCCGCGAGGAGCGTCGAGGGCGGCACCAGGGACGACTTGTCGGGGCCGATCCACTGGGCGTACGCGGCGATCTCCCGCAGCCCGGCCGGGGTCATCATGTCCTCGTACGTCACCGGGTGCCCGTACGGGCCGCCGCGGGTGCCGAGGGCCTGCCAGAGCGGGACGCGCAGCCGCTCCTCGCGCGCGAGCCGCAGCAGGCCGGCCGGCTCGAAGGACTGGATCACGCACTCGCGCGGCCCCAGCCGGTTGCGGCGCACGGCGTCGGCGAGGACCGGCTCCAGGGGCAGGCCGAGGGAGCGGAAGTACGCCGGGTGCTTGGTCTCCGGGAAGACCGTGACGGTCCGGCCGTGGCGCCGGGACAGCCGGCGCGCCAGGTCGACGACCTCCTGGAAGGTCATCACCCGCTGGTGCCCGTCGAAGACGGTGTTCCTGTTCCGTACGAGCGGCAGGCGCTCGACCGCCCGCAGCGTCCGCAGCTCCGCGAGCGTGAAGTCCTCGGTGAACCAGCCGGTGACGGCCCGCCCGTCGACGGTCTTCGTGGTGCGCCGGCCGGCGAACTCGGGGCGTCCGGCGACGTCCGTGGTGCCCGAGATCTCGTTCTCGTGGCGCACCACCAGGTGGTGGTCCCGGGTGGCGACCAGGTCCGGCTCGATCCAGTCGGCGCCGGTCTCGACGGCGAGCGTGTAGGAGGCGGCCGTGTGTTCGGGGCGCCAGCCGGCCGCGCCCCGGTGGCCGATCACGAGCGGTCCGGGAGCGCCCGTGGCGGCGTGGGCGGATGTGGGGGACACGGAAGCGGCGGCGGTCGCGCCCGCCGCGAGGAGTACCGAGCGACGTCTCATGGGCCCGGACGGTAGG
This sequence comes from Streptomyces sp. NPDC049837, assembly GCF_040674455.1. Classification (NCBI taxonomy): domain Bacteria; kingdom Bacillati; phylum Actinomycetota; class Actinomycetes; order Kitasatosporales; family Streptomycetaceae; genus Streptomyces; species Streptomyces sp. NPDC049837. The sequence continues at coordinate 22,554 of NZ_JBFAMP010000013.1, read as the reverse complement.
CGCACGGCAGGGGCGCGCCCAGGCCACTTCACGCCCTGTGCGGGCGGTTTTCACCTGCCGTACGACAGGGACCACGCGAAAGGAGGAGCCCCGGCGCGTGACGCGCCGGGGCTCCTCCCCGCAAGGTGGATCAGGCGGACTTGCCCGCCACCAGCTTCTGCCGGGCGAACCCGACGACGGCCAGGAACAGCGTCAGACCGCCCGTGTAGTAGAGCTGGAGCCGGGTGTCCGGCTCGCGGGCCATCAGGACGAACACCGCCGCCATGCCGGCGAGCGCCACCCAGGTCAGGTACGGGTACAGCCACATCCGCACGACCAGCTTCTCGGGTGCCTCGCGCTCCATCCGGCGGCGCAGCATGAGCTGCGAGACGGCGATGAAGAACCACACCACCAGGATGATCGCGCCGATCATGTTGAGCAGCCAGGCGAACAGGTCGTCGGGCCGCCAGTAGCTGAGCAGCACGCACACGAAGCCGAACACGGACGACGTCAGCACGGCGATGCGCGGCACCCCGCCGGTGATCCGCCCGAGCAGTTGCGGGCCCTGCCCGCGCGCCACCAGGGAGCACGCCATGCGGGAGGCGCCGTAGATGTTGGCGTTCATCGCCGACAGCAGCGCGACCAGCACGACCACGTTCATGATCTGGCCGGCGGCCGGAATGCCCAGGAAGTCCAGCGTGGCGACGTAGGGGCCCTTCTTGGCGACCGACTCGTGCGTCCAGGGCAGCAGGGTGACGACGACGGCCATCGAGCCGACGTAGAAGATCGCGATCCGCCACATCGCCGTACGCACGGCCTTGGCGACGCCCTGGACCGGGTGCTCGGACTCGGCGGCGGCGATGGTGACCGTCTCCAGACCGCCGTACGCGAAGACGGAGGCGAGCAGACCGACGATCAGACCCTCCGTGCCGTTGGGCATGAAGCCGCCGTGGCCGGTGAGGTTGGCGGCGCCGGGGGAGTCGGTGCCGGGCAGCACGCCCGCGATGGCCAGCACGCCGATGCCCAGGAAGAGGACGATCGCGCCGACCTTGAGGGCGGCGAACCAGAACTCGAACTCACCGAAGTTCTTCACGGCCGCCAGGTTCGTGACGCAGAACAGCGTCATGAACAGGGCCACCCACACCCACTCCGCGGTGCCGGGGAACCAGCCCACCATGATCTGCGCGGCGCCCATGCCCTCCAGGCCGACCGCCACGCACAGCAGGAACCAGAAGGACCAGCCCGCCGTGAAGCCCGCCCACGGGCCGATGGCCCGCTCGGCGTGCACCGAGAACGAGCCGGAGGCCGGGTTGGCCGCCGACATCTCGCCCAGCATGCGCATCACGAGCATGACGAGGGCGCCGGATATCGCGTAGGCGAGAATGATCGACGGACCGGCGGCCGCGATGGCCTGGCCGGAGCCGACGAACAGACCGGCGCCGATGACGCCGCCGAGGGCGATCATCGACAGATGGCGTTGCTTGAGGCCGTGGGAGAGCGGCGCGTCGCCCGGTGGTGAGTCGACCGGCGCCGGGGTGACCGGCGTCGCGTCGGTGGGCGCGGAGGTCCGAGACATGGGCGTGCCCTGTTCAGTAGCTGAGACGGGGTGCGGGGTGCGTGTGCGGCCCACGGATCTGGGCGCGGCCCACAGTCTGAGTGGGGGCACCGCTCACAGGGAACAACCGCCCGCTATACGGACACCGTGCTCACACATTGTGAAGGATCGCGCACAGAACCTTCACTCGGGTCGCGTGCGTGACTCCCGCACCCACGCCACCCCCAGTACCGCCCCGGTCGCCGCCGCCGACCACAGCACCTGCGGCCGCGATCCGTCGTCCAGCAGCATCAGCACCAGCACCGCGGCCATCGCCGCCAGCGCGGCCCACGTCAGCCACGGGAAGCCCCACATCCGGAGCGTCAGCTTCTCCGGCGCCTCGCGCTCGATACGCCGCCGCAGCCGCAACTGCGACACCGCGATCAGGCCCCACACGAACAGCAGCACGGCCCCGACCGCGTTCAGCATGTACAGGAACACCGAATCCGGCCACTTCAGATTGAGCAGTACGGAGACGAAGCCGAACGCCACCGACGCCAGCACCGCCCGGCGCGGCACCCCGCCGCCCGACACCGCGAGCAGCCCCTTCGGCGCCTCGCCGCGCTCCGCGAGCGAGAAGACCATCCGGGACGACCCGTACAGGTTGGCGTTGAGCGCCGACAGCAGCGCCACGAACACGACGATGTTCATGATCTGCCCGGCGGCCGGCACCCCGAGTGCGTCCAGCACCGCGACGTACGGGCTCTGCCCCGGCTCCATCGCCGTCCACGGCAGCAGCGTCACGATGACCAGCATCGAACCGACGTAGAAGAAGAGGATGCGCCACACCGCGCTGCGCACCGCGCGGGCCACATTGCGGGCCGGGTCCTCCGACTCGGCGGCGGCGATCGTCACGACCTCCAGCCCGCCGAACGCGAACACCACCGCCAGTACCCCGGAGACGACCCCGTCCCACCCGTTGGGCAGGAAGCCGCCCTGCCCGGTCAGGTTCGCGAGCCCCACCGGTTCCCCGGAAAAATCAGACGCAGCCGGCAGCCATCCGACGATGGCCAGCACCCCGAGGACCAGGAACAGCACGATCGCGCCGACCTTCAGCCCGGCGAACCAGAACTCGAACTCACCGAAGTTCTTCACCGCCGCCAGGTTGGCGACCGTGAACACCACCATGAAGACCAGCACCCAGGCCCACTGCGGCACCCCCGGCATCCAACTGTTCGCGATCCGCGCCGCGCCCGTCGCCTCCACCGCCAGCACGACCACCAGCAGGAACCAGTACAGCCAGCCGACCGAGAACCCCGCCCACCGGCCCAGCGCCCGCTCCGCGTGCACCGAGAAGGCGCCCGACGCGGGCATCGCCGCCGACATCTCGCCCAGCATCCGCATGATCAGCATCGCGAGCGCACCCGCGATCAGATACGACAGGACGATCCCCGGCCCGGCGACCGCGATCCCGGCGCCCGAGCCGACGAACAGCCCGGCGCCGATCACCCCGCCCAGGCCGAGCATCGTCAGGTGCCGCTGCTTCAGCCCGTGCGACAGGGGCTCGGGCGCCGGGGCGAGCGGCGTGGGCGGGGCGTCGTGCATGGCGCTCGTACTCTCAGGTATTTGGAAGGACCCCACAGTCTCTCCGGTCACCTGTGGCTGACGCAAAAGGGACCCTCCGCCCGGCCTCCCAAGTGACGAGCATCACGCCAACCGGGGTGTAGCTCCCGTCCTTTGTCCGGATCCCACCAATGCCCCGTCAACCGCTTTGTGGTCGGCGGACGGTGATCGGTCGTTCACTCGTGGGCTACGGTCAGCCTGTCCCGAACCGCCCCCGCACCCCGCCGGAGTCCCGATGAGCACTGCCGCCGCCCCCGCCCGTACCGGAGTGGTCCTGGCCGACCTCCTGCCGTCCAGCCGCGTCCGCGACATCGCGCTCGTCGCCGGCGGCGCCGTGCTCACCGGCATCGCCGCCCAGATCGCCGTCCCGGTCCCCGGCTCGCCGGTCCCGGTCTCCGGCCAGACCTTCGCGGCCCTGCTCGTCGGCACCGCCCTCGGCGCCCGGCGCGGCTTCCTCTCCCTCGCGCTGTACGCGGTGGCGGGCGTGGCCGGAATGCCGTGGTTCGCCCAGGCGTCGTCCGGGTACGCCATGCCGTCCTTCGGCTACATCCTCGGCATGCTGCTCGCCGCCACCGTCGTCGGCGCCCTCGCGCGGCGCGGCGCCGACCGCTCGGTGCTGCGCATGGCGGGCACCATGGCGCTCGGCTCCCTGATCATCTACGCGGTCGGCGTGCCGTACCTGGCCCTCGCGACCGGCATGTCGCTGCCGCAGGCGGTGGCTGCGGGCCTGGTGCCGTTCCTGATCGGCGACGCGCTCAAGGCGGCGCTGGCCATGGGCGCGCTGCCCACGGCGTGGAAGGTCATCGGCCGGAAGGGCCGGGACTGACGTAGTCCCCGCTGCTGACGTAGTTCCTGCTGAAGAGGTTCGCCGGGTCGTACTGTGCCTTGACCCCGGCGAGCCTCTTCGCCGTTTCCGGGCCGTACAGCCCCGGCCGCTCGCCGCCGCCGAAGTGGAAGTTGAGCGAGCTGCCCAGCGTCACCGGCGCCAGTGCCGCGAACACCTCCTCGTACAGCGCCCGCACGGACGGCAGGTCCGTACCGTCCAGCCCCGACAGCACCTGCACCAGGAAGCGCGCGTCCCGGTGCGGCACCGCGTTCGGGTGCTCCTCGGCCAGCGCCCCGCCCAGGTGCCGGATCTGCGTCACCGTCCACACCGGGGACTCGGGCCCCGTCAGCGCCAGCAGCCGCCGGGCGTCGGCGGGGGACAGCTCTTGCACCATCACGTTGTCGCCGTAGTACGCGTGCGGCTGCTCCGGGTCGCTGTGGATCGTCGCCGACTCGGTGTACGGCATCTCCCGCAGCGTGTCCCGCACCGACGGCCCGATGGCCCGCAGCGGCGCCACCAGCCGCTCGCCCTCCGCCGCGCTCCCGGTGTACGCGACGCGGACCGACGCGGTGTAGCGGCCGCGCAGATGTTCCGGTACGAACGGTGCGTCGGGGAAGACCATGACGCTCACGGACGACGTCAGCGTGTCCGGCACGGTCCGCGTCCACTCCAGGTATGTCCGCACCGCCTCGTCGACCAGCCCGTCCGCCGGCCCGTCCGCGAACGTGACCGACCCCCCGTACAGCCGGGCCACCGGCACCAGGTCCACCTCCATGGCGGTGACGGCGCCCAGGGCGTGCCCGCCGCCGAGCAGCGCCCCGTACAGCTCGGGATCCGTCTCCGCGGTGACCCGCCGCAGCTTCCCGTCGGCCGTCACGACCTCCACCGCGCGCACATGGTCGGCGGCGTACCCGAACTCCCGCGCCAGCAGGCCCAGTCCGCCGCCCAGCGTGTACGAGACGGCTCCCACGCCCGGTGCGGACCCGTTCAGCGGCGCCAGCCCGTACGGCGCGGCCGCCTCGACGACCTGCCCCCAGCGGACGCCCGCCTCGATGCGGGCGGTACGCGCCTCCGGATCGATCCGTACGCCGTCCATGCGGCGCGTGGAGATGAGGACGCCGCCCTCCGCACCGCCGGGCAGCCCGTGCCCGGTGGCCTGGACGCCGACCGGCAGGCCGCGCCCGGCGGCGTACGCGACGGCCCGGCGTACGTCGTCGGCGGTGGTCGCGGCGACGACCAGCTCGGGACGGTGGGCGAAGCCGGTCTGGAACCCGGCGAGTTCGGCGTCGTACCCGGGGTCTCCGGCGCGGTACGTGGTCATGGGAAAGGCTCTCCGTTCACTCGGTGGTGTGCGGAGAGCCTTTCGCCGAAACCTGACAGAACCAGTCAGGTATTCAAACCGTCAGGTGTTGATCTGCCTCTTGCGGGCCTGGTCGAGCACGACACCGATGGTCACGACGACGACCGCGACGGCGACCGAGGACAGCACGACCTCGCGGTTGTCCTTGTCGTAGACCATGTAGGCCAGCACGAAAGTGATCATCGCGGCGGTCGCCCACGTCAGGTACGGGAAGAGCCACATCTTCACCGTCACCTTCTCGGGCACCTCGCGCAGCAGGATGCCGCGCATCCGGAGCTGGGTGAAGCAGATCACCAGCCAGACGAACAGGGCGACGGCGCCGGAGGAGCTCAGCAGGAAGTCGAAGACCGTGTCCTTGAACGCGTAGTTGAAGTAGACGGCGATGAACCCGAACGCGACCGAGGCCAGGATGGCCGCCGTCGGCACGCCCTTGGCGTTGGCCTTGGCGAAGGCCTTCGGCGCGTCACCGCGCTCGCCCAGCGAGAACGCCATGCGGGAGGCGGTGTAGAGGCCGGAGTTCAGGCAGGACAGCACGGCCGTCAGGACGATCACGTTCATGATCTGGCCGGCGTGCGGGATGCCGATGGAGTTCAGAGCGGCGACGTACGAGCCGTCCTTGACGATCGACTTGTCGTTCCACGGCAGAAGGGTGAGGACGACGAAGATCGAGCCCAGGTAGAAGACGGCGATGCGCCAGATCACGCTGTTGGTGGCCTTGGTGACCGCGCGGCGCGGGTCCTCCGACTCACCGGCGGCGAGCGTGACGATCTCGCTGCCCATGAAGGAGAAGACGACCATCAGTACGCCGGTGAGGATCGCGCCGGCGCCGTTCGGGAAGAAGCCGCCCGCGTCCGTGAGGTGGGCGAGGCCCGCACCCGGGTTGTCGGAGCCGGGCAGGAAGCCGAACACGGCCAGCAGACCGATGACCACGAAGGCGCCGATGGCGACGACCTTGATGCCCGCGAACCAGAACTCGAACTCGCCGTACGAGGCGACGGAGGCGAGGTTCGTCGCGGTCAGGACCACCATCACGATCAGGGCCCAGGCCCACTGCGGCACGGCCGGTATCCAGCCCTCCAGGATCACCGCGCCCGCGGTCGCCTCGACCGCCAGCACCACCACCCAGAAGAACCAGTACAGCCAGCCGATCGAGAAGCCCGCCCAGCGGCCGAGCGCACGGTCGGCGTACGCCGAGAAAGAGCCGGAGTTCGGGCTCGCGGCGGCCATCTCGCCGAGCATCCGCATCACGAACACGACCATCGCGCCGACGAGCATGTACGAGATGAGGATGGCGGGACCGGCCTTGGCGATGCCGCCGGAGGACCCGACGAACAGGCCGGCGCCGATCACTCCACCGATGGCGATCATGGAAAGGTGGCGGTTCTTGAGCCCCGCCTTGAGACCGTCGGAAGACTGCGGAGTACCGGGTTCTCCGGTGGTTCCGCCTTCCTTATGCAGGGTCGGCTGCGTGGTCATGGACGAATCCTTACGTCTGGGGTGCACTCGGGTCACGAGCCCGTGCATTGAAACCCGGCGAGGGGAGAGCCCGGAACCCTCCGATTCCGGATCGTGATACGGCGGCCGTGCGGAGGGCCCCGGGCGGCGCGGGTGACGTGGGGCGTGCCACACTCGTGCCCATGCGCGTGTACCTCGGTTCCGACCATGCCGGCTTCGAACTCAAGAACCACCTCGTCGAGTGGCTCAAGGCCCACGGCCACGAGCCCGTCGACTGCGGCCCCCACATCTACGACGCCCAGGACGACTACCCGCCGTTCTGCCTGCGCGCCGCGGAGAAGACCGCCGCGGACCCGGACAGCCTGGGCATCGTCATCGGCGGCTCGGGCAACGGCGAGCAGATCGCCGCGAACAAGGTGAAGGGCGTGCGGGCGGCGCTGGCCTGGAGTGAGCAGACTGCCGCGCTCGGCCGCGAGCACAACAACGCGAACGTGGTGGCGATCGGCGGGCGGATGCACTCCCTGGAGGAGTCGACGAAGTTCGTGGAGACCTTCCTCAACACCCCGTACTCGGGTGAGGAGCGTCACACGCGCCGCATCGAGATGCTCTCGGCCTACGAGACCACCGGCGAACTCCCCCCGATCCCCCCGCACCACCCCCAGCAGGACTAACCCGCAGGGCCCGCCCCTCGCCCGCCGTTGCCCCCGTTGTGGGCGGTTGCGGGTCGTCTGGCTTCCGCTGTGGGCAGTCGTTCCGCTGGGGCGGAACGGGTGGGCACAACGGGACAGGGGCGGTGCCCTTTCCCGGTGCCCCCGGGTGCGGGTCCGTGGGCTGGGCGGCCACCCCCGGTGGGTGGGGGCGGGGCCCCTCCGGGCTCACCTCCTCGAGGCCGGCGGCCTTGGGCGCCGGTAAAGGGAGCCCACCCTTCGCCGCCAACCTCTGCGGGGGCGACCCTGCACGGCCCCGCCCGCGCCGTCGCCGTCTGCGATCACCGTAGGAGATAGCGAAACCATGCCCGAAGGGCATACGATCCACCGCCTCGCCGAGGACCACCTCACCCGCTTCGCCGGGTGGGACGTCCGCGTCACCAGCCCCCAGGGCAAGTTCTCCGACAGCGCCGCCCTCCTCGACGGCCGCGTCCTCGACGGTGTCGACGCCCACGGCAAGCACCTGTTCCTCGGGTTCGAGGACACCGGCTGGGTCCACATCCACCTCGGGCTCTTCGGCAAGCTCGGCTTCGGTACGACCCCCGCGCCGCCGCCCACCGAGACCGTACGGCTGCGGCTGGTCAACCACGCGCACTACGCGGATCTGCGCGGGCCCACCACGTGCGCCCTGATCACCGAGCCGGAGAAGGCGGCGATACACGAGCGGCTGGGGCCGGACCCGCTGCGGAACGGCGACGACCCCGACAAGGCGTGGCGGCGGATCTCCAGGAGCCGCACCACCATCGCCGCCCTGCTGATGGACCAGAAGGTCATCGCGGGCGTCGGCAACGTCTACCGCGCCGAGGTCCTCTTCCGGCACGGCATCGACCCCTACCGGGCGGGCAAGGACCTCACCCGGGCCGAGTGGGATGCCATCTGGGACGACCTCGTGATGCTGATGCGCGAGGGCGTGCGGAACAACCGCATCGACACCGTACGGCCCGAGCACACCCCCGAGGCCATGGGCCGCCCGCCGCGCGTGGACGACCACGGCGGCGAGGTGTACGTCTACCGCCGGGCCAATCTGCCCTGCCACATCTGTGGCGGCGAGATCCGCACCGCCGGTCTCGCCGCCCGCAACCTCTTCTGGTGCCCCACCTGTCAGAAGCCGTGAGGCAGCCAGGGCGCGACCGGCGAGCCGAAGGCGAGGGAGGCCTCGGCCAGGGCGCCCTGCCGCAGCTCCCGCACCAGGCCGGCGCCGGCCAGGGACGTCAGGGACGCGCCGCCCAGGTACGCCGCGCCCAGCTCCCGTACCGACAAGGAGAGGTCCGGCGCCTCGTCCGTGCGTGAGCACGTCGCGCCCTTGGGGTCGCCCGACAGCCGCCACCGCCCGGTGTTCCACGGGCAGAACGCGTCCTCCACGTCGAGGACCACGTCCACCGGCGCCTGGTACGTCCGCGCCTCCAGCGCCACCGGCAGGTTCACCAAGCGCAGGTGGAGCCCGTCCACCACGCGCGGGTTGCAGCGCCGGACGTCGGAGACCAGGTGCTGCCACGGGTCGTCCACCGGACGGTTGTTCACCTGGACCGTCGACATCAGGTCGATCCCGCACAGGAACCGCCACACCGCCGCGTACGCCGCCGCGTCCAGCGCGCCCATGTGCCGCAGCCGCACCGTCCCCTTCGGCCCCGCCGCCTCCCAGTCCGGCTTGGTGCTGTACAGCGCGAAGCCGACGACTTCGCCGTTCCGCTCGGCCAGCACGCACTGGAGCGGCGACGCCCCGTCCCGGGTTCCCGGCGGGTCGAGCAGCGGGAGCCGCTCCCAGCCGGGGCGGCGGGCGAGCATCCCCGGCCGCTCGGGGACGAGCCGCGCGTACACGGCCTCGCACGCGGCGCTCGCCTCCGAGGGCGCGACGAGCCGCAGCGCTACGTCATCCGTCCCCGGCGGAACGGACAGACGCACCCGATTCGTATCGATCTCCGCGCGCAACTGCCGGGTGGCGATGCCGTATCCGAACCGCCCGTAAATGACCGGTTCCGACGCCGTCAGCACGGCCAGTGGCTCACCCCAGGCGAATACGTCGTCGAGCTGGCGCCGCATCATCGACGTGAGGATCCCGCGCCGCCGGTGCGTCGGCGCGACGCTCACCATCGTCACGCCCGCCGCGGGCACCAGTCCGCCCCCCGGCACCGACAGCCGGAACGTGAACGCCCCGGCCGTACCGACGCACACGTCCCCGTCCCAGACGCCGATCGAGCGGTCGTGCTCGGTGAGCGCCTCCCACAGCTCCCGCTCCTGCCGGGCCTCCAACACGCCGCCGAAGGCCAGCTCCAACTGCCCGTACCAGTGGTCCCATTCGGCCGGCCGGAGCACGCGTAAGTCTGTCGTCATATGCCATGGGTACCAGGGCCATGCCACCGCGGCGACCCAATTTCGAACGCAATGCCACAGGGGTCCCCCTGCACGGGGCCCCACCGGGTGGATAGGGTCCAGGCCAATGGCCCGTAGCGCACGAGTGGACGCGTACCTGGCCCGGATGCGGAAGTCCGCGCGCCGGGTCAAAGTCGCGCTGCGCAAATCCGGCGTCGACTACTTCCGCGGCGACGGCTCCGACTGGATCGCCCTGGCGGGCCTGCTGCTCACCATCCCGGCGATCACGCTCCTGACCATCGCCACCCCCGTGTGGGCGGCGCCCGCCGCGCTCGTCCTGCCGATCGTCGCCGGCGGCCTGCTGCTGCGCCCGGCGAGCCTGCTGGGCCTGTACGCGGCGGCCGCGGGCGCCCTGATCGTCGAGTCCGCAGTGCTCGGCCCCTACACCGAGGGCGCGGCCCGGGTCACGCCCGGCACGGTCCTCGTGGTGGCCGCCTGCGGGCTGTTCGGGCTGCTGATCGCCCAGTTCCGGGCCCGGGTCGGCGTGCCGTGGCGGCGCGGCGGGACGATGCTGTTCGACCTGCGCGAACGCATCCGGGTCCAGAGCGCCCTGCCGAGGCTGCCGAAGGGCTGGCACCACGAGATGGCGCTGCGCCCGGCGGGCGGCCAGTCCTTCTCGGGCGACTTCGTGGTCGCGGCCCGCACGAACGGCGGCCGCACCCTGGAGGTCGTCCTGACCGACGTGTCCGGCAAGGGCATGGACGCGGGCTCCCGCGCCCTGCTGCTGTCCGGTGCGTTCGGCGGGCTGCTCGGTTCGCTGCCGCCGCACGGCTTCCTGCCGGCGGCCAACGGCTACCTGCTGCGGCAGGACTGGGACGAGGGCTTCGCGACCTCGATCCACCTGGTGCTGGACCTGGAGTCCGGCGACTACGAGCTGCTGTCGGCGGGCCACCTCCCGGCGCTCCAGCTCCACGCGGGCAGCGGCCGGTGGGAGGAGAAGGCGGGCGAGGGCCCGCTGCTGGGCGTGTACGACGGGGCCGAATTCCACCCGGTCAAGGGCTCGCTGCGGCCCGGGGACGTCCTGATGCTGTTCACCGACGGCCTGGTGGAGGCGGCGGACCGGGACATCGCCGAGGGCATCGACCGTCTGACGGGCGAGGCCGACCGCTATGTGGCGTCCGGCTTCCAGGGCTCGGCGTGGCACCTCATCGAGGCGTGCGCGAAGGACGTCAACGACGACCGGGCGCTGTTGCTGATCACTCGGGACGCGTAAGGGGCATCGGTGAGGTATCTGACGCTGGACGAGGTCGAGGCGCTCGCCCGGAAGGCCCATGCCGGCCAGACCGACAAGGCGGGCCGCCCGTACGCCGAGCACCTCCAGGCGGTGGCGGACGGGGTACGCGCCCGGGGCGGCAGCGACGAGCAGATCGCCGCGGCCTGGCTGCACGACGCCGTGGAGGACGACAAGCTCTCCGAGGAGTGGCTCCGGGGCGCCGGGCTCCCGCAGGCCGTGAAGGACATGGTGCTGGCGCTCAGCAAGCGGCCGGGCGAGGACCTCGCGGCGTACACCGCCCGCGTCCTGGCCGTGCCGGGCGCCCGCCTGGTCAAGGAGGCCGACCTCGCGCACAACGCCGACCCGGACCGCCTCGCCGTCCTGGACGAGGCGACCCGGGCCCGGCTGACCGCCAAGTACGCGAGGACGCGGGCCCTGCTGGGCCTCAGCGGCGGCTGAGTTCCGCCGAGTCCTTCCGGAACGCCCACTCCATCTTCGGCTCGGTCACCCACCGCAGCGCCCGCCGCACCGGCGGGGTGCACATCGCGGTCACCGCGACGGCGGCCACCAGCGTGACGACGACCCGCCCGAGGGGCGTGTCCAGCTCGTACGCCGGGACGAGAGCCCAGTACTCCATGGCCTTCACCAGGAACCCGTGCAGCAGGTAGCCGCAGATGGTCCCCGCCCCGAGGATGGTGAACCAGGTCCGCCGGCGCGGCACCCAGGCGAGGAAGGCCGCGGTGAGCACCAGGGCGCAGCCGAACAGCGCGAAGGTCATGACCGGCCCCGCCCACCAGGGCGCGTCCAGCTCCTCGGCGCTGGTGGAGCGGTAGAACCAGCTCATCCGGATGTCGGGTGCGATCCAGTACGTGAAGACCAGGGCGCCCAGGGCGACGGGCACGGCCAGCAGCCGGGCCGAGCGGCGGCGCACCAGCTCGAAGTGCTCGGGCTTCAACGACAGGCCCAGGACGAAGAACGGCAGGAACTGGAGGATCCGCTGGAGGTCCAGGTCCTGGCCGATGCCGGGGGTGAGCGAGCCGAGCGCGGCGATGACCAGGGCGACGGGCAGCGGGTGGCGGATGGTGCGCCACAGGGGTGTGGTCAGGCGCCAGACGAACAGCGCGATGAGGAACCAGGTGAGGTAGATCGGGTCGGTCAGGCTGATGGCCTGGTCCGGGGTGCCGCCCGCCCAGCGCCGGTAGAGCGAATAGGCCACCTCGAAGACGAGGTACGGCACGACGAGCCCGCTGACCAGGCGCTTGAGCTGGTGGGGCCGCCCGGTGAAGCTCCGCGAGAAGTAGCCGGAGATCAGGATGAACGCCGGCATGTGGAACGTGTACACGAACATGTAGAGCGCCCTGGTCGCCCGGCTGCCGTCCATGACGGGCTCCCACGCGTGCGCCATGGCCACGAGCACGATCGCCAGGTACTTGGCGTTGTCGAAGAACGCGTCCCGGCCCGGTCTGTCCGCCGCCGGTGCGGGGGCGCTCGCGGTGGTCTCGGGCTCCCGCACCGGCGGGAGCAGGGCCTGCTGATTTCCATGCGCAGCCTGGAACATTTGAGGCACCCTAACCACGCCTCCGCCAATTCGTAAAACCCGCTGGAAGGCCCGGACATTCGTATCTGACACCACCCGCAACCGCACCCTATGCCCCAATTAATCCCCCTTAAATGGGGCATATCTCACGTCTTCTGCCACGGAGAATTACTCGTCGGGCACGCTGCGAATTTCTTGTGACCAATATGTGTGCGGCCCGAAACGAATCACATTGAATTCGAAGTCTGTTTTTCGGTCCGCCGCCCGCCCGGCGCACGGCCACCGCGCACCGCGCGGCGACGACCGCGTGAACGATGTGTCAGCGGGCCTCAATCGTGGGGATGTTGGTGGCACGATGGAGCGGACGGGGGGCGCCGGGCCGCGCACCCCCGGGCCGGCAAGGCGGACCGACCGAGGGTGTGTGATCAGTTGTGGCCATTTCACTGTCCGTGGTGCTGCTGTTGGCGATCATCCTCGTGGTGTTGATCCGCGGCGGCTCCCTCAAGGCGGGCCCCGCGATAGTCGCCGTACTCTTCGGCTTCTTCCTCGCCTCGTCCGGAATGGCGCCGTCCATACAGCGCTTCCTCGATTCGATCGCGGCCACGATCAACCAGATCAGTTTCTGAGCCATTTCCGGAGTCGCGGCAGGTCGTGGCCGGTTCCAGACTGGAGGAGGGGCGCCAGTCGAGGAGGAGTCATGACGGGAATGACGCGCGAGGAGACGCCCGTCGTCGTCGAGGGCGACGGTGTGGAGATGCGGATGCGGGAGATCGGTGGTGACATGACCGCCGCCTTCCTCACCTTCCCCCGGGGAACGGACATGCGTGCCGTGCTGAAGGGCATGCCGGACGACCTGTGCCAGTGCCCCCACTGGGGGTTCCTGTTCAAGGGCCGGCTGAGGATGCACACCAGGACCGGGTCGGAGGACTACGAGGCGGGGCAGACCTTCTACTGGGCCCCCGGCCACGCCCCCGAGGCCCTGGAGGACTGCGAGTTCCTGGACATCTCACCCACGGACAAGTTCAACGAGGTCATGGACCACGTCAGGGCGACCATGGGCTGAAAACGCGACACGGCCCGGGGAGAGGGACCTCTCGCCCGGACCGTGGCCGGATGGAGCGGGCGACGGGAATCGAACCCGCGTAGCTAGTTTGGAAGACTAGGGCTCTACCATTGAGCTACGCCCGCAAGCAACGCACCGCGGGTCACAGGACCGCGGCACGAACGCAACGTCATGTTAGCGGGTCGGGCCCGGTCGTCGCACACCCCTTAAACGTGCCGACGCACCGCCGTGGGGCATGTACCCTACGTGTCGCACCGACGGGGTGTGGCGCAGCTTGGTAGCGCGTCCGCTTTGGGAGCGGAAGGCCGTGGGTTCAAATCCCGCCACCCCGACCACACCAGGAGCGCCGGATCCCGTGCGCAACCAAGATCACATTGTGGGCCTCATCCCGCTTGCGGTTACTATGCAAGCTGCGTGCCCGTGTGTCTCTCTGACCGGGCCGAATCCGCCGGAACCGCCGACCAGCGGCACCGGCAGAATCCAAGAATCAGCCACCAAGGAGACCGAACCGTGAAGAGCGCCGTGGAGACCCTGAACCCGACCCGGGTTCGGCTCACTGTCGAGGTGCCCTTCGAGGAGCTCAAGGACAGCCTCGACGCGGCGTACAAGAAGATCAACCAGCAGGTCACGGTCAAGGGCTTCCGGAAGGGCAAGATCCCGGCTCGTGTCATCGACCAGCGGTTCGGCCGTGGTGCGGTGCTGGAGGAGGCCGTCAACGACGCCCTCCCGAAGTTCTACACCGAGGCCGTCAACGAGGCCGAGGTCAACCCGCTGGGCCAGCCCGAGGTCGACATCACCGAGCTGAAGGACGGCGAGCTGCTGGCCTTCACCGCCGAGGTCGACATCCGCCCGACCATCGAGATCCCGGACTACTCCGGCATCGAGGTCACCGTCGACGCCGTCGAGGTCACCGACGAGGACGTCGAGAAGTCCGTGCAGCAGCTCCGCGACCGCTTCGCCTCCACCAACCCGGTCGAGCGCGCCGCCGCCGAGGGCGACGTCGTGACGATCGACCTGGAGGCCAAGGTCGACGGCGAGGTCCTGCCGGACGGGGTCGCGAGCGGCGTGCAGTACACGATCGGCTCCGGTGAGCTCCTCGACGGCATCGACGAGGCCGTGACCGGCCTGGAGGCCGGTGGCGAGGCCACCTTCACCTCCGAGCTGAAGGGCGGCTCCGCCGAGGGCAAGGAGGCCGAGGTCACCGTCAAGGTCACCCAGGTCGCCGCCCGTGAGCTCCCCGAGCTCGACGACGACTTCGCCCAGATGGCGTCCGAGTTCGACACCCTCGAGGAGCTGAAGGCCGACAGCCGCAAGCGCCTCGAGAACATGAAGCAGTACGACCAGGCCACCCAGGCCCAGGAGCGCGTCCTGGACGAGCTGCTGAAGCTGGCCGAGGTGCCGATCCCCGAGAAGCTCCTCGAGGACGAGGTCAACACCCGCAAGCACAACCTGGAGCACCACCAGCTCGGCCAGATGGGGCTGACCCTGGAGAAGTACCTGGAGCTCCAGGGCAAGACGGTCGAGGAGTTCGACGCCGAGACCCGCGAGCAGGCGATCAAGGGCATCAAGACCCAGTTCATCCTGGACGAGCTGGTCAACAAGGAGAAGCTCAACGTCAACCAGGAGGAGCTCACCGAGCACCTCATGCGGCGCGCGGCCTCCTCCGGCATGAGCCCCGACCAGTTCGCCAAGGCCGTCGTCGAGGGCGGCCAGGTGCCGATGCTCGTCGGCGAGGTCGCCCGCGGCAAGGCCCTCGCGGTCGTCGTCGAGGCCGCCAAGGTCGTCGACACCAACGGTGAGCCGGTCGAGCTCGACGACGAGGACGAGACCGCCGAGACGGTCGAGGCCTCCGCCGAGGAGTCCGAGGACAAGGCCGAGGACAAGACCGAGGCCTGAAGCACGGCCCCGGCATGAACGGTCCGACGGGCCCGATCCGCACCCGCGTGCGGTCGGGCCCGTCGCCGTACGGGCCCGACCGGCCCCCGCCGGCCCACATCGCCCCTCCCCGGCCCAACTACCTTGCGCTCCCAGCGAACAGTTCGGGAACCGGGATGGCGTTGTCCGACCTGCGCGTTAGGGTCCATGAATACGAGGGCAGGGGAGTACCCGCCCCCAGTACGTAAGACGCTGAGACGGCCGCAGCCGTCAGAGACGAGCAGGTGGATACGTGACGAATCTGATGCCTTACGCCGCGGGTGAGCCGTCCATCGGTGGTGGCCTCGGCGACCATGTCTACAACCGGCTGCTCGGCGAGCGGATCATCTTCCTCGGCCAGCAGGTCGACGACGAGATCGCGAACAAGATCACCTCGCAGATGCTGCTCCTTGCCGCCGACCCGGACAAGGACATCTACCTGTACATCAACAGCCCGGGTGGCTCGGTCACGGCCGGCATGGCGATCTACGACACCATGCAGTACATCCCGAACGACGTCGTCACCATCGGTATGGGCATGGCGGCCTCCATGGGCCAGTTCCTGCTCACCGGCGGCACCGCCGGCAAGCGTTTCGCGCTGCCGAACACCGACATCCTGATGCACCAGGGCTCCGCCGGCATCGGTGGTACCGCCTCGGACATCAAGATCCAGGCCGAGTACCTCCTCCGCACCAAGAAGCGCATGGCTGAGATCACCGCGCGCCACTCCGGCCAGACCGTGGAGACGATCATCCGCGACGGTGACCGCGACCGCTGGTTCACCGCCGAGGAGGCCAAGGAGTACGGCCTGATCGACGACATCATGTCTGCCGCCGCGGGCGTTCCGGGCGGTGGCGGCACCGGCGCCTGAGCGCCCCTGCCCGCCCCTCGCCTCCCAGCCCGCCGAACGCCACCAGGATGGTGAACACCCACATGAGCAACTTCTCCGCGAGCGGCCTCTACACCGGCCCGCAGGTGGACAACAGGTACGTCGTCCCGCGCTTCGTCGAGCGCACCTCCCAGGGCGTGCGCGAGTACGACCCGTACGCGAAGCTCTTCGAGGAGCGCGTGATCTTCCTCGGCGTGCAGATCGACGACGCCTCCGCCAACGACGTCATGGCGCAGCTCCTGTGCCTGGAGTCGATGGACCCGGACCGCGACATCTCCATCTACATCAACAGCCCCGGTGGCTCCTTCACCGCGCTGACCGCCATCTACGACACGATGCAGTTCGTGAAGCCGGACATCCAGACGGTCTGCATGGGCCAGGCGGCCTCCGCCGCGGCCGTGCTGCTGGCCGCCGGCACCCCCGGCAAGCGGATGGCCCTGCCCAACGCCCGCGTGCTGATCCACCAGCCGTCCGGCGGTACGGGCCGCGAGCAGCTCTCCGACCTGGAGATCGCGGCCAACGAGATCCTGCGTATGCGGACGCAGCTCGAGGAGATGCTGGCCAAGCACTCCACCCAGCCGATCGAGAAGATCCGCGACGACAT
Source organism: Streptomyces sp. NPDC049837 (assembly GCF_040674455.1). Lineage (NCBI taxonomy): Bacteria > Bacillati > Actinomycetota > Actinomycetes > Kitasatosporales > Streptomycetaceae > Streptomyces > Streptomyces sp. NPDC049837. The sequence continues at coordinate 5,480 of NZ_JBFAMP010000013.1, read as the reverse complement.
CGAGCGCGACAAGATCCTCACGGCCGAGGACGCCCTGGCGTACGGCCTGGTGGACCAGATCGTCTCCACCCGCAAGAGCACCGCAGCGGCGGCAGCCTGACGGACCGACCTTCCCTTGGCACGGTGTGAACCGTGCCAAGGGGGGCCCGAACGAGGGGCCCGGCAAGGTACCGTCGGATATGAGGCACCAGGAGCCGGCTGAACCAAGCCGCTCCCAGGCGAAGGGGAAGCACCTCGTGGCACGCATCGGTGATGGCGGCGACCTGCTCAAGTGCTCGTTCTGCGGAAAGAGCCAGAAGCAGGTGAAGAAGCTCATCGCAGGCCCCGGTGTGTACATCTGCGACGAGTGCATCGACCTCTGCAACGAGATCATCGAGGAGGAGCTCGCCGAGACCTCCGAGGTGCGGTGGGAGGAACTGCCCAAGCCGCGCGAGATCTATGAGTTCCTGGAGGGGTACGTCGTCGGGCAGGAGCCCGCGAAGAAGGCCCTCTCCGTCGCGGTGTACAACCACTACAAGCGCGTCCAGGCCGGCGAGAACGGCGGCGCGCAGGGCCGGGACGACGCGATCGAACTCGCCAAGTCCAACATCCTGTTGCTGGGCCCCACCGGCTCCGGCAAGACGCTCCTGGCCCAGACCCTGGCCCGTATGCTCAACGTCCCGTTCGCCATCGCCGACGCGACGGCGCTCACGGAGGCGGGCTATGTGGGCGAGGACGTCGAGAACATCCTGCTGAAGCTCATCCAGGCCGCCGACTACGACGTCAAGAAGGCCGAGACGGGCATCATCTACATCGACGAGATCGACAAGGTCGCCCGTAAGAGCGAAAACCCGTCGATCACCCGGGATGTGTCGGGCGAGGGCGTCCAGCAGGCCCTGCTCAAAATCCTGGAGGGCACGACGGCTTCGGTCCCGCCGCAGGGCGGCCGCAAGCACCCGCACCAGGAGTTCATCCAGATCGACACGACGAACGTGCTGTTCATCGTGGGCGGTGCCTTCGCCGGCCTGGAGAAGATCATCGAGTCGCGGGCGGGCGCCAAGGGCATCGGCTTCGGCGCGACGATCCGCTCCAAGCGCGAGATCGAGGCGAGCGACCAGTTCCAGGAGGTCATGCCGGAGGACCTGGTGAAGTTCGGGATGATCCCCGAGTTCATCGGCCGCCTCCCGGTCATCACCTCCGTTCACAACCTGGACCGCGAGGCGCTGCTGAAGATCCTCGTCGAGCCCCGCAACGCGCTGGTGAAGCAGTACCAGCGCCTCTTCGAACTCGACGGCGTGGAACTGGACTTCGACCGCCCCGCCCTGGAAGCCATCGCCGACCAGGCCATCCTCCGCGGCACGGGCGCGCGCGGCCTGCGCGCCATCATGGAAGAGGTCCTGATGTCCGTGATGTACGAGGTCCCGTCCCGCAAGGACGTGGCCCGCGTGGTCATCACCGAGGACGTCGTCCACAACAACGTCAACCCCACGCTGGTTCCCCGCGTCGTCAAGGACCCGGGCCGCCACGAGAAGTCCGCGTAGCGGCCACACACATGACGAGGGCGCCCGCCCGGTTCCAGGAACCGGCCGGGCGCCCTCGTGTGTGGGTCAGGCCTTGGTGCGGGCCGTCTTGTAGAGCTCGGCCGCGAGCTTCGCGACCTCGTCCTTCGACGGGGCCGCGCCGGTGCCGCCCAGCGCCTGCTGCATGCTGATCAGGGAGACCGTGCCCATGGTGCTGTAGTCCGCCCACATGCAGACGGGCAGCTCGAACGGCTTCGGCGTGGCGCCGCCCGAGTCCCCCTTGAAGCTCATCTTGGCCTGACGGCACTTCATCAGGGCGCCCTCGAATCCGGCGGGCTTGACCTCCTCCGCCGGACCGGTGAACTGGACGGAGACTTCCTCGTCGTCGGCGCTGTCCTTCTCCATCATGGTGAAGTACCCGTCGAGCGCCTTCTCCGGATCGGAGATCTCACCCCAGGCGCCGCCGAAGCTGAGCATCTTCGCCGCCAGCGGCTGGCTCTCGTCGCCGGACTTGTACTGGGCGCTGACGTCCTGCGGGTTCTTGATCCCGAGGGCCTCGGCTTCCTTCTTCTCCTTGTCGGTCATCGAGCTCGAACTGTCCGACGACTCGTCCTTCTTGTACTCGCCGACGGACGCCGGCGCCGTCAGCTTGTAGCCCTTGGTGTCGTCGCCCACGGCACCGTTGCCGCCCGCGCCGCCGCCGAACACGAAGTAGGCGCCCACGCCGACCGCCGCGACCACCGCGACCGCGCCGATGATGAGGCCCGTCTTCTTCTTCGGGGCCGGCGGCGGGGGCGGCGGGTAGGCGCCGGGGCCGGCGCCGTAGGGCTGCTGCTGGGGCTGGCCGTAGGGGCCGGGCTGCTGGGGCTGGCCGTAGCCCTGCTGCGGCACGCCCTGCGGGGGCGGGGCCTGCTGGGGGTAGCCGTAGCCGGGCTGGGGCGCCTGCGGCTGCTGACCGTAAGGGCCCGGCTGACCGTACGGTCCGGGCTGCTGGGGCTGTCCGCCGTACGGGCCCGGCTGGTTGTAACTCATTAAGGGGATCCCCCTCCGAATGCTTATGCGTTCCTCACATCCTGGCCGAAACCCTGTTGTGGCGGGACGGCGGGGGTCACACCGTTACGGAACATTCCCGTTTCAGTACGGGCCTGTGACACCTCTAAACTGGGCCCGTGACCGAGAACACTCAGCAGCAGCCAGCATCCGTCCCCGAACTGCCGACCCAGTACGCGCCGGCCGAGGTAGAGGGGAAGCTGTACGAGCGCTGGGTAGAGCGCGGTTACTTCACGGCCGACGCGAAGAGCGACAAGCCTCCGTACACCATCGTCATCCCGCCGCCCAACGTCACCGGCAGCCTCCACCTGGGCCACGCCTTCCAGCACACGCTCATGGACGCCCTCACCCGCCGCAAGCGGATGCAGGGGTACGAGGCGCTGTGGCTGCCCGGCATGGACCACGCCGGTATCGCCACCCAGAACAAGGTCGAGCAGCAGCTCGCCGAAGAGGGCAAGTCCCGCCACGACCTGGGCCGCGAGGAGTTCGTCGAGCGCGTCTGGCAGTGGAAGGAGGAGTACGGCGGCAAGATCCTCGGCCAGATGCGCCGCCTCGGTGACGGCGTCGACTGGTCGCGTGAGCGGTTCACCATGGACGAGGGCCTGTCCAAGGCCGTCCAGACCATCTTCAAGCGGCTCTACGACGACGAGCTGATCTACCGCGCCGAGCGCATCATCAACTGGTGCCCGCGCTGCCTGACCGCCATCTCGGACATCGAGGTGGAGTACCAGGAGGACGACGGCGAGCTCGTCTCCATCCGGTACGGCGAGGGCGACGAGACGGTCGTCGTCGCCACGACCCGCGCCGAGACGATGCTCGGTGACACCGCGGTCGCCGTCCACCCGGACGACGAGCGGTACAAGCACCTCGTCGGCAAGCGCATCAAGCTGCCGCTGACGGACCGCACCATCCCCGTCGTCGCCGACACGCACGTCGACCCCGAGTTCGGCACCGGCGCCGTCAAGGTGACCCCCGCCCACGACCCGAACGACTTCGCGATCGGCCAGCGCCACGGCCTGGAGTCCATGACCATCATGGACGAGCGCGGTGTCATCACCGTCCACGGACCCTTCCAGGGCCTGGACCGGTACGAGGCGCGCAGCGCCGTCGTCGGCGCGCTGCGCTCGCAGGGCCGGATCGTCGCCGAGAAGCGCCCGTACGTCCACTCCGTCGGCCACTGCTCGCGCTGCAAGACCACCATCGAGCCGCGCCTGTCGATGCAGTGGTGGGTCAAGGTCGAGCCGCTGGCGAAGGCCGCCGGTGACGCCGTCCGCGACGGCCGGGTCAAGATCCACCCGGAGGACATGTCGAAGCGGTACTTCGACTGGGTCGACAACATGCACGACTGGTGCATCTCGCGCCAGCTCTGGTGGGGCCACCGCATCCCCGTCTGGTACGGGCCGAACGGCGAGGTCGTCTGCCTCGGACCGGACGACGAGGCCCCCACCGGCGAGGGCTGGACGCAGGACACCGACGTCCTGGACACCTGGTTCTCGTCCGGCCTGTGGCCGTTCTCCACGCTCGGCTGGCCGGAGCGGACGCCGGACCTGGAGAAGTTCTACTCCACCGACGTCCTCCTCACCGGCCACGACATCATCTTCTTCTGGGTCGCCCGGATGATGATGTTCGGCCTGTACGCGATGGACGGCGAGGTCCCGTTCAAGACCATCGCGCTCACCGGCCTGGTCCGTGACGAGCGCGGCAAGAAGATGTCGAAGTCCTTCGGCAACGTCGTCGACCCGCTGGACTGGATGGACGCGTACGGCTCCGACGCCGTCCGCTTCACCCTGGCCCGTGGCGCCAACCCCGGCACCGACGTCCCGATCGGCGAGGACTGGGTCCAGGCGTCCCGCAACTTCGCCAACAAGATCTGGAACGCCACCCGGTTCGCGCTGATGAACGGCGCCACGGTGGAGGGCCCGCTGCCCGACCCGTCCGAGATGTCCGCCACCGACCGGTGGATCCTGTCGCGGCTCAACGCCACCGTCGCCGAAGTCGACGCGTACTACGACGACTTCGAGTTCGCCAAGCTGTCGGACACGCTCTACCACTTCGCGTGGGACGAGGTCTTCGACTGGTACGTCGAGCTGTCGAAGACCACGTTCTTCGGCGGCGGCGAGCCCGCCAAGGTCTCGGCCCGCGTCCTGGGCGAGGTCCTGGACGTGACGCTGCGGCTGCTGCACCCGGTGGTCCCGTTCGTCACCGAGACGCTGTGGACCTCGCTCACCGGTGGCGAGTCCCTGGTCGTCGCCGACTGGCCGAAGGACAGCGGCTTCCGCGACCAGGGCGCCGAGCGCGAGATCGAGCTGGTCCAGCGCGTCGTCACCGAGGTCCGGCGCTTCCGCTCCGACCAGGGCCTCCAGCCCGGCCAGAAGGTCCCGGCCCGCCTGGACCTGGACGGCACGGCGCTGGCGCCGCACGAGGCCGCCATCCGCCAGTTGCTGCGCCTCCAGCCGGAGGGCGAGGGCTTCACCGCCAGCGCGACGCTGCCCGTTGTGGGTGTCACGGCTACGGCGTACGACGCCACGGTAGTGACCGGCCCCGCACCCACGGTCGCGCTCGACCTGTCGGGCACCATCGACGTGGCGGCCGAGCGCAAGCGCCTCGCGAAGGACCTGGCCGCCGCCGAGAAGGAGCGCCAGCAGGCGCAGGCCAAGCTCGGCAACGAGGCGTTCCTCGCCAAGGCACCCGACCAGGTCGTCGAGAAGATCCGCACGCGCCTGGCCAAGGCGGACGAGGACATCGCCCGCATCGAGAACCAGCTCGCGAACCTTCCGCAGGCGTGAGTCCGTACGGCGGGGGTGGGGGGGGGGGGCCCCCCCCCCCCCCCCCCCCCCTGGTTTGTTGTGGGGCGGAGTTTGGGGGGGTGTGTTTGGAGACCCCCCCCCCCCCCGCCCACCACATAGAGGTGATCGTGGGTGACGGGATCCC
>NZ_JBFAMP010000012.1:0-235616 GCF_040674455.1 Streptomyces sp. NPDC049837 | reverse complement strand
GTACTGCAGGGGGGACCCTGTGGGAGAGTAGGACGCCGCCGAACAATTATTGTGGGGAAGCCCCGCACCTTATGGTGCGGGGCTTTTCTGCGTTCCAGGGCAGGCACCGGGCCTTTCTCCGGGATCTGTCCGTCCTGGTATTCAGCTCAGCTCAGATCAGCTCAGCGTCAGAGGCGTCCCGCTGCCTTCAAGGCGAGGTAGGCATCGGCAAGGGCCGGTGCGAGATTGTCGGGGGTCGCGTCCACGACCGTGACGCCGTGGCGCTGGAGCTGTTCCGCCGTGCGGTGGCGCTGGGCCTGGGTCTGTGTGCCGGCCGCAGCTTCATAAACCGCTTCGACGCTGCCGCGTGCCTTCGTCATCGTTTCCGTGTGAGGGTCCGAGACAGAGGCGACGAGAACCGTGTGCCGCTTGGTGAGCTGAGGAAGGACCGGGAGGAGGCCTTCCTCGATGGGTGCGGCTTCCAGGCTGGTGAGAAGGACGATGAGCGAGCGGCGCGGGGCGTTGGTGAGGGCGGCCGAGCTGAGGCCGTGGGCGTCGGTTTCGACGAGCTCGGGTTCGAGCGGGGCGAGGGCGTTCACGACGGCCGGGAGGATGTCGTTGGCGGAGCGGCCCTGGACGCGGGCGCGGACGCGGCGGTCGTAGGCCAGGAGGTCGACTCGGTCACCGGCTCGTGAGGCGAGCGCGGTGAGGAGGAGTGCGGCGTCCATGGACGCGTCCAGGCGCGGCACGTTGCCGACGCGGCCGGCCGAGGTGCGGCCGGTGTCGAGGACAATCAGGATGTGGCGGTCCCGTTCGGGGCGCCAGGTGCGTACGGCGACGGTGGTGTGGCGGGCCGTTGCGCGCCAGTCGATGGAGCGGGTGTCGTCGCCGGGGACGTACTCACGGAGGCTGTCGAACTCGGTGCCCTGGCCTCGGATGAGGACGCTGGTGCGGCCGTCGAGCTCACGGAGTCGGGCCAGCCGGGACGGAAGATGCTTGCGGCTGGTGAAGGGCGGCAGGACGCGTACCGTCCAGGGGACCTTGTGGTTGCCCTGACGGGCGGCGAGGCCGAGTGGCCCGTAGGAGCGGACCGTGACGCGTTCGGACTGACGGTCGCCGCGGCGCGTGGGCCGGAGGACCGTGGTGAGGCGTCGGCGTTCGCCGGCGGGGATCGTCAACGTGTGCCGGGACGCGGCCTGCTCGGCGCCGGGGAGCCAACTGCTGGGCGGCCAGGCGTCGCGGAGGTGGGCGCGCAGGCGGCGCCGGGACGGGTTGGTGACGGTGAGGTGGACTTCGGCGGCATCACCGAGTCGAACGCTTGTGTCACCACTTCGGGTGAACCGGAGCGTTCGCACTGGCGCGGCGAGAGCGTAGTCGCACAGAATTGCGAGTGAGAGGGGCGCGTTGACCGCGAGCATCCCCGTCCAGCTTGGGGCGAGGATGCCGACGGGGAGCGAGCCGATGGCGGCGAGGAGCGCGGTTCGTCCGGTGAGGGCCACGGGTCACTGCCTCATCGGGGAACGGGGACGTGGGCGAGGATCGCCGTGATGACGGAGTCGGAGGTGACTCCTTCCATCTCGGCCTCGGGGCGCAGTTGGATGCGGTGGCGCAGGGTTGGCAGGGCCAGGGCCTTCACGTCGTCCGGGATGACGTAGTCGCGGCCGGTGAGCCAGGCCCAGGCGCGGGCGGTGGAGAGCAGGGCGGTGGCGCCTCGCGGGGAGACGCCGAGAGTGAGCGAGGGGGATTCACGAGTGGCACGGCAGATATCGACGACGTAGCCGGCGATCTCGGGGGAGACGGAGGTCTTGGCGACGGCGGCCCGAGCGGCTTCCAGGTCGGCGGGACCGGCGACGGGGCGTACGCCGGCGGCATGCAGGTCGCGCGGGTTGAAGCCCTCGGCATGCCGGGTCAGTACGTTGATCTCGTCCTGGCGTGAAGGCAGAGGGACCGTCAGCTTCAGCAGGAAGCGGTCCAGTTGGGCTTCGGGGAGCGGGTAGGTGCCCTCGTACTCGACCGGGTTCTGGGTGGCGGCGACCAGGAAGGGCTCGGGGAGCGGGCGGGGAGTGCCGTCGACCGTGACCTGGCGCTCCTCCATCGCTTCCAGGAGCGATGACTGCGTCTTGGGCGGTGTGCGGTTGATTTCGTCGGCGAGCAGGAGGTTGGTGAAGACCGGGCCGGGCTGGAAGGAGAATTCGGCGGTGCGGGCGTCGTAGACCAGGGAGCCCGTTACGTCGCTCGGCATCAGGTCGGGGGTGAACTGGACGCGCTTGGTGTCCAGTTCGAGAGATGCGGCGAGCGCGCGTACGAGCAGCGTCTTGGCGACACCGGGCACTCCCTCGAGGAGGACGTGGCCTCGGCAGAGCAGGGCGACGACGAGTCCGGTGACAGCGGGGTCCTGCCCGACCACGGCCTTCGCGATCTCGGTGCGCAGCGCTTCCAGGGAGGAGCGGGCGCTGTCCGAGTTCTCAGCGGTCTCGGGGGTCGGGGCACTCATGAGGTGCGTACCTCTCTTTCGAGGGCGTCGAGTTGGTCTGCGAGAAGGATGAGCGCGGCGTCGTCGGTGGGGGCCGGGCCGAAGAGGAGGGTCTGGAGGTCTCTGTCCCCGGCGGCGAGCCGGGCCGATACGGCGGGGAGCAGGGAGTCGGGGGAGTGGGCTTCCGTGGCGGGGACGCCCAGGAGGGGAGCGAGCCGGGTGCGGGTGGCGGTACGCAGGACGGTGGCCGCGCGGTCGCGGGCGTTCGCTCGGCGGTAGAGGCGGGCGCGGCCCTCGGTGGATTCGGAGGCGCGGATGGTGACGGGGAGCTGTTCGGTGACGAGGGGACCGAGGCGGCGGGCGCGCCAGATGGCGGCGAGCACGGCGGCGAGGGCGAGTTGGAGGGTGCCCCACAGCCAGCCGGAGGGGATCAGGTCGAGGAAGCCGCGTTCGCCGGCGTCTTCTTCACGGACGTCACTGTCACCGCTGCCATCGGCGGCGGAGGGATCGCTGAGCGAAGGGAGGTACCAGACGAGATGAGGCCGGGAGCCGAGGAGTTGGAGGGCGAGCGAGGCGTTGCCCTGCTTGTCCAGACGTTCGTTGTAGAGGATGTCGGGGGCGCCCAGGAGGACGGTGTCGCTGCTTGCGGGGCCGTTGATCCGCAGAAGAGTGGGCATGCCGTCGCTCGGGTAGCAGGCGTCGCTGCCGGGGAGGCCGGTCGTGTAGCGCTCGCCGCCGAGGTCGGCGTCGCCCGCGCGCTCGGCGGCGGGCAGGGAGCACTGGGGGGAGAGTACCGAGACCGGGGCGGAGGAGGCCGTGTTCACTCCGGGCGCCAGGGTGCCGACGGAGGGCGTGCCGGCGGAGATGAGCACCGTGCGGCCGCCTGCGGTGTCCATGTCGCTGCGCAGAATGCTCTGCTGGTGGTCCGTCAGCAGGTCTGGGGTGGTGACGAGGAGTGTGGTGTCGGGTCCGGTCGCGCTGGTGGCTTCGTCGAGGGTGGTGACGACCCGGGTGGTGACACCGCGCTGTTCGAGGAGTTCGGCGATGGCGCGACTGCCGGTGGGGTCGGCGGAGCGGGGGTCGAGTTGGCCGTGCTGGGCATCCGAACGCAAGAGGGCCATGACGATGCCCGCGACGATGAGGATGGCCAGGGCGAGCAGGAGCCCTCTGGTGCGTGCCCAGACCTGATGGGGGGTGAGGGACGTCGAGGTGGAGGCGGGGGTGGAGGTGGCGGTCATCCGGCCGCTCCCCGGGTGGCGTCGCTCAGTTGGGGCTTGGCCCGTTCCAGGGCGGTGTCCAGGTTCTTGAGGCGCTGGTACGTGCGCTGGTCGGCGGAGCGGCCACCGTATGTGACGTCGTCGAAGGCGCGGGCGGCGGCCCGGAGCTCGTCCGCGTGGGCGGGGAGGGGACGGCCGGCATCGGCGGCGGCCTCGTCGGCGGTGCGGCCGGGGCGTGGGTCGAGGATGGTGCGTTCTTCCAGGGAGCGCACGATGGCTCGCATCCGTTCCTGGACGGCCTGGTTCCAGCGGCCGGCGGCGGCGTGCTCTTCGGCGGCGGTGCGGTGTTGGGCGGCGCTGCGGGTGCGGTCGTCGAAGAGGGAGTCCGAGGTGGCGGGGGTGCGCTGCGGGGTGCCGAGCCGCCACCACAGGGCGCCGAGGAGGGCCAGGACGACGAGGGCGATCGCCACGAGTCCGAGTGGGCCTCCGGGGGTGGCTCCCGACGCGGAGTCGAAGAGCCCGCCGACCCAGTCCCAGAACCTGTCGAGCGCGCGCTGGAGCAGGTTCGGGTCGTTCTCGTGGTACATGGGCTTGGACAGTTCCCGCTCCGCCGCCTCGCGGGCGGGGACGCGGGGGGTGTCCAGCGGTACGTCGTCGTTCGCGTGGACCATGGGCCACGCCGTCGTCAGGCCCCCCGTGATGGGCACCGCATCAGCTCCTGGGGGTGGTGTCGCCGGGCGAGGGGGAGCCGTATCCGGGTACGCCGGCAGCTCGGGCCAGGTCCAGGTCGAGGGCCTCCCGCCGGATGCGCTGGTCGATGTAGAGCAGGACGGAGACTCCCGAGGAGATCGGGTAGGTGATCGAGGCGGCGATGACCGCTCCCACGCCGGTGATGATCAGGAAGGGCCAGCCGAACTCCGGGGCCGTGCCGGTGAGCAGGCCGCCGAGGCCGTTTCCGTCGACCGCGAACGCGATCAGGGTGAACGGAATGGCGATGATCATCGAGATGAGGAACATCAGCAGCATGGTGAGCGCCAGGATGCCGAAGATCCGCCACCAGGTGCCCTGGACAAGCTTGGCCGAGCGCCGCAGGGACGCCATCACGCCCTGCCGTTCCAGCATCAGTGCCGCGTAGGAAAGGCTGAACCGGACGAGCAGCCAGAGGATGACCACGGCGGCGGCGATGCCGCCCACGGCGGCCAGCATCGCGCCTTCGGGGCCGCCGAGGAGCAGCCCGGGCAGCAGGCCGACGGTCATGATGGCGGCGCTCAGCAGCGGCAGCAGCAGGGTGAGGGCGAAGAGCTGGGGGAGCCGGGGGCGGGCCTCGCGCCAGGCGTCGGAGAGCGTCACAGGGCGGCCCAGCACGGCACGGCTGATCACCATGGTCAGCAGGGCGGTGGTGATGGAGGTGCCGATGAGGGTGATGACCATCGTGGGGCCGAGGGAGATCATGCTCGCCTTGAGCGACTCGACCGACTGGTCCAGGGCCTCCTGCGGGGTGGGGTCCGCGCTGAGCCGCGGGGGAGCCGGCACCAGGTAGCGCTGGAGGAGGATGTCGGCGATCTGCGTGACGACGGAGACCGTGAGCGTGATGCCGAGCACCGTGCGCCAGTGGGCGCGCAGTGTGGAGACCGCGCCGTCGAGGATCTCGCCGACGCCGAGCGGGCGCAGGGGGATCACGCCGGGCTTGGCGGCCGGCGGCCTGCCCCAGCCGCCCTGGTGGTGACCGCCCGGGTACGGACCGCCGCCCCAGCCGGGTGCGGGCGCGTGGGGCGGAACGGGGCCGGGCTGGCCGGGCGCCGTGGGCGGGGACCACTGGCCGGCGGGCGGCTGGTCCTTGGACCACTTGGAGGTCGCGCCGGGCGCGTCGGAGGGCTCGGCCGGCCGTGGGACGTCGGCGCCCTGGCCGTCGGAGGGCGAGGATCCGGGCGAGGCCCAGCCCGGAGTGTCGTTCACGGTCGTCCACCTCGTGAATTCGTCGCGGTGCCGGCTCGTCGAGCCGGCTCGGTCACGGTGCCGGGCCGCTTGGTGGGGCGGCAGGTTGGCAGCCATGGTGCCACGCGCCGTCCGCGGGCGGGCCTGGGGTCGGATCTCCTCGGCACCTTCATTGTCCGTGGTTCAGCGGGCAGACTGGGCGGATGGCTGATCAGTACGCACAAACCCCTGGCGTCGCCGAACCGCCCACGCTGCCCTCACTGCGCTGGGAGGAGCCGCCTGAAGGGCCCGTGGTGGTGCTCCTCGACCAGACGCGGCTGCCCGCCGAGGAGGTCGAGCTGGTCTGCACGGATGTGCCGGCGCTGGTCCGGGCGATCCAGACACTCGCCGTGCGGGGCGCGCCGCTGCTCGGCATCGCCGGTGCCTACGGCGTGGCGCTGGCCGCCGTGCGGGGCTACGACGTGGAGGAGGCGGCCGCGCTGCTGGCGGGGGCGCGGCCCACCGCAGTGAACCTCGGGTACGGGGTGCGGCGGGCGGCCGGCGCGTACCGGGTGGCGCTCGAGAAGGGCGAGGACCGGGAGCGGGCCGCCCGGGCGGCGCTGGCGGAGGCCAGGGACCTGCACCGGGAGGACGCAGAGGCGAGCGCGCTGATGGCGGGGCACGGGCTGGCGCTGCTGGACGAGCTGATGCCGGGCGGCGGTCACCGGATCCTGACCCACTGCAACACCGGGGCGCTGGTCTCGGGCGGGGAGGGGACCGCGTTCGCCGTGGCGCTGGAGGCGCACCGGACGGGCAGGCTGCGGCGGCTGTGGGTGGACGAGACGCGGCCGCTGTTGCAGGGGGCGCGGCTGACGGCGTACGAGGCGGCCCGTAACGGCATGCCGTACACGCTGCTCACGGACAACGCGGCGGGCTCGCTGTTCGCGGCGGGGGAGGTGGACGCGGTGCTGATCGGGGCGGACCGGATCGCCGCCGACGGTTCGGTGGCGAACAAGATCGGGAGCTATCCGCTGGCCGTGCTGGCCAGGTACCACCATGTGCCGTTCATCGTGGTGGCGCCGGTCACGACGATCGATCCGCACACGCCGGACGGGGCGTCCATAGAGGTGGAGCAGCGGGCCGGACAGGAGGTCACGGAGCTCACCGCGCCGCCGCAGGTGGCGGCCGGTGGAGCGGGAGCCGGAGCGGTCGGCGGGCTGCCGGTGGCGCCGCTGGGGACGCAGGCGTACAACCCCGCGTTCGATGTCACACCGCCGGAACTGGTGACGGCGATCGTCACCGAGCTGGGGGTGGTGTCCCCGGTCACCGGGGGCGGAATTGCCGAGCTGTGTGCCAGGTCACGCCAGGTAACGATTAGCTAATGGGATGATGTCGATTATGAAGGGACGCGTCCTTGTCGTCGACGACGACACCGCACTGGCCGAGATGCTCGGGATTGTGCTGCGTGGTGAGGGTTTCGAGCCGTCGTTCGTAGCGGACGGCGACAAGGCACTTGCCGCTTTCCGGGAGGCCAAGCCGGACCTGGTGCTGCTGGACCTCATGCTGCCCGGTAGGGATGGCATCGAGGTGTGCCGGCTGATCCGCGCCGAGTCCGGAGTGCCGATCGTGATGCTCACCGCCAAGAGCGACACTGTCGACGTGGTGGTCGGGCTGGAGTCCGGGGCCGACGACTACATCGTCAAGCCGTTCAAGCCGAAGGAGCTGGTCGCCCGGATCCGGGCGCGGCTGCGGAGGTCGGAGGAGCCCGCGCCGGAACAGCTCACCATCGGTGACCTGGTCATCGATGTGGCGGGCCACTCCGTGAAGCGGGACGGGCAGTCGATCGCGCTGACTCCGCTGGAGTTCGACCTGCTGGTCGCGCTGGCCCGCAAGCCGTGGCAGGTGTTCACCCGTGAGGTGCTGCTGGAGCAGGTGTGGGGTTACCGCCACGCCGCGGACACGCGGCTGGTGAACGTCCATGTGCAGCGGCTGCGCTCCAAGGTCGAGAAGGACCCGGAGCGGCCGGAGATCGTCGTGACCGTCCGTGGTGTCGGTTACAAGGCCGGACCGAGCTGACATGTCCCGCGGCAGTGCTGCTCCGAAGCCCGGGAACCCGGGAGTCCGTGCGGGGCGGGCTGCCGGGCCGGGGCGTCAGCCATGGCGGCCGGGCCGTCTGCTCCAGGACGGGGCGCCGGGTGGTCCGGTGCTCCGGCTCCTGGTGCGGCTGCTGCGCCGTCCGCTGTTGCCGGCCGTGCGGCTGTGGCGGCGGAACATCCAGTTGCGGGTGGTCGTCGGCACGCTGCTGATGTCGCTCGGGGTGGTGCTGCTGCTCGGGTTCGTGGTCATCGGGCAGATGCGCAACGGTCTGCTGGACGCCAAGGAGCGGGCGGCGCAGAGCCAGGCGTCGGGCGGGTTCTCGGCGGCCCAGACGCAGGCGGACGAGCACCAGGGCGCCGGTGGGCCGGACGGTGGGACCGCGGGGGCGTCGCTGAACTGGCGGTCCGATCTGGTCGTGCAGCTCGCGAGCGGCGGCCAGGGCGCGTTCAACGTGGTGGCTCTCAGCTCCGACACGGAGGGCACGGCGCCGAGCCGTGGTGCGCGGGCTTCGGGCGGTGTGGAGCCGGCGCGGAGCATTCCGGTGAAGCTGCGGGAGTCGGTGGCGCGTGAGCCGGGGACGTTCCAGACGTACACCCGGATCAACTATTCGGACGGCAAGCCGTCGGAGGCCGGGCTGGTCATCGGCAAACGCCTCAATGACATCGACGGCAATTCGTACGAGCTGTACTACCTCTTCCCGCTGACGCAAGAGGAGGACTCGCTCGCCCTGGTCAAGACGACACTGGCGACGGCCGGGCTGTTCGTGGTGGTGCTGCTGGGCGCGATCGCGTGGCTGGTGGTGCGGCAGGTCGTGACGCCGGTACGGATGGCGGCCGGGATCGCCGAGCGGCTGTCGGCGGGCCGGTTGCAGGAGCGGATGAAGGTCACCGGTGAGGACGACATCGCCCGGCTCGGCGAGGCCTTCAACAAGATGGCGCAGAACCTCCAGCTCAAGATCCAGCAACTGGAGGAGCTGTCGCGGATGCAGCGGCGGTTCGTCTCGGACGTCTCGCACGAGCTGCGTACGCCGCTGACCACGGTGCGGATGGCGGCCGATGTCATTCATGAGGCGCGGGAGGACTTCGACCCGGTGACGGCCCGTTCCGCGGAGCTCCTGGGCGACCAGTTGGACCGGTTCGAGTCGCTGCTGTCTGACCTGCTGGAGATCAGCCGCTTCGACGCGGGCGCGGCGGCGCTGGAGGCGGAGCCGATAGACCTGCGTGAGGTCGTCCGCAGGGTGATCGGCGGCGCCGAGCCGCTGGCCGAGCGCAAGGGCGGCCGGATCCTCGTGGTGGGTGACGAGCAGCCGGTGGTCGCGGAGGCCGATGCGCGCCGCGTCGAGCGGGTGCTGCGGAACCTGGTCGTCAACGCGGTGGAGCACGGTGAGGGCCGGGACGTGGTGGTGCGCATGGCCGCCGCGGGCGGTGCGGTCGCCGTCGCGGTGCGCGACTACGGCGTCGGACTCAAGCCGGGCGAGGCGACGCGGGTGTTCAACCGCTTCTGGCGGGCGGACCCGGCACGCGCGCGTACCACCGGTGGTACGGGGCTGGGGCTGTCGATCGCGGTGGAGGACGCCCGGCTGCACGGTGGCTGGCTCCAGGCGTGGGGGGAGCCGGGCGGCGGTTCGCAGTTCCGGCTGACGCTGCCGCGTACGGCGGACGAGCCGCTGCGCGGTTCGCCGATACCCCTGGAGCCGGAGGACTCGCGGCGCAACCGGGAGCGGGCGGCCGCCGAGGAGGCGTCGCAGGGCGCGGGCCGGCTGCCGACGGTGCCGGGGCAGGCCGCGGGATCGGCCCGTCCGGGGCTGCCCGGTCCGGCGCGTACGTCGCTGCCGCCCCGGCAGGCGGCGCAGGTGGCCGCCGATCCGACGGCCCTGCCCGGCAACGGGTCCCGGGTCGTGGCGCGCGGAGCCGGGGAGCGGGCGGGCGAGGACGCCTCGTCCACGGGGCAGGAAGTGAAGCGGGAGGGTACGACTCGTGGGCGCTGAGCGTCGTCGCGGCCGTGGACCGGCGGTGCGCGCAGCCGCGCTGCTCGGATGCGGTGTGCTGCTGGCCGGGTGCGGTTCGATGCCGGACAGCGGGGACGTCTCCCCGGTGAGGGCGTCCAACCCCGGGGACTCGCAGGTGCGGGTGTATCCGGTGTCGCCACGGGAGAACGCGGAGCCGGACGAGATCGTCAACGGGTTCCTGGAGGCGATGACCGGTGACGACCCCGGGTTCGCGACGGCCAGGACGTACCTGACCAAGAAGGCGGCGGGGGAGTGGAAGCCCGAGGAGAGCACCACGGTGCTCATGGCCGCCCCGGTCAGCAGGCGGGAGCGGAGCGGTATCCGTGAGGCGCAGGAACGCCTCGTCTACTCCCTGCACGGTGAGCAGATCGCGACGGTGGACAGCCGTCACGCCTACCAGCCGGTGGGCAGGGCCAAGTACGCGGGCGCGATCCAACTGGTGCAGGCGCCCGGCCCGGACGGCAAGGGCAAGGAGTGGCGTATCGACGACCTGCCTCCGGGGCTGTTGCTCGGAGAGTCGGACTTTCAGCGCAACTACCGTTCGGTGAACACGTACTACTTCGCCTCCGGCCGGCACTGGGTGGTGGCCGACCCGGTGTACATCCGGCAGCGGCAGGATCCTGTGACGCGGATGGACCCGGTGGCGCAGACGGTCAAGGCGCTGCTGGAGGGGCCGACGAACTGGCTGGACCCGGTGGTGGATTCCAGTTTCCCCACGGGTGTCGCCCTGAAGGACGGTGTCACGTCCCTGACGCCCGACGAACAGAACAAGCTGAAGGTGCCGCTCAATAAAAAGGCGGACAATATCGGGTACGGCACGTGCCGGCGGATGGCGGCTCAATTGCTGTTCACGGTTGGCGATTTGGCGTCCACCCGGGTGTCGCAGGTCGAGTTGCAGAGTGAGGACGGGCGCAGGCTGTGCCTGCTGGAGGAGAGCCAGAAGGAGAACTACCGGGCCGCTCCCTCCGGGGGCCTCCATGAGAACCCGTATTTCCTCGACGCGTCGGGGCGGCTGGCGAAGCTCGACGCCGGGGCGGAGAACGTGGGCAGCCCGTCGCCCGTGCAGGGGCCGTTCGGGAACGGGGCGGTGAGGGTGAGCAAGGTCGCCGTCGCCCGCGACGAGCGCCGGGCGGCCGCCGTCTCGGACGAGGACCGTCACCTGCGGGTGGCCTCCGTGGTCTCGGACGCGGACGTGGAGCTGCCGCAGCCGCTGGTGCGCAGCAACGGTCCCAGGCGGGAGGACCGGCTGTCCGCGCCCAGCTTCGACGGCCGGGGCGGCCTGTGGGTCGCCGACCGCGACCCGGCGAACCCGCGGCTGCTGTACGTGCCGGACGGCTCCGCGGAGCCCGTGCCGGTCACCGCTCCCTGGCTCGCCGACGGATGGCGGATCGAGGCGCTGCGGGTGTCCGAGGACGGGGTGCGCATGGCGCTGCTGCTGACCAAGGACGGCAAGACGACCCTGCACATCGGGCGGGTCGAGAGGCAGGGCTCCGACGCGAAGGAGACCGTCCAGGTCGTGGACCTCCAGGCCATCGCCCCCCGGATGGAGTCGGTGAGGTCGGTGTCGTGGGCGGGGCAGAGCCGGCTGGTCGTGCTGGGCAAGCTGGCCGGCGGGGTGCAGCAGGTGCGCTACATCCAGACGGACGGCTCCACATCGGCGGCCGCGATTCCGGGACTGAACCAGGTGAAGGTCGTCGCGGCGGCGAACGACGAGCGCTCCCCGCTGGTGGCGGCGTCCGCCGATGACGGCATCGTGCGGCTGCGGGCGGGCGCGAACTGGCAGCCGATGGTCGAAAAGGGTACGTCCCCCGTCTACCCGGGCTGACGCGACCGCGACCGGCGGGGTGGCCCGGGGCCGTGCGTGAGTGCGTGGGTTTTCCACAGGGGTGGATGCCCGGCCGGGCGGCTGGGACCGTGGGGTATGCGCTGGTGGTGGCCGGAGATCGTCGGGTTGGTGCTGCCGGTCGCCTGCGGGGGGTGCGGCCGGCCCCGTACGGCGCTGTGTGAGGCGTGCGCGGGTGCCCTGTGCGGCACGGGCGGGCGGCGGGTGCGGCCGGTGCCGGAGCCGGTGGGGCTGCCGGTGGTGTGTGCCGCGGCGCCGTACGCGGACGCGGTACGGGCGGTGCTGCTCGGGCACAAGGAGCGCGGGGCGCTGGGGCTGGCCCGGCCGCTGGGCGTCGCGCTGGCGGGGGCCGTGAGGGCCTCTGTGGCGGCTTCTGGGGGCTCGGGCGGCGGGCCGCTGCTCCTGGTGCCGGTGCCATCCGCGCGGCGCGTGGTGCGGGCGCGTGGCCACGACGCGGTGCGGCGGCTCGCACTGGCGGCGGCGGCCGAGCTGCGCCGTACGGGACGGGCCGCGCGCGTTCTGCCGGTACTGCGGCAGCGGCGGGCGGTGGCGGACCAGACCGGTCTGGGCGCGCGGGAGCGGCTGGCGAACCTGGCGGGCGCCCTGGAGGTGGCGGCCGGTGGGGGACGGTTGCTCGCGGCCGGCCGGCCCGTCCTGGTCGACGATCTCATGACCACCGGGGCTTCGCTGGTCGAGGCCGCACGGGCACTGCGTGCCGGTTCTGAGCCGCAATTCCCGGGATCCGTACAGGTGAGCGCCGCGGTTGTGGCCGCCCCGCCGATGTCGTTCGAAATAAACCGGAACTGACGGGGAACTTGCAACGTTGCAGGTACTGAGAGGGTAAAAACACCTGATCGGAGGTTCGTGCGGATAGCGGGTGCCGACATCCGTCCGAGCGAGCTATGTTCGGGTGTGAGGAATGGCGAAAGCCGCGCTTCACCGAATGCACTGCCGTGCTTCCGGCCAGTTTCCGGGGGACGGTCAGGACATCCAAGGTGGTGGGGTGGGGATCTTGCCGACGGGGGAGGAGGAGGTCGAGTCGCCAAGTCCGAGGCTCCGGTACTCACCGGGGTCTGGTGCAAGAGGGAGATGCTCGCCGGCCGGTGGGCCGGCAGGAGCGATCCGGGAACGGAGTTCTGCGTGGACATCGTCGTCAAAGGCCGCAAGACCGAGGTGCCCGAGCGGTTCCGCAAGCACGTGGCCGAGAAGCTGAAGCTGGAGAAGATCCAGAAGCTCGACGCCAAGGTGATCAGCCTCGACGTCGAGGTGTCCAAGGAACACAACCCGCGGCAGGCAGACCGGTCCGACCGCGTGGAAATCACCCTCCACTCCCGGGGGCCGGTGATCCGGGCGGAGGCGGCGGCAGGCGACCCCTACGCAGCCCTTGACCTCGCGACGGGCAAGCTCGAGGCGCGGCTGCGCAAGCAGCACGACAAGCGCCACACCCGCCGTGGCAACGGCCGTCTTTCGGCCGCGGAGGTCGCCGACGCCGTTCCGGGCGTGGCCCGCCTGAACGGGAACGGCGCCGTGGCGGTGGAGGAGCGCGAGTCCGTTCCCACGAAGCGGATGGGCTCGCTGGAAGTGCGGGGCGAAGGACCTCTGGTGGTCCGCGAGAAGACCCACACGGCCGCCCCGATGTCGCTCGACCAGGCTCTCTACGAGATGGAGCTCGTCGGGCACGACTTCTACCTGTTCGTCGACTCCGAGACCAAGCAGCCCAGCGTCGTCTACCGACGACACGCCTATGACTACGGCGTCATCCACCTGGAGAGCGACCCGCTGGCCGGCTCCGAGGCAGGCGGTGCGGGTGGCGCCCTCGGTGGCTGACGGCACCTGAAGCACCCGGTGGTGCCCCTGGAGCGCCGTGTGCGCCCCCAGGGGCACCACCGTGCGACCACAGGATCACCGCTTCGCCGTCCGGGCATGAAATCATGGCGGGGCACGCCAACCGATGCCCCCGGGGCCGAGGTTGGCGTACCGCACATGAACGTCAGGCAGGCCTGCAGGGGGAGGAACGATGGCGGACAGCTTCGGCCCGGTGCACCACCCGGGCGGCTCCGACGCCCCGGTGGGCGGAGCGGGGTGCGGGAGCGGCGCCGGCAGCGACACGGACGGCGGCGCGTCCCGCAAGGAGCCCATCAGGGTCCTGGTCGTGGACGACCACGCCCTCTTCCGTCGAGGCCTGGAGATCGTCCTCGCGCAGGAGGAGGACATCCAGGTGGTGGGCGAGGCGGGCGACGGCGCGGAAGCCGTCGACAAGGCCGCCGACCTGCTGCCGGACATCGTGCTGATGGACGTCCGCATGCCCAAGCGGGGCGGTATCGAGGCCTGCACCTCCATCAAGGAGGTGGCTCCCAGCGCCAAGATCATCATGCTGACGATCAGCGACGAGGAGGCCGACCTCTACGACGCGATCAAGGCGGGCGCGACCGGTTACCTCCTCAAGGAGATCTCCACCGACGAGGTCGCCACCGCCATCCGCGCGGTCGCGGACGGCCAGTCGCAGATCAGCCCGTCCATGGCGTCCAAGCTGCTCACCGAGTTCAAGTCGATGATCCAGCGCACCGACGAGCGCCGGCTCGTCCCGGCGCCCCGGCTGACCGACCGCGAGCTGGAGGTCCTGAAGCTGGTCGCCACGGGCATGAACAACCGGGACATCGCCAAGGAGTTGTTCATCTCCGAGAACACCGTGAAGAACCACGTGCGCAACATCCTGGAGAAGCTCCAACTGCACTCCAGGATGGAAGCGGTGGTCTACGCGATGCGAGAGAAGATCCTCGAGATCAGGTGAGCCGGGCCAGGGCCGAGACCAGCTCGGGGGCGAGCTCCGGGCGGTCGACGCGCTCGATCCGTACGGCGTCGCAGCCCACCCACTCGGCGGCCTCCCGCAGCGCCTCGGCCATCGGGGCCACGGCCTTGGGGGAGGCCAGCGACACCTGCTTGGCCACCAGGGTCGTCCCCTCGCGGGCGGGATCCACCCGGCCCACCAGTCGCCCGCCAGCGAGCAGCGGCATCGCGAAGTAGCCGTGTATCCGCTTCTGCTTGGGGACGTACGCCTCCAGGCGGTGGGTGAAGCCGAAGATCCGTTCCGTGCGCGCCCGCTCCCAGATCAGTGAGTCGAACGGCGACAGCAGGGTCGTACGGTGGCGGCCGCGAGGCACGCTCGCCAGCGCCTCCGGGTCCGCCCAGGCGGGCTTGTCCCAGCCCTGCACCCGCACCGGCACCAGCCCCGAGTCGGCGACCACCGCGTCGAACTGCTCACCCTTGAGCCGGTGGTAGTCGGCGATGTCCGCGCGCGTGCCCACGCCCAGCGCCTGTCCGGCCAGCCGCACCAGCCGGCGCAGACACTCGGTGTCGTCCAGCTCGTCGTGCAGCAGGTCGTCGGGGACGGCGCGCTCGGCCAGGTCGTACACCCGCTTCCAGCCGCGCCGCTCGGTGCACACCACCTCCCCGTACATCAGGGCCCGCTCGACGGCGACCTTCGACGCGGACCAGTCCCACCACTCGCCGCCGTTCTTCGCGCCGCCCAGCTCCGTGGCGGTCAGCGGGCCCTCGGCGCGCAACTGCTTGATCACCGCGTCGTAGGCGCCGTCCGGGAGGTCGTGGTGCCACTGCGGGCGCTTGCGGTAGGCGCGGCGGCGGAAGGCGAAGTGCGGCCACTCCTCGATGGGCAGGATGCACGCCGCGTGCGACCAGTACTCGAAGGCGTGCGTCTGGGTCCAGTACGCCGCGTCGACGGTCTTGCGGCCGACCGCGCCGAGCCGTGCGTACGGAATCAGCTCGTGGGAGCGGGCCAGCACCGAGATCGTGTCGAGCTGGACGGCGCCGAGCCGGCGCAGTACGCCGCGCACCCCGGCGCGGCGGTCCGGCGCCCCAAGGAAGCCCTGGGCGCGCAGCGCGATACGACGGGCCTCGTCGGCGGAGAGTTCGGCGGTCGGGCTCGGCATCGTGGTCATGCTCGGCACGATAGAGGGCGGCACTGACAGTCAGGCCGTCGGCCGGGACGGGGCCGGGAGGTAGGGCACGGTGCTCGGCAGGCCGAGGTCCGACGGGAGGAGCGAGCCGACCCACGCATCGCGGACGGTGCCCTTGTTCAGGAGGCCCGCGCGCTGGGTGCCCTCGATCGTGAAGCCGGCTTTTTCGGCGACGGCGCGCGATCCCGTGTTGCCGACCTCGGCGCGCCACAGCAGACGCCAGCACCCCGTCGTCGTGAGGGTCCACCTGGCCAGGGCCACGACGGCCTCCGTGGCGTAGCCGCTGCCGCGGTGCTCCTTGGCCGTCCAGAAGCCGATCTCCCACACGCCCGAGTGCCCGCGCACACCGACGGCGCCCACGAGCGTGCCGCCCTCACGGGTCAGGACCGCGAAATCGAAGTCGTAGCCGGTGCGCCAGCCGTCGGGCACGGTCCTGAGGAATTCCTCGGCGTGATGCCTCTCGTACGGGGAAGGGAGGGTCGTCCAGCGCTGGATATCGGGGTCCTGGCAGGCCGTGTACACGGCGTCCGCGTCCTCGACGGCGAACGGGCGCAGCAGCAGGCGGTCGGTGGTGAGGGTGACGGGGTCCATGGCGGGATTCTCGCGGGGCGCCGGCGGACGGGGCGAACACTTTTCGGGTTCAGCGGCACCTTCGGAGCGCCCCGCGCGTTCTCCTTGCGGGCGGCATGTCGGCGCGGCGGTCGGCCCAGGTGGGCGCGGACCTCCCGGCGCGGTGGCGTCCTCGCTTACGATGGCCGTTGCGGTGGGGCCCACCTGCCGTGCCCGTGCCAGTGTCCATGACAAGACCCAGTGCCAGGCCCGACCGGCAAGGAGACCAACCTCAGTGTCCGTCTTCAACAAGCTCATGCGTGCAGGCGAAGGCAAGATCCTGCGCAAACTGCACCGCATCGCGGACCAGGTCAACTCCATCGAAGAGGACTTCGTCAACCTCTCCGACGCCGAGTTGCGGGCGCTCACCGAGGAGTACAAGCAGCGGTACGCCGATGGTGAGAGCCTCGACGACCTGATGCCCGAGGCCTTCGCGACGGTCCGCGAGGCCGCCAAGCGCGTGCTCGGCCAGCGCCACTACGACGTCCAGCTCATGGGCGGCGCCGCGCTGCACCTCGGTTACGTGGCCGAGATGAAGACCGGTGAGGGCAAGACCCTCGTCGGCACGCTGCCCGCGTACCTGAACGCGCTGTCCGGCAAGGGCGTGCACCTGATCACGGTCAACGACTACCTGGCCGAGCGCGACTCCGAGATGATGGGCCGGGTTCACAAGTTCCTGGGCCTGTCGGTCGGCTGCATCCTCGCGAACATGTCGCCGTCGCAGCGCCGTGAGATGTACAACTGCGACATCACGTACGGCACGAACAACGAGTTCGGCTTCGACTACCTCCGCGACAACATGGCGTGGTCCAAGGACGAGCTCGTCCAGCGCGGCCACAACTTCGCCTGTGTCGACGAGGTCGACTCGATCCTGGTCGACGAGGCCCGTACGCCGCTGATCATCTCCGGCCCGGCCGACCAGGCCACCAAGTGGTACGGCGACTTCGCCAAGCTGGTCACCCGCCTCAAGAGGGGCGAGCCCGGGAACCCCCTCAAGGGCATCGAGGAGACCGGTGACTACGAGGTCGACGAGAAGAAGCGCACCGTCGGCATCCACGAGTCCGGCGTCGCCAAGGTCGAGGACTGGCTGGGCATCGACAACCTCTACGAGTCGGTGAACACCCCGCTCGTCGGGTACCTGAACAACGCCATCAAGGCCAAGGAACTGTTCAAGAAGGACAAGGACTACGTCGTCATCGACGGCGAAGTCATGATCGTCGACGAGCACACCGGCCGTATCCTCGCCGGCCGCCGCTACAACGAGGGCATGCACCAGGCGATCGAGGCGAAGGAAGGGGTGGACATCAAGGACGAGAACCAGACCCTCGCCACGATCACCCTCCAGAACTTCTTCCGCCTCTACGACAAGCTGTCCGGTATGACCGGTACGGCCATGACCGAGGCCGCCGAGTTCCACCAGATCTACAAGCTGGGCGTCGTCCCGATCCCGACGAACAAGCCGATGATCCGCAAGGACCAGTCGGACCTGATCTACCGCACCGAGGTCGCCAAGTTCGCCGCGGTCGTCGACGACATCGAGGAGAAGCACAAGAAGGGCCAGCCGATCCTCGTCGGTACGACGTCGGTCGAGAAGTCCGAGTACCTGTCGCAGCAGCTCTCCAAGCGCGGCATCCCGCACGAGGTGCTCAACGCCAAGCAGCACGACCGTGAGGCGCAGATCGTCGCCCAGGCGGGCCGCAAGGGCGCCGTCACCGTCGCCACCAACATGGCCGGCCGCGGTACCGACATCAAGCTCGGCGGCAACCCCGACGACCTCGCCGAGGCCGAGCTGCGCCAGCGCGGGCTCGACCCGGTCGAGCACGTGGAGGAGTGGGCCGCGGCCCTGCCCGCCGCGCTGGAGAAGGCCGAGCTCGCCGTCAAGGCCGAGTTCGAGGAGGTCAAGGCGCTCGGCGGGCTGTACGTGCTGGGCACCGAGCGGCACGAGTCGCGGCGTATCGACAACCAGCTCCGTGGTCGTTCCGGCCGTCAGGGCGACCCCGGCGAGTCCCGCTTCTACCTGTCGCTCGGTGACGACCTGATGCGGCTGTTCAAGGCGCAGATGGTCGAGCGCGTGATGTCGATGGCCAACGTTCCCGACGACGTGCCGATCGAGAACAAGATGGTCACGCGCGCGATCGCGTCCGCGCAGTCTCAGGTCGAGCAGCAGAACTTCGAGACGCGCAAGAACGTCCTGAAGTACGACGAGGTGCTCAACCGGCAGCGTGAGGTCATCTACGGCGAGCGCCGCCGCGTCCTGGAGGGCGAGGACCTGCACGAGCAGATCCGCCACTTCATGGACGACACCATCGACGCGTACATCGAGGCGGAGACCGTCGAAGGCTTCGCGGAGGAGTGGGACCTGGAGCGGCTGTGGGGCGCCTTCAAGCAGCTCTACCCGTGCAAGGTCACCATCGAGGAGCTGGAGGAGGCGGCCGGCGACCGGGCCGGCATCACCGCCGAGTTCATCGCGGAGTCCGTCAAGGAGGACATCCACGAGCAGTACGACGCGCGGGAGAAGCAGCTCGGCTCGGAGATCATGCGTGAGCTGGAGCGGCGCGTGGTGCTCTCGGTGCTGGACCGCAAGTGGCGCGAGCACCTCTACGAGATGGACTACCTCCAGGAGGGCATCGGCCTCCGCGCGATGGCGCAGAAGGACCCGCTGGTCGAGTACCAGCGTGAGGGCTTCGACATGTTCACCGCGATGATGGAGGGCATCAAGGAGGAGTCCGTCGGCTACCTGTTCAACCTGGAGGTCCAGGTCGAGCAGCAGGTCGAGGAGGTCCCGGTGCAGGACGCCGCCGCGAAGACGTCCCTGGCCAAGGAGGACGCCGTACCGGCGCAGGCGGGTGCCGGGCGGCCCGAGATCCGCGCCAAGGGCCTGGAGGCCCCGAAGCGGCCGGACCGGCTGCACTTCTCGGCGCCGAAGGTCGACGGCGAGGGCGACATCATCGAGGGCGACTTCGAGAACGGTGAGGGTGCCGCCCGGTCCGCGGCGGACGGCATGACGCGTGCGGAGCGGCGCAAGGCCCAGAAGGGCGGGCGTCGCCGCAAGAAGTAGCCCTGCGGTTCAAGGGCTGTTTTCGGGGCCGGGTGCGCGACGGGTGTCGCGTGCCCGGCCCCGTTTCCGTCCCGTCAGTGGCGCCGTCAGTGGCGCCGTCAGTGGCGCTCGCCGCCGAGTTCGATGGCGGCGCAGCGCCACTTGCGGTCGGGGCCCTGCTCCAGGCGGAACGCCATCGCGCGGACCTGCTCGCCCGCCGCGACGCTCGCGTACGCCTCGACCACGCCCGGGCGCAGCGGGAAGCCGCCGCAGCGGCGGATGACGGGGCGCGCGCCACGGGCCCGGAGGGGGGTGGTGGGCGCGAGCCTGACCAACTGGTCGTATGCCTCCCCGACGGTCTGGCCGAGCATCCAGTGGACGGGGCGCTCACCGCTGAGGACGGCGAGCAGCCGCTCGGCGAAGAGGATGTGGGGCGGGAGCGGCCGGCTGCCGGGAGTGGTGGTACGTGTCCCGGGATCACCGGCGGCCGGGCGGGGTGAGCCGGGGCGGACCGTGCCGGGGCCGCGCTGATTCCGGCGGCGGGCCGGGCCGGACGTCGTCCTGGTTGCGGTGGTGCTCATGATCGCCCCCGTGCGTGGGGCCCGGTTCTCTACCGGGCGGTAACTTTGCGGTGGTGATCTTTTACGGGGGCGGGGAGGGTGGCCGCAATCGGTACGGAAGCGGGCGGCGAAGTCGGGGGCGGATCACCTATCCGGGTGGCGGCGGGGGCTCCGGCGTGCGGGGTTGCCGATGGCGGCGGGGCGCCGGGTGGACGGAGCGGCCCGGCGGTCGCCGGGCCCGAAGGGGGACTCCGCACGTATCCTGAGGGCGTCTCCCGACTACGAAAGCGGCCTGCCATGCGCGTCTACGTCCCCCTGACCCTCCCCGGTCTCGCACAGGCGCACAAGGCGGGCGAGCTGGGCCCCGGCCCCCTGACCGCGTACGCGGTGACGCCGGGGCTGCGCGAGTGGTACGTCTCCGACGACATCGAGGAGCTGGAGTACGCCGCGCTGAGCCGGGCCGCCGCCGCGTCGTTGCGGATGCTGGCCGCCGATCCGTCCGCGGCTCGGCGCAGGGTCGTCGTGGCCGTCGACGTACCCGACGGGGCGGCGACCGCCGACCCCGACGGTGCGCTCGATCCGTCGTCGGTGGGCGAGGTGCGGATCGCGCGGGCGGTGCCGCTGGCCAAGGCGGCGGCGGTGCACGCGGACGCCGACGACGCCGAGGCCGACGTGGCGGCTGCGGCGGAGGCGCTGGGCGCGGCGGATCACGGGGACGACGACGCGCAGTTCGTGGTGGACGGGGCGGAGGACCATGAGCTGCTGTGGTTCGGGGTGCAGGAGATTCCCGGGTTGATCGGCTGAGCGGTGGGCCTGTGGCCGGTGAGGGCCGGTTGTCAGACCGGGCCGGTACCTTTTGGGCATGGGGAAGCGCGACACGCACCTGGTGTGGGACTGGAACGGCACGCTGCTCGATGACATCGACGCGGTCATCGGGGCGACGAACGCCGCGTTCGAGGAGATAGGCCTGGAGCCGATCACCCTCGCGCGGTACCGCGAGCTGTACTGCGTGCCCGTTCCGCTGTTCTACGAGCGGCTGATGGGGCGGCTGCCGACCGAGGCGGAGTGGCTCGTGATGGACGAGGCGTTCCACCGGCACTACTGGGTGCGGGCCGAGGTGTGCGGGCTCGCGGACGGTGCGGCCGAGCTGCTGGCGGCGCGGCAGGCGGCGGGGCTCACGCAGTCGCTGCTGTCGCTGGCGCCGCACGAGCTGCTGGTGCCGATCGTGCGGCGGCACGGCATCGAGGAGCGGTTCGTCCGGGTGGACGGGCGGATAGGTGACTCGACGGCCGGCAAGGCGGAGCACATGGTGCGGCACCTGGTGGCGCTGGAGGGCGTGGCGCCCGAGCGGATCGTCGTGATCGGGGACGCGGCGGACGACGCGGTGGCGGCGGCGCACGTGGGCGCGCGGGCGGTGCTGTACACGGGCGGCTCGCACAGCCGGGCCAGCCTGGAGGCGACGGGGGCGCCGGTCGTGGACTCGCTGGAAGAGGCGGTGGCGGTGGCGGAGGAGCTGGTGGCGTAGCCCTTGGCCGGGCGGGGGCGGGGCGGCGTGTGCGGGGTCTTCGCGGGGTGGTCTTTGCGGTGGGTGCGCCCGCGGGTGCGGGTCGTGGGGGGTGCGCCCGGCCTGGCGGCCGGGCTGGGGTTCCCACCCGCACCGCCCGTGCGGGTGGGGGAGTCGGTGCGGGTCCTCTCGCGGGGGTGCAGCGCCGTCGGCGGCTGCGGGCGGCAGTCGGGGCGGGTGTGGCGTGCGTGCCGGTGGCGGTGCGGGCCTGAGTGGGTGCGCCCGGCCGGGGGTTCCCACCGCACCGCCCGTGCGGGTGGGGGAGTCGGGCCGGGGCCGTTGGCGGGTGGTTGGGCGTGGGCCCCACCCCGTGTGCCTGCGGGTGGGGCGCCCTGGCGGTGGTGAGGGCTACGCGGGGGACGTGGTGCGGAGGAGTTTGAGGAACTCGCGCATCCAGGTGGGGTGGTCCGGCCACGCGCGGGAGGAGACGAGGGTGCCGTCGACGACGGCTTCCGTGTCCTGGAAGGTGGCGCCGGCGGCCTGCATGTCGAGCTCCAGGGCCGGGTAGGCCGTCACGTGGCGGCCGTCCAGGGCGCCGACCGCGGCGGTCAGGAGCGGGCCGTGGCAGATCTGGGCGACCGGCTTGTCGGCGTCGAAGAAGGACTTGAGGATCTTGCGGAGCTCCGGGTCGTTGCGGAGGTACTCGGGCGCCCGGCCGCCCGGGATGACCACGGCGGCGTACTGGCTGGGCTCGACCTCCGAGAACGCCAGGTCGGCGGGCCAGGTGTAGCCGGGCTTCTCGGTGTACGTGTCGTAGCCCGGCTCGAAGTCGTGGACGACGAACCGGAGCCGCTTGCGGGCGGGGGCGGCGATGTGGACCTCGTACCCCTCCTCGCGCAGTCGCTGGTACGGGTACAAAACCTCCAGGGATTCCGCCGCGTCGCCGGTGACGATCAGGATCTTCACGGTCATCACTGCCTGCCTCTGCTGGGAGGGGTTTGCCAGAAGGACACGTGTCGCTGTCCAGAGTGTCAAACTTCCGGGCCGGGTTTTGTACACATACGGCTCATGACGGGCCGGGGGTCAGGAGCGATAGCCTGGACCCGTGATCAGCGCGATATGCCATGGGGGCAGCGGAGCCCCCGGCCAGCGCCCGGAGTGCCACCGTGCCCGGGCGATCGCTGACCCATCCCATCCGGCCCGGTCGCCAAAATTGGCCAATAACGGCCCGGACATCTCTCATCGCGGCATAACGTCGCCTCAGACCGGATACCCCGCGTCGTGGCGTTGTGTCACTTCTTTCACCTACGTCACGCAACGGCGCGCGACAGGAGCCAGAGGACATGCAGACCAAGCTGGACGAAGCCAAGGCCGAGCTGCTCGAACGGGCCGCCCGGGTAGCTGAGAACAGCCCGGTCGGGGGGCAACTCCAGACTGGGGCCGAGAGCGGGGAACGTCCGGACCAGGACATCGTTCTCGAGTACCTCCAGCGCTACTACCTGCACACCGCCCCCGAGGACCTCACGGACCGGGACCCGGTCGACGTCTTCGGCGCGGCCCTTTCGCACTACCGGCTGGCCGAGAACCGCCCCCAGGGCACGGCCAACGTCCGCGTGCACACGCCGACCGTCGAGGAGAACGGCTGGACGTGCAGCCACTCCGTCGTCGAGGTCGTGACGGACGACATGCCGTTCCTCGTGGACTCCGTCACCAACGAGCTGTCCCGGCAGGGCCGCGGCATCCACGTCGTCATCCACCCGCAGGTGATGGTCCGCCGTGACGTGACCGGCAAGCTCATCGAGGTGCTGCCCGACGGCGGGGACCGCAGGGACCTGCACGACGCGCTCACCGAGTCGTGGATCCACGTCGAGATCGACCGCGAGACCGACCGGGCCGACCTCAAGCAGATCACCGCCGACCTGCTGCGCGTCCTGTCCGACGTCCGCGAGACGGTCGAGGACTGGGAGAAGATGCGCGACGCCGCGCTGCGCATCTCCGAGGACCTGCCCCGCGAGCCCATCCCCGGCGACCTGCGTGAGTCCGAGGTCGAGGAGGCCCGCGAGCTGCTGCGCTGGCTCGCCGACGACCACTTCACCTTCCTCGGCTACCGCGAGTACGAGCTGACCAGCGACGACGCGCTGTCCGCCGTGCCCGGCACCGGTCTTGGCATCCTCCGCTCCGACCCGCACCACAGCAAGGACGAGGCCCACCCCGTCTCGCCCTCCTTCAACCGGCTGCCGCGCGACGCCCGCGCCAAGGCCCGCGAGCACAAGCTGCTCATCCTCACCAAGGCCAACAGCCGCGCCACCGTGCACCGGCCGTCCTACCTCGACTACGTCGGGGTGAAGAAGTTCGACAAGGACGGGAACGTCGTCGGTGAGCGGCGCTTCCTGGGCCTGTTCTCGTCGGCCGCGTACACCGAGTCCGTGCGCCGCGTGCCGGTCATCCGCCGCAAGGTCGCCGAGGTCCTCGACCAGGCCGGCTTCTCGCCCAACAGCCACGACGGCCGCGACCTGCTCCAGATCCTGGAGACGTACCCGCGCGACGAGCTGTTCCAGACGCCGGTCGACCAGCTCAAGTCGATCGCGACGAGCGTGCTGTACCTCCAGGAGCGCCGCAAGCTGCGGCTCTACCTCCGCCAGGACGAGTACGGGCGCTACTACTCCGCGCTCGTCTACCTGCCGCGCGACCGCTTCAACACCACCGTCCGGCTGCGGATCATCGACATCCTGAAGGAGGAGCTCGGCGGCACCAGCGTCGACTTCACCGCCTGGAACACCGAGTCGATCCTCTCCCGGCTGCACTTCGTCGTCCGCGTCCCGCAGGGCACCGAGCTGACCCCGCTCACCGACGCCGACACCGAGCGCATCGAGGCCCGGCTGGTGGAGGCCGCCCGCTCCTGGGAGGACGGCTTCGCCGAGGCGCTCAACGCCGAGATGGGCGAGGAGCGCGCCGCCGAGCTGCTGCGCAGGTACGGCAACTCCTTCCCCGAGGGGTACAAGGCCGACCACACGCCGCGTGCCGCCGTCGCCGACCTGGCCCACCTGGAGCAGTTGGTCCGGGGCGAGAAGGACTTCGCGCTCTCCCTGTACGAGCCGGTCGGCGCGGGCCCCGGCGAGCGCCGCTTCAAGATCTACAAGACGGGCGACCAGATCTCCCTCTCCGCCGTCCTGCCGGTCCTCAACCGGCTCGGCGTCGAGGTCGTCGACGAGCGCCCGTACGAGCTGCGCTGCGCCGACCGTACCCAGGCGTGGATCTACGACTTCGGCATGCGCATGCCGCACGGCTCGGGCAACGGCGACTACCTCGCCGACGACGCCCGTGAGCGGTTCCAGGAGGCGTTCGCCGCGACCTGGACCGGCCGTGCCGAGAACGACGGGTTCAACGCGCTCGTGCTGAGCGCGGGCCTGGGCTGGCGCCAGGCGATGGTGCTGCGCGCGTACGCCAAGTACATGCGCCAGGCGGGCTCGACGTTCAGCCAGGACTACATGGAGGACACCCTCCGGCACAACGTCCACACCACCCGGCTGCTGGTCTCCCTCTTCGAGGCGCGGATGTCGCCGGAGCGGCAGCGGGCCGGCACGGAGCTGATCGACGGGCTGCTGGAGGAGCTGGACGGGGCCCTGGACCAGGTCGCGAGCCTGGACGAGGACCGCATCCTCCGCTCGTTCCTCACCGTCATCAAGGCCACGCTGCGCACCAACTTCTTCCAGAAGAAGGGCGACGGGCAGCCGCACGACTACGTGTCGATGAAGTTCGACCCGCAGGCCATCCCCGACCTGCCGGCACCCCGCCCGGCGTTCGAGATCTGGGTGTACTCGCCGCGTGTCGAGGGCGTCCACCTCCGCTTCGGCAAGGTCGCCCGAGGCGGTCTGCGCTGGTCGGACCGGCGCGAGGACTTCCGTACCGAGATCCTCGGCCTGGTCAAGGCGCAGATGGTGAAGAACACCGTCATCGTGCCGGTCGGCGCCAAGGGCGGGTTCGTCGCCAAGCAGCTCCCGGACCCGGCGCTCGACCGTGACGCCTGGCTCGCGGAGGGCATCGCCAGCTACAAGACGTTCATCTCGGCGCTGCTCGACATCACCGACAACATGGTCGCGGGCGAGGTCGTGCCGCCGGCCGACGTCGTCCGGCACGACGAGGACGACACGTACCTCGTCGTCGCCGCCGACAAGGGCACGGCGACCTTCTCCGACATCGCCAACGAGGTCGCGGTCGCGTACGGCTTCTGGCTGGGGGACGCGTTCGCGTCCGGTGGCTCGGCCGGTTACGACCACAAGGGCATGGGCATCACCGCCCGTGGCGCGTGGGAGTCGGTCAAGCGGCACTTCCGGGAGCTGGGCCACGACACCCAGACCCAGGACTTCACGGTCGTCGGCGTCGGCGACATGTCGGGTGACGTGTTCGGCAACGGCATGCTGCTCAGCGAGCACATCCGGCTGGTCGCCGCCTTCGACCACCGGCATATCTTCATCGACCCGAACCCGGACGCGGCCGTCTCCTACGCCGAGCGGCGCCGCCTGTTCGAGCTGCCGCGCAGCTCCTGGGCCGACTACAACAAGGAGCTGCTGTCCCCGGGCGGCGGCATCCACCCGCGTACGGCCAAGTCGATCCCGGTCAACGCGCACATGCGCGCGGCCCTCGGCATCGAGGGGACGGTCACCAAGCTGACCCCCGCCGAGCTGATGCAGGCGATCCTCAAGGCGCCGGTGGACCTGCTGTGGAACGGCGGCATCGGTACGTACGTCAAGGCCGCCACCGAGTCGCACGCCGACGTCGGCGACAAGGCCAACGACGCCATCCGCGTCAACGGCGAGGACCTGCGGGTCAAGGTCGTCGGCGAGGGCGGCAACCTGGGCCTGACCCAGCTCGGCCGGATCGAGTTCGCCCGGAAGGGTGGTCCCGAGGGCGAGGGCGGCAAGGTCAACACCGACGCCATCGACAACAGCGCGGGCGTGGACACCTCCGACCACGAGGTGAACATCAAGATCCTGCTCAACGGCCTGGTCGCGGACGGCGACATGACCGTCAAGCAGCGCAACAAGATCCTCGCCGAGATGACCGACGAGGTCGGCGCGCTGGTGCTGCGCAACAACTACGCGCAGAACGTGGCCCTCGCCAACGCCGTCAAGCAGTCCCCGTCCCTCCTCCACGCCCACCAGCGCTTCATGCGCCGCCTGGGCCGCGAGGGCCGGCTGGACCGGGCGCTGGAGTTCCTGCCCAACGACCGCCAGATCCGCGAGCTGCTCAACGCAGGCAAGGGGCTCACCCAGCCCGAGCTGGCCGTCCTGCTCGCCTACACCAAGATCACGGTGGCGGACGAGCTGATCAGGACGGACCTGCCGGACGACCCGTACCTGCGCCAACTGCTGCACGCGTACTTCCCGTCCCAACTGCGCGAGGAGTTCCCGGAGCAGATCGACGCCCACGCGCTGCGCCGCGAGATCATCACGACGGTGCTGGTCAACGACACCGTCAACACCGGTGGCTCGACCTTCCTGCACCGGCTGCGGGAGGAGACCGGCGCGTCGATCGAGGAGATCGTCCGGGCCCAGACCGCCGCGCGTGCGATCTTCGGGCTGAGCGAGGTGTGGGACGCCGTCGAGGCGCTCGACAACAAGGTCGCGGCCGACGTGCAGACCCGTATCCGGCTGCACTCGCGGCGCCTGGTCGAGCGCGGTACGCGCTGGCTGCTGGGCAACCGGCCGCAGCCGGTGCTGCTCGCCGAGACCGTCGAGTTCTTCGCCGAGCGCGTGGAGCAGGTGTGGGCGAAGCTCCCGCAGATGCTGCGCGGCGCCGACCTGGAGTGGTACGAGTCGATCGTGGCCGAGCTCACCGGGGCGGGCGTCCCGGACGAGCTGGCGCTGCGGGTGGCCGGCTTCTCCTCCGCCTTCCCGACGCTCGACATCGTCGCGATCGCGGACCGGACGGGCAAGGACCCGATGGCGGTCGCCGAGGTGTACTACGACCTGGCCGACCGGCTCTCGATCACCCAGCTCATGGACCGGATCATCGAGCTGCCGCGTGCCGACCGCTGGCAGTCGATGGCCCGCGCCTCCATCCGCGAGGACCTGTACGCCGCGCACGCCGCGCTCACCGCCGACGTGCTGTCGGCCGGGAACGGCACCTCGACGCCCGAGGAGCGG
This sequence comes from Streptomyces sp. NPDC049837, assembly GCF_040674455.1. NCBI lineage: Bacteria > Bacillati > Actinomycetota > Actinomycetes > Kitasatosporales > Streptomycetaceae > Streptomyces > Streptomyces sp. NPDC049837. Next base: position 208,255 of record NZ_JBFAMP010000012.1, on the reverse strand, counting down.
TTCAAGGCCTGGGAGCAGCGGAACGCCGCGATCCTCGGCCGGGCGCGCACGACGCTGGAGGAGATCCAGGGCTCGGACGCCTTCGACCTGGCGAACCTGTCGGTCGCCATGCGGACGATGCGGACGCTGCTGCGCACGCATAGCTGACGGCCCTTGCGCGGGGGCGCCCCACCGGTCACCGGCGGGGCGCCCCCGCGTCCCACAGCCCCTTGAGCGGTCCCACAGCCCCCTGAGCGGTCTTCACAGCCCCTTGAGCGAGGGCGGCCCCGGCACCGTCGCCGCCCACAGCCGCCGGCACGACAGCAGCGCGGCCGCCACGAGCAGCCCGTTGCGCAGCGCCACCACCGCGCAGCCGACCGGCGTGACGGCGATGACGTCCTCGTACAGCACGGGGTACGCCAGCGCGCTGAGCGCCGCCGCCGGCACCAGCAGCAGCGCCACCGTCCGCTGGCTGGTCTCCCGGCACGTCAGGCAGACCGCGCCCAGCCCCAGCAGCCACACCATGTACTGGGGGCTGATCACCCGGCTGGTCACGGTGAACAGCAGCACGGCGGTGAGCGCGGCGTCCACCGGGGTCGCCACGCTCCACTCCCACGACCGCACCCGCCACAGCAGCAGCCAGCAGAAGGCGAGCGCGGTGAGAACCAGCGCGAAGTGGGCCACGCTGGAGGCGTACGGCCCGGCCAGCTCGAAGGCCCCGTACCGGTAGCGGACCTCGCCGGGCCACCACCCGAACAGCTTCGCCAACGACAGCGCGGTGCCGCCGACCGACTCGATCTGCACGCCCCGGCTGCCCTGCTGGCGGGCGAAGTCCAGGGTGTGCGAGAACCCGAGCGCGAGGACGGTGAACAGCGCGCCCGCCGCCACCAGCGCCGCCGTCCACGCCCGGCGCGTCAGGTGCCCGCGCGGCGTGCCCAGCAGGGTGAGCAGGGGCCACACCTTCACCATGGCCCCGAGCCCCGCCAGGGTGCCGCCCAGCCGGGCGTGTCCGCCGCGCAGGGCCAGCAGACCGAGCACCGCGACGGCGGTGACCTGGACGTCGTACCGCGCCAGGGGCAGGTGCAGCAGCAGCGGCAGGCCGGCCACCCACAGCCAGGCCCCGCTGGTCCCGGCCCGCGCGAGCGCGAAGGTGACGAGGGCGTCGGCGAGCAGCGTCAGGGCGACGAATGCCTGGTAGTACGTCAGTTCCGGCACATGGCCCGGGGCCAGGAACACCAGCCCGGCGCCGGGCGGGTACTGCCAGGTGACGTCGTCGGGCGGGAACGTGCCCTGCGAGAGCTGCTGGTACCAGTGCCGGTACAGCAGGTAGACCTCGCGGCCGATCCCACCGATGCCGAGGCTGTCGCGCCACAGCAGCACGAGCATCCCGGCGCGCGTGAAGGCCCACACGGCGGCCAGCGGGAGCGCTGAGGACCGGTCCGTGAAGAGGGGCGTGCGGCGTGCGCTGATCCGATAAATGGTCATCGGTGCGCACTGTAGCCCGCTATGCCCTATTTCTTCCTGGTGTGTGCCTCATACGCATCAACAACGTCCCCCGCCGGGCCGTCCATCAGCATCCGTCCGGCCTCCAGCCAGATCGCCCGGTCGCACGTCTGCCGGATCGTCGAGTTGCTGTGGCTGACCAGGAACACCGTCCCGGCCTGCTTCCGCAGCTCGCTGATGCGCTCCTGGCTGCGCCGCTGGAACCTCGCGTCGCCGGTGGCCAGCGCCTCGTCGATCAGCAGCACGTCGTGGGACTTGGCGGCGGCGATGGAGAACCGCAGCCGGGCGCCCATGCCGGAGGAGTACGTACGCATCGGCAGCGAGATGAAGTCGCCCTTCTCGTTGATCCCCGAGAAGTCGACGATGTCCTGGTACCGCTCCTGGATCTCCTCGCGCGACATGCCCATTGCGAGCCCGCCGAGGATGACGTTGCGCTCGCCGGTCAGGTCGCCCATCAGGGCGGCGTTCACCCCCAGGAGGGACGGCTGTCCGTGCGTGTAGATGCGGCCCTCGCTCGTGGGCAGCAGGCCCGCGACCGCCTTCAGCAGGGTGGACTTGCCCGACCCGTTGGAGCCGATCAGCCCGACCGCCTCGCCCTTGTAGGCGGCGAAGCTGACGCCCTTGACGGCGTGGACCGTCCGGGTGCCGGGCGCCCTCTTCGTCCGGGACAGGATCCGGCCGAGTGCGGCCGTCGCACTGCCCTTGCCGGCCCGGCCGGCGCCCTGGACGGTGTACGTGATGTGCACGCCGTCCGCGACGACGGTCGGGACCCGCTCTTCGGTACCACGTGTGTCAGCCACGGCCGTACGTCTCCTCCGCCTTCCAGAACCAGATGAACCCGCCCGCGGCGGCCAGCAGGGCCCAGCCGGTCGCCACGGCCCAGACGTGCGGCGGGAGCTGGTCCGAGGTGAAGCTGTCGATGAGCGCGAAGCGCACCAGGTCGATGTACACGGCGGCCGGGTTGCACTCCAGGGCCAGCAGCACGGCGTGCGGCAGGTGGTTGTTCGCCAGGACGTGCTCGACGCTCCACATCACGCCGGACACGTACATCCACGTCCGCAGCAGGAACGGCATGAGCTGCGCGATGTCGGGCGTACGGGCCGCGAGCCGCGCCATGACCAGCGACACGCCCGTGTTGAACAGCGACTGGAGGAACAGCGCCGGAACCGCCAGCAGCCAGGACCAGCCGGGCGTGACGCCGAAGCAGAACAGGATGACGACCAGCGCGCACAGCGAGAAGACGAGCTGCTGGAGCTGTTGCAGCGCCAGCGCGACGGGGAGGCTGGCGCGCGGGAAGTGCAGGGCCCGTACGAGGCCGATGTTGCCGCTGATCGCGCGCGTGCCCGTCATGATCGAGCTGGACGTGAAGGTCCAGATGAACACGCCGGTGACCAGGAACGGCACGAAGTCGGGCACGCCGTCCCGGGTGTTCATCAGCACGCCGAAGATGAAGTAGTAGACCGCCGCGTTGAGCAGCGGGGTCATCACCTGCCACACCTGGCCGAGCCGGGCCTGGCTGTACTGCGCGGTCAGCTTGGCGGTCGCGAAGGCGGTGATGAAGTGCCGTCTCGACCAGAGCTGCCGGGCGTACTCGGGCAGGGAGGGCCGTGCGCCGCTGACGGTGAGCCCGTGCCGGAGGGCGAGCGCGCGGAGGTCCTCGTGCTCCTCCGTCGGTGGTGGCGCGAGTGTCTGCGTACTCACAGGGCGGTCTCCCTCGGCGCGGGGTGGATGAGCGACGGAACGGACCCGTTTCGTCGCTACGGGGAGAGTAGGGCGATGAGACGTCGGAACGCAACCGTCCCGTCGTGACGTGGGGGCCGGCGCTATGATCCCGGGCATGAGCACACCGCCGCCCCGCCGGCAGCCCGCCGGAGCCGCCGTCCTCCGGGAGGACGTCACCGAAGCGATCCGGGCCGCCGTCTTCGAGGAACTGGCGGCCGTCGGGTTCGCCCGTATGTCCATCGAGGGCATCGCCCGGCGCGCGGGCGTCGGCAAGACCGCCGTCTACCGGCGCTGGAAGTCCAAGCTGTCGCTCGTCCTCGACCTGCTGACCGCGTTCGCCGCCCAGGGACTCCCGGCCCCCGCCACCGGCTCGCTGTACGGGGACGTCCGCGCCCTGCTGGAGGTCGCCGCGCACGCGCTGCGCCACCCGGTCGCCTCCCAGGTCATCCCGGACCTCCTGGTCGAGGCCGCCCGCCACCCCGAGATCGCCGACGCGATCAAGGCGGCCCTGCTGGACGGCCAGCAGGGCGTGGCCGCCCTGGTCGTCCGCGACGCGGTCGCACGCGGCGAACTGCCCGAGGGCGCCGACCCCGACCGCGCCCTCGACCTGATCATCGGCCCGCTCTACTGGCGCCTGGTCGTGGTCCGCACACCGCTCCCGGAGGGCTACCTCGACGACCTGGCGGCGTCGGCGGTCGCGGCGCTCAAGGCGTGACGCTCAACGCCTCACGGTCACCCGCTCGGCGGTGCCTTCGGTGACGCCCGGGGCGCCGCGCGGTTGAACCCACCGACACGAAAGGACGGTGGGTCACGCGTGCGTGAGACGAGCATCGAAGGCGCCTGGGTCATGGAGCCGCGGGTCTTTCGGGACAACCGCGGCAGCTTCCACGAGTGGTTCAGGGCGCCGGAACTGCACGAGGCGGCCGGGTACGGGTTCGGGCTCGCCCAGGCGAACTGCTCGGTCTCCGCGCGGGGCACCCTGCGGGGTGTGCACTTCGCCGACGTACCGCCGGGCCAGGCCAAGTACGTCACCTGCGTACGCGGCGCCGTCCTGGACGTCATCGTCGACCTCCGCACCGGCTCGCCCACCTACCGGGCCTGGGAGGCCGTCCGGCTCGACGACCAGGGGCACCGGGCGGTCCACCTCGCCGAAGGGCTCGGCCACGCGTTCATGGCCCTCACCGACGACGCCACCGTCGTCTACCTCTGCTCACGCGGCTACGCCCCCGCCCACGAGCACGGCGTCCACCCGCTCGACCCGGACCTCGCCATCGACTGGCCGGCCGGCCTCACCCCCGTACTCTCCGAGAAGGATGCCGCCGCCCCCACGCTCGCCGAAGCCGAACGCGCGGGCCTGCTGCCGTCCTACGAGGCGTGCGCCCAGTGGTACGAAGCGCTCCGCGCCGGGGCGCCCGGCACGACCGGGCCGCGCGTCCCGGCGACCCGCCGCTGACCGGCTACCGGCAGGCCGCCACCAGCGCGCCGAACCCCTCCGTCAGCGCCTCCCGCCAGTCGCGCAGCGGCGGCAGGTCCGCCTCCCGCCAGCGCGCGTGGCCCAGCACGCTGTACGCGGGGCGCGGCGCCGGGCGGGGGAAGGCGGCGCTCGTGGTGGGCCGGACGCGCCCGGGGTCGGCGCCCAGCAGGCGGAACGTCTCGCGGGCGAGGTCGTACCAGGTGCCGTCCCCGCTGTTGGTGGCGTGGTAGACGCCCGGGGGCGCGCCCACGAGCCGGACGATCCGCCCGGCCACGTCGGCGCTCCAGGTCGGCTGGCCGCGCTGGTCGTCCACGACGTCCACCTGCGGCCGGGACGCCTCCAGCCGGATCATCGTCCGGACGAAGTTGGCGCCGCCCGCGCCGTACAGCCACGCCGTCCGCACCACGTACCCGCGCTCGGGCAGGAGCTCCAGGACGGCCCGCTCCCCGGCAAGCTTGGTGCGCCCGTACGCCGTGCGCGGCCCGGGCACCGCTCCCTCGGCGTACGGCACGCGCGCGTGGCCGTCGAAAACGTAGTCGGTGGAGACGTGCACCAGGGCGCAGCCGACGAGGGCGCACGCCTCGGCCAGGTGCCGCACCGCCGTCCCGTTGACCGCCAGGGCGTCCGGTTCGCGGGACTCGGCGTCGTCCACCGCCGTCCAGGCGGCGCAGTTGACGACCACGGAGGGGCGCAGCGCCCGCAGCGCGGCGAGGACCGCCTCCCGGTCCGTCACGTCCAGGTCCCGTCGCGTCAGGCCGATCGTGTCGTCCCCCGCACACCGCAGCACGTCCCGCCCGAGCATCCCGCCCGCGCCGGTCACCACCCAGGTCACAGCGCCGCCCGGTCCAGCAGGGGCCGCCACCAGGAACGGTTCCGCTCGTACCAGGCGACGGTCTCCGCCAGCCCGGTCGCGAAGTCCTTGCCCGGCCGGTAGCCCAGTTCGTCGCGGATCTTCGTCCAGTCCACCGAGTAGCGCCGGTCGTGGCCCTTGCGGTCCTCGACGTGGTCGACCCGTGACCAGTCGGCCCCGCAGGCCTCCAGGAGCAGGGCGGCCAGTTCGCGGTTGGACAGCTCCGTACCGCCGCCGATGTTGTAGACCTCGCCCGCCCGGCCCCGGGTGCGGACCAGTTCCACGGCGCGCACGTGGTCGTCGATGTGCAGCCAGTCCCGTACGTGCGAGCCGTCCCCGTAGAGCGGGACCCGGCCGCCCTCCAGGAGCCGGGTGATGAACAGGGGGATCACCTTCTCCGGGAAGTGGTGGTGCCCGTAGTTGTTGGAGCAGCGCGTCACCCGCACGTCCAGGCCGTGGGTGCGGTGGTACGACAGGGCGATCAGGTCGGCGGACGCCTTGGTCGCGGCGTACGGGGAGGTGGGCCGCAGCGGCTCCTCCTCGGTCCACGAGCCCGTGTCGATCGACCCGTACACCTCGTCCGTGGAGATCTGGACGACGGTGGAGATACGGTTCCGCAGAGCCGCGTCCAGCAGCGTCTGGGTGCCCAGCACATTGGTGCGTACGAAGGCGTCGGCGCCGAGGATCGACCGGTCGACGTGCGACTCGGCGGCGAAGTTCACGATCTGGTCGTGCTCGGAGACCAGCTTGTCGACCAGGACCGGGTCGCAGATGTCGCCGCGCACGAAGACGAAGCCGGGGTGGTCGCGCACCGGGTCCAGGTTCGCGGGGTTGCCCGCGTAGGTCAGCTTGTCGAGGACGGTGACCTTCGTGCCGCCGGGCCCGGAGGGGCCCAGCAGCGTACGGACGTAGTGGGAGCCGATGAAGCCGGCTCCGCCGGTCACCAGGACACGGGTGGCGGTGTTCATGCGGAGATCTGCACCTTGCTGTGATCGCCGAGCACCAGTCGGTGGGCGGCCGGGATGGGCGGGGCGGGGGTGATCTCGACGTTACGGCCGATGAGGGACGCCTCGACACGCCCCACGCCGTGCAGCGACGAGCCGCTGAGCACGATGGAGTACTCGATCTCGCTGTCCGTGACCCGGCAGTTCTCCGCGATGGACGTGGACGGCCCGATGTAGGAGTTCTCCACGACCGTGCCCGCGCCGATGATCACCGGGCCGACGATCCGCGACCCGCGCACGGTGGCGCCGCCGCCGATGCGGACGCGGCCGATGATCTCGGTGGCGTCGTCGACGGACCCCTCGTTGTGCGGGGTGAGGAGCTCCAGGACGGACCGGTTCACCTCCAGCATGTCCGCCACGTTGCCGGTGTCCTTCCAATAGCCGGAGACGACGGTCGACTTGACGGTGCGGTGCTCGTCGATGAGCCACTGGATGGCGTCGGTGATCTCCAGCTCGCCCCGCGCGGACGGCTCGATGGAGCGCACCGCCTCGTGCACGGCGCGGGTGAAGAGGTAGACCCCGACGAGCGCCAGGTCGCTGCGGGGGTGGGCGGGCTTCTCCTCCAGCTTGGCCACCCGTCCGTCGACGTCGAGCTCGGCGACCCCGAAGGCGCGCGGGTCGGGCACCTTGGTCAGCAGGATCTGCGCGGCGGGCCGGGTGGCGCGGAACTCCTCCACCAGGTCGGTGATCCCGCCGACGATGAAGTTGTCCCCCAGGTACATGACGAAGTCGTCGTCCCCGAGGAACTCCCGGGCGATGAGCACGGCGTGGGCGAGGCCCAGCGGGGCGTGCTGCGGGATGTAGGTGACGACGAGGCCGAAGCGCGAGCCGTCGCCGACGGCCGCCCGGATCTCCTCGGCGGTGTCGGGGGCGACGATGATGCCGACCTCGCGGATTCCGGCGGCGGCGATCGATTCGAGCCCGTAGAAGAGCACCGGTTTGTTGGCCACGGGGACGAGCTGTTTGGCGGACGTGTGCGTAATGGGGCGCAGCCGGGTACCGGCGCCCCCCGAGAGGACGAGTGCTTTCACTTCACTGGCCTGCCTGTCTGCCTCGGCTGACGGGGACAAGGTGCAGGTTGTGAACGAGAGTTGAGCGCCACGAATTACGTGCCTCCGTGGGCCATACGTGTGATTCGGCGAAACCGCCCCGGCGCGATAACGCCCACTCAGCACCCCCGCGATGAACTGCATTGCGGCTTAAGTGTGTTAATAGGTGCTTCGCGTGGTGTGGTCGGTATTGCTACGTTCGACAACCATGAACGTCCGAATGTCGTCCCTGTCCTGGGATGTACGGAAAGCCCGGATCGCCGTCATCGCCGTCGCGGCGGTCGCGTTCGTGTCGAAAGTGGCGCTCGCGGCTAACACCCGGGGCCCGGCCGACGTGCGGTTCTTCTGGGGTTTCGCACGGGCCATCGCCCGGACGGACCCGGTACGGATCTACGCCGAGCAGATGCCGTGGCTGCCGGTCTACAACCACCCGCCGCTGGCGAGCTGGATGCTGCTGGGGCTGGAGTGGCTGGCCCAGCAGGGCGTGCCGTGGCGGCCCCTGATCCGCTTCCCGGCGTGTCTCGCCGACTTCGTCACCGTGCTGCTGGTGTTCGCCATCGTGCGGCGCCGGGCCACCCGGCTGCGTACGGCGGTGTGGTGCGCGGTCGGCGCGGCGCTGTGCCCGGTGCTCGTGGCCACGTCCGGCTACCACGGCAACACCGACTCGGTCGCCGTGATGTTCGCGTTCGCCGCCGCGTACCTGCTGGTCGACCGGGGCAGGCCGGTGGCCGCCGGACTCGCGGCGGTGCTGTGCTTCAGCGTCAAGCTCATCCCGGTCGTCGCCGTGCCGCTGCTCTTCGCCACCGCCTGGCGCGCCGGGGGCCGCCCCGTGCTGCTGCGGTTCACGGCCGGGTTCGCCGCGCTGTTCCTCACCGTGTGGGGGCCGGTCGTGGCGGCCGTACCGGGCGGGCTGAAGGCGAACGTCCTGGAGTACGCGGGCGGCAACTTCAGCTTCTGGGGCATCGTCCGCTTCGCCCGCTGGGCGGGCGTGCCCGAGCCGTACGTCACGCTGCTGCGCGGCGACGGCCACTTCCTGATCGTCGCCGCGATCATGGCCGTGGGCGTCTGGCTGGTCTGGCGGCGCCCGGCCGACGCGCCGCTCGCCGTCGCCACCACGCTCGGGCTGCTGCTTTTGCTGAGCACGGCGTCGGGCGTCCAGTACCTGGCGTGGCCGGCGGCCGGGCTGTTCGTCGTCGGCCTGTGGCAGGGCGTGGCGTACGGCACCGTCGTCGGAGCCGTCGCCGCCTCGGTCTACTCCGGCCAGCGGCCGGTGCACTGGACGGACACGGAGATGGCCTTCGGCGCCCTGGGCTGGGCGGTGCTGGCCCTCTGCGTCGCCTCGGCCATCCACCGCGCGGTCGCCACGGGACGCCGGCCCGCCCCCGCGACGGCGCTCCCCACGGCCCGGCCCGCCCCGGCACCCGCCACCGACTGACCTGCCCGACCCCCCGCGAGAGTGGAGAAGCCCGTGACGGAAGGCCACAGCAGCAGCGCGACCAGCCCCAGGATCGGCATCCTGGTGGTGGCGTACAACGCGGAAACGACGCTGGAGAAGACCCTCGACCGCATCCCCGCCGACTTCCGGCCGAGGATCGCCGAGATCCTGATCCTCGACGACGCCAGTCATGACGCGACCTTCACCGCCGGCTGCCGCTGGTCCCAGCTCGACGGGATGCCGCCGACCGTCGTCATGCGGCACACCAAGAACCTCGGGTACGGAGGCAACCAGAAGGCCGGGTACGCGCTCGCCGCCGAACGGGGGCTCGACATCGTCGTCCTGCTGCACGGCGACGGGCAGTACGCCCCCGAGCTGCTGCCCCGGATGGTCGAGCCCCTCGAACGCGGCGAGTGCGACGCCGTGTTCGGGTCCCGGATGATGCGGCCCCGCGACGCCCTCCGGGGCGGCATGCCGCTCTACAAATGGCTCGGCAACCGCGTCCTGACCCGGCTGGAGAACAGACTGCTCGGATCGGAGCTGACCGAGTTCCACTCCGGCTACCGCGCCTACAGCGTGGACGCTCTGCGGCGCCTCCCCATCGAGCGCAACACCGACGCCTTCGACTTCGACACCCAGATCATCGTGCAGATGGCCGACGCCGGGATGCGCATCCGCGAGATCCCCATCCCCACCTACTACGGCGACGAGATCTGCTACGTCAACGGCATGCGCTACGCCAAGGACGTCGTCAAGGACGTCCTCGAATACCGGCTGGCCAAGAAGGGGTTCGGGACGTGCGGGTGGATCCCCAAGCCCGTCGAGTACGCCTTCAAGGAGGGCGACGGCTCCTCCCACGCCGTCATCCTGGACCGGATGCGCGACCTGCCGCCCGGCCGCGTCCTCGACGTCGGCTGCTCCGGGGGCGCGTTCGCCGAGCGCCTCGAAGCCCTCGGCCACACGGTCACCGGCATCGACCGCGTCGAGGTCGACGGCGTGCGCGAGAAGTGCTCCGGCGGCTTCTTCCTCGCCGACCTGGAGGAGGGCCTGCCGGAAGGCATCGGCGAGGGGTACGACTACGTCGTCGCCGGGGACGTCGTCGAACACCTCTCCCGCCCCGAACACCTCCTCGCCCAACTGCGCGGCGTGCTCCGCCCCGACGGACACGTCCTGCTGTCCGTGCCGAACTTCGGCCACTGGTACTCACGGCTGCGCGTCGCGCTCGGCATCTTCGACTACGACCGGCGCGGCATCCTCGACGAGACGCACCTGAGGTTCTTCAGCCGCGCCAGCCTCCGCCGCACCGTGCGCGCCGCCGGGTACGACGTGCTGTCCATCGGCGCCACCGGCGCGCCCTTCTGGTCCGTGCTCGGCGGCGGACCGGTCTCCCGGGTGCTCGGCGCCGTGTCGAAGGTGCTGACCCGGCTGCGGCCCACCCTCTTCGGCTACCAGTACGTCGCACTGCTCACCCCGCATGCGGCGCGGACGATCATCGCTGGGGAGCACATCGATGTCCAGGACATCCTCAACCGTCAGTTCGTCCCCGTGGACACGCCCACCCACCGCCTCGGCGTCTAAGAGGCGGACGTTGACCCTGCCCAGCCTGATGCTGCTGCTGTTCGCGGTGTTCTCCTCGGCGGCCGGCCAGATCATGCTCAAGCACGGCATGAAGGCCGCCGCCACCGCCGCCGAGAAGGCCGGCGGCTCCCTGGCCGTGCGCGCCGCGACCACCCCCTGGGTGGTGCTGGGCCTCACCGTCTTCGCGATCTCCGCCGTCGCCTGGATGTCCACCCTCGCCCGGGTTCCGCTGTCGATCGCGTACCCCTTCAACGCCCTCGGCTATCTGCTGATCGTGCTGGCCGGCTCCACGCTGCTGCACGAGCGGACCTCGGTGTGGACCTGGGCCGGCTCGCTGCTGGTGGTGATCGGCCTGGTGACGGTCTTCCTCGGCCAACGGAACTGACGCCAACGGAACTGCCGCCCACGGAACTGATCCACCTCTGCAAGCTCCAGAAGGACCGCCCGCCCATGCCCACACTCAGCGTCATCGTCTCCGGCCCCGCCCCGCTCGGCCGGCTGCGCGCCTGCCTGGACAGCGTCACCGCCCAGACCCCGCCCGACCTCGACATCGTCGTCACCGTCCCCGGCACCGACGGCCCCGCGCGGGCGCTCGCCGCCCACCACGAGCTGCGCGACCCGCGCGTCACCGTCGTGCCCGTCGCCCCCGGCGCCCCGGCCGCCACCGCCCGGGCCGCCGCGGCCCACGCCGCGACCGGGGACCACCTCCAGTTCCTGCACCCCGCCACCGACCGGCTGCCCGACGGCGCGGCGGCCACCCTCACCGCCCGCCTCCGCGCCCTCCCGGCCCCACCGGACGTCCTGCTCTTCGACCACCACCACGCCCACTGGTGGGACGACACCGTGCCCAGCGGCTCCACCGACCTCCTCGCCGCCGCTGCCGGCCCCACCACCCTCGCCGCCCGCCCCGCGCTCCTCGACACCGCGCCGCTCCTCGGCAACCGCCTCATCAGCGCCCGGCTGCTGGCCGAACACCCCGAGCTGATCGGCACCGAAGGCCACGACGAGCTGTACCTCTCGTACGCCGTCCTCCTCCTCGCCCGGCGGATCACCGCCACCACCGCCGTCGGCCTGATCCGCCACAAGGACCGCCCCAGCCAGCGGCGCGCCGCCGGACCCGAGCAGCACTTCGCCGCCTTCGGCCAGTACGAACGCCTCCACCAGCTCGCGCACGCCGCGGCCGCGCCCACCGCCCTCCGCGCCCGGCTCTACGACCTGATGGTCGGCGACTACCTGACCACCCTCGCCCGGCGCGACGAACTGCCGCCCGCCCTCCTCACCGAGTACTTCCGGCGCGCCGCCCGCCACACCGCCCGCTTCCGCCCCGAGGGCCACCAGCGGCCCGGCGGCCTCGACGGCGTACGCCACGCGCTCCTCGGCCACGGCGCCCACCTCGCCTACCGGCTGCTGCGCATCGCCAACGACAAGCGCCGCGCCGCCCAGGCCGGCGCCGCCACCCGCGCCGAGAAGGTGTCCGCCGCCCGCGCCCGCCACCGCTACCGCCGCAGGCTGCGCCGGAGCATCGACGAGGACCTCGCCGTCTTCTCCGCGTACTGGGGGCGCGGCGTCCACTGCAACCCCGCCGCCATCGCCGCCGAACTCGCCGAACTGGCCCCCGACATCCGCCAGGTCTGGATCGCCGACCCCGACCGCGTCCCGCTGCTGCCGCCCGGCACCGACCACGTCGTCCCCGGCACGCCCCGCTACTGGGACGTCCTCGCCCGCGCCAAGTACCTCGTCAACAACGTCAACTTCCCCAACAGCGTCGTCAAACGACCCGGCACCATCCACCTCCAGACGCACCACGGCACCCCGCTCAAGCGCATGGGCGTCGACCAGCGCGACCACCCCGCCGCCGCCCAGGGCCTCAACCTCGAAGCCCTGCTGGAACGCGTCGACCGCTGGGACTACAGCCTGTCCGCCAACAGCCACTCCACCGAGACCTGGCAGCGCGCCTACCCCGCCGGATACCGGTCCCTCGACTACGGCTATCCCCGCAACGACATCCACTACCGCGCCACCGCCGCCGACGTCCGCACCGCCCGCGCCAAGCTCGGCATCGAGCCCGGCCACCGCGCCCTGCTGTACGCCCCCACCCACCGCGACTACCAGACCCGCAGCCGCTGGGCCCCCCGCCTCGACCTGCCCCGGCTCGCCGACGACCTCGGCGACGACACCGTCCTGCTGGTGCGCGGCCACTACTTCCACGACCGGCTGCCCGCGCCGGTACGCCACGACCGCGTTCTCGACGTCACCGGCTACGACCCCGTCGAGGAACTCGCCCTCGCCTCCGACGCGCTGATCACCGATTACTCGTCGATCATGTTCGACTACGCCAACCTCGACCGCCCCATCGTGCTGCACACGGACGACTGGGAGACGTACACCGCCACACGCGGCGTCTACTTCGACATCACCGCCGAGCCGCCCGGCCACGTCACCCGCAGCCAGGACGAGCTCACCGGCATCCTCCGCGACGGCACCTGGTGCGACGAGGCGGCCGCGAAACAGCGCCACGACTTCCGGCTGCGCTTCTGCGAGTACGACGACGGGCGCGCCGCCGAGCGGGTCGTACGCCGCGTCTTCCTCGGCGAGGGCGAGGAGAGCCTGCCGCCGGTCCTGCCACTGGAGCGGCGCACCCCCGCCCCCACGCCCGAGGAGGCCACGCGGCCATGAACGCCTTCCCCGACGTGACCGTCACCGTCATCGTCCACAACGACGCCGAGCGGCTGCCGCGCGCCGTCGCCTCCGTACGCGCCCAGACCCACCGGGACATCGAGATCGTCATCAGCGACGACCACTCCACCGACGCCACCCCGCAGGTCGCGGCGGAGCTGGCCGAGCGGGACGACCGCATCCGGGTCGTGAGGCTGGAGCGCAACAGCGGCGGCTGCGGCGCACCCCGCAACCGCGCCCTGGAGACCGCCCGCGCGCCCTACCTGATGTTCCTCGACAGCGACGACGAACTCCCGCCGCGCGCCTGTGAACTGCTGCTCGCCGCACACGCCGAGGCGGACGTCGACTTCGCGATGGGCGCGGTCGAACGGGTGCGCACCGACACGGGGGACGTCTCCCCCTGGATGGCGCACCTGTTCGCCCGGCGCCGCACGGTCCGGGGTATCGAGGACGAGCCACGGCTGCTGTTCGAGCCGCTGTCGACCAACAAGATGTACCGCAAGGAGTTCCTGGACCGGCACGCCCTCCGCTTCCCCGAGGACGTCCACTACGAGGACCAGCTCTTCTCCGCCCGCGCCTACACCCTCGCCCGCGCCTTCACCGTCATCACCGAACCGGTCTACCGCTGGTACATCGCCCCCTACGCCCCCTCGGAAGCCGCGACCATCTCCAACCGGCGCCACCTGATCTCCAACGTCCGCGACCGGGTCACCGTCGCCCGGCTGATCGACGACTTCCTGGCCGGGCACGGGGTGTCGGCGGCGGTACGGGAGGAGAAGGACCACAAGTTCCTCTCCCACGACCTCCGCCTGTACGCCGGTGACCTGCCCTACCGGGAACCGGCATGGGTCGAGGAGTTCGCGGCCGAGGTGCTCCCCTACCTGGAGGGACTGTCCGCCGCCGCCTTCGGGCGCATGCGGCGCGACGAGCGGGTCGTGGTGGGGCTGCTGCGCGAGGGCCGGTACGAGGAGGCCCGGCTCGCCGCCCGGGGGCTGGGCCAGGGCGTCGGCCCCCGCCGCACGGTGACGGACGGCGACGGGCGTACGTACTGGGGGAGCGTGCCGCCCCGGACACCGGCCGGGCGGGCCGACCTCGACCTGACGGAACTGGACCTGGAAGGCTGCCCCTTCGGCTCCGCCCGGTTCCGGCACGAGATCACCCGCGTGCGGCGCGGCGAGGACGGCGCCGTCGAGCTGCGGTTGCGCACCTACGACCCGGGGCGGCGCCTCCCGCTCGCCCCGCTGCCGGCCCGCCTGCACGTCTCACCCGGCGGGCGGCGGCTGACCGTGCCGCTGCGCATGGACCCGGCGGGGCGGGGCGTCTTCGAGGGCGCCGTACGGCTCGACGTGGCCGCCGCCTCGCTGCCCGTCCACGGCTTCCGTGGCGTGCGGCACCCCGTGCTGGAGGTCACCGACGGGCGCACCGGCAACACCGGGGTGCTGCTCGCGCCCCTGGACTTCGCGCCCTTCGAGGTGCCCGGGGCGGGGCGCCACCGCGTCACGGTCGAACCGGAGGGGCGGGAGGCGGGACGGTTGCAGCTCCGCTGGCGGCCCGGGGGAGTGGCGGGCAAGCTGCTCGGCCCCGTGGTGCAGCGGGGACCCGTGCGCCGGGCCGCCAAGGCGCTGATCGGCTCCCGCTAACGCGGCGCCGGGAACAGGACCGCCCCCGCCCCGCCCAGCGACGGGGCCGGGCGGCGCTCCTCCAGCGGGACGACCGGCGGCAGGGCCCCCGGGTCCTCGCCCAGGAACAGGTGCCGCACCACCCGCTCGGCCGCGTACCCGTCGTCGTACGGGCAGAAGCGCGCCCGGAACGCGGCCCGCAACTGCGCGGAGCGCGAGCCGCGCCAGTGGCCGGAGGCGAAGATGTCGATCAGCTCGTCCTGCGTGCGGGCCACCGCGCCTGGCGGGAAGGCCCGCACGTCGAAGTAGGTGCCACGGGCCGCTTGGTACGCCGCCCAGTCCTCGGTGTGCACGACGATCGGCCGGTCGAGCACCGCGTAGTCGAACATCAGCGACGAATAGTCCGTCAGCAGCGCGTCGGACGCGAGGCAGAGCTGCTCGACGGACTGGTGCTCCGACACGTCGATGACCCGGGGGCTGCCCGTCGCGGCGAAGGGCGCGCCGTGCGTGGGGTGCGGGCGGGCGAGGACCACGTACCGGGGGCCGAGCGCCCGCAGCAGCCGCTCCAGGTCCACCAGCGGCGGCTGCGGGCGCACGTAGTCGCGGTGCGTGGGGGCGTAGAGGATCGCGGTGTGGCCCTCGGGGATGCGCAGCGACTCGCGGAGCCGGGCGACCTCGGCGGCTGTGGTCCGGTGGAAGACGTCGTTGCGCGGCGAGCCGAACTCCAGCGTGCGGTAGGCGGCCGGGTAGACCCGCTCCCACACCAGGCTGGAGTGGCGGTTGGCGGACACCACGGCGTCCCACTTGTCGATGTTGCGCAGCAACTGCGCGAAGTCCATGTCCCGCGCGGCCGCCGGCCTGTACTGGAGGTCCAGGCCCATGTGCTTGAGCGGTGTGCCGTGCTGGGTCTGGATCAGGAGCTGGCCGCGCCGCTTGACCAGCCGCCGGTCGAAGTTGACGTTGTTCACCAGGTACTTGGAGCGGGCCAGCGCCGTCCAGTACGCGGCCGACCCCGGGCGCAGTCTGCGCGTCGCGGGCGGCACGGTGTGGAAGTGCTCGGGCCCGCACACCCAGGCCGTGCGCACGTGCGGGGCCAGCTCACGCACCCGCTCCTCGATGGCGGCCGGGCCGCACGCGTAGCCGCGGTTCCAGTAGGCGGCGAACACCGCCCGGTCCTCGCGCAGCGGCAGGCAGAGCTGGACGCGGTAGTGGAGCTGGAGCAGCGCGCCGCGCAGGGCCCGGGTGCCGGAGGAGGCGTACCGCCCGGTCCGCTTCAGTTGCGCGCGGGCGGCCGTGATGGCGCGGTACGTGCGGTGGCTGCCGAGCCGGACCAGGGCGTGGCGCAGCCGCGTGGTGAACTTGGGCGTGGCGCCGCGCGTGCGGAAGCGGCGGTAGTGGCGGCGGGCGCGGCGGAAGAAGTCGGCGCGCGAGCCGCGCGGGAGGCGGCCCCGGGCCGAGAACACGGACGTGAAGTGGTCCGCCATGCGCCGGAACAGCACCGGCCGCCAGCGCGCCAGCTCGGGGCGGGCGTCGATGAACGCGAAGACCCGCTCGTACTGCTCGAACAGGTCGAAGTGGCTCAGGCTGGTGGTCCGCAGGATCGAGCCGGTGCGGCGCTGGCGGTAGTGGACGCAGACCCGGTCGAGCGTCGCGATCGACCCGGCGGCCATCAGCGCCGGGTACGTCCACGGGGTGTCCTCGTAGAAGCCGGGCGGGAAGGTGAACCCCTCCCGCTCGACGAACTCCCGCTTGTACGCCTTGTTCCACACCACCATCAGGACCTTCAGCAGCCCCGGCCGCTCGGTCAGCGGGAAGGGCGCCGGGCCGGCCTCGGAGAGGTGGCTGCGGAACTCGTGGCGCACCGTCTCCCCCGACCAGTAGACGCGGGCGTAGTCGTACACCAGGAGATCGGGCGAGCCGGTCTCCTTCAGGCGGTCGGCGATGGCCTGGAGGGCGCCCGGTACGAAGGTGTCGTCGCCGTCCAGGAAGACGATGTAGTCGCCGCTCGCCCGGGCGAGCCCCGCGTTGCGGGCGGGCCCCAGCCCGGCGTTCTCGGGCAGGTGCACGGCGACGACCCGGCGGTCGCGGGCGGCGAACTCGTCGATGACCGCCCCGCAACCGTCGGGCGAACAGTCGTCCACGGCGATCAGCTCCAGGTCCTCGAAGGACTGGGAGAGCACCGACTCCAGGCACTCGTGCAGATAGGCCTGGACCTTGTACGCGGGGACGATGACGCTGAACCGGGGCATGGCCCGGGAACGTCGGATGAACCGACCGGGTTACGCCCGCCGTGGCATACGGGGGACGGCCACGTACCTCATTTGACCGCACCCGCCATCACACCGGAGACGAACTGCCGCTGGAAGGCGAAGAAGACGGCCAGGGGTATCACCATCGACACGAACGCGCCGGGCGCCAGGATGTCCACGTTGTTGCCGAACTGCCGCACCTGCTGCTGGAGGGCGACCGTGATCGGCGGCGACTCCGAGTCCGCGAAGATCAGCGCGACCAGCATGTCGTTCCACACCCACAGGAACTGGAAGATGCCGAGCGAGGCGATGGCCGGGCCGCCGAGCGGCATGACCACCCGCGTGAACAGCCGGATCTCGCCCGCCCCGTCCAGCCGGGCGGCCTCCAGCAGCTCGCGCGGGATCTCCGCGAAGAAGTTGCGCAGCAGGAAGATCGCGAACGGCAGGCCGAACGCCACGTGGAACAGCACGACGCCCAGCGTCGTCTCGAAGATCCCGACCGCGCCGAACAGCTTCGACACGGGTACGAGCGCCACCTGCACGGGCACCACCAGCAGCCCGACCACGACCAGGAACCACCAGTCCCGGCCCGGGAACTCCATCCACGCGAAGGCGTACCCGGCGAGCGAGCCGATCACGACGACGAGGACGGTCGCCGGCACGGTGATCAGGACCGTGGAGAGCAGCGAACCGGTGATGGTGTCGTTCTCCAGGATGTTCGCGTAGTTGGTGGCGGTGAGCTGGGCGGGCGCGGTGAACACCGTCCACCAGCCACTCGCGTTCATGTCGGCCGGGTCGCGCAGCGAGGACAGCAGCAGCCCCACCGTCGGCATCAGCCAGAACAGCGCGACGAGGACGAGGAAGACCCGCATGACCCCGCCACCGGTCCGCGCGGCGATCCGCGCGGCCACCGACGCCTTCGGCCGGTTCGTGCCGCTGAGGGTGCCCTGGGTGCCGCTCATCGCCGGGTCTCCTTCCGGATGCGCCGGATGTTGAAGAACATCACCGGGATCACCAGCAACAGCAGCAGTACGGAGATGGCGCTGCCCACGCCGAGGTGCGCGTCCGTGCCGAACGACGAGCGGTAGAGCTGGAGCGCCAGCACGTTCGCGTCGTCCTGCACCGAGCCGGGCGCGATGATGAACACCAGGTCGAAGATCTTCAGGACGTTGATCATCAGGGTGACCAGGACCACCGCGAGGACCGGCGCCAGCAGCGGGACCGTGACGCGGCGGAAGACCTGCCACTCGTTGGCGCCGTCCACCCGGGCGGCCTCCAGCAGCTCGCGCGGCAGGCTCGCCAGGCCGGCGGCGATCAGCACCATCGCGAAGCCCGCCCACATCCAGAGGTAACTGCCGATGATGGCCGGGGTGACCAGGGACGGGCCGAGCCAGTCCACGCCGTTGTACCGCTCCCGGAAATTGCTCTCCGGCAGCTTCAGATACGCGCCGTCCGCCTCCTTGGGCAGGGAGAACGTGCCGTCGGCGGCCGCCGTCGCCGTGGCGACGACCCGGCCGTCCTTGACCGCCTCCACCTTCAGGCCCTTCAGGCCCAGCTCCTTGGCGTCGATGGTGTTGGACGTGCCGCCACCGCCCCGGGTGAAGTCCAGCCACGCCGTGCCCGACACCCCGTCGCCGGACGGCTCCGGCGCCTTCGCCGGCTGGGCGTCACCCGGCATGTCCGGGGGCGCCACGCCGATCAGCGGCAGCCTGGCGGGCGTTCCCGCCCGTACCGGCTCCTTGGTGATGAACGCCCCGCCGCCCGCCGCCTTCAGCGGGTGGACGCCCAGCGGGCGCGCCTTGGGGTAGCCGGCCGTCTCGGCGAACGTGTCGTGCACGCCCACCCAGACGGCGTTGGCGACGCCACGGTCCGGGTCCTGCTCGTACACCAGCCGGAAGATGATCCCGGCGGCCAGCATCGAGATCGCCATCGGCATGAAGACGATCAGCTTGAACGCCGTACCCCACCGCACCCGCTCCGTCAGGACCGCGAAGATCAGGCCGAGGGCGGTGGCGACGGTCGGCGCGACCACGACCCAGACGGCGTTGTTCTTGACGGCCGTGAGGATCGTGTCGTCGGTGAAGATCTCGACGTAGTTGTCCAGCCCGGCGAAGCCGCTGCCGGCCTGGTCGAAGAAGGACCGGTAGACCGAGTACCCGATCGGGTAGACCACGAGCGCGCCCAGCAGCACCAGCGCGGGCAGCAGGAAGCCGGCCGCGACGAGCTTGCGGGTGCCGGTGACGCTCTTGCGCGAACCCGGGGGCACCGGCGACGTGCTCGCCGCGCCCCCCGCTGTCGGCGCCGCCATGGCGTCAGCTCTGGCCCTTGAACGCCTTGGCCGCGTCGGCCTCCAGCCTCGCCTGCGTACCCGCGATGTCCTTCGGGTTCTTCAGGAAGTCCTGGAGCGCCTTCCACTCGCCCTTGCCGGGCGTCCCGCCGAACGACTGCGGCATCTGGTCCGACATGTCGAACCGGAAGTCGTCGCCCGCCGCGATCAGCGCCTTGCCGATGCCGCGCTGGACGTCGTTCGGGTACGCCGCCGGGTCCATCGACTTGTTGGGCGAGATGAACCCGCCCTGGCCCGCCCAGATGCTCGCGGCGTCCGGGGACGCCAGGAACGTCAGCAGTGCCTGGGTGGCGGGCTTGTCGGTCAGCGCGACCGCCACGTCGCCGCCGGTCACCACGGGCGCCTCGGACCCCACCGCCGGGAACGGGAACACCTTCGCGTCCTCGCCGATCTTCGCCTCGGTCTGGGCGATGTTGATCGAGACGAAGTCGCCCTCGAAGACCATCCCGGCCTTCGGCTGGTCGCCGCCGGTGAACGTCTGCGTGACGGACGCCGGGAACTCCGTCTGGAGGGCGCCCGCCGCGCCGCCCGCGATCAGGTTCGGCTTGCCGAACAGCTCGGCGAGGGTGGTCAGGGCCTGTTTCACGGACGGGTCGGTCCACTTGATCTCGTGCTTGGCCAGTTGGTCGTACTTCTCCGGCCCCGCCTGCGAGAGGTAGACGTTCTCGAACCAGTCCGTCAGCGTCCAGCCGTCCGCGCCGCCGACCGAGAAGGGCGTCACCCCGGACGCCGAGATCGTCTCCGCCGTGCCGAGCAGCTCCTTCCAGGTCTTCGGCTCCGACACGCCCGCGTTCTCGAAGACGGCGGTGTTGTACCAGATCAGCGACTTGTTGGCGGCCTTGAAGTACACGCCGTACTGGGTGCCGTTCACCGCCCCGAGGTCCTGCCAGCCCTTGGAGTAGTTCTTGGCCAACTGCGCCTTGGCCCCGGCGCCGGCCGGCTTGGCCCATTTGCGCTCCACGGCCTGGTGGAGCGCGCCGACCTGCTGGAGCATCGCGACGTCCGGCGGGGCACCGCCCGCGATCTTCGTACCGATGTAGTTCAGCATCGCGTCCTGCGTCGGTACGTAGGCGACCTCCGCCCCGGTGCGCTTCTCGAACTCGTCGAGGACCTTGGTGAACGCCTCCTGCTCCGGGCCCGTCCACACCGCCACGACCTGGACCTTCTGGCCGTTCAGCTTGGGCAACTGAACGGTCGCCCCACCGGTCTTGGTGTCCTTGTCCGGCTCGGAGCCGCCCCCGCCGCCGTCACCGTCGCCGCAGCCGGCGAGGGCGAGCGCGCAGGCGGCCGCCAGCGCGGCGGCGGCCCTGGGCGCCTTGCGAGTCGTGCGTGTCCAGCGTGTCCTGCGTGTCCGAAGAGTTGTGCGCATCACTGCCCCGTCTCTTCCGTGCGCGTACGCGTCCCGTCCGTCAGGTCTACGCCGGGCGTACGGGGGTCGCAATACCGCCTTCCGTGTCAACTCGGGGATCGTGATCCGGTCGTGACGTCCCGTCAGCGCCCTCTTACTGGTGCTGGGGCGTGGTGAGCGGGGGCAGCGGCGTCGCCTCGACCGAGCGGGCCGCCCGCTCCAGCGCGCTGGCCAGCAGCGCCAGGTCCGTCGGGCCGTTGCCCAGCTCCCGCACCGGGCGACGGGCCGGCGGGTCGCCCATCCGTTCCCACTCCAGCGGCACCACCGTGGGCCGCTGCGTCGCCGTACGGGGGATCCGCCCGGTGACCCGGCCGCCCTGGAACGGCGTCACCCGGCCATCCGGGTGCCCCAGCCGGCCGCGCCCCGGCGCCGGGACGTCCGGCCCTGGGGAGGCGGGCGGGGCGTCCAGCACCACGCGCAGCCGCGCCGCGCGGGCCAGCTCCGTGTCGGCCGTGCGGTCCGGGCGGGCGGACGCCGCCACCAGGTGCACGCCCAGCCGGTGGCCGTCCCGGGCCACGGCCTCCAGCGCCCGCACCACCGAACCGGCCGCGGGGCGGCCCGGGCTGCCCAGCGCGGGCGCGACGAGCGCGTCGTAGTCGTCGACCAGGACGACCAGGCGCGGCAGCGGCGGCGGGACCTCGTCCTCGGCGGTACGGGCGGCCGGGCGCAGCCGCAGCGTGCCGGAGGGCGGGGTGTCGAGGTCGCCGGGGGCGGGCGGGCGCTGCCCGACCATGCGGTCGGCGACCTCCCGCTGGGTGTGCCACTCGGTGAACTCCTTGCGGCCCAGCAGCTCCGCGCGGCGCTTCAGCTCCGCCCCGAGCGCCTGGGCGAACTCCCGCATCCGCACCGGGTCGGAGGCCACCAGGTGCTCGGTGGCGTGCGGCAGCTCCGTGCAGGGCGCGAGCCCTTCGCCTCGCCCGCCGCCCGCGCCGTCGACGAGCAGCAGGCCCAGCCGGTCGGGGCGGGACGCGGCGGCCAGGGACGCGGCGACGGTACGCAGCAGCTCGGTGCGGCCGCTGCCCGCCGGACCCTCGACCAGCAGGTGGGGACCCTCCGCGGTGAGGTCCACGGCCAGGGGCCCGCGCGGGCCGGTGCCCAGCACGGCGGTGCCGTCCGGGGCCGAGGCCCAGCGGGCCATCAGGGACGCGGGCGTGGCCCGGGCCAGCCCCAGCTCGTCCAGCAGCCGGGACGACGGGGGCAGCGGTACGGAGGCGGCGCGGGGCGCTGTTCCCACCGCGACCCCGGCTTCGGTTCCCTCGGCGCGGTCCGCCCGCAGCGGGGCGAGGGCCCGTGCGAACCGCTCGGCCCAGGCGGCCGAGACCGCGTCGACCGTGCCGACGGTGCCATGACCGGCGGGCTGCCCTCCGGCCGTACGCATCAGGCGCAGCGCGGTCGCCACGTCCCCCGACAGCAGCGCGACGGCCCCGCACTCGCGGAACGCCAGGGACGCGGCGCACGCCGTCTCGTACGTCGCCGCGACCGGCGACAGCGGTGAGGCGGCCGGGGTCTCGGCCAGGCAGACGAGGTGGATGCCGGCCGCCGCGCCCGCCGAGGCGAGCCGGGCGGTCGTCTCACGCAGCGCGGCGGAGCCCGGATCGCCGTCGACGATCACGACCGTGCGCGTGCCGTACGCCGCGTCGTGCTCCTCGGCGGCCCGGGCGACGGCCTTGCGGTCGGCGCTCGCCCAACCGGGGCCGAGCGGCCCGTCGTCCAGCCGCCGGGTGAGCTCGGCGGCCCGGGCGGCCGCCTGCTCCCGGTCGTACGCGAGGAGCAGCCGGCAGTCCTGGCCGTGGCCCGGGCGCACATGCGGCAGCCAGCCGAGCCAGCTCCACTCGCGGCCGCGGCCCGCGCCGCTGATCAGCACGATCTCCAGGCCGGCGGGCGCGTGGAGCGCGGCGAGCTGTGCCACGACGGAGCGGGCCAGGCCCAGCAGCCGCGCCCGGGGCCCGGCGAGCCCGAGCGAACCGGCCTCGCGCAGCCCCACCGTGACGGGCACGGCGGCCAGGTCGGCCCGGTCGGTGGTGCCGAGCCGCACGACCAGCGCCTCCGGGTGGCCGGGGCCCCGCTCCCACAGGCGCGGTCCCGGGCCGAGCGCGGTGAGCAGCACGGCCGCCGGGTCGGGCCACGTCTCCTGGACGGCCCCGCCCGCGAGCGCCGCCGGGACGGGCCCCTCCGGCGCGTGCGCCGCCTCGTCGCCCCGCCCGCCGCCCGCGAACCGCCGCGCCCATGCGCCTATGCCCCGCTTGCGGGCGGGTGGGGCGGGTGCCTCTTCGGCGGGTGGCTCTCCGGCGGGGGTGCCCGGACGTGCGCCCGGGGCGGCGCCCACGGGGGTGCCGCGCGGTGGGGTGGCCTGCCGGGCGCTGCCGCCCTGGTGGGGCACGCCGCCGAGCGGCGAGCTTCCGGTGGGTGCGGCGGCGGTGGGCGGCGTGGCGGTAGGTGGGGCGCCGTCGGGGGCGTGCGTAACCGCCGGGCCGGCGCCGTCCGGGCCCGTGGGTGTCTCGCGGGGGGCGGGCGGTCCGGCACTTTGGCGCGGCAGCCGTGGGTGATGGGCCCCGCCCGCCGGTGCGCCGCCCGCCGGTGCGCCGCCCCCGGGGGTGCCGCCCGCCGGGCCGTCCTCCGCCCGGGAGGGCGCCGCGCCCGCGCGGGACACGCGGAGGTGGCCCTCGCCGTCGGGGGCGGTCGGCAGCGGGGCGCCGTCCGCCGTGGGCGGGCCCGCCGTCAGCCGCAGCGACGACTCGCCCAGCCGCAGCAGCGCGCCCGGCGCCAGGCGGACCGGACGGGTGCCGACCTCGGCGCCGTCCAGGGTGGTGCCGTTCGTGGAACCCAGGTCCGCGACCGTGACCCGGCCGCTCTCGGTGACGGTGACCGCGGCGTGCAGCCGGGACACGTCCGGGTCGTCGAGGGGGACGTCGGCGTCGGCGGAGCGGCCGATCCGGATCTGGCCGGCGTGCAGCAGGTGGACCCCGCCCGCGTCCGGCCCGGCCACCACGTGCAGCCGCGCGGCCCCGCCGTCCAGCGGCGCCCGGTCCTCCCCGGGCACCTGGAGCGAGAGCACCGCGCCGTCCACCAGCGGCGGCTCGCCCAGGACACGGCGCTGGACGTCCAGCCGCTCCCCGCCCGCGTACAGCACGACGGCGCCCGAGGAGTCGGCGCCCGACACGGCGGCCGCCAGCCCGCCCGCGACGGCGGCCAGCGCGGTCCCGGCCGGGGCGGTGACAAGCACGTCACAGGCTCGCCCGGCGGCCTGGCCGCCGGGCGGCGCCGCGAGGACGGTCAGCCGGATCTGCATCGCCGTCAGCGGTCCCTTCTGCGCGGCGCGCCCGGCAGGGGAGGGGATGGCCGGTCTCGCTCGCCCCCCACCCGCCACGGACGCGTCGTCCGGTCAGGTCGGCACGGACCACGAGGCTCCCGACCCCGCGATGGGCCGTGCTGGAGGCATCCTCCCACCTGCCACTGACAGCCCGTCGCCGACCCGGGCAGAAATGATCTTGATCGTTCGCACCCGATCAGGAAAACGCCTGCTTGCGTACGGCTTGGGATCATGTGGACCGGCGCAGGTCGTGTCACCCTGGCAACCGTGTCCCGTTCGAAAGCGTCTTGCAGGGTCGAACGGGACCGGAAGACGACCCGCCGGTGTGCCGCTCTCCGGCACTACAGTGGGTCGGACACCCGGGCGGGCCCGAGAGGGAGGCACGGGCCAGGCAAGGACCACGATCCAGGGAGCGCATGACGTGCGGCCGGTAGGCAGCAAGTACCTGCTCGAGGAGCCGCTCGGACGCGGCGCCACGGGCACCGTCTGGCGAGCCCGCCAGCGGGAGACCGCGGGCGCCGAGGCGGCCGTACCGGGCCAGCCCGGCGAGACCGTCGCGATCAAGGTCCTCAAGGAGGAGCTCGCGAACGACGCGGACGTGGTGATGCGGTTCCTCCGGGAACGCTCCGTCCTGCTCCGCCTCACCCACCCCAACATCGTGCGGACCCGCGACCTCGTCGTCGAGGGCGACCTCCTCGCCCTGGTCATGGACCTGGTCGACGGCCCGGACCTGCACCGCTACATCCGGGAGAACGGCCCCCTCAGCCCGGTGGCCGCTTCCCTCCTCACCGCCCAGATCGCCGACGCGCTCGCCGCCAGCCACGCCGACGGCGTCGTCCACCGCGACCTGAAGCCCGCCAACGTGCTGCTCGCCGAGCGGGACGGCCAGATGCACCCGATGCTCACCGACTTCGGCATCGCGCGCCTCGCGGACAGCCCCGGCCTCACCCGTACGCACGAATTCGTCGGCACGCCCGCGTACGTCGCGCCCGAGTCCGCCGAGGGCCGGCCGCAGACGTCCGCCGTGGACATCTACGGCGCGGGCATCCTGCTGTACGAGCTGGTCACCGGCCGCCCGCCGTTCGCCGGCGGCACCGCGCTGGAGGTGCTGCACCGCCACCTCAGCGAGGAGCCGCGCCGCCCCTCGACCGTCCCGGGCCCCCTGTGGACCGTCATAGAGCGCTGCCTCAGCAAGGACCCGGACCGCCGCCCCAGCGCCGAGAACCTCGCCCGGGCCTTGCGTACCGTCGCCGCCGGCATCGGCGTCCACGCCACGCCCGCCCAGATCGAGGCCGCCGAGGGCGTCGGCGCCCTGCTCGCCCCCGACCCGGCACCGGCGCAGGTCCCCGAGACTCCGGGCGCGGCGGACCCGACACAGGTGCTGCCCAGCAACGCGGGCCAGTACGACCCCAACGCCGCCACCAGCGTGATGCCCACCAACAGCGCGGGCGCGGCCGACCCGACCGCGGTCATGCCGCCCGTACCCCCGCGCCCCGACGGCCCGCCGCAGCCGGAGGAGCCGCACCCGTGGCAGACCCAACTGCGCGCCGCCCGGGACCGCAACGAGCAGACCCAGGTCCAGTACCTCGACCCGAGCCAGGACCCCCTGCGCCGCCGCCCGCAGCGCCAGCAGCCCCCGCAGCACCAGCAGCAGTACCCGCCGCAGCACCAGCAGCAGAGGCCGCAGCAGCGCCCGCCGCAGCGTCAGCAGTACGCGCCGCCGCCGCCCCCGCAGCAGCAGTACCCGCCGCAGCGCCACCAGCCGCACCCGCCGCAGCAGCCCCAGCAGCCCGCCCCGCGCCCGCCGCGCGAGCCGCGCCCGCCCCGGCAGCGCAGCGCCAACCCGATGCGCATCCCGGGCCTCGGCTGTCTCAAGGGCTGCCTGTTCACGATCGTGCTGTTCGTCGTGGCGGGCTGGCTCATCTGGGAGCTGACCCCGCTCCAGGACTGGATCGCCGAGGGCAAGAGCTACTGGCAGGCCATCAGCGACGGCGTGTCGACGGTGTCCAGGTGGATCTCGGAGATCGGCGACAGCACCGGCACCTCCGGCGGCACCGGCACACCCTCCGGGCAGTGACCCGGCCTCCGGGCAGCAACCCTGCCGATTTGTCGACTTCCGAGGGGTGATTTCCCCTCGGAGGTGAATACCGGCGCCCGCGCCCGCGTAACTTGGTCGGGAACGCCAGCCGCTGAGGGAGCAGTCTTGGCACGGAAAATCGGCAGCCGGTACACGGCCCACCAGATCCTGGGGCGGGGAAGTGCCGGAACGGTGTGGCTCGGCGAGGGCCCGGAGGGCCCCGTCGCCATCAAGCTGTTGCGCGAGGACCTGGCCTCCGACCAGGAGCTCGTCGGACGCTTCGTCCAGGAGCGCACCGCCCTGCTCGGGCTGGACCACGCGCGCGTGGTGGCCGTCCGCGACCTGGTCGTCGACGGCAACGACCTCGCGCTCGTCATGGACCTGGTGCGCGGCACCGACCTGCGCACCCGACTGGACCGCGAGCGCCGTCTCGCCCCCGCGGCGGCCGTCTCGATCGTCGCGGACGTCGCCGAGGGCCTCGCCGCCGCGCACGCCGCCGGGATCGTCCACCGTGACGTCAAGCCGGAGAACATCCTGCTCGACATGGAGGGCCCGCTCGGCCCCGGCGGCGCCCACCCCGCCCTCCTCACCGACTTCGGCGTCGCCAAGCTGATCGACACCCCGGGCCGCACCAAGTCCACCCGCGTCATCGGCACCCCCGACTACGTGGCCCCCGAGATCGTCGAGGGCCTCCCGCCCCGCGCGGCGGTCGACATCTACGCCCTGGCGACGGTGCTGTACGAGCTGCTGGCGGGCTTCACGCCGTTCGGCGGCGGCCACCCCGGCGCCGTACTGCGCCGCCACGTCACCGAGACCGTCGTCCCGCTGCCCGGCATCCCGGACGAGCTGTGGCAGCTCATCGTCCAGTGCCTCGCCAAGGCCCCCGCCTCCCGGCTGCGCGCCTCCGAGCTCGCCGCCCGGCTGCACGACCTCCTCCCGCTCGTCGCGGGCATGCCGCCGCTCGACGTCGACGAGCCGGACGCCGAGCCCGCCCCGGAGCCGTACCAGGACGACCCCTACCCGACGATCCCGAACGCCCCGCGCCGGGCCGCCGTCCCGCTGGTACCCGGCTCGTCCACCGACTCCAACCGGGACACCCACACCTCGATGCGCGTCCCGGCCCCCGACGAGCTCTCCGGCGGCCCCCACGGCACCGCCCGTGCCCCCCGCCCGGCCGGCGGACGCCGCCCCGGCTCCGCCCGCCACAAGTCCGGAACCGTCCGCAAGCGCCGCCTCACCCTCGGTATCGCCGCCCTCGCCCTCGTCACCGCCGCGGGGGTCGGCGGTTACGTGGCGACCAGCGACGACGACCCGGGCGCCCCGCCCCAGGACTCCAAGCAGTCGGCCCCGTCACAGCCCTAGGGCCCGCCTGGGGGCCCGGGGTGTCGCACGCAGCCGTTACGCTGGTGTCGTGGCAGTCGTCGATGTATCCGAAGAGCTGAAGTCCCTCTCCTCGACCATGGGGTCGATCGAGGCCGTCCTGGACCTCGACAGGATGAGGGCAGACATCGCCGTGCTCGAGGAGCAGGCCGCGGCCCCGTCCCTGTGGGACGACCCGGAGGCGGCGCAGAAGATCACGAGCAAGCTTTCGCACCTCCAGGCCGAGGTGCGCAAGACCGAGGCGCTGCGCAGTCGCATCGACGACCTCGCCGTCCTCTTCGAGCTCGCCGAGGAGATGGACGACCCGGACACCCTCGCCGAGGCCGAGGCGGAGCTCGTCTCCGTCCGCAAGGCGCTCGACGAGATGGAGGTCCGCACCCTCCTGTCCGGCGAGTACGACGAGCGCGAGGCGCTGGTGAACATCCGCGCGGAGGCCGGCGGCGTCGACGCCTCCGACTTCGCCGAGCGCCTCCAGCGCATGTACCTGCGCTGGGCCGAGCGGCACGGGTACTCGACGGAGGTCTACGAGACGTCGTACGCCGAAGAGGCCGGCATCAAGTCGACCACCTTCGTCGTCAAGGCCCCGTACGCCTACGGCACGCTCTCGGTGGAGCAGGGCACGCACCGCCTGGTCCGCATCTCCCCGTTCGACAACCAGGGCCGCCGCCAGACGTCCTTCGCGGGCGTCGAGGTGCTGCCGGTCGTCGAGCAGTCCGACCACGTCGAGATCGACGAGTCCGAGCTGCGCATCGACGTCTACCGCGCCTCCGGCCCCGGCGGCCAGGGCGTCAACACCACCGACTCGGCCGTGCGCATCACGCACATCCCGACCGGCATCGTGGTCTCCTGCCAGAACGAGCGCTCGCAGATCCAGAACAAGGCGAGTGCGATGAACGTCCTCCAGGCGAAGCTCCTTGAGCGCCGCCGCCAGGAGGAGCAGGCCAAGATGGACGCCCTCAAGGGCGACGGCGGCAACTCCTGGGGCAACCAGATGCGTTCGTACGTCCTGCACCCGTACCAGATGGTCAAGGACCTGCGTACGGAGTTCGAGGTCGGCAACCCGCAGTCGGTCCTGGACGGCGAGATCGACGGCTTCCTGGAAGCGGGCATTCGCTGGCGGAAGCAGCAGGAGAAGTAGCGGTTCGCGTTCCGGCGCCGGACAGCCCGTCGAGCGGGTGGTCCGGCGCCGTTCGCGTACGCGGCCCCAATTCGCTGGCGCAAGCGGCCTGTTGGCCGTCACCTCGCTTTGTCGACAAGGAAACCGGCCTATGGCGGGCCGGTGTTCGCCGTTTACGTCACAGTTGCATCGTTGCAGGCCAGGCAAGTGTGATCATTCCGGGCATCGCACGCGCAACCGCCTTGACGCTTGTGCGAAAACTGGGAAAGCTGACGCGCGGCATGCGCATGACTGGGGCGCGTGTGATCGGGGGCAACTGAGCAGGACCCCCAGCGTCCGCTGCCCCGAGCGCTGCTCCACTGACGAATCAGCTACTGGGGGTAGCAGGCAGATGACCAAGAAGACGCGGGTCCGCGTGGCGCGGATCGCAGCCGGCGCGGTGATCGCGGCCGGAGCGTCCCTGACCGCGGCCGGCGCCGCCTCGGCGGTCGGCATAGACGTCAACGTCGCCGGCATCGGCGTCCGGGCGGAGGCGGACGAGAACGGCCTGGAGGCCGGCCTCGGTATCGGCGACGGCACGGACGGCGGCAACGACACCGTCGGCCAGATCGCCGGTGGCACGACCGCGGGTGGCGGCACCGCCACCGGTGGCGGTGACACGACCACGGGCGGCACGGTGACCGGTGGCGGCACCGTGACGGGCGGCGGCGACACGACCACCGGCGGCGGCACGGTGACCGGTGGCGGTGACACGACCACGGGCGGCACGGTGACCGGTGGCGGCACCGTGACGGGCGGCGGCGACACGACCACGGGCGGTGGCACGGCCACCGGCGGCGGCACCGTGACCGGTGGCGGCGACACGACCACGGGCGGTGGCACGGCCACCGGCGGCGGCACCGTGACCGGCGGCGGCGACACCACCACCGGCGGCGGCAACTCCGGCGGCAACGGCAACTCGGGCGGTAACGGCAACTCGGGCGGTAACGGCAACTCCGGCGGGAACTCCGGCGGTAACGGCACCTCGGGCGGCAACTCCGGTGGCTCCACCTCCACCGGCGGCAGCAACGGCGGTGACCAGGGCGGCTCCACCAACGGTGGCAGCACCGGCGGCGACCAGGGCGGCTCCGCCGGGTCCGCCACCGGCGGCGACGACGCCGGCACCTGCACCGTCGACCTCGACGGTGCCGAGTGCGCCGACAACACCGACACCGACTCCGCCGGCTCGAAGCCGGTCGAGCAGGGCCAGGCCAAGGAGGAGCTCGCCGAGACCGGCGCCGCCGAGACCTCGTTCCTGCTCATCGGCGCCGCGACGATGATCGCCGGTGGCATCGGCTTCCGGATGCTGCCGCGTCTCGTGGGCGGTGGCCGTACGGCCGCGTAACGTGCCGTAGAGCGACGGAAGGGCCCGGGCGGGCCATGATGGCCGCCCGGGCCCTTTCCGTGCGTACAGCGTGCGTACAGCGAAGCCTTACGCGGTCTGGTGGGCCAGCAGGGCCACCGCCGCGACCAGGATGACCAGCAGCGTCAGCAGAGCCACCGGGTTCAGCCCGCCGAAGGGTCCCTCCTGCTGGAGACGCTCCCGGTTCGCCCGGCAGACGGGGCACCGGCCCTCGCTGACGGGGGCCGCGCAGTTGGCGCACACCAATCGGTCATAGGTCATGCGCTCTCCTCCTCCCGCGCGGCGGAGCCGCAGACGCGGACCGTGCACTGACGCGGACTGTGCACACAGTTCTCTCCGCACAACGCTCAGGGAAACGCATCCGTTCCCCCTACCACTGTGCCAGCTCCGGAGAGTTTAGGCGCGCCCCGCCGGATTACCCCCGGTTCGGGCTTGTACCTCACCCGGACAAATGGCGCAAGGCAGGACGGCGACTGCACGCGGCATCCACAGTCGCGTATGGTCACGCACACCTACTCCCTGCCGACCGTGGTGCACCCGTGATCCGATTCGACAACGTCTCCAAGACCTACCCGAAGCAGAACCGCCCCGCACTGAGGGACGTCTCCCTCGAGATCGAGAAGGGCGAGTTCGTCTTCCTGGTGGGGTCCTCCGGCTCCGGAAAGTCCACCTTCCTGCGGCTGGTGCTGCGCGAGGAGCGCGCCAGCCACGGCACGGTGCACGTCCTGGGCAAGGACCTCGCCCGGCTGTCCAACTGGAAGGTGCCGCACATGCGCCGCCAGCTCGGCACCGTCTTCCAGGACTTCCGCCTGCTGCCCAACAAGACCGTCGCGCAGAACGTCGCGTTCGCGCAGGAGGTCATCGGCAAGCCGCGCGGCGAGATCCGCAAGGCCGTCCCCCAGGTCCTCGACCTCGTCGGCCTCGGCGGCAAGGAGGACCGGATGCCCGGCGAGCTGTCCGGCGGTGAGCAGCAGCGGGTCGCCATCGCGCGCGCGTTCGTCAACCGCCCGATGCTGCTGATCGCCGACGAGCCGACCGGCAACCTGGACCCGCAGACCTCCGTCGGCATCATGAAGCTGCTGGACCGGATCAACCGCACCGGTACCACCGTGATCATGGCGACGCACGACCAGAACATCGTCGACCAGATGCGCAAGCGGGTCATCGAGCTGGAGAAGGGCCGTCTCGTACGCGACCAGGCGCGCGGCGTCTACGGCTACCAGCACTAGCGGCTACCAGCACTAGCAAGGAAAGGCTGAACGCACGCGATGCGCGCCCAGTTCGTACTGTCGGAGATCGGTGTCGGCCTCCGTCGCAATCTCACGATGACCTTCGCCGTCATCGTCTCCGTGGCTCTGTCCCTCGCCCTCTTCGGCGGTGCGCTGCTCATGCGCGAGCAGGTCAGCGTGATGAAGGACTTCTGGTACGACAAGGTCAACGTCACGATCTACCTCTGCAACAAGAACGACGCCGCGGCCGGCGGAACGTGCAACAAGGGCGCGGTCACCGCCCAGCAGAAGAAGGAGATCGAGACCGATCTCAAGAAGCTGGACAACCTCGTCGAGAAGGTCCACCACGAGACGGCGGACGAGGCGTACAAGCACTACAAGGAGCAGTACGGCGACACCGCCATCGCCAGCATCATCACGCCGGACCAGATGCAGGAGTCGTACCGGGTCAAGCTGAAGGACCCGGAGAAGTACAAGGTGGTCGCCACCGCGTTCGCGGGGCGGCCGGGTGTGCACTCGGTGCAGGACCAGCGCCAGACGCTGGAGAACCTCTTCCAGATGATGCGGGGCATGAACGTCGCCGCGCTCTGCGTCATGGCGCTGATGCTCGTCATCGCGCTGATGCTGATCGTCAACACCGTGCGGGTGTCGGCGTTCAGCCGGCGCCGGGAGACGGGCATCATGCGGCTGGTCGGCGCGTCGAGCTTCTACATCCAGATGCCGTTCATCATGGAGGCCGCCGTCGCCGGCCTGCTGGGCGGTGTGGTGGCCTGCGTGATGCTGCTGGTGGGCCGGTACTTCATGATCGACGCGGGGCTCAACCTCGCCGAGAGCATGCCGCTGGTGAACTTCATCGGCTGGGACGCGGTGGTCACCGTGCTGCCGCTCGTCGTCGTCATCGGCCTGCTGATGCCCTCGCTGGCGGCCGCCATCGCGCTGCGCAAGTATCTGAAGGTGTGACGATCGCCCCTGGCGCCGTACGGTCAACAACCGTACGGCGCCTTTCGCTTGTCCTAGAGTGGTCGCCATGCTGGGCCCCGAGTTCTGTACCCGGCCCCGCGGCGTCCGGAGCCGCGGGGCGGCCCTCACATTCGTCTTCGCCTCCGTCCTCGTCGCCGCCGCGGTGACCAACTGCCTTCCCCAGGACGGCGAGGACCCGGGCACCCGAACCGTCTCCCGGGCCGCGCCGAGCCCCGGCGCCGAACGCGGTCCGGTCGACCAGCGGGAGCTGGCCCGCGCGGCGGCCGAGGCCATGGCGGACGGCAAGTCCGGCGCCAAGGCGGCCAAGGAGGTCGTCAGCCGCAGCGGCGACCGGTGGGGCGCCGTCTACGACCAGCGCGAGTACGAGGAGTTCGAGCAGGCCCTGGACGGCCGGTACACGGGCGTGGGCCTCTCCGCCCGGCGCGCCGCCGACGGCCGCATCGAGGTGGCCCGCGTCCAGGGCGGCGGCCCGGCGGCCCGGGCCGGCCTGAAGGCCGGGGACCGCATCCGCACGGTCGACGGCCGCCCCGTCGACGGCCGTTCCGCCGCCGAGGTCGTCGCCCTGCTGCGCGGGGACGGCGCACCGCCCGGCTCGGTGGTCGCCGTCGGGGTGCAGCGCGGCACGCGCGCGTGGACCGAGTCGCTGCGGCGGGCCAGGCTCGCCACCGAGGACGTGACCGTGCAGCGGCTGGCCGACGGCTCCTTGCGGATCAGGGTCGCGGCGTTCACCAAGGGCGCCGGACAGCGGGTGCGGGACGCGGTCCGCGGCGCCCCGGCGGACGCGGGCGTCCTGCTGGACCTGCGGGGCAACAGCGGCGGCCTGGTCACCGAGGCGGTCACTGTGGCCTCCGCGTTCCTGGACGGCGGCCTCGTCGCCACGTACGACGTCCACGGCAGGGAACAGGCGCTGTACGCCGAGCCGGGCGGCGACACCGTCAGGCCCCTGGTGGCGCTGGTGGACGGCGGCACCATGAGCGCGGCCGAGCTCCTGGCCGGGGCCCTGAAGGACCGTGGCCGGGCGGTCACGGTCGGTAGCCGGACCTTCGGCAAGGGGTCGGTCCAGATGCCGAGCCCCCTGCCCGACGGGTCGGTCGCCGAGCTCACCGTCGGCCACTACCGCACCCCCGCCGGGCACAGCGTCGACGGCCGGGGCATCACCCCGGACCTGGTGGCCCCCGATCGCGCCGAGGAACGGGCCCGCACAGTATTGAGTGGCCTCGGGGGCGGCTCGTAGTGCGAAAATGGCGGCACTATGGCTAAGGAAAAAGGGCGCAAGCTGATCGCGCAGAACAAGAAGGCGCGGCACGACTACCACATTCTGGACACCTACGAGTGCGGTCTGGTGCTGACCGGCACCGAGGTGAAGTCGCTGCGCCAGGGGCGGGCCTCTCTCGTGGACGGTTTCGTCCAGATCGACGGCAATGAGGCATGGCTGCACAACGTGCACGTACCGGAGTACAGCCAGGGCACCTGGACCAACCACAGCGCACGGCGGAAGCGGAAGCTGCTGCTGCACCGGGTCGAGATCGACAAGCTGGAGTCCAAGTCCCAGGAGACGGGTCACACGATCGTGCCCCTGTCCCTGTACTTCAAGGACGGCCGGGCCAAGGTCGAGATCGCGCTCGCGAGGGGCAAGAAGGAGTACGACAAGCGTCAGACGCTCCGCGAGAAGCAGGACCGGCGCGAGGCCGAGCGTGCCATCTCGGCGGTCCGCCGCCGCCAGCGGGCGTGACGTCCGGGGCCGGGAACACACCGGCCCGGCCGGGCGTCGACACCTGCGTGCCCGGTTCTGGGACGCCTCAGGGGACACCCGGGGGACGCCTCGGGAATACGCTGGCACCGTCGTACGTTGGTCACGTACGATGGCACCTGCCTCTCACGGCAGAGGCGCGGCCCCTCCGGGGGCATTGATAAATCAACATGGGGATGATCGGTTTCGACAGCGGATGTCGAAGCAGGGGAAGCGTGTCGAGGAAGCGGCAATGATCTCGTAAACCATATGTCGCAACCAATAATCGCCAACTCCAAGCGCGATTCCTTCGCCCTCGCTGCCTAAGTAGCGACTTGCGAAGTGTCAGCCCGGGGCTGTTCCCGACCCGGATCCTGGCATCAGCTAGGGAACTAAACCTCTGAACCCGGTCACGGGGTGCAGAGGGAAATCAAACAGTGACTGAGCCCGTCGGAGACTTGTCCGCGTGATCTCCGGGGCCGAGAAAAGCGCAGCGGACTGCACACGGAGAAGCCCTGGTTCTGCACCGTTGGACGCGGGTTCGATTCCCGCCATCTCCACGAGCGGTACCTCCGGGGGTTGCCCCCCGGACCCGTCATCCCATGTGGGCGAAGGCCCGGCCGTCACCGCGACGGCCGGGCCTTCGTCGTACCCGCCACTGCCAGGACCAGGGCGAGGGCCGCCGCCGCGACCGGCACCGCGTACCCGGCCCAGGCCCCGGCGTGCTCGACCGTCCAGCCGCCGGTCGCCGAGCCGGCCGCTATACCGCCGAGCAGGGCGGTGACGGCGAGGGTCATGCCCTCGTTGAGCTGCGCCGCGGGCGTCAGACGCTGGACCAGCGTCATACCCGTCACCATGGTCGGCGCGGTCGCCATCCCCGCCGCCAGCAGCGCGCCCGCCAGCGCGAGCAGCGAGCCGGTGCCGGCCGCCGCGAGCAGCGGCAGCGACATCAGCGCGGTCATCGCGGCGAGGCACCCCAGCAGACGGCGCCCCACGTGGCGCGCGGGCCGCACCGAGCCGTACACCAGGCCCGCCGCGCACGACCCCGCCGCCTGGAGCGCCAGTACGGCACCGGCCGCCGGGCCGTCCACGAAGGCGAGCGTGACGACCTCCATCGACCCGAACACCGCGCCCGTCGCCAGGAACACCGCCAGCAGTGCGGGCATGCCGGGCGTACGGAGCGGGGTGCGCGCCCCGCCGGCGCGGGGCGTGACGGGCGGCTCGGTGGCGCGCTGCGCGGCGAAGAGCAGCACCCCGGTGAGCAGCAGCACCGCGCCGGTCAGCGTGCCGGCCTCCGGGAAAAGGGCCGCGCACAGGAACGCGGCGAGCACCGGGCCCAGCATGAAGCACAGCTCGTCGGCGGCCTGCTCGAAGGCGTTCGCGGTGTGGACGGCGGCGGGGTCGTCCCGGTACAGGTGCGCCCAGCGGGCGCGGGACATGCCGCCGGTGTTGGGTGTGGTCGCGGTGGCCGCGTAGGCGGCGAAGAGCGTCCACGCGGGCGCGTGGTGGTGCACGCACAACAGCAGGGCGAGCGATCCGAGTACGGCGACGACGGTGGCGGGCACGGCGACCCGGGCCTGCCCGTACCGGTCGACCAGCCGGGCCGTGAACGGTGCCACCAGGGCGGTGGCGGCGAGCCCGGTGGCGGTGACCGCACCGGCGAGGGCGTAGGAACCGTATGCCCCGGCGATCATGATGACCGCGCTCACGCTGAACATCCCCATCGGCAGGCGGGCGATGAGGTTGCCCAGGGTGAACGCGCGCGTGCCGGGCAGCGCGAAGAGCCGGGCGTAGCGCTCCAGGGGTCTTGGTTTCCGGCGTGGCGTCCGGAGTGGCGTCCGCCGCGGGGCTTCGTAGCGCGGGTCGTCGTGGCGCGGGGCTTCGTAGCGCGGGGCGAGGATGGGGGACTCGGGGGTGAGGGCGAGCAGGGGAGCGTTCTTCGTTTGCGGCATGCGCTCAGCCTCGCCTCGCGGCCCACCGCCGGTCCAACACCTGGTGGGAGCCCATTGACGCGCCCGTGTTGTAAATTCCGGCGGGTGGCCCATGACATCGAACCACGGCTCCTCCGCGCCTTCGTGGCCGTCGCCGACGAACTGCACTTCACCCGGGCCGCCGCCCGGCTGTACGTCGCCCAGCAGGCGCTCAGCCGGGACATCCGGCGCCTGGAGCGGGAGATGGGCGCCGAGCTGTTCACCCGCACCACCCGGCAGGTGGCGCTCACGATGGAGGGCGAGCGGCTGCTGCCGTACGCGCACGCCGTGCTGGCGGCGTACGACGAGCTGGGCGCCGCCTTCGCCGACGAGGTGCGGCCGCTCCTGGTGGACCTCAACACCGATGGCCTGACGAGCGGCCGGGTGCTGGCGCGGGCCCGCGAACTGGCGCCCCAGTGCGAGCTGATGGCCCGCTACCAGAGCGGACTGACGAGCGCGGCCACCGAGATCGCCGCCGGGCGGCTCGACGTGTCCTTCGGGCGGTTCGCCGGGTTGCCGCCCGCCGTCCGTGCCCGGCTGTCGGCGCAGCCCGTACGGTACGAGCCGATGGCCGTGCTGCTGCCGGAGGGGCACCCCCTCGCCGGCCGGGCCGAGGTGGAACTGGACGCGCTCGCCGGGGAGTCCGTGTACGCGGGCGCCGGCAACCCCGCGACCAGGGAGTGGACCGACCTGGCCGAGCGGCTCTTCGCCGGGCGCGGCATCAAGGTCGCGCCGCCGGCGCCGGTGGCGATCGGCTTCGAGGAGTTCCGCCGGGTCATGGCCAAAACGCGTACACCAGTTCTGGCCGCCGTGGACTTTCCGGCCATGCCCGGGTGCGTCATGCGGCCGCTCGTCGGGCCCGTACCGCTGTCGCCCGTGTCACTGGTGTGGCGCAAGGGGCTGAAGCATCCGGGGCTCGACGCGCTGCGCGCGGCGGCGGCCGAGATGGCCGAGTCGGAAGGATGGCTGGAGATGCCGCCCGGAGCATGGCTGCCAGAGGGTGATTTGTTGCACATGTGTCCAAATGAATGAACCATAAGCACTCTTGTCATAAGCGTGCGCTACATTCATGGTCCGGGTGCAGTGTGGTGGGGGCGCCCCGGCAGGGTGGGGGCCCGGTCCGGTGGCGAGTACCCAGGTAGTCCGTGTGCGCACCCTTGGTCCATTCAGTGGGGGATGTGCGTACAAAAGTGGACAATTGGCGAGAAGGTGCCTGGAACGGGCACCAGAATGAGCCACTCGACAGCACCGTCCAGCTCGACAGCCTCGGCGAGTTCAACGCGTTCGGGCATCGAGCCGACGGTGCCGGAATCCCGGCCGAGCGTCACGGCCACCAGGCCGGCGCTCACGGCTACCCGGACGACGGTCACGCCCACCATTCCGACAACCCCGGGTACGCGGCCGACGGCCAGCCCTACCAGCCCGCCGGCTCCGGCTACGCGGCCGACGGCCACGGATACCTCGCCGATGGCGCCGGGTACGCGGCGGACGGCCAGGCATACCCGGCCGGGGCCCACGCCCACCAGCCCGGCGGCCTCGCCCACGAGGACGAGACCATCGCGTACCGCGCCGACAGTCTTGGCCTGGAGTTCCAGACCGCCGAGCTCCCGGCCGTGACGGTCTCCGCACCGGCTGCCGCGCAGGCACAGGCCTCCGCGCCCGTCCCGATGGGCCAGGAGCCCTCCGACGGGCCGGTGTTCGTCGACGAGAGCGGCCGCCGCAGCAAGAAGTTCCGCCGCATCGGCTGGGTGCTCGCGACCGCGTGCGCGGTGTACGCGATCACGCTCGTCGTCGCCATAGCGGGCGGCAATTCCAGCGCTCCCTGGCTCCTCATACCGGGGCCCGCCGGCGAGAAGAAGACCGACACCACCACGGTCGTCCCCGCCAGCTCCACCAGCCCCGGCGCCACCGACGCCCCCGGCGCTCCGAGCGCCCCGGCGCCCACCCACTCCACCGGCGAGGTCGTCCCGCAGCCCAGTGGCGCCGCCTCCGCGGACGACACCCCGGCCGACCCGGCGGACCCGCGCACCCCGGCCGACCCCGCCACCCCGCCCAGCACCGGTCCGGACCGCTCCGTGGACGAGGCCGAGGACAAGGGCGCGAACAGGACTCCGCCCCCCGGGCCCGCCAAGGGCGACCCCACCCCACAGCCGCCGGTCCCCACGCCGGAGCAGGGCGGTCCCACGGACGACCCGACGACCCCGACGGAAGACCCGACCGATCCGCCGGTCGAAGAGAGCGGCGGCCAGCAGATGGCCGCGGAAGGCACACCGTAAATGACAACGTCAGGCAGACGGCGCGCGAAGAAGGCGCGTGCCGTCCGGCGCAGGCTGCCCATGCGCTATCTGCTGCCGTCGCTCTTCCTGGTCGCGCTGTTCGCGATGCTGATGCTGCGCGG
The DNA here is from genome assembly GCF_040674455.1 of Streptomyces sp. NPDC049837. Classification (NCBI taxonomy): domain Bacteria; kingdom Bacillati; phylum Actinomycetota; class Actinomycetes; order Kitasatosporales; family Streptomycetaceae; genus Streptomyces; species Streptomyces sp. NPDC049837. Next base: position 169,769 of record NZ_JBFAMP010000012.1, on the reverse strand, counting down.
CTACGTACACAACGAGATCCGGCCCGATCACCGGATCCGGCTCCTCGAGGCCCGCGACCAGGTGCCCTCCGCCATGCACAAGGGCGGACCGGTCATCGACGCGAGGGACCCGGACAAGCCGGTCAGCCTGAACGTCCCGAACGACAAGATCGTTCTGACCTTCGACGACGGCCCGGACCCGGTGTGGACGCCCAAGGTCCTCGACCAGTTGAAGAAGCATGACGCCCGCGCGGTCTTCTTCGTCACCGGCGCCATGACCGCGCGCCATCCCGACCTGGTCGAGCGGATGGTCGAGGAAGGCCACGAGGTGGGCCTGCACACCTTCAACCACCCCGATCTCTCCCTCCAGTCCAAGGAGCGCATCGACTGGGAGCTCTCCCAGAACCAGATGGCGCTCGCGGGGGCCACCGGTGTCCGCTCCTCCCTCTTCCGCGCGCCGTACTCGAACTTCGTCTGGCACCTGGACAACAAGAACTGGGACCTGATCAAGTACGCCGGCAGCCGCGGCTACATCGCGGCGTTCAACGACACCGACAGCCACGACTGGCGGCGCCAGGGCGTCGACAAGATCATCAAGAACGCCACGCCGAAGCCCGGCAAGGGCGCGATCGTGCTGATGCACGACTCCGGCGGCAACCGGGAGCAGACGGTCGCAGCCCTCGGCCGTTTCCTGCCGCAGCAGAAGGCCAAGGGGTACGACTTCACCACGCTCACCGAGGCCCTCGGGGCGCCCAGTGCCCACACCGAGGTGAGCGGCATGGAGCTGTGGAAGGGCAAGGCGTTCGTCTACGCCGTGGGCATCTCCGAGAACATCACCGTCGTCCTGGTGGGCGGCCTCGCCATCGTCGGTGTCCTCGTCATCGGGCGCTTCGGCCTGATGCTCGTCCTGGCCTTCGCGCACGCCCGCAAGGTGCGCCGGCGCGGCTTCCGCTGGGGCGCGCCCGTCACCGAACCCGTCACGGTGCTGGTCCCGGCGTACAACGAGAAGGAGTGCATCGAGAACACGGTCCGGTCGCTGATGGCGAGCGACCACCCGATCGAGGTCATCGTCATCGACGACGGCTCGTCCGACGGCACCGCCGACATCGTCGAGCGGATGTGGCTGCCCAACGTCCGTGTCGTCCGGCAGGTCAACTCCGGCAAGCCCGCCGCCCTCAACAACGGCATCGCGCACGCCAGCCACGACATCATCGTGATGATGGACGGCGACACGGTCTTCGAGCCGTCCACGGTCCGTCATCTGGTGCAGCCCTTCGGCGACCCGCGCGTCGGCGCGGTGGCCGGCAACGCCAAGGTCGGCAACCGCGACACCCTCATCGGCGCCTGGCAGCACATCGAGTACGTGATGGGCTTCAACCTCGACCGCCGCATGTACGACGTACTGCGCTGCATGCCGACCATCCCCGGAGCCGTCGGCGCGTTCCGCCGTACCGCGCTGGACCGGGTCGGCGGCATGAGCGAGGACACCCTCGCCGAGGACACCGACATCACCATGGCCATCCACCGCGACGGCTGGCACGTCGTGTACGCGGAGAACGCCCGCGCCTGGACCGAGGCCCCCGAGTCCGTCCAGCAACTGTGGTCCCAGCGCTACCGCTGGAGCTACGGCACCATGCAGGCCATCTGGAAGCACCGCGGTGCCGTCTTCGACCGGGGCCCCTCCGGCCGTTTCGGCCGCGTCGGGCTGCCGCTGGTCTCGCTCTTCATGGTGATCACACCGCTGCTCGCGCCGCTGATCGACGTCTTCCTGCTGTACGGCCTGATCTTCGGCCCCACGCAGAAGACGATCCTGGCGTGGCTGGGCGTCCTGCTGGTGCAGGCGGTGTGCGCGGCGTACGCCTTCCGGCTCGACAAGGAGAAGATGACCCACCTCATCTCCCTGCCGCTCCAGCAGATCCTCTACCGGCAGCTCATGTACGTCGTGCTGCTCCAGTCCTGGATCACCGCTCTCACCGGCGGCCGCCTGCGCTGGCAGAAGCTGCGCCGCACCGGAGTCGTGGAGGCGCCGGGCTCCATACCCACGCAGCGCGCCGCCCACAGTGACGATCGGAGACCGGTCGGATGACGGACAACTACACGGGCGGGTCCTACGACGACCGTGGCGGCCATGACGACCGTTACGACGCCTGGCCGTACGAGCGGTCCACGGCGGACGACGCCCCGCAGCCGTACCCGCCGACCGCCCCGGAACCGGACTACTTCGCGCCCTTCGGCACGGAGCCGGACCCCTTCGCCCAGCCGTACGCGCACCCCCACGGCCAGGCCTACCCGGCGCCCCAGCAGCCGGCGTACGAGGCGTACCAGACGTACGAGACGTACGAGGCTGCTCACCCGGCGGCCTCCGCGACCCTCACCGCGCCCGGGACCGCTCCTCCCGTGCCGGAGGCCGAGCCGGCCGCCGGGCCCGTCCCCGTCCCCGAAGCCGCGCCGAAGGCGCCCGGCCGTGACCGGTACTTCGACCTGCTGCGGGCGCTCGCCCTCTTCCGGGTCGTCCTGTACCACTTGACCGGCTGGATGTGGCTCCCGCTGGTCTTCCCGTCGATGGGCGTCATGTTCGCCCTCGCGGGCAACCTGATGGCGCGCTCCCTCAAGCGCCCGCCCGGCCAGGTCATCAAGAGCCGCGTCCGGCGCCTGCTGCCCCCGCTGTGGGCCGCCGGTGCCATCGGCGTGACCGGCATGCTCGTCCAGGGCTGGGGCCCCGCCGAGGGCGAGGACACCCTCACCTGGTGGCTGGAGCTGCTGTTCTGGATCCTGCCGCTCAGCGACCCGCCCAACGCCGCCGAGCTGGCCGGTGTCCCCGGCATCCTGCCCGGCACCTGGGCCGAGCCCTTCGCCGGCCCCCTGTGGTACATCCGCGCCTACCTCTGGTTCGTCCTGCTCTCGCCGCTCTTCCTGGCGGCCCTGCGCAAGCAGCCGTGGCTGACGATCGCCGCGCCGCTCGTGCTGATGGCGGCGCTCAACTTCGGCTACCTCCAGGCCGCCGAGTCGATCGCGCCGATCCTGTACGGCATCGGCGAGTTCGGCGCCTGCTGGGTCCTCGGCATGGCGCACCAGGAGGGCGTGCTGAAGCGCCTCCCCAACTACGTGATCCCGTCCATCGCGCCGTTCATCATGGGCTTCGGCATCTGGTGGGCCGTGGACCACGGGCTGAGCGCCGAGAACCAGCTCGGGAACATGCCGTTCGCCTCGGCCTTCTGGGGCTTCGGCTTCGTCCTGCTGCTGCTGCACTTCAGCCCCTCGTGGTCCGAGTGGCCACGCCTGCTGGAGCGCTTCGACGGTGCCATCACGCTGCTCAACTCGCGCGCGGTCACCGTCTACCTCTGGCACAACGTCTGCATCGCGATCGCCGTGACGATGTGGAACCGGCTGTGGTCCCTGGAAGTGATGTGGCGCGACCTGCCGTGGCTGATGAACAGCCCATGGCCGACCCTGATCTTCAGTTGGTCGCTGATCGCCTACTGCATTCTGATGTTCGGCTGGCTGGAGGACGTGGCCGCCAAGCGGCGGCCGAGGCTGTGGCCGTCGGGCGCGGGCAAGGCGTCGCGCAGCAAGAAGGGTTCCGTCGCATGATCCTGCGTGCCAGGTGGCTGCTGCTCGCCGTCGCCCCGCTCCTCGTCCTCACGATCTTCACCCTCACGCCGACCCCGAAGCCGGAGGCCGCACAGGCGTCCGGCCAGTCGGAGAGCCAGGGCGCGGCCAAGCGGGCGGAGGAGGAGCTGGAGTCGGCCGAGGACCTGCTCGCCAAGATGCCGCCCGGCCTCGCGGCCGCGGACAAGAAGGAGCTGGCCCACCAGATCCTCGGGTCCGCCATGAACTCCACGAAGGACTGGCGCACGCTGTACGGCCACATCGCCGACGGCGACGACGGTGACGGCTACTGCGGCGGCGTGATCGGCTTCTGCTCCGGTACCAAGGACATGCGGATCCTCGTCGAGTCGTACACCAAGGACCACCCGGACAACGGCCTGGCCGAGTACCTGCCGGCGCTGCGCGCGGTCGACGGAACGGACTCGCACGAGGGCCTGGGCGCCGGGTTCGTCGAGGCGTGGCAGGCGGAGAGCGAGAAGCCCGCCTTCCGCGAGGCCCAGGACAAGATCCGCGACACGATGTACTTCCAGCCGGCCGTCGACCTCGCCAAGCTGGACGGCCTGGGGACGCTCGGCCAGTTCATCTACTACGACGCGATGGTCTTCCACGGACCCGGCATCGACAAGAACGGCTTCTACGAGATCCGCGAGCGGGTCCGGGCCGCCCAGAAGACCAAGGCCGAGGGCGGCGAGGAGAAGGCGTACCTGAACGCCTTCCTGGACGAGTGCCGCAAGGTCATGACGGAATCGAAGTCCGCTCAGGACACCAGCCGCATCGATACGACGCAGCGCGCCTTCCTGCGCGACGGCAACCTCACCCTGAAGACGCCGCTGGTCTGGCAGATGTACGGGGAGACCTTCCGCGCGTCGTAAGCCTCACCGCCGCCCCGCCCCGCCCGTGAGAGCAAGGTTTCAGCCCGGTCACGTCATATGACCGGGCTGAAACGCATCCTCCCTAGCGTCGGTCCTGACGGGATTCAGGGTCTGACAGCAAGGTGGAGGTACGCGATGAGCGGCCGGTGGATCGAGCAGTGGGAACCCGAGGACGAGACCTTCTGGCGGGAGAAGGGCGAGCGGATCGCCAAGCGCAACCTGCTCTTCTCCGTCTTCTCCGAGCACATCGGGTTCTCGATCTGGTCGCTGTGGTCCGTGATGGTCCTGTTCATGGGCCCGCAGTACGGCATCGACCCGGCCGGCAAGTTCTCCCTCATCGCGGTGGCGACGCTCGTCGGGGCCCTGATCCGCGTCCCCTACACCTTCGCCGTCGCCCGCTTCGGCGGCCGCAACTGGACGATCTTCAGCGCGCTGCTGCTCCTGCTGCCCACGGGCGCCGCGTACGCCGTGATGGAGCCGGGCACGTCGTACACCACCTTCCTGCTGGTGGCCGCGCTCACCGGCGTCGGCGGCGGTAACTTCGCCTCGTCGATGACCAACATCAACGCCTTCTTCCCGCTCCACAAGAAGGGCTGGGCCCTCGGCCTCAACGCGGGCGGCGGCAACATCGGCGTCCCCGTGGTCCAGCTCATCGGGCTGCTCGTCATCGGTACGGCGGGGGCGGCCCAGCCGCGCGTGGTGCTCGGGATCTACATCCCGCTCATCGTGATCGCCGCCGTGTGCGCCGCCCTGTACATGGACAACCTCGCGCCCGTGAAGAACGACACCGGGGCCGTCAAGGAGGCCGTCAAGGACGCCCACACCTGGATCATGGCGTTCCTCTACATCGGCACCTTCGGCTCGTTCATCGGCTACAGCTTCGCCTTCGGCCTGGTCCTCCAGACGCAGTTCGGCCGTACGCCGCTCCAGGCCGCGTCCCTCACCTTCATCGGCCCGCTGCTCGGCTCCCTGATCCGGCCGCTCGGCGGTTCCCTCGCCGACCGGCACGGCGGCGCCCGCATCACGGTGGGGACCTTCGTCGCCATGGCCGCCGCCACGGGCGTGGTGATCTACGCCTCCGTGATCGAGTCGCTGACCGTCTTCCTCGTCGGCTTCATCTCGCTGTTCATCCTGAGCGGGCTCGGCAACGGCTCCACGTTCAAGATGATCCCCGCGATCTTCCAGGCCAAGGCGTACGCCTCCGGGCTGGCGGGCGAGGAGGCCGAGGCCTACGGCCGGCGGCTCTCCGGCGCCGCGATCGGGCTGATCGGCGCGATCGGCGCGATCGGCGGCCTCGCCATCAACCTGGCGTTCCGGCAGTCCTTCCAGACCGCGGGCACGGGCACCGCCGCCTTCGTCGCCTTCCTCCTCTTCTACGGGGCGTGCCTGACCGTCACCTGGGCGGTATACCTTCGCCGCCCGGTGGAGATCCCCGCCAAGCGGCAGCTCAGCTACTCCGAGGTGTGACGCGCGTGGCAGGCGACGGGATGGTACGTAACGGGGCAGAAATCTCCGCGAACCGAGACTGTCACGCATCCTTGCCAGTCTCTGATGCCATGCACCAGCAAGAGCATGGTTCCCACGGCCCGCTGGCCGGGTTCACCGTCGGCGTCACCGCCGCCCGCCGCGCGGACGAGCTGGGCGCGCTGCTGGAACGCCGGGGCGCCGCCGTCCAGCACGCCCCGGCGCTGCGGATCGTGCCGCTCGCCGACGACGCCGAGCTCCTCGACGCCACCAAGGCCCTGATCAGCCACGCCCCGGACATCGTGGTCGCCACGACCGCGATCGGCTTCCGGGGCTGGGTGGAGGCGGCCGACGGCTGGGGGTACGGGGAGGAGCTCCTGGACCGGCTCCGTGACGCGCAGGTCCTCGCCCGTGGCCCCAAGGTCAAGGGCGCGGTACGCGCGGCCGGGCTCACCGAGGAGTGGTCGCCCGCCTCGGACTCCATGGCCGAGGTACTGGACCGGCTCCTCGGCCAGGACGTGGCCGGCCGCCGCATCGCGCTCCAGCTCCACGGGGAGCCGCTCCCCGGGTTCGTGGAGGCGCTGCGCGACGCGGGCGCCGACGTCGTGGTCGTCCCGGTCTACCGGTGGATGCCGCCCGAGGAGCTGGCACCCCTGGACCGGCTCATCGACGCGACCGTCGCCCGCTCGCTGGACGCGGTGACCTTCACCAGCGCGCCGGCGGGCGCGTCGCTCCTGTCCCGCGCCCAGGACCGGGGCCTGCTGCCCGAGCTGCTCGACGCGCTGCGCCACGACGTGCTGGCCGCCTGCGTCGGGCCGGTCACCGCCCTGCCCCTCCAGGCGCACGGCATCGACACCGTCCAGCCGGCCCGCTTCCGGCTCGGCCCGCTGGTCCAACTGCTGTGCCAGGAGCTGCCCGCGCGGGCGCGCACCCTCCCGGTCGCGGGGCGCCGCATCGAGATCCGGGGCCACGCGGTCCTGGTCGACGGCGACCTGCGCCCGGTGCCGCCCGCCGGCATGTCCCTGCTCCACTCGCTGGCCCGCCGCCCCGGCTGGGTCGTCTCCCGCGCCGACCTGCTGCGCGCCCTCCCGGGCTCCGGCCGCGACGAGCACGCCGTGGAGACCGCGATGGCCCGCCTCCGCTCGGCCCTGGGCGCGCCCAAACTGATCCAGACGGTCGTCAAGCGCGGCTACCGGCTCGCGCTGGACCCGGGCGCGGACGCCAAGTACGCCGACGCGTAGGGCGGTGGCGGGGCGTTCTACGGTACGGGGATGACCATCTCCATCCGCCCCGCCGACCCCACCGACGCGGCCGCCCTCGCCCGGGCGCTCCTCGGCAACCGGGACCACATACAGCCGTTCGAGCCGCGCCGCCCCGAGACGTACTACACCGCCGAGGAGCAGGCCGCCCGCCTGTCCGCCCCGGACAGCCGGTCCTGGGCGCTCGTCGACAGGGAAGAGACCGGCACGGAGGAAGCCGGCGGCGAGCGGATCGTCGGGCTCGCCACCCTCTCCGGGATCGCCCTCGGCCCCTTCCGCAGCGCCCACCTCGGGTACTGGGTCGACGCCCGGTACACCGGACGCGGGCTGGCCACCCGGCTCGTCGGGCACGTGTGCCGGGCCGCGCGCGAGGAGCTGGGCCTGCACCGCGTCGAGGCCGGTACCGTCCTGCACAACACCGCCTCCCAGCGCGTCCTCGCCAAGAGCGGGTTCGAGCGGATCGGCACCGCCCCGCGCTACCTGCACATCGACGGCGCCTGGCGCGATCACCACCTGTTCCAGCGGATCCTGCACGACGAGGACCCGCCGATCGGGTAGGCGGGGTTCCGGTCGCCGCCCCGGGCGGGCACTCTGGGGCGCATGGTGGCATGGCGGTTCCACTCCGGGCGGCTCTGCCTGGACCTGATGGCCGAGCCCCCGTCCGACGCCGGGCGGCTCGCGCAGTGGCTCGTCACCGCCGGACTCGTACCGGCCGGGACACCGCTCGACGGGGTGGACGAACACTGGGCGCGGCGATTCGCCGAACTGGCCGGTGACATCGACGCGTTGGTACGGGACGAACTCGACGGGCGCGGCCGGTACGCGGGTCCCCGCCTCGACCACCTCAACTCCCTCGCCGCCGCCCCGCCCCCGGCCCTCCGCGCCGTACCCGGCCAGGAGGGCCGCCTCGTCCGGGCGTTGAGCACCCCGCCCGACTGCGGCGCCCTCCTCGCGGTCGTCGCCCGCGACACCGTCGAGCTGCTCACCGACCCGGTGGCCCGTGCCCGGCTCCGCCAGTGCGAGGGCGACCGCTGCGACCGCGTCTACCTCGACACCTCGCGCGGGCACCGGCGCCGCTGGTGCTCCAGCGAAACATGCGGCAACAGAGAGCGCGTGGCCCGTCACCGGGCGCGTACCCACGGCTAGTTCCGAAACTTCCTGAGAAAAAATCTCCGCGCGTTGAGACGATCCGCCGCCGCTTCCGTAGTGATGGGAGACAACGAGTCAGATCAAGGTCTCGACCGGGAGGTTCCAGGTGCGCAAGGATGCCGCCGTGGCCGATGACCGTCGGGGGACGCATCGAGCCCGGCATCGAGCGGTGCCCGCACGCACCCAACCCGACGTCCCGGACGAAGAGTTGATGCGGGCCCTCTACCGTGAACACGCCGGGCCCCTGCTCGCCTATGTGCTCCGCCTCGTCGCCGGCGACCGCCAGCGAGCCGAGGACGTCGTACAGGAGACGCTCATCCGTGCCTGGAAGAACGCCGGTCAGCTCAATCGGGCGACCGGCTCTGTCCGACCCTGGCTGGTGACGGTCGCCCGGCGTATCGTCATCGACGGCCACCGAAGCCGGCAGGCCCGGCCGCAGGAGGTCGACCCGTCGCCGCTCGAGGTCATGCCCGCGGAGGACGAGATCGACAAGGCGTTGTGGCTCATGACGCTCTCTGATGCGCTCGACGATTTGACCCCGGCCCACCGGGAAGTCTTGATCGAGACGTACTTCAAGGGGCGTACGGTCAACGAGGCTGCCGAGACCCTCGGCATACCCAGCGGGACCGTCCGGTCCCGGGTGTTCTACGCACTGCGTTCGATGAAGCTCGCGCTGGAGGAGAGGGGGATCTCGGCATGACGTCGCACCACGCTCCACAGGGGAACGAGTCGGTGCACGACGCCGTCGGCGCGTACGTGCTCGGCATTCTGGACGACGCCGAAGCCACCGCCTTCGAGGCGCATCTGGCGGGCTGCGACCTGTGCGCCCACCACCTGGAGGAGTTCTCCGGGATGGAACCGATGCTGGCCATGCTCGCCGAGGCCCCAGGCCCGGCGACCCGGCCCGTCGTCCTCCCGATGCCGGAACGGCCGGGTGCCCCGGGCGCCCCACCGGCGCCGATGCTCGACCGCCTGGTCGACGAGGTCGCGCTCAAGCGCGCCCAGCGCCGCCGCCGCAGCCGATTCCTGGTCGCGGCGGCCGCCGCGCTGATCATCGCCGGGCCCGCGGCAGCGTTCGTCGCCACCTCCGGCGGCGACGACACCGACCGCACCAACCAGGCCGCCGACCCCCACCCGACCAGCCCCGCCGAGGACGCCTTCTTCCACCACATGGAGGAGAAGGTCCAGCACACCGACGCGTCCACCAAGGTCAGCGCCACTGTCGGCATGGAGAAGAAGGCCTGGGGCACCCACACCGTCCTGGAGCTCAAGAACGTCAAGGGCCCGCTGAAGTGCAACCTCATCGCCGTCTCCAAGACCGGCGAGGAGGAGGTCGTCACGTCCTGGGCCGTCCCGAAGTGGGGCTACGGCATCCCGGGCAGCACGCACGACGTCGGCAAGAACCCGCTGTACGTCCACGGCGGCGCGGCCATGGACCGGAACGACATCGATCACTTCGAGGTCCGGACGTTCGACGGACAGCGCCTGGTGGAGGTCCCCGCGGCCACCGCCTGACATACCCCCCTCCCGTGGCGTACGCTCGACGGCTGCCCAGCACGTCAGAAGGGGGCCTCGGTGGCCGCGCAGGAAGCCGACCGTGGTGTCGATCGTGGTGTCGATACGGTCCGGGACCGAGAGATCGGTATCGAACAGGACCACCTGGATCAGGTGTACCGCCGCCTCGAGGAGAAGATCCACGAGGCGGAGTTCCTGATGAACGACGCCGCCAAGCGCGGCCAGGTCGGCACGCCCGGCGCGCTCGCCGAGCGGGACGCCCAGGTGTTCCGGGCCGGTATCCACCTCAACCGGCTCAACAACGAGTACGAGGACTTCCTCTTCGGCCGCATCGACCTGCTGTACGGCAAGGACGGCAAGAAGGGCCCCGACGGCGCGTACACCTCCATCGAGCCGGCCGACGACGCCGTACGCCCGGACAACACCGCCGACATCGGCGAGACCCTCCACATCGGCCGCATCGGCGTCCTCGACTCCGACTACGCGCCGCTGGTCATCGACTGGCGGGCCCCCGCCGCCGCGCCCTTCTACCGCTCGACGCCGGTCGAGCCCGGCCGGGTGGTACGCCGCCGGGTCATCCGCTCCCGGGGCCGCAAGGTCCTCGGGGTCGAGGACGACCTGATGCGCCCCGAGCTGAAGGCCCGCCTCGGCGGTGAGGACCTGGCGGTGATCGGCGACGGCGCGCTGATGGCCGCGCTCGGCCAGGCGCGCAGCCACACCATGCGCGACATCGTCTCCTCCATCCAGGCGGAGCAGGACCTCGTCATCAGGGCGCCCGCCGCCTCCGTGACGTACGTCGAGGGCGGCCCCGGCACCGGCAAGACCGCCGTCGCGCTGCACCGCGCGGCCTACCTGCTCTACCAGGACCGGCGCAGATACGCGGGCGGCATCCTGATCGTCTCGCCGACCCCGCTGCTGGTCGCCTACACCGAGGGCGTCCTGCCGTCGCTGGGCGAGGAGGGCCAGGTGGCGATCCGCGCGGTCGGCAGCCTGGTCGACGGGGCGGAGGCCACGGCGTACGACGAGCCTGCCGTCGCCCGCGTCAAGGGCTCATCCCGGATGCGATCGGTGCTGCGCAAGGCCGTGCGGGGCGCCCTGGAGCTGGGCGACGCGCCCGAGCGGCTGCGGGTCGTGGCCTTCGGGCGGCGCCTGGAGCTGGAGGGCGAGGAGCTGGCCCGCATCCGGCACGCCGCGCTCGGCGGCACTGCGCCGGTCAACCTGCTGCGCCCCCGGGCGCGCAAGCTGCTGCTGGACGCCCTGTACGCCAAGTCGGGCGCGGCATCCCGGCACCCCGGCGACCCGGAGCTGGCCGCCGAGCTGCGCTCCTCCTTCGACGAGGACGTGACCACCGAGGACAGCTTCATCGGGTTCCTGAACGCCTGGTGGCCCGAGCTCACCCCGCGCCAGGTCCTGACCGCCATGGCCGACGAGAAGCGGCTCGGCCGCTGGGCGCGCCGGGTGCTCAACCCCGGCGAGGTGCGGCGCCTGGCCCGCTCGCTGCGGCGCGACGAGCTGTCCGTGCACGACGTGGCCCTGCTGGACGAGCTCCAGACGCTGCTGGGCGCCCCGGCGCGCCCGCGCAAGAAGCGGGAGCTCGACCCGCTGGACCAGCTCACCGGCCTGGAGGAGCTGATGCCGGTGCGCGAGGAGACCCAGCGCGAGCGGGCGGAGCGGCTGGCGCAGGAGCGCACCGAGTACGCCCATGTGATCGTCGACGAGGCGCAGGACCTCACGCCCATGCAGTGGCGCATGGTCGGCCGGCGCGGGCGGCACGCCACCTGGACGGTGGTGGGCGACCCGGCCCAGTCGTCGTGGTCGGTGCCGGACGAGGCGGCCGAGGCGCGGGACGAGGCGCTGGGCACCCGGCCGCGCCGCCGTTTCGAGCTGACGGTGAACTACCGCAACCCGGCCGAGATCGCGGAGCTCGCCGCAAAGGTGCTGGCCCTCGCCATGCCCGGCATGGAGGCGCCCCGGGCGGTCCGCTCGACGGGCGTGGAGCCACGTTTCGTCGCCGTGAGGGACGGTGACCTCGCGGACGTGGTGCGGGAGGAGGCGCGGCGGCTGCTGGACCGGGTGGACGGCACGGTGGGCGTCGTGGTGGCCATGAACCGGCGCGAGCAGGCGGCGCGCTGGCTGGCGGACCTGGGCGACCGGGTGGTGGCGCTGGGCAGCCTGGAGGCGAAGGGACTGGAGTACGACGCGACGGTCGTCGTGTCGCCGGCCGAGATCGCCGACGAGTCCCCGGCGGGCCTCAGGGTGCTGTACGTGGCGCTGACGCGCGCGACGCAGCAGCTCACGGTGGTGTCGGGGCGGCGCGACGAGCCGGACGCCGAGGGCGTGCCGGACCTGCTCAGGGACTGAGGAGGGGCCCGGAGGACAACGCGTTCCGGGCCTGATTCGGAGTCAACTGGCGATGGGGGAATCACTTACCGGGGCGGTTTGTTAGCCTGGGTGTGGCACCGGCCCGATCCAAGCCCCCGGGCCCAACCTTCGTCGCTTCGAGCGACCACTTGCCGCGAGGCGAGCATGGCGGGTCGGTGCCACTCACGTCGTACACAGCAGGTCCGTGTCATCCTCCGATGGCGCGGGCCTGCTGTCGTTTGCCCGTTGGGGCTTCCGCCAAGACCATCATCTCTCGTATGGTGGAAAACAGTTTCCGAAAACTCTACGACCGAAACGACCGCTATTACCTGCTACTCGCAGGTAGGTGCGACCATCGGAGGGCTCCGCCCGGCCACCCGCCGGCGCGGCGCGGCAACGAACCAGGGAAAGCAGAGGAACACGGCCATGGCAACGGCGCCCAGCGTCTCGTACTCGATGACGGTCCGGCTGGAGGTGCCCGCGAGTGGCACCGCGGTCTCCCAGCTCACCACGGCCGTCGAGTCCCACGGCGGTTCGGTCACCGGCCTCGACGTGACCGCCTCGGGTCACGAGAAGCTGCGGATCGACGTCACCATCGCCGCGACCTCCACCGCGCACGCCGAGGAGATCGTCGAGCAGTTGCGCGGCATCGAGGGTGTCGTCCTGGGCAAGGTCTCCGACCGTACGTTCCTGATGCACCTCGGCGGCAAGATCGAGATGGCGTCCAAACACCCCATCCGCAACCGTGACGACCTCTCCATGGTCTACACCCCGGGCGTCGCCCGCGTGTGCATGGCGATCGCCGAGAACCCCGAGGACGCCCGCCGCCTCACCATCAAGCGCAATTCCGTCGCAGTTGTGACGGACGGCTCCGCCGTGCTGGGCCTCGGCAACATCGGGCCCAAGGCCGCGCTGCCGGTCATGGAGGGCAAGGCGGCCCTCTTCAAGCGGTTCGCCGGCATCGACGCCTGGCCCATCTGCCTGGACACCCAGGACTCCGACGCCATCGTCGAGATCGTCAAGGCGATCGCCCCCGGCTTCGCCGGCATCAACCTGGAGGACATCTCCGCGCCCCGCTGCTTCGAGATCGAGGCACGGCTGCGCGAGGCCCTCGACATCCCGGTCTTCCACGACGACCAGCACGGCACCGCCATCGTCGTCCTGGCCGCCCTGACCAACGCGCTCCGCGTGGTGGGCAAGGCCATCGGCGACGTACGCGTCGTCATGTCCGGCGCCGGCGCGGCCGGTACGGCCATCCTCAAGCTGCTGATCGCCGCGGGCGTCAAGCACGCCGTGGTCGCCGACATCCACGGCGTCGTGCACGCGGGCCGCGAGGACCTCGTCTCCGCCGACCCCGAGTCGCCGCTGCGCTGGATCGCCGACAACACCAACCCCGAGGGCGTCACCGGCACCCTGAAGGAGGCCGTGCGCGGCGCCGACGTCTTCATCGGCGTCTCCGCCCCGAACGTCCTCTCCGGCGACGACGTGGCGGCCATGGCGGATGGTGCGATCGTGTTCGCGCTCGCGAACCCGGACCCCGAGGTCGAGCCCGCAATCGCCCGCCAGACGGCGGCAGTTGTGGCCACCGGCCGGTCGGACTTCCCCAACCAGATCAACAACGTGCTGGTCTTCCCCGGCGTCTTCCGCGGCCTGCTGGACGCGCAGTCGCGCACGGTCAACACGGAGATGATGCTCGCGGCGGCGACCGCCCTCGCCGGTGTCGTCACCGAGGACGAGCTGAACCCGAACTACATCATTCCGTCGGTGTTCAACGACAAGGTCGCGGGCGCCGTGGCGGGTGCCGTGCGCGACGCCGCCAAGGCCGCCGGCGCCGGTGTGACGGCGCCCACGTCCGCCTGACCTCCGGCGCGTCGCGGGTCCCGGGGCCGTGAACCCGCCTTTAGGGTGGCGGTTCCGGCCCCGGGAGTCTCGGAGAGTCCCGGGGGAGTCGACCGAACGTCACCACGGCGGGGCTGTGGCGCTTTTCGTGTGACTCCGGAGGGTGCCGGATTGGCTTTCCCGCCGCTGGTGGGGGCAGGATGCGTATTCGGGCGCGAGGGTCTGACAGCAGACCCGGTCCGGGGACTGTCCAAGGGCCCTGGCAGCATCGGCTTCGCTGGGCCGAACATGCGGCTCCGCCGCGTGGCACGCCTCATAGGCAAGAAGAACACGGGAGTAAGAACATGAACCGCAGTGAGCTGGTGGCCGCCCTGGCCGACCGCGCCGAGGTGACCCGCAAGGACGCCGACGCCGTGCTGGCCGCGCTCGCCGAGACCGTCGGTGAGGTCGTCGCCAAGGGCGACGAGAAGGTCACCATCCCCGGCTTCCTGACCTTCGAGCGCACCTCGCGTGCCGCTCGCACCGCTCGTAACCCGCAGACCGGCGAGCCGATCAACATCCCGGCCGGGTTCAGCGTGAAGGTCTCCGCGGGCTCCAAGCTCAAGGAAGCCGCCAAGGGCAAGTAAGCCCCCATGGCGCGTTGAGAAGGGCGGCCACCCCACTCCGGGGCGGCCGCCCTTCGGCGTACCCGGCCCCGCCCACGCGCGCGTGGGCTGCCCGTACGGCGCGTGGGCGGCGCGGGGGGCGTACGGCCTGTACGTCCGGTACGCCGCTCGTACACGGCCCGTACGCGGCCCGTACAGCCCCCGGACAAGCCCGGTACACGCCCCGTACAGGCCTTGGAGGGCCCCAGGAACGGCCGACGGCCCCTCGCCGGGGGCGAGGGGCCGTCCAGGGCTCGAAAGCCGTCTTACGGGGCGTCAGACGATCGCGCTGCCGGGGAGTTCGACCTTCGCGCCGAGCTCCACGAGCTTCTCCATGAAGTTCTCGTAGCCGCGGTTGATCAGGTCGATGCCGTGCACCCGCGACGTGCCCTGCGCCGCCAGGGCGGCGATCAGGTACGAGAAGCCGCCGCGCAGGTCCGGGATGACCAGGTCCGCGCCCTGGAGTTTCGTCGGGCCCGACACGACCGCCGAGTGCAGGAAGTTGCGCTGGCCGAAGCGGCAGTCCGAGCCGCCCAGGCACTCCCGGTACAACTGGATGTGCGCGCCCATCTGGTTCAGCGCGGAGGTGAAGCCGAGCCGCGACTCGTACACCGTCTCGTGGACGATGGACAGGCCCGCGGCCTGCGTCAGGGCCACCACCAGCGGCTGCTGCCAGTCGGTCTGGAAACCGGGGTGTACGTCCGTCTCCAGGGCGATCGCGTTGAGCGCCCCGCCCGGGTGCCAGAAGCGGATGCCCTCGTCGTCGATCTCGAAGGCGCCGCCCACCTTCCGGAACGTGTTGAGGAACGTCATCATCGAGCGCTGCTGCGCGCCGCGCACGTAGATGTTGCCCTCGGTCGCCAGCGCCGCGCTCGCCCAGGAGGCCGCCTCCAGGCGGTCGGGGAGGGCGCGGTGGGTGTAGCCGCCGAGCTTGTCGACACCGGTGATCCGGATGGTCCGGTCGGTGTCCATGGAGATGATCGCGCCCATCTTCTGGAGCACGCAGATCAGGTCCTCGATCTCCGGCTCCACCGCCGCGTTGGACAGCTCGGTGACGCCCTCCGCGAGCACCGCCGTCAGCAGCACCTGCTCGGTCGAGCCGACCGAGGGGTACGGCAGCCGGATCTTCGTGCCGCGCAGCCGCTGCGGGGCCTCCAGGTACTGGCCGTCCGCCCGCTTCTCGATCGTCGCGCCGAACTGGCGCAGCACGTCGAAGTGGAAGTCGATGGGCCGGCCACCGATGTCGCAGCCGCCCAGGCCCGGGATGAAGGCGTGGCCGAGGCGGTGCAGCAGCGGGCCGCAGAACAGGATCGGGATGCGCGACGAGCCCGCGTGGGCATCGATGTCGGCGACGTTGGCGGACTCGACGTGCGTCGGGTCCAGGACGAGCTCGCCCGGCTCCTCGCCGGGGCGGACGGTCACACCGTGCAACTGGAGCAGTCCGCGGACGACGCGGACGTCACGGATGTCGGGCACATTGCGCAGTCGGCTCGGCTCGCTGCCGAGCAGGGCGGCGACCATCGCCTTGGGCACGAGGTTCTTCGCGCCGCGGACGCGGATCTCGCCCTCCAGCGGGGTTCCGCCGTGGACAAGCAGTACATCGTCTGTGCCGGTCATGAATCTCGCGTTCCGGAGAGGTCGGGCAGGGGGCCAGGGAAAAGGGTAAGGGGGCGGAGTGGCCTTCTTGGTAGCCCGTGGACGCCAGTCAGATGTAATGAATTCGGCACAACACCCTCTGTCCCTCCCCCCTTGCGGAGGGTTACGGTCCGCTTTAGGCCAGGACTGCCGCCGGCCGCCCCATGAGCTGCGGCTCGCGCCAGGTCGTCGCGAGTCGGCCGCTCACCCCCCGCGAACGGCCGAGATGCGGGATCATGTCTGGCATGACCGAGGTGTCCTCGCTCACAGGACGGCTGCTCGTTGCCACCCCCGCGCTGGCGGACCCGAACTTCGACCGCGCGGTGGTGCTGCTGCTCGATCACGACGACGAGGGCTCCCTCGGCGTGGTCCTCAACCGCCCGACACCCGTCGGTGTCGGCGACATCCTCGAAGGCTGGGCCCCGCTGGCCGGTGAGCCGGGCGTGGTGTTCCAGGGCGGACCGGTCTCCCTCGACGCGGCGCTCGGGCTCGCCGTCATCCCTGGTGACGAGGGCCCGCTGGGCTGGCGGCGGGTGTACGGCGCGATCGGGCTCGTGGACCTGGAGACCCCGCCGGAGCTGCTGGCCGCGGCCCTGGGCAGCCTGCGGATCTTCGCCGGGTACGCGGGGTGGGGGCCGGGTCAGCTCGAGGACGAGCTCGCCGAAGGTGCCTGGTTCGTCGTGGACTCCGAGCCGGGTGACGTCTCCTCGCCACGGCCCGAGAGCCTGTGGCGGGACGTGCTGCGTCGCCAGCGCAGCGAGCTGGCGATGATCGCCACGTACCCGGACGATCCCTCGCTGAACTGAGCCTTTGGCCGATACGGTGACTTTCGGCCATCTGTCGGCCGGCTGCCCGGTCGTCCGCCGGGGCCGCCCACCGTCCGGCGCGCGCGTGACGGGCTTCACATCCGGGTGCGGGGGCGCGTGGGGCCACGCTCCCGGGACGGCGCCGACGTGAGTACCCTTGGAGCTCATGAGCACTCTTGAGCCCGAGCGCGGGGCAGGTACGGGGACCCTCGTAGAGCCGACGCCGCAGGTGTCGCACGGCGACGGCGACCACGAGCGCTACGCCCACTATGTCCAGAAGGACAAGATCATGGCGAGCGCCCTCGACGGCACTCCCGTGGTGGCGCTGTGCGGGAAGGTCTGGGTACCGGGGCGCGACCCGAAGAAGTACCCGGTCTGCCCGATGTGCAAGGAGATCTACGAGTCCATGGGCGCCGGTGGCGACAAGGACAAGGGCGGCAAGGACAAGAAGTAACGTCCCCGGCCCGCCTCCGGGCCCGCCGGGCGACGGCCCCCGCGGCGCGTACGTGTGTACGCGCCCCGGGGGCCTTTGTCGTTTGATCACGGAGTGGTTGAGACCTCTTGTGGGGGTCGCGGGTCGGCCCTAACCTCCTGCGTGTTGTGCAGCACGAAACGATCGTTGCGTATGCTGCAACGCCATCGGAGGGGATCCGCCCATGAAGCTTCCTGCCCGACTCGCCGCCCCCGTCGCCGCCGTCCTCCTGATGACCGCGGTGGCCGCTTGCGCCCCGCAGACCTCCGACACCGGCGCCAAGGAGGACGCGAAGACCGGCACACTGCGCGTCTGGCTCTTCCAGGAGGTCAGCAACAAGCCCAAGGAGCGGGTCGTCGACGCCGTCGTCGCCGCGTTCGAGAAGCGGCACCCCGGCGCCGGCGTCGAGGTCGAGTACATCCCCGTCGACACCCGCGCGCAGCGCATCAAGGCCGCGTTCAACGACCCCACGAGCGCGCCGGACGTCATCGAGTACGGCAACACCGACACCGCCGGGTACGTCAGGGACGGCGGACTGGCCGACGTCAGCGCCGAGTTCGGCGCCTGGGAGGACGCGAAGGACACCGACCCGACCGCGCGGGCCTCGGTCACGGTGGACGGGAAGGTGTACGGCGCGCCGCTCTTCGTCGGCGTACGGGCGCTGTACTACCGCACCGACGTGTTCGAGGAGCTGGGCCTGACCCCGCCCAGGACGCAGACCGAACTGATCGCGACCGCGAAGAAGATCCGCAAGGCGAAGCCGGAGCTGTACGGGATCGCCGTCGGCGGTGCCTACACGTACGGCGCGCTGCCCTTCATCTGGGCGAACGGCGGCGAACTCGCCACGGAGAAGGGCGGTTCGTACACCTCGGCCATCAACAGCGCGGCCGCCCGAAAGGGCATCGCCGCGTACACCTCGCTCTTCGGCGACGACAACTGCCCCGCCGCCAAGTGCGCCTCCATGGGCGGCAACGCGACGGTCACGGCCTTCGCCTCCGGCAAGGCGGCGATGGCCATCAGCGGCGACTTCAGCCACGCGGCGGTGGAGGCGGGCAAGGCGAAGGGCGCGTACGCGGTCGTTCCGCTGCCGGGTGTGACGCCGGGTTCGATAGCCCCCGCCTTCGCGGGCGGCAACAACGTCGGCGTGCTCAAGAGCAGTTCGCACCGCACGCTGGCGGTGGACCTGATGAAGTCCCTGGCGGGCAAGGACGCGCAGCGCGAGCTGTTCGACGCGATGGGCTTCCTGCCGACGTACACGGACGTGCGGTCGGAGGCGGCGAAGAAGCAGCCCTTCGTGAAGCCCTTCATCGACACGCTCTCGGCCGGCACCAGGTTCGTCCCCGCCTCCCCGGCCTGGGGCCGGATCGACGCCTCGCTGGTCCTCCCGACGATGTTCCAGGAGATCGTGAGCGGCCGTAAGGACGTGCCGGCCGCGTCGGACGACGCGGCGGAGAAGATGAACGCCGCGTTCGCCTCGACGGCGGGCTGACTCCATGACGCACGACGCCGCCCGTGCCGCGCGGCGGCGCGGGGGCTGGACGCCGTGGATGTACCTCGCGCCCGCGCTCGTCGTGCTCGGCGCCCTGCTCGTCCACCCCATCTACCAGCTCGGGCTCATCTCGTTCCTGGAGTACACCCAGGCCCAGGTCAGCGGCGGCGAGCCGACCTCCTTCCAGGGGCTGGGCAACTACGCAGCGCTCTTCCGCGACCCGCAGTTCTGGCAGGTCCTCCTCGCCACCGTGCTGTTCGCCGCCGCGTGCGTCGTCGCCACCCTGGCCGTCGGGTGCGCCCTCGCCGTGCTCCTCACCCGCGTCCGCGCCCTGCCGCGCCTCGCGCTCATGCTCGCCGCGCTCGGCGCGTGGGCGACGCCCGCCATCACGGGGTCCACCGTCTGGGTGTTCCTCTTCGACCCGGACTTCGGCCCCGTCAACAGGCTGTTCGGCCTGGGCGACTTCTCCTGGACGTACGGGCGCTACAGCGCCTTCGCGCTCGTGCTGTTCGAAGTCGTCTGGTGCTCGTTCCCGTTCGTGATGGTGACCGTCTACGCGGGCATCAAGGCCATCCCCTCCGAGGTCCTGGAGGCGGCCTCCCTCGACGGCGCCTCGCAGTGGCGTACCTGGCGCTCCGTCACCGCCCCGATGCTGCGGCCCATCCTGGTCGTCGTCACCATCCAGTCGGTCATCTGGGACTTCAAGGTCTTCACCCAGATCTACGTCATGACCAACGGCGGCGGCATCGCCGGCCAGAACCTCGTCCTCAACGTCTACGCGTACCAGAAGGCCTTCGCGTCATCCGAGTACGGCCTGGGCTCGGCGATCGGCGTCGTCATGCTGCTGATCCTGCTCGCCATCACCCTCGTCCACCTCCGCCTGATACGCCGCCAGGGAGCGGAACTGTGATCCGTGCTGTGATCCGTGTGCGGCGCCCGTGGCGCCTCGCCGCTGAGGCCGCCGCCCTGCTCGTCGCGGCCGTCGTCGCCTTCCCGCTGTACTGGATGGTCCTCTCCGCGCTGAAACCGGCGGGCGAGATCCAGTCCACGGACCCCCGTCCCTGGACCCTGTCGCCGTCCCTTGACTCCTTCCGCCGCGTCTTCGAACAGCAGGACTTCGGCCGCTACTTCCTCAACAGCCTGCTCGTCGCCTCCGCCGTCGTCATCGCCTCCGCCCTCATCGCCTTCCTCGCGGCGACGGCCGTCACCCGTTTCCGCTTCCGGTTCCGCACGACCCTGCTGGTGATGTTCCTGATCGCGCAGATGGTGCCGATCGAGGCGCTGACCATCCCGCTCTTCTTCCTCATGCGGGACCTCGGCCTGCTCAACACCCTCGGCTCGCTGATCCTGCCGCACATCGCGTTCTCGCTGCCCTTCGCGATCTGGATGCTGCGCGGCTTCGTCAAGGCGGTCCCCGAGGCCCTGGAGGAGGCCGCGTACATCGACGGCGCGAGCCGGGCACGGTTCCTGTGGCAGATCCTCTTCCCGCTGGTCCTGCCGGGGCTGGTCGCGACGAGCGTCTTCTCCTTCATCTCGACGTGGAACGACTTCCTGTTCGCCAAGTCGTTCATCATCAGCGACACCTCCCAGTCGACCCTCCCCATGGCCCTGCTCGTCTTCTTCAAGCCGGACGAGAACGACTGGGGCGGCATCATGGCCGCCTCCACCGTGATGACCATCCCGGTGCTGGTCTTCTTCGTACTCGTACAGCGCCGCCTGGTGTCCGGGCTCGGCGGCGCGGTGAAGGACTGACCCCATGGATCCCATGGACCTGATCCCCTTCCCGTTCGCCTCCTGGTGGGTGCCGCCCCCCGGGTACGACGTCCTCGACGCGGACACCCAATTGGAGACCCAGCCGGGCACGGAGGGCGTCGCCCGGTGGTTCCGGGGCACGATCGGGGCCGCCACCGGCCTGCCCTTCCCGGACGGGAACGACGACGACAACCGCATCGTGCTGAGCATCGACCCCACGCTCCCGCCCGAGGGGTACCGCATCGTCGCCGACGGGTACGCCCGCCGCCTCCAGGGCGGCAGCGCCGCGGGCGTCTTCTGGGGCGCCCAGACCTTCCGTCAACTGCTCGGCCCGGAAGCCTTCCGGCGCGCACCGGTCACGGCCCGCCGGGAGTGGCACCTGCCCCTGATCGTCATCGAGGACGCGCCCCGCTTCCCCTGGCGCGGCCTGATGCTCGATGTCGCCCGCCACTTCCTCCCCAAGGACGACGTCCTCCGCTACCTCGACCTCCTCGCCGCCCACAAGCTCAACGTCCTGCACCTCCACCTCACCGACGACCAGGGCTGGCGCATCGAGATCAAGCGCTACCCCCGGCTCACCGGGACCGGCGCCTGGCGGGCGCGCACGAAACGGGGACACCGGGCCTCGGAACTCTGGGACGAGACCCCGCACGGCGGCTACTACACCCAGGACGACATCCGCGAGATCGTCGCGTACGCCGCCGAGCGGCATATCCGCGTCGTCCCCGAGATCGACCTCCCCGGCCACTCGCAGGCCGCCATCGCCGCGTACCCGGAACTCGGCAACACCGACGTCATCGACACGACCACCCTCCCCGTCTGGGACACCTGGGGCATCAACCCGAACGTACTCGCGCCCACTGACAACACCCTCCGCTTCTACGAAGGCGTACTTGAGGAAGTCCTCGCGCTCTTCCCCGCCGACACGTCCCCCTTCGTCCACCTCGGTGGCGACGAGTGCCCCAAGGACCAGTGGAAGGCGTCCCCGGCGGCCCAGGCCCGCATGAAGGAGCTCGGACTCGCCGGCGAGGACGAGCTCCAGGCGTGGTTCGTCCGGCACTTCGACCGCTGGCTGGCGGAGCGGGGGCGCCGCCTGATCGGGTGGGACGAGATCCTGGAGGGCGGTCTGCCGCCCGGCGCCGCCGTGTCCTCCTGGCGCGGGTACGCCGGCGGGATCGCCGCCGCCGAGGCGGGCCACGACGTCGTCATGTGCCCCGAGCAGCACGTGTACCTGGACCACCGGCAGGACGGCGGCGCCGACGAGCCGGTGCCGATCGGATACGTGCGCACCCTGGAGGACGTCTACCGCTTCGAACCCGTACCGCCCGGGCTGTCCCCGGCCGCGGCCGCGCACATCATCGGTACCCAGGCCAACGTCTGGACCGAGGTACTCGACAGCCGTTCCCGCGTCGACTACCAGGTCTTCCCCCGCCTCGCCGCCTTCGCCGAGGTCGCCTGGTCCACCCGGCTCCCGGCCGACCCCGCCGAGCGCGACTTCGCGGACTTCACCCGCCGAATGACCGCCCACTACGCGCGCCTTGACGCGCTCGGCGTCGACTACCGTCCGCCCGGTGGGCCGTTGCCGTGGCAGCGGCGCCCGGGGGTGCTCGGACGCCCGATCGAGGGGGCGCCCCCAAACGTGTGAGCCCGGCGGAAAGGCGCGCGCACCCGCGCCCGGCACCTGGGACCGTGGGCCGCCAGGAATAAGTCGTACAAGGTCGCCGAGAAGTGGCAATCCGCGCGTGCCGCCAATGCCGCGGCAAACCGCCCATCTCGCAGGTCACGGGATGTCCGGGGCGGATGCGTCCTTCGCGGACCCTCGCGCCGACCGGCCCGGAAGATGTGCCAGAGTTGCCACGTCGGGGCTGTGAGCACGTACGGTACGGCAACACAGGCGGGACAGCCGGGACAGCCGGGGACACCGGGAAGGGGCAGCGGGTTGACCACGCACGCACCGCAGGCGGCGCAGTCCGTGACGCTGCCGGCCACGCTCGGCGAGGCCGTGGCGGCGCTCAGCGCCATGCCCGCCGCCGTGCCCGTGGCGGGCGGTACGGATCTGATGGCCGCCGTCAACAAGGGCCAGTTGCGCCCCGCGGGCCTCGTCGGCCTCGGCCGCGTCAATGAGATCCGCGGCTGGCAGTACCAGGACGGCCACGCCCTGCTGGGCGCCGGCCTCACGCACGCGCGCATGGGCCGCCCCGACTTCGCGGCGCTCATCCCCGCCCTCGCCGCGGCCGCCCGCGCGGCCGGACCGCCCCAGATCCGCAACGCGGGCACCCTGGGCGGCAACATCGTCACCTCCGCGCCCACCGGCGACTCCCTGCCCGTGCTGGCCGCCCTGGAGGCGGACCTGGTCGTCGCGGGTCCGGGCGGCACGCGCGAGATCCCGGTGACGCACCTGCTGGCCGGCCGGGAACTCCTCGGGCCCGCCGAGCTGATCGGTTTCGTCCGCGTACCCCTCCTGCACGCCCCGCAGGTGTTTCTGAAGGCCACCGGCCGGACCGGCCCCGGGCGGGCCACCGCGTCCGTCGCGGTCGTCCTGGACCCGGCGCGGCGCGGCGTGCGCTGCGCGGTCGGGGCGATCGCCCCGATGCCGCTGCGGCCGCTGGAGGCGGAGCGCTGGATCGCCTCGCTCATCGACTGGGACGGCGACCGCGGGCTGGCGCCGGAGGCGCTGACGGCGTTCGGCGAGTACGTCGCGGCCGCCTGCATCCCGGACCCGCCGGGCGAGGAGCAGTTGCCGCCCGCCGTACTGCACCTGCGGCGCACGGTCGCCGCGCTGGCCCGACGGGCACTGGGGAGGGCGCTGTCGTGACCACCGGCGAGAACGAGAACCAGCAGGGTCAGGGCGGCTGGCAGCCGACGCCCCAGGGCGAGTACGACGGCGACGCGACCGCCTTCGTACAGCTCCCGCCGGACATGTCGACGGCCGGGGCACCGCTGGAGGCCCCCGGGCACGGCTACGTGCCGCCGGAGGCGTGGGCGGCCCACGACCCGAACGCGACGGCGCAGTGGAACTTCCAGGCGGCGGCGCCCGAGCCCGCGCCCTCGGAGCTGACCGGGCAGTGGACGATTCCGGTCGCCCAGGGGGATCTTCCGGACGAATCGGGCGAGTTCACGACCTCGGCGCTCGCCTCGCAGTGGACGAGCGGCAACCCGCCGGCGACGCTTCCGGGCGGCGCGGCCGCGCCCTGGGCCACGCCGGAGGCGGTGCGGGAGCCCGCCCGGGAAGCCGCCGAAGCGGAGCCGTATCCGCATCCGGAACCGCATGCCGAACCGCATCCGGAATCGAATCCGGTTCCCGGGCCGCCCCAGGAAGCGGCTCAGGAAGCGGCCCAGGCGCCGGTCCATGAGCCGGTCCACGAGCCCGGCCATGGCCAGGCCGACGCGCCCGCCGCCGGCCCGGACGAGGAACCGGCCGGGGAGCCCGGCCCCGAACCGGCTCAAGAGGCGGCCCAGGAGGGCGACCACGAGGCCGCCGCGCCCCCCACCCACGTCACGGACAGCGACGAGCACCCGCACATCTCGTACGTCCTGCGCGTCAACGGCACCGACCGTCCCGTCACCGAGGCGTGGATCGGCGAGTCCCTGCTGTACGTGCTGCGCGAACGGCTCGGCCTCGCCGGTGCCAAGGACGGCTGCTCGCAAGGCGAGTGCGGCGCCTGCAACGTCCAGGTCGACGGGCGTCTCGTCGCCTCCTGCCTGGTGCCGGCGGCGACCGCGGCCGGCAGCGAGGTGCGTACGGTCGAGGGGCTGGCCACGGACGGCGAGCCCTCCGACGTACAGCGCGCCCTCGCCGCGTGCGGAGCCGTCCAGTGCGGCTTCTGCATCCCGGGCATGGCCATGACGGTGCACGACCTCCTCGAAGGCAACCACGCCCCGAGCGAGCTGGAGACCCGCCAGGCGCTCTGCGGCAACCTCTGCCGCTGCACCGGCTACCGGGGAGTCGTCGACGCCGTACGCCAGGTCGTCGCCGAACGCGCCGCCAGCGCGGCCGCCGCGGCCGAAGCGGCCGAGGCCGACGGCGGCGGCGAGGGTGCCGCACAGCCCCGAATCCCGCACCAGATCCCCCACCCGCACGACGGAGGCATGGCGTGAGCAACGACGCGGCCACCGCCATCCCGGCGGTCGACGGCCCCCAGGGGCCGCAGCAGGAGCTCCCGGCCCACGGGCTCGGCGCGTCCCTCCCGTCCGCCGACGCCCGCGCCAAGACGGAGGGGACCTTCCCCTACGCCTCCGACCTGTGGGCCGAGGGCCTGCTGTGGGCGGCCGTGCTCCGCTCCCCGCACGCGCACGCGCGCGTGGTCTCCATCGACACCACGGCCGCCGCCGAGATGCCGGGCGTCCGGGCCGTGGTCACCCACGCGGACGTCCCCGGCGACGCCACGTACGGCCGCACGGTCGCCGACCGCCCGGTCTTCGCCTCCGACCTTGTACGCCACCACGGCGAGGCCATCGCCGCCGTCGCGGCCGACCACCCGGACACGGCCCGCCTCGCCGCCGCGGCCATCGCCGTCGAGTACGAGGTCCTCGACCCGGTCACCGACCCCGAGAAGGCCTTCGCCGCCCCGCCCCTCCACCCCGACGGCAACCTGATCCGCCACATCCCGCTGCGCTACGGCGACCCGGAGGCGACGGGCGAGGTCATCGTCGAGGGTCTGTACCGCATCGGGCGCCAGGACCCGGCGCCGATCGGCGCCGAGGCAGGGCTCGCCGTGCCGCGCCCGGACGGCGGCGTCGACATCTACACCGCCTCCACCGACCCGCACACCGACCGCGACCTGGCCGCCGCCTGCTTCGGACTGCCGCCCGAGCAGGTCAAGGTCGTCGTCACCGGCGTGCCGGGCGCGACCGGCGACCGGGAGGACCCGGGCTTCCAGATCCCGCTGGGCCTGCTCGCGCTGCGCACCGGCTGCCCCGTCAAACTGGCCGCCACCCGCGAGGAGTCCTTCCTCGGCCACGCCCACCGCCACCCCACGCTGCTGCGCTACCGCCACCACGCGGACGCGGAGGGCCGCCTGGTCAAGGTCGAGGCGCAGATCCTCCTCGACGCGGGCGCCTACGCCGAGGCGTCCTCCGAGTCGCTCGCCGCCGCCGTCGCCTTCGCCTGCGGCCCGTACGTCGTCCCGCACGCGTTCGTCGAGGGCTGGGCGGTACGCACCAACAACCCGCCCTCCGGCCATGTCCGCGGTGAGGGCGCGATGCAGGTCTGCGCCGCGTACGAGGCCCAGATGGACAAGCTCGCCGCCCGCCTCGGCCTGGACCCCGCCGAGCTGCGCCTGCGCAACGTCCTGGCCACCGGCGACATCCTCCCCACCGGCCAGACGGTCACCTGCCCGGCCCCGGTCGCCGAACTCCTCCAGGCCGTCCGGGACTTCCCCCTCCCGCCGCTCCCGAAGGACTCCCCGGAGGACGGCTGGCTGCTCCCCGGCGGCCCGGAGGGCGCGGGCGAGCCCGGCGCCGTACGCCGTGGCGTCGGCTACGGGCTCGGCATGGTCCACATGCTCGGCGCCGAGGGCACCGACGAGGTCTCCACGGCCACGGTCAAGGTCCACGACGGCGTGGCGACCGTCATCTGCGCGGCGGTGGAGACCGGTCAGGGCTTCTCCACCCTCGCCCGCCAGATCGTGCAGGACACGCTGGGCATCGACGAGGTCCACGTCGCCTCCGTCGACACCGACCAGCCCCCCGCCGGCCCGGCCACCCACGGCCGCCACACCTGGGTCTCGGGCGGCGCGGTCGAGCGCGCCGCCAAAATGGTCCGCACCCAACTGCTCCAGCCCCTGGCCCACAAGTTCGGCATGTCCACCGAGCTGCTCCAGATCACCGACGGGAAGATCACCTCCTACGACGGCGTGCTGTCCACCACCGTCATGGAGGCCATGGACGGCAAGGAGCTCTGGGCCACCGCCCAGTGCCGCCCCCACCCCACCGAACCCCTCGACGACGCCGGACAGGGTGACGCCTTCGTCGGCCTCGCCTTCTGCGCCATCCGCGCGGTGGTGGACGTCGACATCGAGCTCGGCTCCATCCGCGTGGTCGAGATGGCGGTCGCCCAGGACGTCGGCCGCGTCCTCAACCCCGCCCAGCTCGCCACCCGCATCGAAGCGGGCGTCACCCAGGGCGTCGGCGCGGCCCTCACCGAGAACCTCCGCACCACCCGGGGCCTGGTCCGCCACCCCGACCTCACCGGCTACGCCCTCCCGACGGCCCTGGACGCCCCGGACATCCGCATCGTCAAACTCGTCGAAGAACGCGACGTGGTCGCCCCCTTCGGCGCCAAGGCCGCCAGCGCGGTCCCCGTGGTCACCGCCCCGGCCGCGGTGGCCTCCGCGGTCCGCTCCGCCACCGGCCGCCCCATCAACCGCCTCCCCATCCGCCCCCAGGCGGCGGTGGCCGCGCCGCAGGTCTGACCGCCGCCGCTCATTGTTCGCGAGCACCGCTTTTCCTGCCGCCTGCGAATTTCGGGCGCAACGGACTGAATGCTCTGCGGAATGGGGGCAGGGCGCTGGACGCCCTATGGTGGGGACCGAAATGGTATGCGGGAAATCCGACGACGGGGGGAACCGTGTCGTTCGACCAGGAATGGGCGTCAGTCAGGGCGTCGGCCGCCGCCAGTGCCGGCACGCGCCTGAATCAGGCCGACGGCGCCGGAAGCAGCGGCAATGTCGACTTGGCCGTGAATCAGGACAAGCTGGGCTGGATCGGTCACGCGGCCTACGAACTGCACACCCGGCTCAAAACCGACGGCAACCACGCACGCGCCAGTACGTCCGAAGCGGCGACCATGATGACTGTCAACGGCTTCCAGACCGGTGCTGCTATGAGAACTGTTCACGACACCTGGAACTCTCAACTGAAGACGTTGCTCGACGCCTGCGCGCACATCTCCAACCACCTCGACTACAGCGCCTCCTCGCAGGCGAAGGTCGACCAGGACATCGAGGCGTCGCTCTCCGTGTCGAAGATCAACGAGTACCTCAAGTAGGCGGGGAATCGTGCTGACCTTTGGCGATGTGTACCATGCCCCGCTCGACAAAATGAAGAGCGCGGCGGACGACTGGTCGCAGATGACCACCAAGCTGGAGAAGCTCGCCACCGACGCCCGGACCACGATGGCCGCCCGGGCGAAGGGCGAGTACTGGAAGGGCGTCAACGCCGAGGTCACGAAACCGTTCGTCGACAAGACCGCCAAGGAGTTCGACGACGCGGCGAAGGCTGCCAAGGGCATCACGCTGATTCTCGAGGACGGACACAGCGCCTTCAAGAAGGCGAAGGACGAACTCAAGAAGATCATGGACGAGGAGGCCGGGGCGCAGGGGCTCGTCGTCACCGCGCGCGGCAAGGTCGAGGCCTCCTATCCCCTCGAGAAGGACCCGACGGCGAGGCACGATCCCGATTACGAGGACCTGCTGCGGCAGCAGAACAACCGCATCAAGGCGTTGCAGAGGCGGATCGACGCCATCGTCGAGACGTGCGACGACGCCGACGTGGCGACGGCGAACGCACTCAAGGGGAACATCACCGGAGACCAGCACAACTTCAGCGCGCCCAAGTACAAGAGCCTCGACGCGGAGGAGGCCCAGCGGGCTCTCGACCTCGCGAAGAAGGGCCGGGACCTCTCACACGAGGAGCTGGCACGACTGAACGAGCTCCTGAAGGACAACCACACCTCGAAGGAGTTCTCCCGTACCTTCTACAACGGTATGGGACCGAAGGGATCTCTTGAATTCTTCGGGCAGTTGGCGACGGACACCTACGACTACGCAGAGCTCGACAAGCAGCGCCTCAAGGACGTCCAAGAGCTCCAGCGAAACCTGGGACTCAACCTCGCCGCGGCGACCCAGGGCGGCGACAAGTGGACCGAAAGCTGGTCGGCCGAGATGCGCAAACTCGGCACCGAACGAATCCCGCTGGCCAAGAACGACTACAACGGTCCCTTCGGCTACCAGTTGCTCGGCGGCATCATGCGGTACGGCAACTATGACGCCAAGTTCCTCAACCCCATCGCCGAGCACGTGGTCCAGCTCCACCAGAAGGACCCGTACATGTTCGCCGACAACAAGGCGATCGGCGGATGGCAGAAGAGTCCCTTCAACCCGTCCGGTGTGAACGGGGCCGGATACGACCCGGTCGTGCCGATGCTGGAGGCCCTGGGCCACAGCCCGGAGGCCGCGAAGCTCTTCTTCTCCGCCGACCCGACGGCGTACAACGAGGACGGCACGGTGAAGGGCGGGGCACCGGACCTCGGTTCGGACAAGAAGGGGAACAAGATCACGGGCTATCTGGACTACTTCCAGAACGAGGGCTACAAGTCGTTCCCCGACATCGACGGGCATCACCCCGACGAAGCCAAGAAGTCTCTCGCCTATCTGCCCGATGCTCTGGGCCACGCCTTGGAAGCGGCCGTCACAGGACATGGCTGGGATGACCCCAACCCCGTGCTGAAGCGTGACGATGACAGTGCCGAGATCATGCAAGAGGTGATCAACGACTACGGCTCGGACACGGGTCTCCGGGGTCGGCACGGGGAACTGATGGACAGCCTGGGACGAATGGGTGCCGCCTACATCGACGACCTCAACTACTCGACGTACAACTTCGGCGGCAGCGCCGAGGCCGTCGAGCGCGACAAGTTGTTCCCCGGCAGCAGCGACGGCTCCTCTCGTACGGACTTCGGTGAGGTGGCGAGCCGGAACTTCATGGCGGCAGTCGCGTCCAACGAGGATGCGTACAAGACCTTGTCGGGGGCTCAGCAGGTGTTCGAGGCGAGTGGCTTGAAGGCGCTGGGTGGTGACAAGGACGCTGCTGCCGAGTTCGCCTTCAACGCGTCGAAGGTGCACGGCGTCATCGACGAGGCGCGTGCGATCCAGATCTCGGACGACTTCAAGGACGACGAGGACAAGAAGAACCTGGAACTGGAAAAGCAGGCGGAGTGGCGCAAGTACGGCGTGAGTTCAGGTGTCGCAGGAGTCGTCGGCATCGGATCCGCACTGGTCCTCGGTCCTGCGGCGGGGGTCGTCGCCGTTACCGCCGTCCCGTTGGTGATGGAGACCGTGGGAGGCGCAGTGAACACGGCTTATGCGACGGAGACGCTGCAATACCTCAAGGATCACGAGTACAAGAACGATGACGAGGCCCTGAGCGCCATTCAGGAGGCCAAGAACGCAGGTCAGCGTGGCGCGGTGCTCCCCCTGATCAACTACGCCGAGGAGACCGGAATGCCGACGGAGGAGAGGCGCCGCTTCATCTGGCAGGCGGAGCAGTCCTACCTGGCAGGCAATCAGGGCGCCGCCGAAGCCATGAAGGTCAAGTGAGTGATGACGAATATCGCACCGCTTCTCAAGGTGAGCGCCCTTGTCACCGCTGGAGTGTTCGCCCTGGCGGCTTGCACTGGTAACGAACCAGCGCAGAGTGAGTCGTCCCCCGAGCTGAATACGTGCCGGGAACTGCTCGGCCGGGACGGTGTGGACGCCGCGCGGCAGGCCGTCGGCGGCGATGAGGTTCGGGCGGAGGCACCTGTGTCGGCGCGGAAGCTCGCGGAGACCATGGCCGAGGAGGCGAGGGCCCGGGCGGCGGATGATGAGGACCTGTCCCGCGACTCCTACGAACCGTGCCGGTTGTCGGGGCGCACGGCGGATACCCAGGTGGTGACCCGGGTGAAGTGGTCGGTACTGACAATGAACTCGGTGTCGGAGGGCAAGCTCGCCGGTCAGTGGCGACAAGCGGCGAAGGACCTGTACGTGCATGAGGCCGACGGCGGAAAGCGAGTCGGGCTCCTCGTGACCTGCCAGGTCCCCAAGGCTCCGGCGAGCCAGCGGGAGGGCGTACCGCTGGAGGTAGAGGTGAGCGGAGCCGGCACGGCCGGGGGCGACGCGCGTCTGTCCGCACGTCTGGCGCTGTCCTTGGCCGGTAACCTCCGAGGTCTTCTGGGGTGCACCGACCCCGTCACGCTGCCGACAGCGTTGCCCGGGCAGGGCTGAGGCGTGGATGGCCTGCCGCAGGGGGGTGTCGTCCTGATCACCGGCATCATGGCCGCCGGAAAGTCGACCGTCGCCCAGGCGCTCGCCGAACGCCTGCCGAAGGCCGCGCATGTGCGGGGGGACGCGTTCCGGCGCATGATCGTGTCGGGGCGGGCGGAGATGGTGCCGGGGGCGGGCGAGGAGGCGCTCGCGCAACTGCGGCTGCGCTACCGGCTGTCGGCCGCGACGGCCGACGCGTACGCGGAGGAGGGCTTCACCGCCGTCGTGCAGGACGTGGTGCTGGGTCCCGAACTCGGCGCGTACACACGGCTCGTGCGGACCCGGCCCTTCTACGTCGTCGTTCTCGCCCCCGATCCGGTGGCGGTCGCCGCACGGGAGGCGGCGAGGGGCAAGACCGGGTACGGCGACGGCTGGACGCCCGAGCTGCTGGACCGGGGGCTGCGCGAGGAGACGGACCGGATCGGGCTGTGGCTCGACACGTCGGAACTGACGGTGGACGGCACGGTGGAGGCGATCCTGGCCCAACTGGACGAGGCCAGGGTCGCGTAGGTCGTACGACCAACGGCCGAGGTCCCAACCGTCTCCGGACAGGGGCCATGTGCGGGGACGCCCCTTACTCTGAGGGGCATGGCCGCCTTGGACAGCAGCAACAGCCGGATAGCCGACGCCGCCGGGCAGGGGAAGCCCGGCGGTGTTCTCGGCCGGGAGCATCGCGCGCTCAGCGTCGGCATCGTCTCCGTGGTGATGCTGATCGCCTTCGAGGCGACCGCCGTGGGTACGGCGATGCCGGTCGCCGCACGGGAGTTGCACGGCGTTCCGCTGTACGCGTTCGCGTTCTCCGCGTACTTCACCACCAGCCTCTTCGCCATGGTGCTGTCCGGTCAGTGGTCCGACCGCGCGGGGCCGCTCGCGCCGGTGACCGTCGGGATCACCGCGTTCGCGGCGGGGCTGCTGATGTCGGGGACGGCGGGGGCCATGTGGCTGTTCATCCTCGGGCGGGCCGTCCAGGGGCTGGGCGGCGGGATGGTGATCGTGGGCCTGTACGTGGTGGTCAGCCGGGCGTACGAGGAGCGGCTGCGGCCGGCGATCATGGCGGCGTTCGCCGCCGGCTGGGTGATCCCCTCGATCGTCGGGCCGCTCGCCGCCGGGACGGTCACCGAGCGGCTCGGGTGGCGGTGGGTGTTCGTCGGGATCCCCGTGCTCGTCGTCCTGCCGCTGGCGCTCGCCCTGCCGGCGATACGGCGGATGGCGTCGGGGCCCGCGGACCCGGAGGCGCCGGCGGTGCCGTTCGACGGGCGGCGCATCCGGCTGGCGCTGGGCA
Organism: Streptomyces sp. NPDC049837; assembly: GCF_040674455.1. Taxonomy (NCBI): domain Bacteria; kingdom Bacillati; phylum Actinomycetota; class Actinomycetes; order Kitasatosporales; family Streptomycetaceae; genus Streptomyces; species Streptomyces sp. NPDC049837. Next base: position 137,620 of record NZ_JBFAMP010000012.1, on the reverse strand, counting down.
TCTCGCTGGGCGCGGGCCTGTTGCAGTACGCGGGCCAGGACCTGAGGTGGCTGTCGCTGGCCCCGGCGGTGGCAGGCGTGGCGCTGCTGGTCCCCGCCGCGCTCGGGCTGCTGCCGCGCGGCACCTACCGGGCGGCACGCGGGCTGCCGTCGGTGGTGCTGCTGCGCGGGGTGGCGGCGGGGGCGTTCATCTCGGCGGAGTCGTTCGTGCCGCTGATGCTGGTCACCGAGCGGGGCGTGAGCCCGACGCTGGCCGGGCTGTCGCTGGCGGTGGGCGGCGCGACATGGGCGCTGGGCTCGTACATCCAGTCGCGGCCGCGCGTGGAGCCGTACCGGGAGCGGCTGATGGTGCTGGGGATGCTGCTGGTCGCGGCGGCCATCGCGACCGCGCCGAGCGTGCTGCTCCCCTCCGTGCCGGTGTGGATCGTGGGCGTCGCCTGGGGCTTCGGCTGCCTCGGCATGGGCATGGTCATCGCCTCGACGAGCGTGCTGCTGCTGAAGCTGTCGGCACCGGAGGAGGCGGGCACGAACTCGGCGGCGCTCCAGATCTCCGACGGCCTCTCCAACGCCCTGCTCCTCACCGCCGGCGGCGCCGCCTTCGCGGCCCTGGGCGGCGGTTCGGCCGCCGGTCACGCCGCCTCGGCCGGCGGCTCCCACCCGGTGGCCTTCGCGGCGGTGTTCCTGCCGATGGCGGCGGTGGGACTGGCCGGGGCGTGGGTGGCGACGAGGCTCCGGGCCGCGCCCGGACCGCGGTGACCGCCGCGCGCGGGGAATGTGACCCGCGTCGCACTCCGCGAGGTCACGGCGCCATCCCGGGCGGGGTGGCGCCGGGCCACCGGTAGGGTGGCCCGGTTGTCGTACGTAACAGCCGAGAGACCGAATCGGAGACCGTGACTACTACCGCCTCCCATCACCTCTCACCCGCCTTCCCCGGCCGCGCCCCCTGGGGTACCGCCAACAAGCTGCGTGCCTGGCAGCAGGCCGCGATGGACAAGTACATCCAGGAACAGCCCCGCGACTTCCTCGCCGTCGCGACGCCCGGCGCAGGCAAGACCACCTTCGCGCTCACGCTGGCGTCCTGGCTGCTGCACCACCACGTGGTCCAGCAGGTCACCGTCGTCGCGCCGACCGAGCACCTGAAGAAGCAGTGGGCGGCCGCCGCCGCGCGGATAGGCATCAAGCTGGACCCGGAGTACAGCGCCGGGCCGCTGAGCAAGGAGTACCACGGGGTCGCGGTGACGTACGCGGGCGTCGGCGTACGGCCCATGCTGCACCGCAACCGCAGCGAGCAGCGCAAGACGCTGGTCATCCTCGACGAGATCCACCACGCCGGTGACTCCAAGTCGTGGGGCGAGGCGTGCCTGGAGGCGTTCGAGCCCGCGACGCGGCGGCTCGCCCTGACCGGTACGCCGTTCCGGTCGGACACCAACCCCATCCCGTTCGTCACGTACGAGGAGGGCAACGACGGCATCCGGCGCTCCTCCGCCGACTACACGTACGGATACGGCAACGCGCTCGGCGACGGCGTCGTCCGCCCCGTCATCTTCCTCTCCTACAGCGGCAACATGCGCTGGCGCACCAAGGCCGGTGACGAGGTCGCGGCCAGGCTGGGCGAGCCGATGACCAAGGACGCGATCTCGCAGGCCTGGCGGACCGCGCTCGACCCGCGCGGCGACTGGATGCCCAACGTCCTGCGCGCCGCCGACCAGCGGCTCACCGAGGTCCGCAAGGGCATTCCGGACGCGGGCGGGCTCGTCATCGCCTCCGACCAGGACTCGGCACGCGCGTACGCGAAGCTGATCCGTGAGATCACCGGGACCAAGGCGACCGTCGTCCTCTCCGACGACGCGGGCGCGTCCAAGCGGATCGACGACTTCAGCGCGAGTGACGACCGGTGGATGGTCGCCGTCCGCATGGTGTCCGAAGGCGTCGACGTGCCGCGCCTCGCGGTCGGCGTGTACGCGACGACGATCTCGACGCCGCTGTTCTTCGCGCAGGCGGTCGGCCGTTTCGTACGATCCCGCAGGCGCGGCGAGACCGCGTCGGTGTTCCTTCCCACCATCCCGACCCTGCTGACCTTCGCGGGCGAGATGGAGGTCGAGCGCGACCACGCCCTCGACAAGCCGAAGAAGGACGGGGCCGACGAGGACCCGTACGCCGAGTCCGAGAAGGAGATGGACGAGGCCAACAAGCAGCAGGACGAGGACACCGGCGAGCAGGACATGCTGCCCTTCGAGGCGCTGGAGTCCGACGCGGTCTTCGACCGGGTGCTGTACGACGGGGCCGAGTTCGGCATGCAGGCCCACCCCGGCAGCGCGGAGGAGCAGGACTACCTCGGCATCCCGGGCCTCCTGGAACCCGACCAGGTGCAGTTGCTGCTGCGCAAGCGGCAGGCGCGGCAGATCGCGCACAGCAGGCAGAAGCCGGCCGAGGAGGCCGACCTGCTGGAGCTGCCGGCCGAGCGGCGGCCCGTCGTTTCGCACAAGGAGCTGCTGGAGCTGCGCAAGCAGCTCAACACGATGGTCGGCGCGTACGTCCACCAGAGCGGCAAGCCGCACGGCGTCATCCACACCGAGCTGCGCCGGGTGTGCGGCGGGCCGCCGAGCGCCGAGGCGACGGCCGGGCAGATCCGCGAGCGGATCAAGAAGGTCCAGGAGTGGGCTACGCGCATGCGTTGAGCGTCACGCGGCCGAGCGCCGGTGTACTTGGGGCATAACGGGACGAAATTTCCGTACGGCAAACGCTTGCGACCGGATTCTGGACGAGGGCTTCCGCTGAGCGGAGTCGCTCGCTACTGTCCCGGCAATCGCAATGCAAACGCCCCGTGGCAGCGCCGCCGCGGAGCGCAGCCGGTGTGCCATGGCCTGCCGGCGGCCTCTCCGTGCGTCGCCGATGGGACCGGTGACGCGTCCGCCGTTGAGAGTGTCCGCCGTCACTCACTCCGAAGGAGAGGGCGTCGTGACCGCGGAGACCTCCCAGACGCTCGACAGAGGACTGCGTGTCCTCAAGTTGCTCGCCGACACCGACCACGGGCTGACCGTCACCGAGTTGTCCAACAAACTCGGCGTCAACCGCACCGTCGTCTACCGTCTGCTCGCCACGCTCGAACAGCACGCCCTGGTACGCCGTGACCTCGGCGGCCGCGCCCGCGTCGGCCTCGGCGTGCTGCGGCTCAGCCGCCAGGTGCACCCGCTGGTGCGCGAGGCCGCGTTGCCCGCGCTGCGGTCGCTGGCCGAGGACATCGGCGCCACCGCCCACCTGACGCTCGTCGACGGGGCGGAGGCGCTGGCCGTCGCGGTCGTCGAACCGACCTGGACGGACTACCACGTGGCCTACCGGGCCGGGTTCCGCCACCCGCTGGACCGGGGCGCGGCCGGCCGCGCGATACTCGCCGCCCGGCAGGGCGCGCTCAGCGAGCCGGGCTACACGCTCACGCACGGCGAACTGGAGGCCGGCGCGAGCGGCGCCGCGGCCCCGCTGCTGGGGGTGACCGGCATCGAGGGCAGCGTCGGCGTGGTCATGCTGGCGGACGCCGTACCGGAACGCGTCGGCCCCCGCGTCGTCGACGCCGCCCGCGAGGTGGCGGACGCGTTGCGCTGAGCCGCGCCGGGCGGGAGCGCCGGGCGGGAGCGCCGCGCCGGGCGGCCGCGTGCCCAGCGGACGCCCGCGTACCGCCCGGCGGCGGCGGTCCCGGGGTGGCCGATAGATTGGCACCGTGCTCTCCAGTCTCACGCGCCCCCGCGCTCTCGCCCTGTGCGCCCTTCCCGTCGTCGCGCTGCTCGTCGTCGCCGGGGTCGCGCCGCTGCCGTTCACCCTCGCGCAGCCCGGGGGGACCAGCGACGTGCTGGGGGAGCACAAGGGGCGGCAGGTCATCACCATCTCCGGCGTACCCGTCCGCGAGACCAAGGGCGAGCTGCGCATGACGACCATCGTCGCCACCGGCCCGCGCGCCGACGTGGACCTCGGCGACGTCGTCGACAGTTGGTTCCGCGGCGACCGTGCCGTACTGCCGCGCGACTCCGTCTACCCGGCCGGCAAGTCCGACGCCGAGATCGAGAAGCGCAACATCGGCCAGATGCGGGAGTCCCAGAACAGCGCCGTCCAGGCCGCGCTCGGCTACCTCGGCAAGAGCCCGCGGCAGGTGAAGGTGGACCTGGAGCTGGCCGACGTCGGCGGGCCCAGCGCCGGGCTGTTCTTCGCGCTCGGGATCATCGACAAGATCCAGGGCAACGGCTCGGGCGGCGACCTCACCGGTGGCCGCACCGTCGCCGGTACGGGCACGGTCGCCGCCGACGGCACGATCGGTGCCGTGGGCGGGGTGTCCCTGAAGACGCAGGCCGCGCACCGGGACGGCGCCACCGTCTTCCTCGTACCGAAGGACGAGTGCGCCGACGCCCAGGCGGAGAAGCCCGCGGGCTTGCAGCTCATCCCGGTCGGCACGCTCAAGGACGCGGTGTCGTCGCTGCGCGCCCTGGGGCAGGGGAAGGCGGTCCCGAGCTGCTGACCTCCGCCGGGCCGTCCATGCCCCGCCAGGAGGGGAAGAGCGCCGGGGTCAGCGTCGCCGCGAAGTACAGGCCGCCGATCGTCAGCAGCGTCGGTACGAGACCCACCCGCTCCACCAGGTAGCCCGCGCCGACCCCGCCCAGCGGCGTGGTCATCAGCACCCCGGCCGTCGTCACCCCCGCCACCCGGCTGCGCAGGGCGTCCGGCACCCGCTCGTACATCACGGTCGTCAGGATCGGGTTGAGCGTCCCGACGCCCAGCCCGGAGACCGCCGCCATCACCACCATCGGCAGCACGCTGTCCGTCAGCGCCGCGACGACGTACGGCGGCGCCCCGCCGACCAGGAACGCGACGGTGAACACCGTCCGCCGCCGCCATCGGTGCCCCACCGCCGCGTACAGCAGCGCCCCCAGCAGCGCGCACCCGCCGAACACCGCCGTGACCAGGCCGATCGCGGCCGCGCCGCCCAGGTTGCGCTGCGCGTGCACCGGCAGGAGCACCGAACTCCAGCCCTGGTTCAGGCCGTTGGTGAACATCACCATCAGCGTGATCCCCAGCAGCAGCCGGGAGCCGAGCACGAAGGCGTACCCCTCGCGCAGCTCCGCCCGGTACCGCGCCAACGAGACGGGCGCGCCGCCCCGCAGCGGCTCGGCGGCCGGCACGCCCCGTACGCCGCCGAAGACCAGCAGCGCGGAGAGGCCGAAGGTGACCGCGTCCAGCAGCAGGACCGTTTCCGCGCCGACGACCGCGATCAGTACGCCCGCCAGCGCGGCCCCCGTCATCCGCGCCCCGCGCGACACCGCGTCGAACAGGCTCGCCGCCCGAGCGAGCGTCGTCCCGGCCTGTTCGGCGAGGTCGGGTACGAGGACGTGCCGGGCGGTCTCGCCGGGCGCGTGGAACAGTCCGGTGACGCCCATCAGGGCGCACAGCATCCAGAAGTCGAGCCGCCCCGCGTGGTGCAGGAGCGGGATCGCGGCGAGGGCCAGCGCGCAGACCAGGTCCGAGGCGATGCTGACGCGCCGGCGGCCGATCCGGTCGATGACCGGCCCGCCGACGATCGCGGAGACGACGACGGGCAGGGTGGCGCAGAAGGCGACGAGCCCCGCCTTGCCGGGGCTGCCGGTGGTCTGGAGCGCGAACCACGGGACACCGATGAGGGTCAGCGCGTTGCCGCTGATGGAGACGGCGTTGGCGGCCAGGACGGTGGCGAGCGGGCCCGGCGCCTTCATGCGATACGGGCGGTACGCGGCGGAGGAGCGGCGACCAGCCGGAGGCCCAGCTCGACGAGGGTCCAGCCCACTCGCGTACGCAGCGGGCGACGGGGAGCCGGCCGCCGGGGTGCGCGGTTCCTTAACTCGGCGGCACGCAGCTCGTGCAGCCGCAGGTGTATGTCCTGGTGCATGGCAGGTCCCTTCAGTCGCTCTGCTGCGGGAAGGCGTGCAGGTGGAGGCGTACCTTGGTGGCGTCCTGGGCCGGTTCGGCGTCGCGGTAGCTGTTGATGAGCGCGTGCAGTTGCTCGCTGAGCTCGCGCACCTGGAGCGGGCCGAGCCGCAGGGTGAAGTCGCTCAGGTCCGCGTTCCTGACCCACTCCGCCGGCCAGTCGCGCATCGTGCCGATCCAGGTGGACAGCTCCTGGCCGTGGATGGTGGCGATCTCGTGCATGAACACATTGACCGCGCCGCGCGTCTCGGGGTCCTGCTCGTCGAAGATCGACGCGTCCCAGGACGTGCCCTGGTGCACGGCCTGCCACCAGCGCTCGCGCCCCTTGCCCCGCTCGGGGGCGTCCTCGACGAAGCCGTGCGAGGCGAGCTGGCGCAAGTGGTAGCTGGTGGCGCCGCTCGACTCGCCCAGCCGCTCCGCCAGTTGGGAGGCGGTGGCCGGGCCGTGGTGACGCAGGGCGGCGAGCAGCCGGATGCGCAGCGGATGGGCGAGGCCGCGGAGGGAGCGCGGGTCGAGCTGCCGGATCGCCGGCGCGCCGGTGTCGTTCTTCTCGGGCTCGGGCATACCGCCACCCTAGAGTTGCAAAGAAGTCCTTGCAAGCACTTCTTTGCAACTACTCCTTTGGAACTCTGATGAACCCCTGCTCCACCAGCCACTCCTTCGCCACCTCGTGCGGGTCCTCCCCACCCACGTCCACCCGCGCGTTCAGCTCCTGCGCCACCGCCGTGTTCAGCTTCGCGCTCAGCGGGTTCAGCAGCCCCGCGATGGCCGGGTACTTCTCGTACGTCGCCGAGTGCAGCGACGGCGCCGCGTTGTAGTTGGGGAAGAACCGCTTGTCGTCGGCGAGCGTGTCCAGGTCCATCGCCTTGATCCGGCCGTCCGTCGTGTACGCCTCGCCCAGCAGGCAGGTGTCCGACTTCGCCACCTGCGTGTAGATGATCCCGGCGTCCATCTTGCGGATGTTGGCGGCCGGGATGCTCATCCCGTACGCCTTCTGCATGCCCGGCAGCCCGTCCTCCCGGGACGCGAACTCGTTCTCCACGCACAGCGTCACCGCCGACGGGTCCTCGCGCGCCAGCTCGGCCACGTCCGACAGCGTGCGCAGCCGGTACTTGGCGTTGTTCCGCTTGTTGATGGCCAGCGTGTACGTGTTGTTGAGCGTGGACTGCGGCAGCCAGGTGACGCCGTTCCTCACATCGGCGTCCCGTACCGCCCGCCACTGTGCCTCGGGATCGACGATCGGCTTCTGATGGCCCTGGTACGTGATCCACGCCGTGCCCGTGTACTCGTAGATCGCGTCCGCGTCGCCCTTGATGATCGCCTCACGCCCGCTGATGGAACCGGGCAGGTTCGTCCGGTCCAGCACCTCCGCACCCGCCGCCTTGAAGATCAGGCCGATCATGTGGCCGAGGATGATGTTCTCGCTGAAGTTCTTCGACGTGACCGTCAACGAGGCGCCCTTGAGCGGCTGTCCGCGCCCCACCGAGCCCGGCAGCACGTCGTCGGCCATCGGCGAGCCGCTCTTCAGCCCGCAGCCGGACAGCCCCAGCACCAGCACCAGACACACTCCCGGCGCCACCCGCCCGCACCGCATCAGCCCGCCCCCAGCCCGCGCGGGGTCAGCGCCAGCTCGGCCAGCGACGCCAGCCAGTCGACGAACAGCGCCAGCACCACCGTCAGCACGGAACCCAGCACCAGTACCGCCATCCGCTGCGTCTGGATGCCCGAGGTGATGAGGTCGCCGAGCCCGCCGCCACCGCCGAACGTCGCGAGCGTCGCCGTACCGACGTTGAGCACCAGCGCCGTGCGCACGCCCGCCAGGATCAGCGGCACGGCCAGGGGCAGTTCGACCCGGAGCAGTGTGCCCCACGCCGACATGCCGATGCCCCGGGCGGCCTCCACGAGCTGTGGGTCGATGGCCCGCAGGCCGGCCACCGTGTTGGCCAGCACCGGCAGCACGGCGTAGATCACCATGCCGACGATCGCGGTCGACGGTCCGATGCCCAGCCAGATCACCAGCAGTGCCAGCAGACCGATCGCCGGGGTCGCCTGGCCCACGTTCGCCACCGCCGTCGCGACCGGGGCCGCCCGGCTCACTCCCCGCCGGGTCAGGGCGATACCGAGCGGAACGGCGATGAGCAGCACCCAGAAGGTGGAGACGGCCGTCAGCTTGACGTGCTGCCACAGCCGCAACTGCACGTTCCCGCCCGCCAGCGAGTTCTCGGCGATCGCGTCCAGCCGGGCGCCCGAGATCCAGACGTACGTCACCACCAGCACCAGGGCCAGCACGGCCGGAACGACCACCAGCCGCCGCCACGGAATGCGCCGCTCCGGGGTGCGCCGTACCGGAACGGGCTCCGTCTCCACCTCCTCCACCGGGGAGGTCACGGCCCGCCCTCCAGCTCCACCTCGGTCTGGTGGTGGCGCAGTTGCTCCAGGTCGTGCTGGTGCTCGATCGCGGCCAGCCGGTCCGCCTCCAGCATCTCGTGCACCGAGTTCATCAGCGTCTCCATGTCGACGACCCCGATGTACTCGCCGCGCCGCCCCGTCACCGCCACCCGCCCCGCCGAGTCGATCAGCACCGCCTCCAGCGCGTCGTGCAGCGTCGCGTCCCGCGTCACCGTGTCGTGCACCAACTGCCCCGCCCGCGCCAGTGATCCCTTGGCCCGCATCAGATCGCCGCGCCGCAGCCACTTGTACGGGCGCCGGCGCCGGTCCAGCATCAGCAGCTCGTTGTGCAGCCCTCCGCGCAGCCGGTTGAAGATGGTCTGCAAGGGGTCGTCGACCGACACCGTCGGGAAGTCGGCGATCTCCACATCCCGTACGCGCGTGAGATTGAGCCGCTTCAGCGCGGCCCCCGCCCCCACGAACCCCGACACGAAATCGTCCGCCGGGTTCGTCAGGATCGCCTCGGGCGTGTCGAACTGGGCGATGTGCGAGCGCTCGCGCAGCACCGCGATCCGGTCGCCGAGCTTGATCGCCTCGTCGAAGTCGTGGGTCACGAAGACGACGGTCTTGTGCAACTCGTGCTGCAACCGGATGAGCTCGTCCTGCAAATGGTCACGCGTGATCGGGTCCACGGCCCCGAACGGCTCGTCCATCAGCAGCACCGGCGGATCCGCCGCCAGCGCTCTCGCGACCCCCACCCGCTGCTGCTGGCCGCCCGACAACTGACGCGGATACCGGCCGTGGAACTCCCTCGGATCGAGCCCCACCATGTCCAGCATCTCCTCGACCCGGTCGCGCACCCTCGCCTTCGACCAGCCCACCATCCTCGGTACGAGGGCGATGTTCTCCGCGACCGTCATGTGCGGGAACAGCCCCGACGACTGGATGGCGTACCCGACCTTCCGCCTCAGCTTCACCGGATCGATCCGCGTCACGTCCTCGTCGTCGATCCGGATGCGCCCCGACGACGGCTCGATCAGCCGGTTGATCATCTTCAGCGTCGTCGACTTCCCGCACCCGGAAGGACCCACGAAGATCACCGTCTCGCCCGCCCGGATCTCCATCGAGACGTTGTCCACGGCCGGGCTCGGGTTGCCCGGGTACCTCTTCGACAGGTTCTCCAGCTCAATGCTCGCGCCCACGGATCCCCCTCGGAATCGTCAGCCGCCCGAGCAGCACGTACGCGGCGTCGAAGAGCAGCGCCAGCACCACGATCCCCAGCGTCCCCGCCAGCACCTGGTTGATCGCGTTGGCGCTGCCCAGTGAGGCGATGCCACGGAAGATCTCATTGCCGAGCCCCGGCCCCGACGCGTACGCCGCGATCGCGGCGATACCCATCAGCATCTGCGTGGACACCCGGATCCCGGCCAGGATCGGCGGCCACGCCAGCGGCAGCTCCACCCGCAGCAGCCGGGCGGCCCTGGACATCCCGATGCCCCTCGCGGCGTCCACCAGCGCCGGATCGACACCCCGCAGCCCCACGATCGCGTTGCGCACGACCGGCAGCAGCCCGTACAGCACCAGCGCGATCACCGTGGGCGCCACCCCGAGCCCCACCAGCGGGATCAGCAGACCGATCAGCGCCAGCGAGGGAATGGTCAGCACCGTCGCCGTGGACCCGATGGCGAGATTCCCCGCCCACCCGCTGCGGTACGTGCCCAGGGCGATCGCCACGCCCAGCACCGTGGCGATCACCATGCACTGGAATACGGCGCTGACGTGCTGCAACGCGTCCGTGAACAACTGCTGGTCCCTGGTGACCACGTACTCCCAGAAGCCCACGCGCGCTCCCTCGTCTCACTCCTCCGACGCGGCCTGCTCCACCAGCGGGATGATCCGCAGAGGCACGGGGTTCTCCATGACGATCGCCGTGGAGGCCCGCACGATGCCATCAAAACCGACAACCCGGTCGATCACCCGCTGAAGATCCGCGTTGGACCTGGCCACCAGCCGGCACAGCATGTCCCCGTGGCCGGTCGTCGTGTGCAGCTCCAGCACCTCCGGCACACCCGCCAAGTGCTCGCGCACATCGGCGCCTTGCCCCTGCTTGATCTCCAGCGTCGCGAAAGCCGTCACCGGGTATCCCAGGGCCGCCGGGTCCACATCCGGTCCGAACCCCCGGATGACTCCGTTCGACTGAAGCCGGTCCAGCCGCGCCTGCACCGTGCCCCGCGCCACGCCCAGCCGGCGCGACGCCTCCAGAACCCCTATGCGCGGCTCACGCGCCAGCAGGGCGATGAGCCTGCCGTCCAGATGATCGATCGCCATGACGGCCCTCCAATGGTCACCCTGTACAGAACGCCCCACCACAGTGCCCAACCACTGGGCAGAATGACCAGCCCCCACACCAACTATTGCGCACCTTGCCAATCGGAGAGAGCCTGCCGCCATGACTGAGACCATCGATCACACCCCTGACACCGCCCGGCAGGCCGACCCCTTCCCGGTGAAGGGAATGGACGCGGTCGTCTTCGCCGTCGGCAACGCCAAGCAGGCCGCTCACTACTACTCCACGGCCTTCGGCATGAAGCTCGTCGCCTACTCCGGACCGGAGAACGGCAGCCGCGAGACCGCCAGTTACGTCCTGACGAACGGCGCCGCGCGCTTCGTGCTCACCTCCGTCATCAAGCCGTCCACCGACTGGGGCCGCTTCCTCGCCGAGCACGTCGCCGAGCACGGCGACGGCGTCATCGACCTCGCCATCGAGGTCCCGGACGCCCGCAAGGCGTACGCGTACGCCGTCGAGCACGGCGCGACCGGCATCACCGAGCCGTACGAGCTGAAGGACGAGCACGGCACGGTCGTCCTCGCCGCCATCGCGACGTACGGCAAGACCCGCCACACCCTCGTCGACCGCTCCGGCTACGACGGCCCGTACCTCCCCGGCTTCGTCACCGCCAAGCCGATCGTCGAGCCGCCCGCCAAGCGCACCTTCCAGGCCATCGACCACTGCGTGGGCAACGTCGAGCTCGGCAAGATGAACGAGTGGGTGACCTTCTACAACAAGGTCATGGGCTTCACCAACATGAAGGAGTTCGTCGGCGACGACATCGCCACCGAGTACTCCGCGCTCATGTCCAAGGTCGTCGCGGACGGCACCAAGAAGGTCAAGTTCCCGATCAACGAGCCCGCGATCGCGAAGAAGAAGTCGCAGATCGACGAGTACCTTGAGTTCTACAACGGCCCGGGCGTGCAGCACATCGCCCTCGCCACGAACGACATCGTCGCCACCGTGCGCACCATGCGCGCGGGCGGCGTCCAGTTCCTGGACGTCCCGGACTCGTACTACGACACGCTCGGCGAGTGGGTCGGCGACACGCGCGTACCGATCGACGAGCTGCGCGAGCTGAAGATCCTCGCCGACCGCGACGAGGACGGCTACCTGCTCCAGATCTTCACCAAGCCGGTCCAGGACCGCCCGACGGTCTTCTTCGAGCTGATCGAGCGCCACGGCTCCATGGGCTTCGGCAAGGGCAACTTCAAGGCGCTCTTCGAAGCGATCGAGCGGGAGCAGGCCAAGCGCGGCAACCTGTAACCACGCCACCCCCCCCACACCGAGAGCGCCCGCCCGCCCCGCGGGACGCAGACCAGCCCGCCCGGCGCGGGCACCCGCCCAGTACGTGGGCAGGGGCGCGCCCGCCCGGTGTGGGGGGACGGGCGGGCGCGCAAGGGGTAACCGCCCGCGGGGGCGGCCCGCGGCCGTTAGGGTGCCGGGCATGGCCAGGATCAACGATGTCGGCGGCATGCAGGGCTTCGGCCCCATCGACACCGCCGACGACGCCCAGCCCTTCCACGCCGACTGGGAGGCCCGCGTCTTCGCCCTCAACCGGGCGCTGCTGGGCGCCGGCGTCTACAACCTCGATGAGTTCCGGGACGCCGTCGAGACGATGCCGCCCGCCGAGTACCTCGCCGCCTCCTACTACGAGCGGTGGTTCCACGCCATCCGCACACTCCTCGAACGCAAGGGCGTGATCGAGGAGGGCGAGCTCGATGCGTGACCGGTTCCGGGCCGGGGACGCGGTGCGCACCGTCCACCACGACCCGCCCCACCACACCCGCCTCCCGCGCTACGCCCGCGGCAAGACCGGCACGGTCGTCGAGCCGGAGGGCCGCGCCCCGCTCGCGGACGCCCCCGCCCAGGGCGTCGAGGACGCCCCGCTGGAACAGGTGTACGCCGTACGGTTCGCCGCCCGCGACCTGTGGGGGCAGGGCGACCACCACGTCGTGCTCGACCTGTTCGAGAGCTATCTGGAGGACGCGTGAGCGAGCACCACGACGCCCTGATCTCCCGCCGCGTACGCCGCCTGGAGACCCTCCTCCAGGAGCGCGGCGTCATCGCCGGCGAGGCGGTCGAGGAGGTCATCGACGCCTACCTCGCCGAGTCCAGCCCCGCGAACGGCGCCCGCGTCGTCGCCCGCGCCTGGACGGACCCGGCGTACCGCGAACGCCTCCTCGCCGACGGTACGGCCGCCGTCGCCGAGCTCGGCTACGCCGCCGGCGGCGTACAGAAGCAGCGCCTCCGCGTCGTCGAGAACACCGAGCACGTCCACAACGTGGTCGTCTGCACGCTCTGCTCCTGCTACCCGCTGCGCCTGCTCGGCCCGTCCCCGGGCTGGTACCGCAGCGAGGCCTACCGCGCCCGGGTGGTGCGCGAACCCCGCGCCGTGCTGGCCGAGTTCGGGCTCCAGCTCCCCGAATCCACCGCCATCACGGTGTGGGACTCGACGTCCGAGACCCGGTACATGGTCCTGCCGCGCCGCCCGGAGGGCACGGAGGGCCTGGACGAGGACGCCCTGGCGGGCCTGGTCACCCGCAACGCGCTCATCGGCACGGCGGCGCTCTGAGCACTCACCGCCCGGGGGACGCCGGCGCGGAAGGCGCGGCGGCGGAGGCCGACGGGGACGCACTCGGCGACGCCGAACCCTCCGGCCGCCGTGGCTTGCGCGACTGCGGCTGCTGACGCTCCGGATCGCGCGGCGGCGGCGACCAGACCCGCGACGACGCCGACGGGCTCGGCGCCTCCTCGCCGTACACGTTCTTCGGCCCGCCCTCCGGCGGCTCGCCCAGCGCGGCCAGCGCCTGGCGGGCCTTCGGCGCCAGCAGGGGCGAGAAGTCCGGGTTGATGCGGAGCGCCTCGGCGATGTGCCGGCGCGCCGGGCCCCACTGCCGCAGCTCCCGCTCGATCTGGCCCCGGTGGTAGGCGAACAGCGCGCTGCGCAGGCCCGCCTCCGTGGCCCGCTTGGCGTACGGCAGCGCGTCCTCCGGCTGTCCCGCCCGGTACAGCGCCCAGCCCAGCGCGTCGGCGACGTGCACGGAACGGTGCCCCTTGGCCCACTCGGCGCGCAGCCGCTTGACGGCGGAGCCGGGGTCGGCGTGGTCCGCCTCGTAGCGGGCCAGCACGAGCGCCCCGTTCACCCCGTGCGTCCCCGCCTCCGTGGCCCGCACGCGCAGCATCTCGTACTGCGTGTGCGCGTCCCCGTCCAGGCCGAGCGACTCGTACAACTCGCCCGCCTCCAGCGCGTACTCCGGCAGCGGCAGCGCCTCCAGGGCGGCCGCGTAGTCGCGCAGCGCCTCGTCCGTGCGCCCCAGCGCGGCCAGCGCCCGCGCCCGCCCGGCCAGCGACGGGGCGTGGCCGGGCACCAGCCGCAGCGCCGGTTCGTAGGCGGCGAGGGCCTCGGCGGGCTCGCCGCGCTCCCACGCCAGGTCGCCCAGCCGCGCCAGGCACGCCGCCTTCTCGGCGGGCGTGGTGGCCAGCGCCACCGCGTCGTGCGCGAGCGCCGAGGCGTCCTCGCGCCAGCCCCGGTCCCGGTACACCAGCGCCGCACGCGACAGCGCCGGCGCCCCGGCGCGCAGCGCCCGCAGCTTCTCCATCGCCCGCCCGGCCGACACGTAGTCCCCGAGCCCGCTGTAGGCGTCGATCAGCACGGCGTACGACTGCCAGCGCCGGGGCTTCTGCTCGCGCACCGCCTCGCCCCACTTCCGCGCCGCCGCGAAGTCCCCGCGGGCGTTGGCCAGGGCCCCCATGCCCACCTGGGCGTCGGCGTTGCCCTTCCCGGCCGGGAGGACGGCCAGGGACCGCTTCAGCGCCTTCTCGGCCCGTACGTACGAGGCGGTGTCACCGCTCCGGGCGCCCCGCTCCACGTACGCGGTGCCCAGCAGCGCCCACGAGGCGTCGTCGCCCGGGTGCGCGCGCAGCCACGACTCACGCTCGCCGATCAGCGCGGCCAGCTCGGGCAGCGACGCCTGCGCGCCGGAGTGCGCCGCCGAGACGGCCCGCGCGACGGCGCCGGGCGCGGGCGCCGCCCCGCCCCCGTCTCCGAGGCCGCCCGGTACGAACAGGGCGGCCGCGCCGGCCAGCACCGCGCCCGCGCCCACCCCCAGGACGATCTGAGGGACCCGTTCCGTCTTCATGGCGCCAACTGTGCGTCAATACGACGAGCACCCGGCGTACCCGAACCCGCCCCCTCGACGGGTTCACACCGATGGCCCCGGATGCCAGTCTGGGATCATGGACGACCTACTGACCCGGCTCCACGAACGGCTGCGCACCGGCCTCCCCGCGGAAGCGGTCCTCACCGATCCGGACGTCACCGCCTCCTACGCCCACGACATGGCGAGCTTCTGCGACGCAGGCGCGCCCGCCGTGGTCGTCCTGCCGAGCACCGTCGAGCAGGTCCAGCACATCATGCGCACGGCGACCGAACTGCGCGTCCCGGTCGTCCCGCAGGGCGCCCGCACGGGCCTGTCCGGCGCGGCCAACGCCTCCGACGGCTGCATCGTGCTCTCCCTCACCAAGATGGACCGCATCCTGGAGATCAGCCCGGTCGACCGGATCGCCGTCGTCGAACCCGGCGTCATCAACGCCACGCTCTCCCGCGCCGTCGGCGAGCACGGTCTCTACTACCCTCCCGACCCGTCGAGCTGGGAGATGTGCACCATCGGCGGGAACATCGGCACCGCCTCCGGCGGCCTGTGCTGCGTCAAGTACGGGGTCACGGCGGAGTACGTCCTCGGCCTGGACGTCGTCCTCGCCGACGGCCGCCTGCTGTCCACCGGCCGCCGCACCGCCAAGGGCGTGGCCGGGTACGACCTGACCCGGCTGTTCGTCGGCTCGGAGGGCACCCTCGGCATCGTCGTACGGGCCGTGCTGGCGCTGCGGCCGCAGCCGCCCCAACAGCTCGTGTTGGCGGCCGAGTTCCCCTCGGCGGCCGCCGCCTGCGACGCCGTGTGCGCGGTCATGGAGCGCGGCCACACGCCCTCGCTCCTCGAACTCATGGACCGTACGACCGTGCGGGCGGTCAACCGACTGGGCCGGATGGGCCTGCCCGAGTCCACCGAGGCCCTCCTGCTCGCCGCGTTCGACAGCCCGGAGCCCGCCGCCGACATGGCCGCCGTGGCCGAGCTGTGCACGGCCGCCGGGGCCACCCAGGTCGTACCGGCGGAAGACGCGGCCGAGTCCGAAATGCTGCTGAAGGCCCGCCGGATGTCGCTGACCGCCCTGGAGGCCGTCAAGTCCGCGACGATGATCGACGACGTGTGCGTACCGCGCTCGCGGCTCGCCGCGATGATCGACGGTACGGCCGCCATCGCCGCCAAGTACGACCTGACCATCGGCGTCTGCGCGCACGCCGGCGACGGCAACACCCATCCCGTCGTCTGCTTCGACCACACCGACCCCGGTGAATCACGGCGCGCCCGCGAGTCGTTCGACGAGATCATGGCGCTCGGCCTGGAGCTCGGTGGCACCATCACGGGGGAACACGGCGTGGGCGTACTGAAGAAGGAGTGGCTCGCCCGTGAACTCGGGCCGGTGGGCGTAGAGTTGCAGCGCGGCATCAAGCAGACCTTCGACCCGCTCGGCATCCTCAACCCCGGCAAGCTCTTCTGAGGCTTCCGACCTAGGACAGGGACTAAGCCCCATGTCCGATGGTCCGGACGCGGCCGTCCGCATAGCGTGAAAGGGACCGATGAAGGAGGAGCAGTGCCCGCTCGTCTTGACCACACCATCGTCCGCAGCCGCGACCGGTTCGCCGCCGCCCGTTTCCTCACGGAGCTGATCGACGCGCCCGAGCCGAAGCCCTTCGGCCCGTTCGCCAGCGTCCCGCTGGAGGGCGGTGTCACCCTGGACTACCTGGACGACGACGCGCCCCGGATCGTGCCGCAGCACCTCGCCTTCCTCGTCTCCGAGGAGGAGTTCGACGAGATCTTCGGCCGGATCCAGGAGCGCGAACTGCCGTACTGGGCCGACCCGCACCACCAGGAGCCGCAGCGGATCAACCACCATTACGGTGGCCGTGGCGTGTACATCGACGACCCCGACGGCCACTCGATCGAATTCATCACGCACACGTACGTGACCGACTGACCGGGCCGTCACGCGAGCAGCTCGGCCAGCCCGTCGTCCAGGCCGAGCTGCTGCGACTCCGAGCCGGGCGGCACCACGCGCAGCGTCCGCTCCAGCCACGCGGACACCTGCGCGGCGGGGACCTCCAGCAGTGCGTCACCGTCCGGCGAGGACAGCGCCATCAGCACGACGGCCTGCCCGTCGAGCGTGGTGGGCCAGACCCGCACGTCGCCGTGGCCGCACGGCCGGAAGACCCCCTCGACCAGCAGCTCGCGGGCGAAGGTCCAGTGCACGGGGTGGTCGGAGCCGATGTGGAAGGTGATGTGCACGGCGTACGGGTCGTCCGTGCGGTAGACGAGCTTGGCCGGGACGGGGACGCTGCGCTCGGGCGACAGCACCAGGCTGAGCTCCAGTTCGCGTTCGACGACGGTGTGCTGCATGGGACGGTTCCCTTCTCTCCGGTGCGGCCCTGGAGCGGGCCGCACGGATGAGAGGCGGTTCCGCGCCCGCCATTACGCGACTTCCGGCGACGAGTTTTCTCTTACTTTCCGTAACACACATGTGACCGGATCGTGGTCGTTGTGGACGGACCGGTCCGGGGGCGCTCGGCGGTCTGGTAGATGTGGTGCCTTGAATTGAGGCCTCGAGGAGATACGGGACCACGGTGATGAGCGCCCCAACCCCGGCAACCGGCGACGGCAGCCCCACGCCTGGCTACTACCCCGATCCGTCCATCCCCGGATATATCCGGTTCTGGAACGGCGCCGCCTGGGTGCCGGGGACGAGCCGCCCCGCGCCCAAGGACGGTGAGGCGATGCCGACGCCCCCGGCCTCGGCGGCCCCGGCGTCCGCCTCGGCCTCGCCCGCCCCGGCGACGCCGTCCGTGGAGGAGACCGGACCGGTCTTCTTCGACGAGGAGGAGGCGGCCGCCGAGGCCCGGCCCGAGCCGGAGCCCGCGTCCGCGTGGCAGGCGGACGCCTCGCGCCAGACCGGGTTCGGCGGCGACCGCGACCGCCGGGTCTCCTGGGGCTCCGAGGCGGGCCAGGACCCGCGCCTCCCGGCCGGCGGCGCCGCCGACCCGACGGGCGGCGCGCTGCCCGGCGTACGGAAGGTGGAGCCCGAGCCCGCGAAGGCGGCGGTCCCGGAGGGCACGGTCACCATCCGCGCGGTCAAGCCGCAGGCGAAGGCGGAGCCCGAGCAGCCCGCCGACGGCACGATGACCATCCGCGCCCTCAAGCCGGACGCCGCCCCGCGCACCCCGCAGGTCCCGGCCCAGCCGCAGCCGGCCGCCCCGGCCCAGCAGCCCGCGCCCGCCACGGCCGCCGCCACGCCCGCCCCTGCGCCCGCCACCCCCGTCACCCACGGCCCCGGTGGCGGCGCCGCGTCCTGGGCGCAGCAGGTGCACCAGCTCGCCCAGCCGGAGCAGCAGCCGCACTCGCAGGCCCATCCGCAGGCCCAGGTCCAGCAGCCCGTCCTGCCGTGGAAGCCCCCGGTCAACGACCCGTTCCTGGCGGCCGCACAGGCCCAGGCGGCAGCCCGTCCCGCCGCCCTCGGCAAGCGGTTCGTGGCCCGGCTGATCGACACCCTGGTCCTCGGGGCGGCCGCCGGCGCCGTCGCCGTACCGTTCGTCATCAAGGCGCTCGACCACATCGACGGAAAGATCCAGCAGGCCAAGCAGTCCGGCGAGACGGTCACGGTCTGGCTCCTGGACGGCACGACCTCGACGTACTTCGGCATCGCGCTGGCCGCCCTGCTGGTGCTGGGCGTGCTGTACGAGGCGCTGCCGACCGCCAAGTGGGGCCGTACGCTCGGCAAGCGGCTGATGGGCCTGGAGGTGCGGGACATCGAGTCGCACGAGCCCCCACCGTTCGGCGCGGCGCTGCGCCGCTGGCTGGTCTACGGGGTGCTCGGCGTCCTGGTGATCGGCGTCGTCAACGTCCTGTGGGCCCTGATCGACCGGCCGTGGCGCCAGTGCTGGCACGACAAGGCGGCCCACACGTTTGTCGCCGGGTAGCCCGAACGGCCGGTGATCCGTTGCGGGGCCCCGCCGTGCGGGATGCACTGCCCCCATGAGCAACGAGCCACCCGAGGACGACCCGTTCCGTAAGAAGCCGCAGGACGACGGTGCCCAGCCGCCGCCCGCACCGCCGCCTCCCCCTTCGGGTGGCGGCGGTCCGTACGGGGGACAGGGCCCCTACGGCGGAGGCGGACCCTACGACGGCGGTCCGGGCGGAGGGCCTCCCGGTGGCGGTCCCTACGGTGGCGGTCCCGGTGGCGGCCCTTACGGCGGCGGGCCCTACGGCTACGGCGGGGCCGATCCGCTGGCGGGGATGCCGCCGCTCGCCGATTCGGGCAGGCGCGTCCTGGCCCGGCTGATCGACTGGGTCATCATCGTCGTACCGCTGGCCCTCATCGGCATCCCGTTCGACATCTACACCAGGGTGACCGACCAGGACGAGCTGGCCGAGGTGTGGCAGAACACCAACGACGGCGGGCAGTGGGTCTTCCAGCTCATCGCGATCGTGGCGTACGTCGCCTACGACACCCTCATGACCGCGAAGCGGAACGGGCAGACCATCGGCAAGCGGCTGATGGGCATGCGGGTGGCGATGCTCAACGACGGCAGCGTGCCGAACACGAACGCCGCGCTGACCCGGGCGGGCGTGCTGTGGCTGCCCCAGTTGATCTGCTGTCCCTGTCTGTGGCCGTTGCTCCTGCTGATCCTCATCCTGGTCGACAAGCCGTACAAGCAGGGCCTGCACGACAAGGCGGCCAGGACCGTCGTCGTGTCAACGACGCAGTGAGTGCTCCCTGGGCCTCGCCGGGGCGGCCGCCCGCGCGTCCTGGTGCGCCGCACGCCGCGCGGCCGGCAGCGGCAGCGTCATCGCGACCAGCAGGCCGAGCGCGAGCGCGGCCACCCCGATCATCGCGACACCCAGTCCGGTGGTGGTGCGGGACATCAGCAGCATGGCGACGGTCGCGAAGACGACGGTGGCCGAACCGTAGGCGAGCTGTGCGGCGGTCGGACGCGGCATGGCGGGTTCCGTCCTCGAAGCAATGGAGCACCGGATGGGGGTCACGCAACTCGGTCGCACTGATTTCTGACTCTACGACGGTGGATGCCCGAGAGGAACCGGTAGTAAGCGTGACCTAACCCACGGTACCGGTGCATGGGGGGCGCACAGCATCACGGCCTATGCCATATGGCCTGAAGACGGCGCCCGTTGACGCGATCCGCAGGGGAGGACCGTAACAAGTGTCGTACATCAAGGCCGCGTTGAGGGCCGGAGCCGTGCTCGCCCTCCTGGCGGGAACCACAGCCGTCGCCCCCGCCGCCACAGCCTCCACCACCACCCCCGCCACCACCGCCCCCGTGCACGACGACACCGCGCACGGCACCGCCGAGGGCAAGCACGACGGGCACGTCATCGACGGCCCCTTCAGCGCCCGGCAGCGGCAGCAGCGCCAGGTGGCGCTGGAGCAGGTGCTGAGCGGCCGGGCGAACGTGGAGCGGCGCGGCGGCTCCAGGGTCGTGAAGCTCGGCGACCGCAAGTACGTCGAACTCGGCCGGGAGCGCACGGACAAGATCTTCACGATCCTGGTGGAGTTCGGGGACAAGGTCGACAACACGACGATGTACGACCCGGACGGCCCGGCCGGACCGAAACCGCCCGTCGTCAAGTACGGCGGTACGCCGGGCCCGCCGCACAACCGGATCCCCGAGCCGGACCGGACGAAGGACAACTCCACGGACTGGCGCCCCGACTACGACCGCGAGCACTACGAGCGGCTGTACTTCGGCGAGGGCGAGGGGGTGGAGTCACTGAAGACGTACTACGAGAAGACCTCTTCCGGCCGTTATTCGGTCGAGGGCGAGGTGTCGGACTGGGTGAAGGTCGAGTACAACGAGGCCCGGTACGGCTCGAACTACTGCGGCGGCAACAACTGCCCCAACGTCGAGGACCTGGTCTTCGACGGGGTGGCCGCCTGGGTCGCCGGCCAGCGGGCGGAGGGCCGGACGGACGCCCAGATCAGGGAGCGGGTGGCGCGGTTCGACGAGTGGGACCGTACGGACCACGACAACGACGGCAACTTCAACGAGCCCGACGGCTACATCGACCACTTCCAGATCGTGCACGCGGGTGAGGACGGTTCGGCGGGCGGCGGGGCGCAGGGGCCCGACGCGCTGTGGGCGCACCGGGGGTACGCGTACAGCAGGGACGACGGCGACACCGGTCCGGCGGGGTTCAAGGCGGGGGGCGTTCCCGTCGGGAACACCGGCATCTGGGTGGGCGACTACACGATGCAGCCGGAGAACGGCGGGCTGGGCGTCTTCGCCCACGAGTACGCCCACGACCTGGGCCTGCCGGACCTGTACGACACCAACAACGTGGCCGGGGTGGAGAATTCGGTCGGGTTCTGGTCCCTGATGTCGTCCGGGTCGTGGCTGGGCACCGGCAAGGACGTGATCGGTGACCTGCCGGGGGACATGACGGCCTGGGACAAGCTCCAGCTCGGCTGGCTCAACTACGAGCGGGCCGAGGCGGCCAGGGCTTCCACGCACACGCTGGGTGTGTCCGCGTACAACACCGACCGGCCGCAGGCGCTGGTCGTGGAGCTGCCGGAGAAGACGGTCACCACCCCGGTCGTGAAGCCGGCGGGGGGAGCGGCGCAGTGGTGGAGCGACCACGGCGACAACCTGTCCCACACGCTGACCCGGACGGTCGACCTCACCGGCAGGTCCGGGGCCGAGCTGACGTTCGACGGTTGGTGGGACATCGAGAAGGACTACGACTACCTGTACGTCCAGGTCTCCACGGACGGCGGGGAGACCTGGAAGGCGGTCGACGGTACGGCCGACGGTGAGGTGATCCCCCGGGACGGCGGCGACAAGCCGGCCCTGACGGGGGTCTCGGCGACGTACCGGCAGTTGGTCTACTCGCTGGACGCGTACGCCGGGAAGCGGATCGCCGTCCGCTTCCGCTACAAGACGGACGGCGGCGTGGCCGGCAAGGGGTTCGCGGCGGACAACATCACCGTGAGGGCGGACGGCGTGACGCTGTTCCGGGACGACGCGGAGGGGAACGGTGACGGTGGCTGGGCGGCACGGGGGTTCGCGCGGGTGGGGGAGTCGGTCACCGGGGACTACCCGCAGTACTACATCGCGGAGAACCGGCAGTACGTGTCGTACGACAGGGCTCTGGAGACGGGCCCGTACCACTTCGGCTTCCCCAGGCCCCGGGACAACTGGGTGGAGCACTATGCCTACCGGCCCGGGCTGATGATCTGGCAGTGGGACACCTCGCAGCGGGACAACAACGTCACGGACCATCCCGGCCAGGGCCTGCTGCTGCCGGTGGACGCCCATCCGCGCCCGATGACATGGCCGGACGGCACGCTGATGTCGAACAAGATCACCCCGTACGACGCGGCGTTCAGCCTCCGTCCCACTCCCGGCTTCACCCTCCACAAGCGGGGCGTACCGCACTACATCACACCGCATGCGGGCAATCCGGTCTTCGACGACCACAAGGGTGTCTACTGGTACGCCGACAACGAGTTCGGCGGGGTTCGGACCACGGACACCAACACCCGGATCGCCATCGCCGCCCAACCGCCGGGCGGCTCCTGGATCACCGTGGAAGTCGGCCCGTCCACGGGGTGACCTGGCCGGTTCTCCTGTTCGCAATGCGGGGCGGCCTGTTCACATAGAGCAATTGGCCTGTCCAAGTCAAGATCTGTCTTTTCGCGTCATTCTCCGGTCGAATGTCGTCACTTGTGGCGCGACACCGCACGCGGATATCACATCGACCCCCCATCCGCGGTTCGCGGGCGCGGGGAGGACAAGATCAAGTGACCAGCAGACGACGGGCGTTCAGAGCGTCCGCGGTGATCGTGGCGCTGGCCGCCACCGCCGCGACCGCCTCGGCCCTCACGACGGCGCAGGCCGACAACCGCCCCACCAACGGCATCGAACGCCATGACCCGGCACCGGGCGCGCACGACCCGGGACACGGGGCCCCGGGACACGACCACGCCGCCAAGGTCGACCACGACCTCGACGGCCCGTTCAGCAAGCAGCAGGCTCAGGCGCGCGAGGCGGCGCTGGAGCAGGTGCTGGCCGGCGACCTCAAGGTGGAGCGCAGGGGTGCCTCCAAGGTCGTCAGGCTCGACGACAAGAAGTACGTCGAGCTGGGCCGCGAGAAGACCGACAAGATCTTCACGATCCTGGTCGAGTTCGGCGACAAGGTCGACAACACGACGCTGATCGACCGGGCGGACGACGGCGACGACCACACGCTCAAGCCGAAGTACGGCGGCACGCCCGGCCCGCTGCACAATCAGATAGCCGAGCCGGACCGTACGAAGGACAATTCGACGGCCTGGCAGAAGGACTACAACCAGCAGCACTTCCAGGACCTGTACTTCGGCACCGGCAAGGACAAGAAGACCGGCCAGCAGAAGCAGTCCCTGAAGACCTACTACGAGAAGACCTCCTCGGGCCGGTACTCGGTCGACGGCGCGGTCTCCGACTGGGTGAAGGTCGAGTACAACGAGGCGCGCTACGGCTCGAACTACTGCGGCAACAGCAACTGCTCCAACGTCTGGGACGCCGTCCGCGACGGTGTGACCGCGTGGACCGCGCAGCAGAAGGCGGCCGGCAAGACGGACGCCGAGATCAAGGCGCAGCTCGCCCAGTACGACCAGTGGGACCGCTACGACTTCGACGCCGACGGCAACTTCAACGAGGCCGACGGCTACATCGACCACTTCCAGATCGTCCACGCCGGCGAGGACGAGTCCGCGGGCGGCGGCGCCCAGGGCGGCGACGCGCTGTGGGCCCACCGCTGGTACGCGTACGGCACCGACGCCGGCAAGACCGGCCCGGCGAACAACAAGGCCGGCGGTACGCAGATCGGCGACACCGGCATCTGGGTCGGCGACTACACGATGCAGCCGGAGAACGGCGGCCTCGGTGTCTTCGCCCACGAGTACGGCCACGACCTGGGCCTGCCGGACCTGTACGACACCTCCGGCAAGGCGGGCGCCGAGAACTCGACCGGCTTCTGGTCCCTGATGTCGTCCGGCTCCTGGCTGGGCACCGGCAAGGACTCGATCGGTGACCTGCCCGGCGACATGACCGCGTGGGACAAGCTCCAGCTCGGCTGGCTCAACTACGAGAAGGCCAAGGCGGCGACCAAGTCCAAGCACACGCTGGGCGTCGCGGAGTACAACACCAAGAACCCGCAGGCCCTCGTCGTCGAGCTGCCGAAGAAGAAGGTCACCACCCCGGTCGTGAAGCCCGCCGAGGGCGCCACGCAGTGGTGGAGCGACATGGGTGACGACCTCAAGAACACCCTCACCCGCTCCGTCGACCTCACCGGCAAGGCCAAGGCCGAGCTCACGCTCGACGGCTGGTGGGACATCGAGAAGGACTACGACTACCTCTACACCGAGGTGTCGACCGACGGCGGCAAGAACTGGACGGCCCTGGCGGGCACGGCCAACGGCAAGGCCATCCCGGCCGACGCCAGCGGCGCCCCGGCCCTGACGGACGTCTCCGGCTCGTGGCAGAAGCTGGTGTACCCGCTGGACGCGTACGCCGGTAAGAAGTTCGACCTCCGCTTCCGCTACCAGACCGACGGCGGCGCGGGCGGCAAGGGCTTCACGGCCGACTCCATCACGCTGACGGCCGACGGCGCGGCGGTCTTCTCGGACAACGCCGAGAGCGGCGACAACGGCTGGACCGCGAAGGGCTTCTCCCGGATCGGCGAGTCCTTCACCAACGAGTACGACCAGTACTACATCGCCGAGAACCGCCAGTACGTCTCGTACGACAAGACCCTGAAGGTCGGCCCGTACAACTTCGGCTTCGCGGCGCCGATGGACAGTTGGGTGGAGCACTACCCGTACCAGACCGGCCTGATGGTCTGGCAGTGGGACACCTCCCAGAAGGACAACAACACCGCCGTCCACCCGGGCCAGGGCCTGATCCTTCCGGTCGACGCCCACGCCACGCCGACGAAGTGGGCGGACGGCACGCTGATGCGCAACCGCATCCAGTCCTACGACTCGCCGTTCAGCCTCTACCGGACGAACGGCCTCACCCTGCACAAGGCGGGTGTCGCGGCCAAGGTCGCGTCCCAGCCGGGTGTCCCGGTCTTCGACGACCGCAAGGGTGTCTACTGGTACGAGTCGAACCCGCGTGCGGGCGTCAAGGTAACTGACACCAACACCAAGATCGCGATCGTCAAGCAGCCGAAGAACGGCCAGACGATCACGGTCCAGGTCGGCCCGTCGACCAAGTAAAAGGCATTACCGCAGGTCAAAGCATGATCGGCCGTCGCCCCCTAGCGGGCGGCGGCCGATTCTGTTTAGGTGCGTGGTGACCCTTTCTTATTGACACACCATCTCACGGGGGAGTGGTTTCGCATGCCCGGCGGAGGTTTCACCAAGTTGCCCGGAGGCAAGGTCGTGGTCGCCCTGAGCCTGCCCAGCCCGGTCGGCGACGGCTCCACGGTCCGCGTCCTGGTCCACGCGGCCAACCGCGCCCGCGCCCTGACCCGGCTGCGGAACCTGGGCCTCCGAGCGGTCTACCTGCGCGGCAACACCCACCCGCCCACCCCGGACGAGATCACCGCGGTGCTCCACCACCCCGACGGCCTGCTCTGGCGCACGGTCCCGGAGTCCCACACCGAGCTCTGGCACCCCATCCGCGCCCTGCTCCCCCAGTCCCGCGCCTGGGGCGCCCCGAGCGCCTCCTAGACGCCGGTGCGGGCGTCAGACGACCGGCTTGCCGGTCAGCTCCACGCCCGCGTCCCTGAGGTCCTTCAGGGCCCGCTCCGTGGTCTCCGCCGAGACCCCGGCGGTCAGGTCCAGCAGCACCTGGGTGCGGAAGCCCTCACGGGCCGCGTCCAGGGCGGTGGCGCGCACGCAGTGGTCGGTGGCGATGCCCACCACGTCCACCTCCGTGACCTCCCGCTCCCGCAGCCAGTCGGCCAGCCGCACGTCGTTCTCGTCGGTGCCCTCGAAGCCGCTGTACGCCGCCGCGTACGCGCCCTTGTCGAACACCGCGTCGATCGCGCCCGACGCGACCGCCGGCGCGAAGTTCGGGTGGAAGCCCACCCCCTCCGTACCGGCCACACAGTGCCTCGGCCAGGAGCGGACGTAGTCGGGCGCGTCCGAGAAGTGGTCGCCGGGGTCGACGTGGTGGTCGCGGGTGGCCACGACGTGCTGGTAGACGGCCCCGGCGGCCTCGCCGACCAGGTCCGTGATGGCGGCGGCGACATCCGCGCCCCCCGCCACCGCGAGGCTGCCGCCCTCGCAGAAGTCGTTCTGTACGTCGACGACGATCAATGCGCGGTGCATGGCGGTTGTCCTTCGGGTGGGGGAGCGGTCGGTGAAAGAGCGGTCGGCCGGACGTTCGAGCGTGGTTCCGGGGGATGGGGTCGAGCCTAGAGACTTACCCGGCCCCGCGGGAGGGGGCACCACCGCCCGCGACGCCGCCGTCTCAGACGTACTCCGTGGGGATGACGGCCTCGCCCCGGGAGAGCTGGATCGCCGACATCGGCAGCCCCGCCCGCGCCGCCATGTGCCGCTCCCGCGCCGCCTCCAGCGGCTCGCGCGCCACCACCTCGCCGCCCTTGACCAGCTCGACCAGGAGCTGGCGGTCCGCGAGCCCGACGGGCACCGGGCCGGTGCCGACGACCTCCGCCTCGGCCACCCCGTCCGCGTCCAGGCGCCGCGCCGCCCACTTGCGGCCGCCGATCGACAGCTTGCCGCCCAGCGACTTCTTCGCCACCGAGCGCAGCGGCGCCTTCGGGTCCGCCGACTCGGCGCGGGCGACCAGCTTGTAGACCATCGAGCACGTCGGGTGACCGCTGCCGGTCACGAGCTGCGTACCGACGCCGTACGCGTCGACCGGCGCGGCCGCCAGCGACGCGATCGCGTACTCGTCCAGGTCCGAGGTGACGACGATCTTCGTGTCGCGCGCACCCAGCTCGTCCAACTGCTGGCGCACCCGGTGCGCGACCAGCAGCAGGTCGCCGGAGTCGATGCGCACCGCGCCCAGCTCGGGCCCGGCGATCTCCACGGCGGTGCGTACCGCCTCGGCCACGTCGTAGGTGTCGACGAGCAGTGTCGTACCCCGGCCCAGGGAGTCCACCTGCGCCCGGAAGGCGTCCCGCTCGGTGTCGTGGAGCAGGGTGAACGCGTGCGCGGAGGTGCCGACCGTCGGGATGCCGTAGCGGAAGCCCGCCGCCAGGTCGGAGGTGGACGAGAAGCCGCCCACGTACGCGGCGCGGGCCGCGGCGACCGCGGACAGCTCGTGCGTGCGCCGGGCGCCCATCTCGATCAGCCGCCGCTCGCCGGCCGCGGCGGACATCCGGGAGGCGGCGGCCGCGATCGCCGAGTCGTGGTTGAGGATCGACAGGATCACGGTCTCCAGCAGCACGCACTCGGCGAAGGAGCCCTCGACGCGCAGGATCGGCGAGCCGGGGAAGTACACCTCGCCCTCGGGGTAGCCCCAGATGTCGCCGCCGAAGCGGTAGTCCGCGAGCCAGGCCAGCGTCGGCTCGTCGACGATGCCGCGCTCACGGAGGAAGCCGAGGACGCCCGCGTCGAAGCGGAAGTTCTCCACGGCGTCCAGCACGCGGCCGGTGCCGGCCACGACGCCGTAGCGCCGCCCCTCGGGCAGCCGCCGGGTGAACACCTCGAAGACCGACCGCCGGTCGGCCGTGCCGCCCCGCAGTGCCGCCTGGAGCATCGTCAGCTCGTACTGGTCGGTGAAGAGTGCGGTAGACGGCACGTCCACCGGCAGCCCAAGATCCGCAGCATTCATACGACGATGCTACCCCGAATACTCGTCAGAGTGACGATTTCCCGGCCGGATCGTACGAACCCCGTTTGTGCGACCCCCCACCCTGAGTGGCAGCATGGGCTAGGTGAGTGTTGCTCCCGCAGAGATCGAACGCACCCAAGCGGCCGAAGAGGAATTCGCCGTCACGGAACCCGACGTGCCCTGGGTGACGATCGTCCACAACGACCCGGTCAACCTCATGAGCTACGTCACCTACGTCTTCCAGGCGTACTTCGGCTACTCCAAGGACAAGGCGCACAAGCTGATGCTGGACGTGCACCACAAGGGCCGGGCCGTCGTCTCCAGCGGCACCCGCGAGGAGATGGAACGGGACGTGCAGGCCATGCACGGTTACGGACTGTGGGCGACCCTCTCCCAGGACCGCACCTGATGAGCGGGCACTTCGAGGCGCTGCCCGGCGGCGGCGCGGCCGTGCCGCTCGACGAGGTCGAGATCTCCATCCTCCGCTCCCTGGCCGTCCAGCTCCTGGAGCTGATCGGCCCCGGCGAGGTGCCGCCCAAGGGCGAGGACCCGCTGGCCGAGCTGTTCCGCGAGGGTCCCAGCGAGCCGCCCGCCGACCCGGCGCTGGCCCGCCTCTTCCCCAACGCGTACGAGGACGGCGACGAGGAGCTGCGTGCCGCGTCCGCCGAGTTCCGCCGCTACACCGAGAACGACCTGCGCGCCCGCAAGCGCGAGGACGCCCTCACCGTCGTACGGAGCCTGGACTCGCTGAGCGTGGCAGGCGAGGGCGGGGCGGTGCTGAAGCTGACGGCCGACGAGGCCCGCCACTGGCTCGGCGCGCTCAACGACCTGCGGCTGACCATCGGCACCCGGCTCGACGTCCGGGACGACGACGAGAACGAGGCGCTGTACCGGCTGCCGGACTCCGACCCGCGCAAGCCGATGGTCATGGCGTACCTGTGGCTGGGCGCCCTCCAGGAGACACTGGTCGAGACCCTCATGTGAGGCCGGGCCCTCATGTGACCCCCGTGTGACCTTCGTTCGCTCAGCGGACGCTCAAATCCGTATAACGATCGGGTTACCTGCGCGCCCTTCATTGCGGCCGTAGGTGTCGTTTGTCCGCTTTTCCCTGTGGCGTGTGTCACTCCCGCGTGAGTCGATCACTGTTGCGACCGTGATAAACCTTCTCGAATCGCCCGGGCACGCCACCCCTGTGCCCGGGTGCGCTACGGCCGGCAGACCGCCGGTGGCACTCCATCCATATCCGGGGGGATCAGGACCTGATCCGCAGTCACGCGCAGTCCAGTGCGAACGACGCGGATCAGCGTGGAGAAAGGCGCACAACCATGACCTCAGTGCAGGTCGACAAGCAGCACGACGGCAGTGAGGCCGCGGGGGCCGCATCCGGCGAGGGTGAGGGCTATCAGCGGGGCCTCGGGGCCCGTCAGATCCAGATGATCGCGATCGGCGGAGCCATCGGCACCGGGCTCTTCCTCGGTGCGGGCAAGGCCATCTCCAAGGCCGGACCGAGCCTCATCCTGGCGTACGCCATCGCCGGCCTCGTCATCTTCTTCATCATGCGGGCGCTGGGCGAGCTGCTCATGTACCGCCCCGTCTCGGGCTCCTTCTCCGAGTACGCCCGTGAGTTCATCGGCCCCTTCGCGGGCTTCGTCACCGGCTGGACGTACTGGCTCTTCTGGGTCGTCACCGGCATCACCGAGGTCACCGCGGCCGCCACCTACATGACGTACTGGTGGGACATCCCGCAGTGGGTCTCGGCCCTGGTCTTCACGATCATCCTGTACGGCGCGAACCTCATCTCCGTGAAGCTCTTCGGCGAGCTGGAGTTCTGGTTCTCGATGATCAAGGTCACCGCCATCATCGGCATGATCCTGATCTGCGCCGGCATCCTCACCATCGGCTTCTCCGACGCCGCCGACACCGCGTCCATGACCATGCTCTGGTCCGAGGGCGGCTTCTTCCCCAAGGGCATCGGCGGCACGCTGATGACCCTCCAGATCGTGATGTTCGCCTTCCTCGCGGTCGAGCTGGTCGGTGTCACCGCCGGCGAGTCCAAGGACCCCAAGGTCACCCTGCCGAAGGCCATCAACACCGTGCCGTGGCGGATCGCCGTCTTCTACGTCGGCGCGCTCATCATGATCCTGTCGGTCGTGCCGTGGACGCACTTCAAGCCGGGCGTCTCGCCGTTCGTCGCCGCCTTCGAGCAGATGGGCCTCGGCATCGGTGCCGCCATCGTCAACTTCGTGGTGCTGACGGCCGCCCTGTCCTCCTGCAACTCGGGCATGTACTCCACCGGCCGCATGCTGCGCGACCTCGCGCTCAACGGCCAGGGTCCGAAGGTCTTCACCAAGCTGACGAAGTCCGGCACCCCGCTGCTCGGCACCACCTTCTCGGCGGCGCTGATGCTGGTCGGCGTCTGGATCAACTACGTCGCCCCCGGCAAGGCCTTCGAGTACGTCGTCTCCTTCGCGACCATCTCGGGTATGTGGGCGTGGATCATGATCCTGATCTCCCAGATCCGCTACCGGCGCGCCGTCGCCCGGGGCGAGGCGCCGGAGTCGGAGTTCAAGGCCCCCGGCGCCCCGTTCACGAGCTGGTTCGCGCTGCTGTTCATCTTCGGCGTGATCGTGATGATGGGCATCGACGAGGGTGCGCGGGTCTCCCTGTACTGCGCCCCGCTGTGGGGCCTGCTGCTGGGCGTCTCCTACCTGGTGCTCAAGAGCCGCAACCCGGAGAACGCGGCGTTCAAGCGGTAGCTCGTCCCGTGGCCTGTCCACGATGTGGGCCCGCCCGTACCGACCTTCGGTACGGGCGGGCCCGTCTGCTTATCCTGATGCGCATGCTGACCATCACACGGGCTCTGTACGACCAGATCGTCGCGCACGCGCGCGAGGACCACCCGGACGAGGCGTGCGGCGTGGTCGCGGGCCCGGCCGGCTCCGGGCGCCCCGAGCGCTTCATCCCGATGCTCAACGCCGCCCGCTCGCCCACGTTCTACGAGTTCGACTCGGGCGACCTGCTGAAGCTCTACCGCGAGATGGACGACCGCGACGAGGAGCCGGTCGTCATCTACCACTCGCACACCGCGACCGAGGCGTACCCGTCGCGCACGGACGTGTCGTACGCCAACGAGCCCGGCGCGCACTACGTACTGGTCTCGACTGCGGACACGGACGGCGCCGGGCCGTTCCAGTTCCGGTCCTACCGGATCGTCGAGGGCGAGATCACGGAGGAAGAGGTCCAGGTCGTCGAGGCGTACTGAGTGGTCCGTCTCGTGTCGTGGGCGGAAAACGTCCACCATGCGAGATCACACTCCGAATGCCGGACCGGGAATCGATACGATGACCGCATGGTTTCCATCGACGTGAGCGAACAGACGCCGGGCACCGTGCTGCTCGTGGCGCGGCTGCACGTCGACCTGTGCCGCCTCGCCAGCGCGATGTGTCCGCGCGGCGCCGCCGCTTGAGCGGCCCGGCCCGCGCACCACTCCGTTCCGCCTGCACCCACGCACCTGTGCGCGCAACCGTCCGTGCGCGCACGCAGCACGCCCTGCCTGCCCCGCTTCTCGTGACTCACCTTCCGCTTCCGACAGGAGCCCACGCCATGGCCATCGAGGTCCGCATCCCGACCATCCTCCGCACCTACACCGACGGCGCCAAGGCCGTCGAGGGCAGCGGGGAAACCCTCGCCGACCTCTTCGCCGACCTCGAGACCCGGCACACGGGCATCCAGGAGCGGATCGTCGACGGCGGCGAGCTGCGCCGCTTCGTGAACGTCTACCTGAACGACGAGGACGTCCGCTTCCTGGACGGCATCAACACCAAGCTGTCGGACGGCGACAACGTGACGATCCTCCCGGCCGTGGCCGGCGGAATGCGCTGATGCGCTACGACTCGCCCCTCGCCGCGGTCGGCAACACCCCGCTCGTCCGGCTGCCGCGCCTGTCCCCCTCGGAGGACGTGCGGATCTGGGCCAAGCTGGAGGACCGCAACCCCACCGGCTCGATCAAGGACCGTCCGGCCCTGCACATGATCGAGCAGGCCGAGAAGGACGGCCGGCTCGTGCCCGGCTGCACCATCCTGGAGCCGACCAGCGGCAACACGGGCATCTCGCTCGCGATGGCGGCCAAGCTCAAGGGCTACCGCATCGTGTGCGTGATGCCCGAGAACACCTCCCAGGAGCGGCGCGAACTGCTCGCCATGTGGGGCGCGGAGATCATCTCGTCCCCGGCGGCGGGCGGCTCCAACACGGCGGTACGGGTCGCGAAGGAGCTCGCCGCGGAGCACCCCGACTGGGTGATGCTGTACCAGTACGGCAACCCGGCCAACGCGGGCGCGCACTACGCGACGACGGGGCCCGAGATCCTGGCCGACCTGCCGTCCGTCACCCACTTCGTGGCGGGGCTGGGGACCACGGGCACCCTGATGGGCGTCGGCCGCTTCCTGCGGGAGCACAAGCCGGACGTGAAGATCGTCGCCGCCGAGCCGCGGTACGACGACCTCGTGTACGGCCTGCGGAACCTCGACGAGGGCTTCGTCCCCGAGCTGTACGACGCGTCCGTCCTCACGTCCCGCTTCTCCGTGGGGTCGGCGGACGCGGTGACCCGCACCCGGGAGCTCCTCCAGCAGGAGGGCATCTTCGCGGGCGTCTCGACGGGCGCGGCGCTGCACGCGGCGATCGGCGTCGGGAAGAAGGCGGTCAAGGCGGGCGAGAGCGCGGACATCGTCTTCGTCGTGGCCGACGGCGGGTGGAAGTACCTGTCGACGGGCGTCTACACCGCCGCGACGACAGAAGAAGCCATCGAAACCCTCCAGGGCCAGCTCTGGGCGTAGGCCCCGCGTTTGGGCACAACGGACCGGGGCGGTGCCCGTTCCCGGTGCCCCGGGTGCGGGTCGTGGGGGTGCGGTCACCCCGGGTGGGTGGGGGCGGGGCCCCTCCGGGCTCACCTCCTCGCGGCCGGCGGCCTTGGGTTCGCCCAGCAGGGAGCCCACCCCTCGCCGCCAACCGCTGCGGGGCGACCCTGCACGGCCCCACCCCGGCCGTCGGCCGGGTGCGGATCACGGGTGGGCTCCACCCGGAACCTACGCCGACAGGTGGCGCACCTGGTCCCAGACCAGGGGGTCCACCTGGCTCGCGCGGCGGCGGAAGTGCCAGAGCGGGACGTCGCGGAGCTCGTCCGTCTCCAGGAAGCTCGGGCGGCCCCGCGCGTCGCCCACCGCGTCGGGGTGCAGGGCGATCACGCCCGGCCGCTCGTCCCGGTAGCGGCTGGTGATCTTGGCGACGAGCGCCGTGTCCCCGCGTACCGCCAGGACCAGGCACGGGCGGTCCTTGGAGCCGGGACCGTCCTCGTAGGGGACGTCCGCCCACCAGATCTCACCCGGCCGGGGACGCCGGCCGGGCGGCGGCTCGCCGGGGCGGGCCGGCGGGCGCGTCCGGCCGCCCGGACGGCGCCCGCGCCCCGTCGCGTCGGAGACCGCCGCGACCAGCGCGATCACCACGACGGCGCCGAGCGCCAGCCACCAGGACGTGTCCATACCTCCGGACGCTACCCGCCCGAACCGGTGACAGCGCGGGTGAGTTCGACCACAAGGGGCCACTGCGGAGGAGCGACCCGGCCCGCCGCGCCTTACGCTCGGTAAACCGCACGACCTCCCCTGTCAGCGCCTGCCCGGCTCCCGTCCTCGGAGGTTCACGCTCCATGAAGCTCACCGTCGTCGGCTGCTCGGGGTCGTTCCCGTCCGCGGAATCGGCCTGTTCGAGCTACCTCGTAGAGGCCGACGGCTTCCGGCTGCTCCTCGACATGGGCAATGGCGCCCTGGGCGAGTTGCAGCGCCACATCGGTCTGTACGACCTGGACGCGATCTTCCTCAGCCACCTGCACGCCGATCACTGCATCGACATGTGCGGGTACTTCGTCGCGCGCTACTACCGCCACGAGGGCGGCCGCTGCCCGGCGATCCCGGTGTACGCCCCCGACGGCGCCGAGCAGCGCCTGACGACGGCGTACGCGGACACGCCGTCCGACAAGTCGATGAGCGAGGTGTTCGACTTCCACACGCTCAAGCCCGGCTCGTTCGACATCGGCCCCTTCCGGGTGCGTACGGAGAAGGTCTGCCACCCGGTCGAGGCCTACGGGATCCGGGTGGAGCACGGGGGGAAGTCCCTCGTGTACTCGGGTGACACGGGTGTCTGCGACGAGCTGGACACGCTCGCGGCGGGGGCCGACCTCTTCCTGTGCGAGGCGTCCTTCACGTACGGCAAGGAGGACATCCCCGGCCTGCACCTGAACGGCCGCGAGGCGGGCGCGCACGCGGCGCGGGCGGGGGCGGGGCGGCTGGTGCTCACGCACATCCCGCCCTGGACGGACGGCGAGCGGAATCTGGCGGACGCGCGGGCGGTGTACGACGGGCCGTCGGAGCTCGCGCACGCGGGCGCGGTGTACGAGGTATGAGAAAGGCCCCCGGGTGACCGGGGGCCTTCTTCGTGGGGTGCCGCTTACTTCGCTTCGGCCTTCTGGAGCTCGGCCAGCTCCTCGTCGGACTCGCGGCCCGGCGTCGGGAGGTTGAACTTGGTGATCGCGAAGCGGAAGACCACGTAGTAGACCGCCGCGAAGCAGAGGCCGACCAGGGCCAGGCCCCACGGGTTGGACGCGATGCCCAGGTTGAGGACGAAGTCCACCGCTCCGGCGGAGAAGCCGAAGCCGTCCTTCATGCCGAGCGCCCAGGTCAGCGCCATGGAGACACCGGTCAGCACGGCGTGGATCGCGTAGAGCACCGGTGCGATGAACATGAACGTGAACTCGATCGGCTCGGTGACACCGGTGACGAAGGAGGTCAGCGCGAGGGAGAGCATCATGCCGCCGACGACCTTGCGGCGCTCGGGACGGGCGCAGTGGACGATCGCGAGGCAGGCGGCCGGGAGGGCGAACATCATGATCGGGAAGAAGCCGGTCATGAACTGTCCGGCGGTCGGGTCACCGGCGAGGAAGCGGCCGATGTCGCCGCTCTTGCCCTCGTACGAACCGGCCTGGAACCAGGGGAAGGAGTTCAGCAGGTGGTGCATGCCGACCGGGATCAGCGCGCGGTTGGCGACACCGAAGATGCCCGCGCCGACGGCGCCGGAACCGACGAGCCACTCACCGAGGTTGTGCAGGCCCGTGCCGAGGACCGGCCAGATGTAGCCGAAGACGATGCCGATGATCAGGCCGGCGAAGGCGGAGAGGATCGGGACGAGACGGCGGCCGCCGAAGAAGCCCGCCCAGTCGGGCAGCTTCGTGCGGTAGAAGCGCTGGTAGAGGAGGGCGACCACGATGCCCATGACGACGCCGCCGAGCACCTTGGCGTCGACCGGGGCCTCCATCATGACGACCTTGCCATCGACGACCTTGCCGACCTTGGGCAGGTTCGGGTCGGTGAAGGTGCCCAGGACGTTCTTGAAGACCAGGTAACCGGCGACAGCGGCGAGCGCGGTGGAGCCGTCCGACTTCTTGGCGAAGCCGATGGCGATGCCCACGGCGAACAGCAGCGCCATGTTGTCGAGGATGGCGTTGCCGCCCGCGGCCATGAAGCCCGCGATCTTGGTGATGAACGCCGGGAACGACTCGCGGCCCAGCATGTCGTCGTTGCCGAGCCGGACCAGGAGCGCGGCGGCCGGCAGCACGGCGACCGGCAGCATGAGGCTGCGGCCGATGCGCTGCATGACCGACATCACGCCCGCGCCCTTCTTCTTCTCCGCCGCGGGGGCGGCGCTGGCCGTGGACATCAAGTTCCTCCAGGTGGGCAAGGCGCCGCCTGGCATGATCAAATGGGGGTGGCGGCGTCTCAAGGAAGCGCGGCAGCGCCGCGTGGTCTACACCAGTAGTGGTGTAGACCTGTTGTAGCACGGTGAGCGTTGTATAAGGAACTTGCGATTCGGTAACGCCGCAGGCGCTACGGCTTGGTGACGTCCGTCTCCGCCTCTTCGGGCTCGCGGCCCGGCGTCGGGATGTCGAACTTGGTGATCGCGAACCGGAAGATCACGTAGTAGACGACCGCGAAGACCAGGCCGATCGGGATGATCAGCCACGGTTTGGTGGCCAGGCCCCAGTTGATGACGTAGTCGATCAGGCCCGCCGAGAAGCTGAAGCCGTCCTTCACGCCGAACGCCCAGGTGACGGCCATGGAGACGCCGGTCAGCAGGGCGTGGATCACGTACAGCGCCGGGGCGATGAAGAGGAACGAGTACTCGATCGGCTCGGTGATGCCGGTGACGAACGAGGTGAGCGCCACCGAGAGCATCAGGCCGCCGACCTCCTTGCGGCGGTGCGGCTTGGCGCAGTGCGTGATGGCAAGCGCGGCGGCCGGGAGGGCGAACATCATGATGGGGAAGAAGCCGGTGGTGAACTGGCCCGCGTCCGGGTCGCCCGCCAGGAACATGCTGATGTCGCCGTGCACGACCGTGCCGTCCGGCTTGGTGAACGTGCCGAACTGGAACCACACGGGGACGTTCAGGAACTGGTGCAGGCCGATCACCAGCAGCGCCCGGTTGGCGACGCCGAAGAGGCCCGAGCCCCATGCCCCGAGGCCCACCAGCCAGTCGCTGAAGTCCTCCAGGGCGTCGCCGACCGGGGGCCAGACGAACAGGCACACCACGGCGAAGGCGATGGCGACGAACGACATGATGATCGGGACGAGCCGGCGGCCGTTGAAGAAGCCCAGCCAGTCGACCAGCTTGGTGCGGTGGTACCGCTGCCAGAAGAAGGCGGTGAGCAGGCCCATGATGATGCCGCCGAAGACGCCGGGGTTCTGGTACGTGTACGCCACGAAGGTGTCGTCCGCGCCCAGGCAGCCGCCGTTGACGTCGGTGGTGCCCGGCGGGCAGTCCTTGGGGAAGGCGCGCAGCACGCCCCGGTAGACCAGGAAGCCGGCGACGGCGGCGAGCGCGGTGGAGCCGTCCGCCTTCTTGGCCATGCCGATCGCGACGCCCACGCAGAAGAGGAGCGGGAGGCCCAGGTCGGCGTCGAGGAGGGCGCCGCCCGCGCCCGCGATCACCTTGGCGACGTTCTCCCAGCCCAGCCCGTCGGTGCCGAAGACGTCCGGCTGGCCCAGCCGGTTGAGGATGCCCGCCGCCGGCAGCACCGCGATGGGGAGCTGGAGGCTGCGGCCCATCTTCTGCAGCCCCTGGAAGGCACCGGTCCACCGCTTCTGCTTCGGTGCGGCCGCGCTGTCGGAGCTCATCGGCGTCCTCCTGGTCTCCTGGCGAGACTGGTGTAGACCAGTTGCGATATCGTGGGCGGTGGTGATCGTCATCCTTCGGTACAACCGGGTAATGCGCCCGCGAAGATGGGCCAACCGTGCGTTACCGTGACGAAAGACCTAGGTGCGCCGAACGCAGGGAGAGAGACATGGCCAGCAAGGCTGAGAAGATCGTCGCCGGGCTCGGCGGCATCGACAACATCGAAGAGGTCGAGGGCTGCATCACCCGCCTGCGTACCGAGGTCGCCGACCCCGCCCTGGTCGACGAGGCCGCGCTGAAGGCCGCCGGCGCGCACGGCGTCGTCAAGATGGGCAGCGCGATCCAGGTCGTCATCGGCACCGACGCCGACCCGATCGCCGCGGAGATCGAAGACATGATGTGAGCCGACCGCTCACCCGTGAGGGGCCCGTTCCGGTACCGGAACGGGCCCCTCACGTTCGTACGACTAGGCTCAAGGCATGTCTCGAATCGACGGCCGCACCCCCGAACAGCTCCGCCCGGTCACCATCGAACGCGGATGGAGCAAGCACGCCGAGGGCTCCGTCCTCATCTCCTTCGGCGACACCAAGGTCTTCTGCACCGCCTCCGTCACCGAGGGCGTCCCGCGCTGGCGCAAGGGCAGCGGGGAGGGCTGGGTGACCGCCGAGTACTCGATGCTGCCGCGCTCCACCAACACGCGCGGCGACCGCGAGTCCGTACGCGGCAAGATCGGCGGCCGTACGCACGAGATCAGCCGGCTGATCGGCCGCTCGCTGCGGGCCGTCATCGACTACAAGGCCCTCGGCGAGAACACCATCGTCCTGGACTGCGACGTCCTCCAGGCCGACGGCGGCACCCGCACCGCCGCCATCACCGGCGCGTACGTCGCCCTCGCCGACGCCGTCGCCTGGGCGCAGCGCAACAAGCTCGTCAAGGCCGGGCGCAAGCCGCTGACCGGCACCGTGTCCGCCGTGTCCGTCGGCATCGTGGACGGCACGCCGCTGCTGGACCTGTGCTACGAGGAGGACGTGCGCGCCGAGACCGACATGAACGTCGTCTGCACCGGCGACGGCCGCTTCGTCGAGGTCCAGGGCACCGCCGAGGCCGAGCCCTTCGACCGCAAGGAGCTCAACGCGCTGCTCGACCTCGCCACCGGCGGCTGCGCCGACCTCGCCGCGCTCCAGCGCGACGCCCTCGACATCACGCTCTAGGGAGTGTCCGCAAAGTAGCGTCGTCCGCCCGACGGCAGACGGGACTTTGGGGACACGACCTGGCAACCGCGGGCGCCCTCGTGGGCGTCCCTATGAGTGCGGGCGTACGGGCCGAACCGTACGCCCGTCCGCAGCTCTCGGGAGGACCTGTTCCATGCGCCGTCGTCGTACCGCCGCTCTCGCCGCCGCCACCGTAGTGCTCGCCCTCACCGGAGCGGTCGGCTGCGGCGCGCTCGACAAGGCCATGGACTGCGTCCAGGCCGCCGACTCCATCGCCACCAGCGTCGACCAACTGAGCCAGGCGGTCTCGTCCGCCAGCAACGACCCCACGCAGCTCAACGAGTCCCTCGACGCGATCGACAAGGAGCTCGACAGCCTCAAGGACAAGACGGACAACGCCGATCTGTCCAAGGCCGTCGACGACCTCGGCAAGGGCGTCGACAGCGTCCGCACGGCCGTCAAGAACGGCGACACCACACCGGACATCAAGCCCGTCACCGACGCCGCCACCGAGATCGGCAAGGTCTGCACACCGTAGGACCCGTAGATACTGGGGCCATGACCCGCCTGATCCTCGCCACCCGCAACGCCGGGAAGATCACCGAACTGCACGCGATCCTCGCCGACGCGGGGCTCGACCACGAACTCGTCGGCGCGGACGCCTATCCCGAGGTGCCCGACGTCAAGGAGACCGGCGTCACCTTCGCCGAGAACGCCCTCCTCAAGGCCCACGCCCTCGCGCAGGCGACCGGCCTGCCCGCCATCGCCGACGACTCCGGCCTGTGCGTCGACGTCCTCGGCGGCGCGCCCGGCATCTTCTCGGCGCGCTGGGCGGGCCGGCACGGCGACGACCAGGCGAACCTCCGGCTCCTGCTGGCGCAGCTCGCCGACATCGCCCCCGAACACCGGGGCGCCCACTTCGCCTGCGCGGCCGCCCTGGCCCTGCCCGACGGCACCGAGCGCGTGGTGGAAGGCCGCCTGCGCGGCACCCTGCGCCACGCCCCGGCCGGAACCGGCGGCTTCGGCTACGACCCGATCCTCCAGCCGGACGGCGAGACCCGCACGTGCGCGGAGCTGACGGCGGCGGAGAAGAACGCGATCAGCCACAGGGGGCAGGCGTTCCGGGCGCTGGTGCCGGTGATCCGCGAACTGGTCGGCTGACGCGGGCGGTTACGCCCGAAGGGCCGCCCCCGGGGAACGGGGGCGGCCCTTCGCCGTACGTGCGGCCGGAGGGACTCGAACCCTCACGGGTGTTACCCCACTGGGACCTAAACCCAGCGTGACTGCCAATTCCACCACGGCCGCGTGCGCGCCCCCATCGTAGTGCGCCGCCCGCGGCCGGTGGGCGGCGCCCGTCAGAACCGGGGCTCGGGAGCCCGGGCCTGGACGAGTGCGGCGGCCTCCTCCTTCGTGCAGACCGACGGCGGTGAGCCGGCGAGGGGCTGACGGGCCGTTTCCTTCATGCAGGCCACCGCGACCACACCCACCAGGGCGGCCGCCATCGCGTAGTAGGCAGGCATCAGGGTGCTGCCGGTGAGGCTGATGAGGGCGGTGATGACCAGTGGGGTGGTGCCGCCGAACAGGGAGGCCGAGAGGTTGTAGCCCACC
Organism: Streptomyces sp. NPDC049837; assembly: GCF_040674455.1. NCBI lineage: Bacteria > Bacillati > Actinomycetota > Actinomycetes > Kitasatosporales > Streptomycetaceae > Streptomyces > Streptomyces sp. NPDC049837. Next base: position 98,014 of record NZ_JBFAMP010000012.1, on the reverse strand, counting down.
GACAGCGAGCCGTAGCGCACCTGGGTCGGGAAGAGCGCCGGGAGCGCCGCCGACATGGTGCCCAGCAGGCACACCAGCGACAGGCCCAGCATCAGCATGCCCGCCGTGATGGCGAGGACGCCGCCGAGGCCGATCAGCCAGAACGCCGGCGCCGACAGGACCAGGAAGCCCAGCATGCCCGCCATCAGCAGCGGCTTGCGGCCGTAACGGTCGCTGAGGCGGCCCACCTGGTTGATGATCAGCATCAGGAACGCCATGACGGCCAGCAGGATCAGCAGCCCGTGCGTCGCGCTGTAGCCGAGCTCGTCGGAGAGGTACGTCGGCATGTACGACAACAGCATGTAGTCGGTGACGTTGTAGGCCCCGACGAGGGCGACGCACAGGATCAGCGTCGGCCAGTACTGGCGGAAGATCGTGGCGAGGTCGCCCTTGGCGGACGTCTCCACGGTGTCGGCGGCCTCCGAGGCGGCCGCGCTCTCCGACTCCAGCTTCTGGAACGCCGGGGTCTCGTCCAGCCTCAGCCGCAGGTAGAGCCCCACCAGCCCCAGCGGCCCCGCCACCAGGAACGGCACGCGCCAGCCCCAGGCCTCCATGGACGCGTCGCCCAGGACCGCCGTGAGGACCGTGACCAGGCCCGCCGCGCCGACGTAACCGGCCAGCGTGCCGAACTCCAGGAAGCTGCCGAAGAAGCCGCGCCGCTTGTCGGGGGCGTACTCGGCGATGAAGGTGGACGCGCCGCCGTACTCACCGCCCGTCGAGAAGCCCTGCACCAGCCGGAAGAAGATCAGCAGCACCGGGGCCCAGAAGCCGATCGACGCGTAACCGGGGATCAGACCGATCGCGAACGTGCCGACCGCCATCAGGATCATCGTCAGCGCGAGGACCTTCTTGCGGCCGATCCGGTCGCCCATCGGCCCGAAGACCATGCCGCCCAGCGGCCGGATCAGGAAGGCGACGGCGAAGGTCGCGAAGGAGGAGAGGAGCTGCGCCGTGTCGTTCCCGGACGGGAAGAAGACATGGCCGATGGTGACGGCCAGGTAGCTGTAGATGCCGAAGTCGAACCACTCCATGGCGTTGCCGAGCGAGGCCGCCTTCACAGCCCGCTTGACCGCCGCCTGGTCGGTGACGGTGATGTCCGACCGCCGGAGCTTGGGGTTCTTCCGCTGCTGGATGGTGCGGAACAGGATGCGGTGGCGCCTGACCGCCGCTGGATCGGCCGTGGCCGCCATGGGCAGGTTCCTTTCCTGGACTTCGGGATCAATCCAAGGGGAACACCTGCTCTGGCCTCGCTTTCGCAAACCGAAGCCCCGGATGATTGGGACTTCGGTCACATGGCGGCGGGCCGGTCGGACGGGCGGTTCAGATACCGAGGTCCTTGATGATCTTGGCTACGTGGCCGGTCGCCTTCACGTTGTACAGCGCCCGCTCGACCTTGCCCTCAGCGTCCACGACGACGGTCGAGCGGATCACGCCCGTCACCGTCTTGCCGTACAGCTTCTTCTCGCCGAAGGCGCCGTACGCGGCGAGCGTCTCCTTGGACGGGTCGCCGACCAGCGTGACCTTCAGGTCCTCCTTCTCGCGGAACTTCGCCAACTTCTCCGGCTTGTCGGGCGAGACCCCGATCACGTCGTAGCCCGCGGCCGCGAGCACGTCGAGGTTGTCGGTGAAGTCGCACGCCTGCTTGGTGCAGCCGGGCGTCATGGCGGCCGGGTAGAAGTAGACGATGACCTTGCGGCCCCGGTAGTCCGCGAGCGACACGTCCTTGCCGTCCGCGTCGGGCAGGGTGAAGGCGGGGGCGGTGTCGCCGGGCTGGAGTCGCTCGCTCATGGCTTCCTGGCTCCTCGGGGGCTCTGGAGGGGGGATGGTCGTACGCCTTCAGAGCCTAATGGGGGTCTGCGACAGTCACCGGGCCCCCGAGCTGACAGACTGTCCACCACGGATTTGGACGGACCTACGGAGGCAGCGCGGTGTCGGATGCCAGGACCCCTGCGCAGATCGAGGCGGACATCGTCCGCCGACGCGAGCAGCTCGCCGTCACTCTCGACGAGATCGGCGTACGCATGCACCCGAAGACGATCATCGGGGACGCGAAGGCCAAGGTGGCGTCGACGGTCGACCAGACCGCGGGGCGTGCCTTCGTCACCGTGAACCGCGTCGTGACGGATGTGAAGGGACGGTTCGTCTCGGAGGACGGCACGCCCAGGCTGGAGCGGGTCGTGCCGGTGGCGCTGCTCGCCGTCGGCGTGGTCGGGCTGCTCGCCGTGACCGCCCGGAAGCGCAAGGGCTGACACGAGCCATGACCCTCTGGCGTGCGGGACGCGGCGGGGCAGGTAGGTTCGTGGCGTGAGCGAGAACACCCACGACAAGCTGCCCATCCGGATGCTGCACGACCGGGTGCTGGTCCGCACCGACACGCCCGAGGGCGAGAGGCGTTCGGGCGGCGGCATCCTGATCCCGGCGACCGCCGCTGTCGGCCGCCGGCTCGCCTGGGCCGAGGTGGTCGCGGTCGGTCAGAACGTACGGACCGTGGAGACCGGTGACCGGGTGCTGTACGACCCCGAGGACCGCGCCGAGGTCGAGGTGCGGGGCGTGGCGTACGTACTGATGAGGGAACGCGACCTGCACGCGGTCGCGGCGGACCGTTTCGGTGGTTCGGAGGACTCGACCGGTCTGTATCTGTAGCGAACAAGGTGAGCGAGGGGCCTGGTGGCGGATGTCACCAGGCCTTCGTGCCTGCGTTTGCTAGCGTGGAGGGACCCCGACGAGACGCGCCGTACCGGGTTTCCGCAAAGACGACGCACCCCTTGTTCGTACGTTTCTCGCGTCTCGGAGGTGCCGTCATGGCCTGGGTCCTGTTGATCGTCGCCGGTGTGCTGGAGGTGGGCTGGTCGATCGGGATGAAGTTCACGGACGGCTTCACCCGGCTCTGGCCCAGCCTGCTCACCGGCATCGGCATCGTCGCCAGCATGGCGCTGCTGTCCCAGGCCGCCAGGACCCTGCCGATCGGGACCGCGTACGGCGTGTGGGTCGGCATCGGCGCGGCCGGTGCGGCGGTGGTCGGCATGGTGGTGCTCGGTGAACCGGCGACCGCCGCCCGGATCTTCTTCGTCTGCCTGCTGCTGGTCGCCGTGGTGGGCCTGAAGGCCACCTCGGGCCACTGACTACCGGCCGGGCACGGGCGGAACGGCGGGTACGGCCGGAACGGCGGGTACCGGTGGTACGCCGGGCACGGCGGGTGCCGGGCCGCCCGGTGGGCCGGCGGGCGTGCCGGTGGCGGGCCCGGTGGTCGCGGCGCCGTCCGGGCCCGGGGCGGGCGTCCCCCGCGTACCGCCGGTGCCCTGTGCCCCGCCAGGGCCGCCCGGCGTACCGGGGCCCCGGTAGCCGTCGTACCCGTCGTCACCGTCGTACCCCTCCCGGCCCCGGCCCGCCTCCATGCCCTCCTGGTCGCCCTCCTCGTGCCGGCCGTCCGGGCCCTCGGAGTCGCCCGGCTCGAAGGGCCAGGGCTCCTCCTCCGGTTCCGCGTCCGCGCCCTCCGCCAGCACCAGGTCGAAGTCCCGCACCGGGCTGCCCTCCAGCGCCGCCCGGGTGTACTGGCCCCAGATCGACGCCGGCGCCCCGCCGCCGTTCATCCGCTCCAGCCCCAGCGCCCCGTACAGCGGCTTCTGCGCCCCCGTGTCCGGGTCCTGACCCATCACCGTGATCACGGTCGCCAGGTCCGGGGTGTAGCCGGCGAACCAGGCCGCCTTGTCGTCCTCCGCCGTGCCGGTCTTGCCGGCGGCCGGGCGCCCGGCCGCCTGTGCGGCGGTGCCGGTGCCGCCCTCGATGACGCTGCGCAGCATGGCCGTCGTCGTGTCGGCGGCCTCCCGGCTGATCACCTGCTTGCGCTCCATGGCGGGCAGCGGAAGCTCGGCGCCGTCCTTCTCGACCTTCTCCACCAGCGCGTACGTGCCGTGCTTGCCGTGGTTGGCGAGGGTCGCGTACGCCTGCGCCATGTCCAGCACGCTCGCGGTGGCCGGGCCGAGCGCGATGGAGGGCGACGGGTTCAGGTCGGGGGTGTCGGCGGGCAGGCCCAGGTCGATGGCGGTCTGCTCCACCTTCGCCGGCCCGACGTCCACGGCGAGCTGCGCGTACACCGCGTTGACGGACTTGTCCGTGGCGGTACGCACGGTGATGGGGCCGTAGTCCACGTCGTCCTCGTTGGCCGGGGAGTACGGGTGGCCGCCCCAGCCCTGCACCTGGCGCTTGTTGGTCCCGTCGTACCGGGTGTTGGGGAGGATGCGTTCACCGTCCTGGGTGACGGAGGAGTTGTCGATGGCGGCGGCGAACACGAACGGCTTGAAGGTGGAGCCGACCTGGTAGTCGCGGCGGGTCGCGTTGTTGACGAACTGCCGGGTGTAGTCGACACCGCCGTACATGGCGACCACCTTGCTGGTGGCAGGGTCGATGGACACGCCGCCGACGCGTACGTAGCGGTCCGTCTGGTTGGCGGTGTCGAGCTGCGACATGACCTGGTCGTCGACGGCCTCGGCGAGGGACTCCTGCTTGTGCTGCTCCAGCGTGGTGGTGATGCGGAAGCCGCCCTGGGCCAGGGTCTTCTTGTCGATGACGTTGTGGTCGGTGAGGTAGTCCTCGACGGCCTGGACGATGTAGCCGCGCTGGCCGGACAGGCCCGTCGTGGCCGTGGCGTCCTCCGGTTCGGGGAAGGTGGTGGCGGCCCGGGCGGCGTGGGTGAGCCACTTCTCCGTGACCATGGCGTCCAGCACGTACTTCCAGCGCCCGATCGCCTTGGAGCGGTTCTCGGGGCGGCCGTCGACGTCGTACGCGCTGGGGGCGTTGAGCAGCACGGCCAGGTAGGCACCCTGAGCGGTCGTCAGGTCCTGGGCGTCCTTGCCGTAGTAGGCGCGGGCGGCGGCCTGGATTCCGTAGGCGTTGCGGCCGTAGAAGCTGGTGTTGAGGTAGCCCTCGAAGATGTCGTCCTTGGTCTTCTCCCGGTCGAGTTTGATGGAGATGAAGAACTCCTTCGCCTTGCGGACCAGGGTCCGCTCCTGGCCGAGGTAGTAGTTCTTGACGTACTGCTGGGTGATGGTGGAGCCGCCCTGGGTGCCCTTGCCGGTGAGCGTGTTCCAGGCGGCGCGGACCATCGCCTCGGGGTCGACGCCCGGCTGGGAGTAGAAGTCGCGGTCCTCGGCGGCGAGTACGGCGCGCTGGACGGGGAGGGGTACCTGGGAGAGGCGTACGTTCTCCCGGTTGACGTCACCCTTCTGGGCGAGCGGGGTGCCGTCGCGGTACAGGTACACGTTGGACTGGGCCGTGGCGGCGGCGTTGGCGGGCGGGATGTTGACGAGGTGGTAGCCGGCGAAGAAGCCGCCGATCAGCAGCAGGGCGGTGAAGAGGAACGCGCCGAGGACCATCCGCCAGGTCGGGACGAGCCGCCGCCAGCCAGTGCGCTTCCTCCGCTTCGGCTTGCCTTTGGAGGGGCGGTCGGTTTTCCCGGGGTGTGGCCCGGCGACGGTCGGGTCGCGGGGCTCCCAGCCTGGCTGCGATGGCTCGTCGCTCATGGTCTCCGGCCTGTTTCGTGACTTATGTCCGGCTTGCGTAGCTCTCTCATAGTGCACGGCCCACCCGCCCAACCCCGGCAACGGCAGCCGAAAACCGCTCGCGGGCGTGGACCGGGGCGGGCTAGGCTCCTCGGCTTTGGTGTGTTCCGGGTCCTGGAGGGAGGGCGTACATGCGGCTGTACGCGGCCGTGGCGGCGGGTGGGTTCCGGCGCTATGCGACGTACCGGATGGCGACCGCCGCCGGGGTGTTCACCAACACCGTCTTCGGCTTCATCCTGGCGTACACCTACATCGCCCTCTGGGGCGAGCGGCCCGCTCTCGGCGGCTACGACATGGCCGAGGCGCTCGCCTACGTGTGGATCGGACAGGCCCTGCTGGCGACCTGCGGGCTGATGGGCGGCGGGTTCGAGGACGAGCTGATGGAGCGCATCAAGACGGGCGACATCGCCGTCGACCTCTACCGCCCGGCCGACCTCCAGATGTGGTGGCTCTCCGTCGCCCTGGGCCGGTCCGGCTTCCAGCTCCTCGGCCGGGGCGTGGCGCCGATGGCGATCGGGGCGCTCGCCTTCGACCTGGCCCTGCCCGAGCACCCGCTGACCTGGCTCGCCTTCCTGGTATCGGTGGCGCTGGGCGTGGTGGTGAGCTTCGCGGTCTGGTTCCTGGTCGCGCTGAGCGCGTTCTGGCTGATGGACGGGGCCGGGGTGGTGCAGGTGGCCTGGCTGTCGGGGACGTTCTTCTCCGGGATGCTGCTGCCGCTGACCGTGTTCCCCGGCGCGCTGGGCGAGGTGGCGCGGGCGCTGCCGTGGGCGTCACTGCTCCAGGTCCCGGCGGACGTGTTCCTGGAGAAGCGGACGGGGTGGGAGCTGATGGAGGCGTACGCGTTCCAGGCCGGCTGGGCGCTGGTGCTGCTGACGGCGGGGCGCGCGGTCCAGGGGGCCGCGACGCGGCGGGTGGTGGTCCAGGGTGGCTGAGGTGACCGCGGGGCTGCGGGCGTACGGGCTGATCGCCGCGATGTGGGTGCGCTCGACCATGACGTACCGCTTCTCCTTCGCGATGACGCTGCTGTCCAACTTCACGGCCACCGGATTCGACTTCGTCGTCATCCTGCTGATGTTCAGTCAGGTGCGGGGTCTGGGCGGTTTCTCCTTCGCGGAGGTGGCCTTCCTGTACGGGACGACCGGCACCGCCTTCGGGCTGGCCGACCTGGCGCTGGGTCAGGTCCAGCGGCTGGGGCGGCGGGTGCGGGACGGGACGCTGGACACGCTGCTGGTGCGGCCCGTGCCGGTGCTGGCGCAGGTGGCGGCGGACCGGTTCGCGCTGCGGCGGGTGGGGCGGGTGATCCAGGGGCTGCTCGTGCTGGTCTGGTCGCTGGTCCTGCTGGACGTGGCGTGGACGCCGGTGAAGGTGGCGCTGGTGCCCGTGATGGTGATCAGCGGGTGGCTGATCTTCTCGGCGGTGATGGTGGTGGGCGCGGCGTTCCAGTTCTGGGCACAGGACGGCTCGGAGGTCGCGAACGCGTTCACGTACGGCGGTAACACCCTCCTCCAGTACCCGCCCGTGATCTTCGCGCAGGACCTGGTGCGCGGGGTGGTGTACATGGTGCCGCTCGCGTTCGTGAACTGGGTCCCGGCGCTGTACGTCCTGGGGCGCGAGGCACCGGCGGGGCTGCCGGGGTGGACGGCGTTCGCCTCGCCGCTGGTCGCGGCGGTGTTCTGGGTGGTGGCGGGGCTGGCGTGGCGCGTGGGGATTCGTTCGTACCGGAGCACGGGGAGTTGAGCGCTTTTCATGGACGTGACTGACTTCATCGAACTGGACGGCGTCGAGAAGGTCTTCGACGTACGCCGCAAAGCGGGCCGTTTCCGGCGCGAGAAGCACCAGGTGAGGGCGGTCGACGGGATCAGCTTCCGGGTGCCGCGCGGCGAGATGGTCGGCTACATCGGGCCCAACGGCGCGGGCAAGTCGACCACCATCAAGATGCTGACCGGCATCCTCACCCCCAGCGGCGGCAAGCTGCGCGTCGCGGGCATCGACCCCAGCCGGGACCGGACCCGGCTGGCGCGCCGTATCGGGGTGGTGTTCGGGCAGCGTACGACGCTGTGGTGGGACCTGCCGCTGCGCGACTCCTACCGCCTGGTCCACCGCATGTACCGCATCCCGGACGCCCGCTTCCGGGAGAACCTGGACCGGTGCGTCGAACTGCTCGACCTCGCCGAACTGCTGGAGGTGCCGGTCCGTCAGCTCTCGCTGGGCCAGCGGATGCGCGGCGACATCGCGGCGGCGCTGCTGCACGACCCGGAGGTCCTCTACCTGGACGAGCCGACGATCGGCCTGGACGTCATCTCCAAGGCGAAGGTGCGTGACTTCCTCCGGGACCTGAACGCCGAGCGCGGCACGACGGTGCTGCTCACCACGCACGACCTCACCGACATCGAGCAGCTCTGCAAGCGGGTGATGGTCATCGACCACGGGAAGCTGATGTACGACGGGCCCCTGGGCGGCCTGCACGAGGTGGGCGAGAGCGAGCGGACGCTGGTGGTGGACCTGGAGCGGGAGCTGCCGCCGATCGCCGCGGACGGCGCCCGGGTGGTGAAGGTGGACGGGCCGCGGCAGTGGCTGGCGTTCCCCGCGGCGACGTCGGCCGCGCCGCTGGTGGCCCGGATCGCGGCGGAGTACCCGCTGGTGGACCTGTCGGTGCGGGAGCCGGACATCGAGACGGTGATCGCGAAAATGTACGCGGAGCGATCAACGGGCCTCTGACGGCACCCCGCATTAGTCTGTTCGTATGACGAGCGAACTGCCCGAGATGCGGGCCTCGGACGCCGACCGTGAGCGGATCGCGGAGCGGCTGCGGGACGCGGTCGCGGAGGGCCGCCTCGACATGACCGAGTTCGAGGAGCGGCTCGACCTGGCGTACAAGGCGCGTACGCACGGCGAGTTGGTCCCGCTCGTCCGTGACCTGCCGGCCACCACGGCCCCCGTGGAGGCCGGCGACCCGGCCTGGCCGGCCCGGATCGGGAAGCCCGCCACCTCCAAGGGCGCCTTCGCCTTCTGGAGCGGCTTCGGCCGGCGCGGCAAGTGGACCGTCGCCCGGAACTTCACGGCGGCCGTACTCCAGGGCGGCGGCGACATCGACCTGCGCGAGGCGAGCTTCGAGGACCGGGAGATCGTCATCCGCTGCTTCGCCGTCATGGGCGGCATCCAGGTCGTCGTCCCGCCCGAGCTGCACGTCGAGGTCACCGGCTTCGGCTTCATGGGCGGCTTCGACGACCGGGGCGCGGGCGAGGGCACCCCCGGCTCGCCGCGCGTGCGGATCACCGGCTTCGCGCTGATGGGCGGGGTGGACGTGAAGCGCAAGGAGCGGAAGGCGGCGCGCAAACAGCTCCGGAAGTGACCTTTCCGTGTTCGGGGGGAACTCGCCGTGCGGCTCAGGAGTACCTGAGATAGGGACATAGGTACGCACGCGCGCGGACGGGTGGAGCCGGATGAGTCGGATGAACCATACGAAGACCCCGCTGGTCGCCTTCTCGTACACGGCCGCCGACGAGGAGAAGCGCCGGGGCGTACGCCGGATGAAACTCACGGCGACCGCCCTGCTGCTCCTGGTCGCCCTGATCTACGTCCTGGCGACCTGGGCCCGCAATTCCGGGGTGACCGGCTGGCCCGGCTACGTGGCCGCCGCCGCCGAGGCCGGCATGGTGGGCGCGCTGGCGGACTGGTTCGCGGTCACGGCGCTGTTCCGGCGCCCGATGGGGCTGCCCATTCCGCACACGGCGATCATCCCGACCAAGAAGGACCAGCTCGGCGCCTCCCTCGGCTCCTTCGTCGGCGAGAACTTCCTCTCCGAGGGCGTCGTACGCGCCCGGCTCCACGCCCTCGGCATCGGCGGCCGCCTCGGCGCCTGGCTCGCCGAACCCGCGCACGCCGACCGGGTGACGGCCGAGCTGTCGACCGCGCTGCGCGGCGCCCTGACCGTGCTGCGGGACGCCGACGTCCAGGCGGTGGTGGGCGAGGCCATCACACGGCGCGCCGAGGCCGCGGAGATCGCGCCCGGGCTCGGCAAGACCCTGGAGAAGGTCGTCGCCGACGGGGCCCACCACGGGGCGGTCGACCTGATCTGCAACCGCGCCCACGACTGGCTCGTCCTGCACGCCGACTCGATCATGGACGCGGTCCAGGGCGGCGCCCCCGGGTGGACGCCGCGCTTCGTGGACCGGAAGGTCGGCGAGCGCGTCTACAAGGAGCTGCTGCGGTTCGTCACGGAGATGCGCGACATGCCCGCCCACCCGGCGCGCGGCGCGCTCGACCGGTTCCTGACGGACTTCGCCGCCGACCTCCAGGGCGACACCGACACCCGCGCCCGGGTGGAGCGCCTCAAGTCCGACCTGGTGGCCCGGCCCGAGGTCCAGGACATCATCGCCTCGGCCTGGTCCTCCGTACGCGCCATGATCATCTCGGCGGCCGAGGACGAACGCAGTGAGCTCCGCCTCCGCGCCCGCGCCTCCCTCATCTCGCTGGGCACCCGGCTGGCCACCGACGGCCGCCTCCAGGCGAAGGTCGAGGGCTGGGTCGAGGACGCGGCGGTGTACGTCGTCACGACGTACCGCGCCGAGATCACCTCGCTGATCAGCGACACGATCGCGAGCTGGGACGCCGAGCAGACCTCCAAGAAGATCGAGGCCCACATCGGCCGCGACCTCCAGTTCATCCGCATCAACGGCACGGTGGTCGGCGCGCTGGCGGGCCTGCTGATCTACACGATCTCCCACGTGGTGGCCGGCTGATCGGTGGTCGGCGGGCGTCGCCGGGCGGGGGACCGGCCCCTGCCCGACCGGTCACCCGCCCAGCCACTGTGGGGAGGTGCTGTCTTATACGTACGCCATCGAGCGGGTGTTCAACCGCTCCCCGGTCAACCGCTCTTCCGGCTGACCGCCCACGACGCGGCCGCCATCGCCCCGGCCACCGAGAACACCGCCGGCCACGCCCCGACCTTCTTGGCCAGCGGGTGCGACCCGGCGAACGCCGCCACGTACGCCGCGGTCAGCCCCGCGGCGGCCTTGCCCCCACTGCGCTCCCGCCACTCCCGCGCGGCCACGGCCCCCGCCGCCGCCAGGGCCACCCCACCGAGCGGCCGCTTCTTCGTCCACCGAGCCACGGCGTACCCCCCGACGAGCCCACCCGCCGCCACCACCGCTGCCGGAACCCTCGCCATGTCGTCGCCCTGCCTTCCATCCGGCCGTACGTCCGTACGACGCTCGGTCATGCCTTGGCTCGAGGCTAACGCGGGGGGCGGGGGGTTTTGCGGCGGGTGCGTACGCCGACCAGGACGCAGAGCCCCACGGCGACGGCCGCCACGGCCCAGAACAGCACCTGGTCGGAAAGGGTGCGGTACATGTCGTCGGGCAGGAGCAGTCCTAGCCCGATCGGGACGACGAGCCCCGCGGTGACGCCGCTCAGGCAGACGATGAGCATCCAGCGCAGGGTGCGGGACTGGGACGAGTTCATCGGCCCTTCAGTCATGGGACCTCTCCACTCACTTGGTGATGTAGTGGCACTGGGAGGCGCGCTTCTTGCCCCCGACGTGGAAGTCCGCGCATGCCTTGCCGTAATGCTTCAACGTGCGCTTGGTCTTGTCGACACGGCCGATGGAGCCGAGCCAGTCGCACCGGTTGTGGGTGCGCCCCTTGCTGATCTTGTAGACGCGGCCGTTGCTGTCCGAGTAACGCCAGTCGATCCGCCAGTTGCACCACTTGCCACCCGCGGTGTCACCGCCCGCGACGTCCTGGACGGATGCCTCCTGGCGGGTGATCTTCTTTCCCTTCCCCTGGATGAAGTGTCCGAGAGTGGTCACCGGCGCACAGACTTCCGCTCCCCGGAAGTCATGGCAGAACCCCACCACCTTCGCGTACCCCACCGCACTCGCCGCCGCCGGTTCCGCGACCGTGGCGACCAGACCCGCCGCGGCGCAAAAGACCTGGGCGTACTTCACAACTCGGCGCATCCAAGGCTCCGTTCATCGGTGTTCGGCGACGCGCCGAAGATCCCCGCATGCCGGTCGCCCAATCGCACGGTGACCGTCCGATGACGAGAAGTAACCGGCAAGGGTGGTGCAGGAGCCTTCCTGCCACCATCACGTAACGGCACAAGGCCAAGCGGATAGGCGCACGCGCCCCTAGGGCACCAACCGCGCATGCCGATCACCCCCATGCCGCCCCACCGCCTCGCCGCGGACCCGCTCGTCGTCGCCCAGGACGGGGTCGCCACCGTCCACCAGCTCATGGACCTGGGTTGTGCCTCCTCCGCGATCGCCGGGCTCTGCCGACCACCGGGCCCCTGGCGCCGCCTGCTGCCACGGGTGATCGTGCTCCAGACCACGGCACCCACCCCGCAACAACGCCTGCGCGGCGCCCTCCTGTACGCCGGCCCCGACGCCCTCCTCACCGGCCCGGCCGCCCTCACCCTCTACGGCGTGACATCCGTGCCGGCCCCCAAGGTCGACGTCCTCGTCACCCACCGCGCCGCCCCGCGCGGCCACGCCTACGTCCGCGTTCGCCCCACCATCCGCCCCGCACGCCGCGTACCGGTCGCCGGCCTGGCCTGCGTACCGCTGCCGCGCGCCGTGATGGACGCCATCCCGTACCTGGAGACGGAGGACGCCGTCGCCACGCTGCTCGCGGAGATCGCCGAGCGGGGCCTGTGCCACCGCGACGAACTCATGGCCGAGGCGCGCGCGGCACAACTCCCGCACAACCCTTGGGTGATGGAGGTACTACGGGGGGCGACCGAGCACTGAATCCCGTAGCCTCACCCTCGTAGCGTTGGGGTATCAGGGGGAGCGACCGCCATGCCGATCAGGCCGCGTTATCGACGAGTTTCGGCGCTGCAACGGCAGTTCTTCAACCGTGAGGAACTGCTCGCCACGTACGACGAGGAACTGCACGGCATCGCCGACCGGCTGAGGATCCTGAACGTCGTCGGCGTCGGCGGGATCGGGAAGTCACGTCTCCTACAGGAGCTGCGCAACCGCACCCCCGACACCTGCCGTACGGCCCGTCTGGACCTGCAACTGCCCACGCTGCGGCAGCAGGAGGACGCGCTGGCCGTGCTGCGCATGGAGTTCGGGGCGCAGGGCGTGAAGTTCGACCGCTTCGACATCGCGTACGCCGTGCTGTGGCAGCGCGTGCACCCCCAGCTCCAGATGGACCGGAAGAACACGCCTTTCGCCGAGGACAGCGAGGTGCTGTCGAAGATCCTCGACGACGCCATGGGCCTGCCCGTCTTCGGGACGGCCGCCGGGCTCGTGCGCCTGACGGGCCGCGCCATGGCCAACCGCCAGCGGCGCCAGCGGATCGAGGCCGACCCGACGCTCCAGGAGCTCGACAACCTGTCGAACGCCGAGCTGGGGCACGCGGTGTCGTACCTGTTCGCCGAGGAGATGCGCCAGTCGGCCGAGGAGCGGCCGTACGTGCTGTTCGTCGACGCCTACGAGGCGATGGTGCCCACACCGCTGCCGGGCGGCCGCAGCTACGGGTCCGACGCGTGGCTGCGGGACCTGCTCGGCCAGCTCCACGGCGGGCTGACCGTCCTGGCGAGCCGGGAGCCGCTGCCGTGGGCGGCGTACGACAAGGAGTGGGAGACGGTGATCCGGAAGACCCGGATCGACGGGCTGCCGATGCCGGCCCGCCTCGACCTCCTCGCCCAGGCGGGCATCACCGAGAACCCCAAGCAGCGGATGATCGCCGAGGCCAGTGCGGGTGTGCCGTTCTACCTCCACCTCGCCGTGGACACGCACGCCCAGAATCCGGCGAGGACGGCGGCGGACGCGGGGACGGCCGAGGAGATCGTCCAGCGGTTCCTCCAGCACGTGGCGCCGGACGAGGTGCGGATCCTGGAGCTGCTGAGCGTCGCCCGGACCTTCGACCTGGGGATGTTCCGTGCGATCGGCCGGAGCTTCGACCTCCCGGCGAACCTGCTGACCTGGGAGTCGCTCACCGCGTACTCGTTCGCGTATCCGCTGCCGCAAGGCTGGTACCGGCTGCACCAGCTCATGATCGTCGCTCTCCAGCACCACCTGTCGCCCTCCGTCAAACGCCACGTCCACTCCGTCGTGCGGCAGTACTGGGAGGGGCTCGCGGACCGGATGGAGACGGGCTCGGGGGACTCCGGGGTTGCCCGGTCCTCCCCGCTGCGGGAGGCCGTGTACCACGGCCTGCACGCGGAGGACATCTCGCCGGAGCAGATCCAGAAGCACGCCGACCGGGCCGTCGTGATGAGCGGCCGGCAGGCCCGGGACGGGATGATCAAGGACATCCGGGACTTCCTGGCGTCCCCGCCCGCAACGCCGTACGCCCTGCCCGGCATCCGGGACGCCGCCGACTGCCTGGACGCGGAGTCCAGGCTGGAGCTCGGGGACGCGAGCGCGGTCATCGCGATGACCCCCGCCCTCGACATGCCCGTGCGCTCGGTGGTGTCGGCGCGGCTCGCCCTCGCCGGGGCGAACGCGCGCCGGATCGCCGGGGAGAGCAGCCACGCGGCGAGCATCTTCGAGCGGGTGTGGGCCGAGCACGCCGGGGAAGCCCGCGCCTCGGCCGGGCTGTGCGTCGCGGACATCCGCATGTGGCAGGGCGACTTCGCGGGCGCGTTCGCGCTGGCGGAGGAGGTCCACGGCATCTGCGCGCCGCACGAGCGGGTCACCCGGGGCGACCTGAAACGCCTGATGCACCTGGGCCACCGGTTCCTGATGGACTTCACCAGGGCCGCCGATCTCCTGGCCGAGGCCGAGGAGGAGTACCAGGCGGTGGGTGCCGTGGTGGGCCTCGCCAACATCCGGACCAACAGGGCCGAGCTGCTGGCCTTCACCGACCCCGGGGCGGCCGTGGCGGAGGCGGGCGCGGCCCTCGACGTCCAGCGGGATCTGGGCGCCCAGCACGAGCTCGGCAAGGTGTACACCGCGATGGCCATCGCGCAGCTCCGGCTGGGGCAGTTGGACCGGGCGGAGGTCTCCTTCCGCAACGCCAACACCGCACTGGACCAGGCCGGTTACCGCTCGGGCCGGGCGCGGGCGGACATGTTCCGGGCGTTCCTGCTGCTGCGCCGGGGCGAGCGGCAGGCGACACAGCGGCTGCTGCACCACGCGGCGCGGGAGTTCGAGGCGTGCCAGGTCTATCCTTCGCTGGTCCTGGCGATCCACAGCGCGGCCGAGCGGACGGGCCTCGCCACGCCGGAGCTCGTGGCGGCCGCCGGCCGGGCCCGCCCCTTGCTGCGACCGCTGGGCACGCTGGAGGACCTGAACCGCCGGACGGACGAGGTGCTGTCGATGATGCTCGATGAGGTGGCCTCGTGACGTCGACGTGGCGGACGCTGTACGAGCAGGCCCTGGCGTCGGAGGATGCCGCCGCCGGCTACTACAACCGCAACGTGGGGGTGCGTACGCCGGAGGGGAAGGTGAACGTGCGCATCCCGCTCGCGGCGGCGGACGTCATGGACGTACGGATCTGGCGCGAGGAGGACGTACTCGCCTGCATCGGCCCGTACGTCGGCCAGGCGCCCGGGCTGCGCCATGTGTCGGAGGACCCGCGCTTCCAGGTGCACCACTTCATCGAGGGCCGTGTCCTGGACAGTTTCTGTCCACGGGGCAGCGCGGTGCCCGCCCACGTCATGACCGACGTCGTGGCGCTGATGGACCAACTGGCCCGCATCCCGGCGGAGAAGACCCCGGCCCGTCCGCCCGACTGGCCGGAATCGGGTGACAGTGCCGGCTTCGGCCGACTGCTGGCCGGCCTCACCCGGCGCATCCACACCACGCACCTGGGCGAGTACGGGGACGTCTTCGCCGCCTTCGGCATCCCGGCCCAGCCGCTGGCGGTGGTCGACGCCCTGTGGGACGGGCTCACCTCCCGGCCGTTCGTGATGCTGCACGCGGACCTCCACCGCAAGAACATGATCGTCTCCGACGCGGCCACCTGGTTCCTGGACTGGGAGCTGGCGCTGTGGGGCGACCCCATGTACGAGATCGCGATCCACTTCCACAAGATGGACTACCCGGACGAGCAGCGGACCGAGGTCCTCCGCCAATGGCGCGACCGGCTACCGCCCCAGTGCACGGCCGGCCCCCACACGGACCTCGACCTGTACATGGCCCACGAGCGCGTCAAGTCGGCGATCGTCGACACGATCCGCTACTCCAAACAGCTCGGGCCCGCCGCCCCTCCCGAGCGGGACTTCCTCATCGGCCGCCTGGCGAAGAAGCTGAACGCCGCCCGCCGGGTGTGGGGTTCGCCTCCCGACATGACCCCGCAGCGGGTCGCCGCCGCCCTCGCCCCCTGGCTGGAGAGGTAACCGTGGACCCTGTCGCCCTCTACGAGGAGGCCCGCGCCCGGGAAGGCGCCCAGTCGGGCCACTACAACCGCAACGTCCGCGTGGAGGGCGACAGCGGCCCGGTCGTCGTCCGGATGCGCTCGGGCGGGGCCGAGGCCATGGACCTCACCCTGTGGCCGGAGGCCGACGTACTCGCCGCCATCGCTCCGCTCGTCCCGTCGGCGCCGCGCCTGGTGCACGCGGGCGCCGACCCCGACTTCCAGATCCACGAGTTCGTCGAGGGCCGCCGCGTCGACGATCTCTCCCCCGACGGCAAGCCGCTCCCCGAGCCGGTCCTGGACGCCATCGGGACGCTCTTCGCCGATCTGCTCCGCGTCCCGCCCCACGCCCTCCCGCCGGTGCCCCCCGACTGGCCCCGCGACGGCGACACGCCCGCCTTCGCCGCCCGCCTCCTCGCCCTCGTCCGCACCATCCGGCACCGGGGCGACGCCTCCATCAGCGCCCTGTACGACGCCCTCGGCGTCCCCGACGACCCGTGCGCCCTCCTCCAGACCCGCGCGGCCACCCTGACCGCCCGCCCCTTCCGCCTGCTCCACGCGGACATCCACCGCAAGAACATGATCCTCACCGACCAGAACCACGTCGTCTTCCTCGACTGGGAACTGGCCCTGTGGGGCGACCCGGTCTATGACCTCGCGGACCACCTCCACAAGACCTCCCCCACGGCCGCCGACCGAGCCGCGGTGCTGGAAGCCTGGCACCGCGCCGCCCCGCCCGAATGCCGCGAGCACTGGCCCGAGGCCCTCGACTACTACCTCGCCTACGAGGCGGTGAAGTCCGCCATCGTCGACACGGTCCGCTGGGGCCGCCGCATCGCCACCGAACCCTCCGCCCCCGCCCGCCTCGCCCTCGCCCACGAACTCGCCACCAAGCTCGCGACAGCCCACCCCCACTGGCCGGCCGATTCCCGCTCGGTTCCGACGCCGGAGGCCGTTCAGGCGGCGGTGGAGCGGTGGCTGGGGTGAGCCCGCCCACGAATGCCCGCCACGCCTGACCTGACACGGCCACGGCAGGCCCACCGTGCCGTTTGGAGTCCGTGCTCCACTTGCTGGCGGCGCAAGTCGCCAACCCGGACGACATCCTCGACTGCGCACAGAGATGCACTCCGCGGCTGAGAAGAAAGCGGCATCGCCAACGGGGCTCGCACTGGGCAGGACCTCACCGGCGCCTAATCGGCTGCCGCCCGCAGCAGAGCGCCGGCGTCATCCGGCAGGCCGTATTCGTGCAGTTGAAGCGCTATGCGGATGATCTCTGCCTCACTCCGTCGCTGCCCGTGAATGCTGATGGCCGCGTCCGCGAGTTGCTCCTGATCCTTGCGGAGAAGTGCGATGGAAGCCGCGCTCTCCAGAGTGCTTAAGGCCGACGAGGCGTCCTGGAGCCACGAGAGCGCATGGCTGGTCTGACCGCTGCCGTGGAGGTCGACAGCCTTGGCGGCAAGCTGCCGGGCCGCAGCTACGTCCCGTGCACTCTGTTGCCGGTGCCCTGCCGGGAGGGGGACCGGCAACAGAGGCGCGCCCGTTCCGGCGCCGCTCGCCGCCCGGCCTGGCTGGGTCGGCACGCTGGCGAGGAGCCGGCTGTTCTCGCGCCGGAGCCGTTCGAGTTCCCGCCTTATGGGCGTGCATGTACTGCACATTCTTGGTTCTGCGGCCTGGTGCAGCTTTCGCAGTTGGTCCACGGTGAACCTGACTGCCTCGCACCCTGCCCTTTCGACGGCCAGGGAGTGAAGCGCCTCGACGAAGCCCCAGGGCGGCACTCGTCTGCCTCTGCAGTACCGGGAGATCTCGCTTGGATGCTTCCGCCAGGCCTTGCTGGCGAGGAGACCTGCAGCCTCCTCCAGCGTGGCTGCAGACACATGCCGGTACAGCGTCGAGAGCGCGACGGCAAGGTCACGCCGCCCTGGTGGAAGTTCCGCGCTGATTCGTCCTTCTAAGGGCCTTGCCGCCATAGCCGCTCCCCGCGATGTGCCGTCAAGTCATTGTGCTACACGGCGTATTGACTACATGGCGCGCAAGAACGGATTCCGGTAGACGCCAGCGGTCTTACCAGCGCTCAATGGATCACCACCCCCGGAGGTTCCGGGGCGTGTGTGCGGCGGGTGTCCTTGCAGGCTCCCCTGCACAGCGGTCCATGCGTGTATTGCATGCAGCGAGTGGAGGTCACACGGTGGCAAGGGAGCCGGGGAGCATGGTCCGGGCGGGACTGTGGCTGCGAGACAACGTGGGCGTAGGCGGAAAGTTCACAAAGGCGGAACTGCGTGCGGCCTTCCCCGACGTGGCACAGATCGACCGGCGCGTACGAGATCTGCGTGACCGCGGCTGGCAGATCGACACGAACCGCCACGATCCGACGCTCAACGCAGATGAGCAGCGGCTCGTGAAGATCGGCGCTCCGGTGTGGATCCCGGGCCAGTCGAAGGCTCCGAAGGAGAAGGCGAGCCTCACCGATGCCCAGCGCAGCAAGGTGATGTTCGACGACGGGTTTCTCTGCCGGTCGTGTGGCATCGGTGCTGGCGAGTCATACGCAGACGGCGGCCAGGGCGCCCAGCTTGAAGTGGCACGCCGCAAGGTCCTCATGCCGGACGGCACGACGCAGGCCCAGCTTGTCACCGAGTGCAGCAGGTGCCGTAACGGCAGCAAGGGACACACCGTAGACCTGGCCGGGTTCATGGGCACTCTCAAGAAGCTCTCGGATCTGGAGCGAGAGGTGTTCGCCGGCTGGCTGAAGGCTGATCGCCGGGAGCCGAGCCCGCTCGAAAGGCTGTGGGGGATGTACCGCACACTGCCCGAGGACGCCCGCAGCGCCATCCGGGACACCGTCCACGGCGAGAACCAGTAGCCCAATATCTGCTGAGGAGATGCAGAAACCAATGATGCAGGAGTTCCCGCCGCCGCCGCGCGCTGACGAGTTCAGCGAGCTGGTGAAGCGGCGCCTGGATGACGTGAGGTCCTCTGGCGGCACCAGGGAGACCGTGACCGTTGACTGGAATGGGCAGCCGCTCCACTGCGAAGTCATCGACTTTCCAGTCAACTCTCTCTACTACAATCCGGGGACTCATCGCATTAGAGCGCAGCGCAGCCTCAACCCAGCGAAGGACGGAATCCTCAGCAAGGATCCGTGGGATAGCGAGAGCCAGGAGTACCTTCAGTATCTGCTCCAGGGTGACCCAGCGAACCCCAGCCGGCGCGATCCTGCTTTCGACAAGCTCAAGGACAGCTTGCAGCAGTTCGGGCAGAACGATCCTGGCCTGATCACCCATCAGGGAATCCTGGTGAACGGGAACACGCGGCGGGCGGCTTTTCGCGAGCTGGGCCAGCAGACGATGCGTGTCGGCGTGCTGCCTGAGTCCTTCACATGGGCGGACATCAACGCAGTTGAGCTAGCACTTCAGCTTCGCCTCGATCACCGCCGAGGCTACTCGTACATCAACCGTCTGCTCGCCATGGAAGAGCAAGCGGCTCTCGGGCGGACTCCTGCTGCCATTGCGAAGGACTTCCGCATCCGGGAGTCGACCTACCACCAGGAGCGCTGGATTCTCAGCACCATTCGCGATCAGATTGACCGCAGCAAGAGTGGCGGTGGTGTCGAGCTGCGACTGGTGGACTTCGAGGACCACCAGGAGAAGCTCAAGGAGCTGCACCGGGTATACGTGAAGCTCGCGGCTGCCGAGCCAGACCGGGCGGACGTGCTGAAGGAGCTTCGCATGGCCGCGATCGTTCTCGGCTTCTCGAAGACCGACGTCCGTCACGTAGACGAAGGCTTCCAGGACCAATACCTGGCAAGGAGTCTCCCCGAGGGCCTGAGCGCACCGACGGTGGAGCCGGCGGCTGTAGCTGTGCCGGGGCTCGTCGGGGTGACCATTCCAGGGGCCACGGCGTCTGTATCCGCTGCGCGCGCACTGAACGACCACGTGCTCCGGGCTAAAGCCACGGCCGTGGCCGACGGCCCAGCGGTTACGGAGCAGGACAAGCGCGAGGCTCAGAATGTCTTCCATGGCGTCAAGGAGGCGTTCGACAAGGCAATTGATGCTGCTGGCCGTGACGCCCGTCTGAGGAAGCGCAAGCAGATGGCACCTGCCCGGCTGGCTGACGCCTGTGTCGACATTGACCAGTGTGTCGTCGAGCTTGTGCAGGCCCGCGCGTCGCGGAGCCTGGACGAGGAGGCTTTTGACGAAGCCGTCCTGAAACTCCGGGAGAGCCTCCGCAGGCTTGCTCAGCAGGCCGGCCGTGGATCGGCGCACCATGGCGATGGCGTCGCCTGGCTTCTTGAGGCCGTCGCCCTGGAGGCAGCCGGATGACAGAGGCGGACCAGGGGCCCTCTCTGCACCTGGACTTCGACGAGACGCGCACGAAGGTCGTCCTCCGGACAACGGAGAGGTACAGCAACGACCTCGTGCAGTTGGTCGCCCGATTCCGTTCGGGCGGCCAGCTTGGCCCCCTTGCCGCGGTTGTCGAGCTGAATGACTTGCTGGGCGGGCTGAGCGCTCTCCTGGCTTGGCCGCACCCGCAAGGCGTGGAGTGGTCCCCGTCCCTGCAAGAGCTCGTTACCGGTGTCTCGCAGGACGCCCAGGTTGTCGAGCAGCGACTGAGCACAGCGGAGCACCACGGAGAAGTCTCTCCCGACGAAGTGCCCTTCTTGCTCGGGGATGAGTGGAAGGGTGACCTCAGCGATTTCCAGAAGCGAGATCTTGCCAAGCTGATGTCACTTCGGCATGGAGCCAACTTCAGCGTCCCCGGTGCGGGCAAGACGCGAGTGGGGCTGGCGCTGTATGCCGCACAGAAGGTGAAGGGGGAAGTCAGCCGGCTGCTCGTTGTCTGCCCCAAGTCGGCGTATGAGTCGTGGCAGTACGAGAGCGCTGTGTGCTTCAGGCACCCCCTGCGCCCAGACGTTCTGGGCAGGTCGTACGACCAGTGGGCAGAGATCCTGATCGTCAACTACGAGCGGCTGGACCGGTCGCTCACGATGCTGTCGTCCTGGCTCCAGGCCGGCCCGTCGATGATCATTCTTGATGAGGCCCACCGTATGAAGCTCGGTGCCCGTGGGACGTACGGCTCCGCGTGTATGGCGCTTGGGCCCCTCGCAAGGCGACGCCTGATCCTCACAGGGACGCCTGCCCCGAACGGAGCCAAAGACCTGGAGAACCTCCTCGGCTTTGTCTGGCCTGGACACGGTCAGCGGACCGTGTCCAGGGCCGTGGCTGGCGGCGACCTCGCCTACGCCAGCTCGGTGCTGCGGCCGTTGTTCACGCGGACCACCAAGCAAGAACTGGGACTGCCGCCGATGACGACTCAGATGCGTTATGTGGATCTGCCGCCCCTGCATGAGGAGATCTACACCTCATTGGTAGGTGGTGAAGGCAGTAGCACGGCCCGGGAAGACCTCAGCTCCCTTGGCAAGACCGCTCTGCGCTTGTTGATGGCTGCGGTGTGTCCGGCACTCCTGGTTGAGGGAGCGCACCGGTACGACCCGCTGGCTTATCAGTTGCCGCCGCTGGAGGTCCCCCAAGGCGGCTCGTTGTACACACTCATGCAGAACCTGCCCGACCATGAGATGTCTCCGAAATACAAGGAGGCAGCTCTGATCGTTGCGGAAAACGCGGAGCGGGGCCGCAAGACGCTCGTCTGGACGACGTTCGTGAGGAGCCTCACCACTCTGGAAAAGCTGCTCGGCAAGTTTGGTCCCGCGGTTGTGTACGGGGGAACACCTGACAGGGAAGAGCAGTTGCGCCGCTTCCGCGAGGACCCCGACTGCATGGTGCTGATTTCCAACCCCGCCACGCTGGGTGAGGGAATCAGTCTCCACCAGGTGTGCCACGACGCGGTCTACGTGGATCGTGACTTTATGGCGGGGCGATTCCTTCAGAGCATGGATCGCATTCACCGCCTGGGGCTGGCTCCGGATACTGATACCACTGCCACCGTACTCGTCGCTCGGAACACCATTGACGAGGTGGTGAAGATCCGGCTGGACCAGAAGCTAGAGTTTATGGGAAAGATCCTCGACGATCCGTCGGTGCAGCAGCTCGCTGACCTAGAGGAAGAGCCCTCGGTAGCGGCTGGGCTCGCACCAAGCGACATGGAGGCGCTGCTAAGTCACATGGGGACACCTGCGTCGCGGCGTTGAGCGTGTTCTGGAGTACGGGCGGAGGGAACACCGTCTGCCCGTACCAGCGCCTCCATGATGCTCTGGCCAACGGCCTGGGCAACAGGCGGTGGGAAGGCGTTGCCCACCTGCCGGTAGGCGGATGTCTTCCGGCCCTCGAAGACCCAGTCCGGGGGGAAGCCCTGAAGCAGGGCCATTTGGGCAATGGTGAGCTTGACCGGCAGACCATCCCCGGGTGAAGGCGGGGCATCCGCGACGCCGGCACCGTTCACCCCCATCTCCGCCCAGACACGCCTTGCCCGGGAGGGCCCCAGGTCGGGTCCGCCGTGCTTCCTGGAACCGCCGCACAGTGTGGGGGCGATCCGCTGTGCCTGCACGGCCCACGAGTCTGCGAGTTCCCAGCCGCCAGATGCCATGGATGCGTGGAGAACATCACCAACAAGCGGAGCGGCGCCCGCAGGCGTGCTGGGCTCGGGCCACTTGAAGCAGCGGAAGGCGTCCGGCGGCAGGGCGATGAGCACGGCACGGGGGCGAAGCTGGGCGACGCCGAAGTCGCAGGCATTCAACAGGCGCCACTCGGCGGCATAGCCGCACTCACGCAGTTGCTGAAGGATGCCGGACCGGTACTCCCGGAACTTCTCCTGTAGCAGGCCCTTCACGTTTTCGATGAGTACGGCCCGCGGCTTGATGGCCTCGGCCAGCGCAAGTACGGCGGGGAGAAGGTCCCGCTCGTCATTGCAGCCCAGTTGCTTTCCCGCCAGCGAGAACGGGGGACAGGGCACGCCTGCGGCCAGGAGGTCAGGAGCCTCCAGCCTGTCAGTCAGGAGCGCGTCGGGGTCCATGCCACGGATGTCTGCCTGCAAGACGTTCCAAGCAGGCCGGTTTGCGCGCAGAGTACGGCAGGCGTCAGCGTCCAGCTCGACGAGCAACGTGTGCGCGAACCCAGCCCTCTCCAGGCCGAGAGCTTGGCCGCCGGCGCCCGCGCAAATCTCCACGCAGGCAGGGGCGGCGGGATTGGGAGAGTCATGAGGAATGGGCACGCCAGAGGCTCCGTCCATGAGCAGGATGACTGCGCAGCAGCTTGCCGCCACTTGCCGCGGCAAGTGGCGGCAAGCTAGCCTCTTCGCTCGAAGAGGCTAGTCATCGAATGGACGAGCGATTGGTGGAAGTGTGTCCGACCTTGGGATGACCTGGAGGAACGAGTCGCTTGGTACTCGCATCCGCGTGGCCTTGTGGCTGCGCGATGAGGTGGGTCAGGGCGGAACGTTTTCCAAGGCCCGGCTCCGTGAAGCGATCAAGGGCGCTGAACAGGTGGACCGCCGCATGCGTGACCTGCGTCCGGCAGGCTGGGTGATCTTGACGTACCGCGACAAGCCCAGCCTCCTGCCCGACCAGCTCTACCTGGACAAGATCGGACTCCCGGTCTGGGACCCTGAGCACAGGGCGGCCGGCCTGCGACAGATCAGCGCCAAGACCCGGCGCTACGTGTATGAGCGGGATGGCCATATGTGCCGGCGATGCGGAGTCGCTGCGGGCGAGGAGTACGCGGACGAGCCGGGCACTCGGGGGCGGCTGACCCTCGGCCATGTGAATCCGCACAAGTCCGGCAGCGGAGCAAATGCTGAGGACCTGATCACCGAGTGCGCCCGCTGCAACGAGACGGTGAAGCACCTCACGGGCGTGCAGATGACCAAGGAACAGGTCTGGGACCGAATGAAGGAGCTGCCAGTCAAGAACAAGCGTGAGCTGCTGGCGTGGATGAAGGCCGACTGCCGGCCGTTGAGTGCCGCGGAGAAGGCGTGGGGCATGTACCGGCAGATGCCTGCGACCGTCCGTGAAGAGCTGGAGCGCGACCTGGAAGCGCTCATGCGGAGCTGATTCACGGGATGCGGTGGGTGTGGAGGTCTACTCGGCGGTCAGATGCGACACTGGCGTATCTGCTGTCAGTCGCGGTTGCCTGTGACTGATTCATCGCCATGCGTAGTCGTACCACCAGGAGGGTCCTCATGGGTTCCAGCGGTAGGCCGCTGACCTCGATTGAGATCTGCGCAGGCGCGGGAGGGCAGGCCGTCGGTCTCCACAACGCCGGTTTCCGCCACCTCGCGCTTGTTGAGATCGACACACATGCGGCCGCGACGCTGGAGCTAAATGTCCTCACGGACAAGCGGTGGGGGGAGACCGCGGCAGAAGAGTGTGATGTCCTCCATATGGACGTCAAAGACTTCGACCCTGCCCGGGACCTTACAAAATTTAATGCCCGGATGAAGCGCCCCATCGGGGATGATGATCTTGATCTCCTGGCGGGGGGTGTGCCATGCCCTCCGTTCTCGGTGGCAGGGAAGCAATTGGGTCGCGACGATGAACGCGATCTGTTCCCAACGATGCTTAAGCTCGCTGACGAACTGCAGCCTCGCGCTGTTATGATCGAGAATGTAGCGGGATTGGTTAAGCCTCGCGATAAGTTCTTCGAATACCGAGAAGAGATCAAGCAGGAGCTTCGGGATTCCGGTTATGTCGTCTGTGGGTGGAGACTCCTGGAGGCCGCAGACTACGGAGTTCCTCAATTGCGGCCGCGCGCCATTCTGGTTGCTATCAGGAAAGACCAATACCGCGGATTCACCTGGCCTGCTCCCAATGGTCGCCGACGTACAGTGGCCGAGGCCCTCGAAGAGACGATGAAGCGCCGGTTCGTGGAGGCAGGGCGAGCCGAGTGGTTTGACCTCTGGCGGGACCAGGCCATGAATGGCGATGTCGCTCCTACTTTGGTGGGGGGCTCGAAGAAGCACGGCGGGGCAGATCTGGGTCCCACGCGGGCTAAGAAGGCCTGGGCGGCGCTTGGTGTGAATGGCATGGGCGTTGCAAATGACGAACATGAAGCCGACCTGGCCCGGGACCTGGGTAATCCACTGGATAAAAAGTGGCCCATGCTCACCGTAGAGCAGGCTGCCATTATCCAGGGGTTCCCCGACAGTCAGAACTGGAAGTTCTCCGGGCGGAAGACTGCTCGTTACCGGCAGGTCGGTAATGCCTTTCCGCCGCCTGTCGCCGAAGCTGTCGGCAGAGCCATTAAGCAGGCGCTTGACCGTGATGGCGACTTGATCGAGCCGCCGATCGGCGACCTTGAGCCCGATGGCACGACGTGGGAGACATCTCAGGATGTCTTGCCCACGCTGCTCTAAGTCACATCGCGTCGCCGGTCGTTCACTGTGCGGGTGATTTCGCTAACGCACTCGGCAGCCGGCGTGTGTTCCCAGAACCGCAGGACAAGCCATCCCGCTTCCTGGAGGCGCTTGTCGGTGTCGCGGTCGCGTGCCATGTTGCGAGCCACCTTGTCTGACCAGTAGCCAGGGTTCGTTCTCGGTGGGACGTAATGCTCAGGGCACCCGTGCCAGTAGCAGCCATCGATGAAAACAGCGACCTTCGCCGGGCGGAAGACCATGTCAGCCGTCCGGCGAAGGTTCGGCAGGGGCTTGGCCGCGACCCTGTACCGCAGTCCCTGGGCATGCACCAGCCGCCGGATGAGCTGCTCAGGTTTCGTGTCTCTGCTGCGGATCGCCTGCATGTTGCGGCGTCGTGCGGCCGACGACGCCCATGACCCGGCAGGGGGCTGCCACTCCTCTGACATCATTCGCCTCAGTGGTGCTGTCGAACGGGGCCTGCTTCAGTGTCCCGGCGTGTCTACCACTTCATCGTCCTCGACGGCCACCCGGGTCTCGCGCTGATCTACATGCCTGGTGCGTTCTCCGCGTATCAGTACCTGACGAGGTCCGTGGTCAGTTGGTTGTAATCCCTCAGCCGGTTCTGCTCTGTCATTTCCTGCCAGAACTCCAACTGAGAGGGTTCGTTCTTCCTGTATCTGACGCTCCCATGGGCCTGGACCGCCGCCTGGGTTTCCTCAAAGGCGAGGTGGTAGACAGTGTCAATTTCGCCGGTTCCGCGAGTAAGTGACGCTAGCCGACTGGGCAATGGCTCTGCCGTCACAGCCACCAGGTGAGGTGCGCGGCCACGGCGGGATCGGACGAGCAGGTTGAATTCGTGCCGGACATTCTGGGCACGGTCTGAACGCAATGTCCATTTGCACGAAACGACGGCGTGGAGCGGGTTGCCCGGTATGTCGAGCGAAATTGTGACGTCAGGGGCGATTTGGTAATCCGTCCCGAGCGTAACCCGTAGGCTTGGAGTTGCGGAGAGGAGTTCACGTAGTTCGGCCAGGTGCTTGTACTGCTCGAAGCTGCGCACATCTTCCCCGCGCTTAACCAGCCACGGTATTTCAGGGCGCAAGTGCGGAAGCTTGGAGATTAGTTCAGCCGTCACTGCATTCTCGAGAGCTGCACCCCGACTTTCTTCCTTCGCGTCGGCCGAATTTGCCGAGACCTTCCGCGTGATTCCCAGCTCATCAAGGACGGACTTTGCTATGCGCATGCTGGTCTTGTTGGCTATGTCGGAGATGTTCGGGGCCCAGCTCTCCCCGCAGACCTCTTGCACCATTTGGTTAGAGGCGGCCTTCCACGCGAGCAGCTCGTGGAACCACTCCGGTGCTGGCATGTCGCCTGCCTTTCGGTGGTGATCGCTTGATATCGCAGTCCTTCGCTGCCTGATCGTAAGGCGTGACCGCTGTCTCATGATCAACGCCGTCTGCCAGGCCTAGCATGGGCCAGCGGAGCGGGCGTCGGCGAGCTGCTTCCGAGCATTCAGCCCGCCGCCGACGCGACAGGTGACAACGGCTGGGACACATCCCGCTGCGCTCCGGGGGGCGTCTGGTCCAAGGCTAAGACCGGCTGGCGCCTTCGGGCCACAGGGTCCGTACCGGGACGCCACTTCGTTCGGCGTACGCGACGACGTCGGCGGGAGGGTGAGCGAAGCGCCCCACAGGGTCGCCGCATGCAGGCCCGTGGGGGCCATGCCCCAGTCTTCCCAATCGAAAATGCAGAACTCCGGCGCAGTCACGTTCGCCCAGTTCAAGTCCGCGTGGGCGGGGACCCACTGGCTCACGGTGGCATCGACATCCTCACGGTGGCATCGACATCGGGGAAGACACGCTGGATGGTCGCTGTCACAAGTTCTTGTGTAATCGTCTCGGTGTCAGGTGTGGCGATCCGATTCGTATGCTGCCCGGCGAGGGCATTCAGCGAGCCACTAAGCGCGGCCCACCATGTGTCCGGCAGATCCGGCGCAACGTCCACTACAGCAGCCCCTACGTGAGCGGCAGGCAGAAGGTCAGTCTCGTCCGCCCGCCACATCACCGTGTCGTCGCTGTCTCACCACGCAATGCCGACGTGCCACCGGGGCTTGGGAATCCCGTGCAGGACCTCGGTGGATGCGGTTCCGTCCCCTCCCTGCACACCGATCCGAACGAGCCCTCGCCGCTCGATCCGCACCCACGTTGCCCGGTCTGTCCGAGCCCCGGCCGACCGACGCTTGCGGACTACCGTCTGACGGTCGAGACGTACCTGGAGAGACCGCTCCACCCGGTCCAGCACTGCATCGACCGGTTCGCGGCGGAGATCAACAGTGCGGGATGCAGGCTGTGTCATGCGTGGACGGTAGCAAGCACCCGAGCTGCCGCACGGACATTCAGCCATGCCCTCCTGGAGGCACGGCACCAAACGAACTAGTGGACTCAGTTCAGCCGTTGTCGCAGCCCACGCCGTCGTTGTCCCTGTCGAGGTGGCTGGCGTACCCAGGTTCGCCGCGGTGGACGGGGGCGGCGCCGGCGGCGCGGGCGGCGGCGCAGTTGGCGTAGTAGACGTCGCTGCCCGAACCGGAGTCGCCCGAACCGGCGTTGGCGGGGGCCTCGCGGGTGACCGTCGCCGTCGCCGTAGCCGTGACCGTTTCGGTGACGGTGACCGCTGGGGCGGGGGCGGCGGTAGGGGTGGCGGTGATCGTGGCGGTGGCCGTGGTGGTCACGGTGACGGCAGGAGCGGCCTTGGTGGCGGGCTTGGGGTTGTCCTGGGCGCCCAGGGCTCCGCAGCCGGTGCCGACCAGGAGGAGCAGCAGGCCGCCCGCCCAGACGCGCTTCATGCGGTACAGGGGGCGGGCGGTGGGGGGCTGCTGGGGGTGCTGGTACGGGTTGGTCATGGCACACGTCTCCCTCGCACACAGGACTGGGACTGCGTGGGGGAACAGGGGGCCAGTCGACGGCAGTAGTTAATTGTGAAAGTACTGCATGCGAATGGTGAAGAGGAGGGAAACGGTCCAATTCCTGAACGGTCAGATTCGGACAGTGCCGTGGCAGTCGCCGTACTTCGTGCCCGAGCCGCACCAGCAGGGGGCGGTGCGGGCGGGGGGCCAGGGGGTGGCGCGGCCGCGGGCGGCGAGGGTGGTGGCGTACTGGGGGAGGAGGGCCGCGTTGGAGGGGGAGGTGGACTCGGAGGCGGCGAAGGCTTCGTAGGAGGGGACCGTGCCCTGGACGATGCCCAGGTTGGGGGTGCCCGCGGCGGAGAGTTCGCGGAGGGAGGCCTCGATGTCGGTGAGGTGGGCCGCGTGGGTCGGGTACTCGGATTCGAGCTCCGGGTAGGCGGCGAGGAGCTCGGTCAGCTCGTCGGCCGGCCAGAGCAGGACCGCCACCGGGAAGGGGCGGGACAGGGCCGTGCGGTAGGAGCCCAGCTCGCTGCGGAGGCGGGTGATCTCCGCCTGGAGCTCGGCGGGGTCGGACGAGCCGAGGGACCAGAGTCGCTTGGGGTCGTGCAGCTCGTCCAGCGGGACCGCGCCGGTGTGGAGGCGGTCCGCCAGGACGTCCCAGTCGTCGTGCCGGAGGGCGAGGAGGCGGCGGACGCGGTGGCGGCCCATGAGGAGGGACTGCGTCGGGTACGGGACCTCGTCGTCCGGGGAGGGGACCAGGGTCGTCACGGCGGCCGTGAAGGCCGCTTCGGAGGACTCCAGCTCGTCGTGGGCCTCCAGCGTCTCCGCGACGATCTCCCAGGCGGCCGGGTCGGAGGGGGTCGTCGCGCGGATGCCCTCGATGATGGCGCGGGCCTCGGCCTCGTGGCCGTACTCCCAGAGGTTGGCCGCCTTCAGGGCCTTGATCAGGTGCGGGTTCTCCGGGGGCGGCGTCGCGGCCAGGAGGTCGTCGTACAGCGTCGTCGCGCGAGCGCGGGCACCGGCCAGCTCCAGGTGGGCGGCCGCCTGGAGGAGCAGCGGTTCGCGGTCCTCGGGGTACTGCGCCGCGGTGCGCAGCAGACGCTCGGCTTCGGTGATGTGATCGGCAGGCGTGTCGGGGCGCATGGGGGACACCGTACTGCTGTGCGGCGGGTCTGGTGGGTTGTCGGGGCAGCACCTATGGTGCCCGCGTGCGCGAGCGGATACCGGTGGTGGTACGGCAGCGGCAGGGCGGGTGGCGCGGGACGCTCGCCCGGGGGGTTTGGGTCGGGGCCGAGATCCTGGTTACGGTCGGGGTCGTCCTGATGCTCCTCGTCGTCCACCAGTTCTGGTGGACCAACCAGCAGGCCCGCGCCGGTGCCCAGCGGCAGGTCCACGCCCTGGAGCGGGAGTGGGGAGGGAGGGCGGTCGTCCGGCCTCCTGCCCCGTCGCCCTCGGTCGTGGGGGGAGGGGAAGAAGGGGAGAGCGGGGGCCGGGCCTCCGGTGGGGCGGCACGTCCGACCGTACGGCAGCCTCCCGCGTACGCCATCCTCCGCATCCCCGCCCTCCGGCTCGCCGTACCCATCGGCCGGGGCGTCGGCAAACCGCTCCTCGACAAGGGGTACGCCGGCCACTACCCCGGCACCGCCCAGCCCGGGCAGGCGGGAAACTTCGCCCTCGCCGGGCACCGCAACACCCACGGCGAGCCGTTCCGCCACATCAACCGGCTCCGGAAGGGCGACGAGATCATCGTCGAGACACGGGACGGGGTGTTCACGTACGTCGTCGACCGCACGCTCGCGCGGACCTCGCCCCGGGACACCGCCGCCATCGCCCCCGTACCGAAGGGGTACAGCGAGCCGGGCTACTACGTGACGCTCACCACGTGTACGCCCGAGTACAGTTCGGCGTACCGGCTCATCGTGTGGGGGGAACTCCGTTCGATGCGGCCACGTTAGAGGCACGAGAGGGGGAGGGGGATCATGAGTCGTCTCGTCGCGCCGCTGGCGCGCTGCGGCCTCGTCGGCTTCCTGCTGTTCCTCTTCTCCGAGGGCCTGTACGCCGAGGGCGGCGCCCTCTCCGCTGCCGTGGCGCTCGCCGCCGTCGGCTCCGAGCTCGTCGCGTGCGCCGTCATCGCCGCGCGCTGCGTGCCCGCCGTACCGCCGACCCGGGTGCGTACGGCCATCCGCGACCGTGAGCAGCGCACCGCGTTCCTGCCACAGTGCGATCCCGACGCCTCCGGGCGCCGGCGGCCCCGAGCGCCCGGCCGTCTCCTTCCGACGGCCGCGTAGGGGCTCCGCTTCCAGGTCCGCCTCCGCGGTTCGTCATGCCGAGAGTCACTTTCCGGTACGACGAGACCCCTCGGAGGGCTCCTTTCCATGTCCGTTTCCGCCTCACTTGTCGAGCAGCTCGCCGCGCTGCTCCAGCCGCTGTTCCACGGCTCCGCCACGGCCGCCGCCATCGTCGTCTTCACCATGCTCGTACGGCTCGCCGTGCACCCGCTGTCCCGGGCCGCCGCACGCGGGCAGAAGGCGCGTACGCGGCTGGCGCCGCAAGTCGCCGAGCTGCGCAAGAAGCACGCGAAGGACCCCGAGCGGTTGCAGCGGGCCGTGCTGGAGCTGCACGCCAAGGAGAAGGTGTCGCCGCTGGCCGGGTGCCTGCCGAGCCTGTTGCAGGCGCCCGCGTTCTTCCTGATGTATCACCTCTTCTCGGGCGGGAGCCTGAGCGGGCACACCCTGCTCGCCGCGCCCCTCGGCGGGCGCTGGGCGGACGCCCTCGCGGACGGTGGCGTCCTCGGCGCCGCCGGGCTGGTGTACCTGGCGCTGTTCGTGATCGTCGCCGCCGTCGCCACGTACACGTACCGGCGTACCAAGGGGCAGATGGCGGAGATGGGAGACATGGGCGGGGTCATGCCCGGGGGCATGGCGAAGGTGATGCCGCTGCTGTCCTTCGCGACCCTCGTCACCGTCGCCGTCGTCCCCCTGGCCGCCGCGCTCTACGTCGTCACGAGCACCGCCTGGACCGCCGCCGAGCGGGCGTACCTCTACCGGGGCACGTCCACTGGGTGAACGGGGTCTTGCGGGGTGGTCCGATGTCTTGGAGGATCGACCAATCCTCCGATGGCCGCACTCCATCGGCCGGGGCATACCTCGACCACAGGGAGAAGACCATGAAGCTGCTGCGCGTCGGTACGGCGGGCGCCGAGCGCCCCGCGCTGCTCGACCAGGACGGGGTCCTGCGGGACCTGTCGGCGGTCGTCCCGGACATCGACGGGAACCTGCTCTCCGACGCCTCCGCCCTCGACCGGGTCCGCGCCGCCGCCGGCGCCGGTGTGCTGCCCGAACTGGACCCGGCCGGGCTGCGGATCGGGCCGCCGGTGGCGCGTGTCGGCAAGGTCGTGTGCATCGGGCTGAACTACCACGACCACGCCGCCGAGACGGGCCAGGCGACCCCCGCCGAGCCGGTCGTCTTCCTCAAAGCGGCCGACACGGTCGTCGGCCCGGACGACACCGTGCTCGTACCGCGCGGCAGCCGCAAGACCGACTGGGAGGTCGAGCTCGCGGTAGTCATCGGACGTACGGCCCGCTATGTGGACTCCGCGGAGGCCGCCCTCACGCATGTCGCCGGGTACGCGGTCGCCCACGACGTCTCCGAGCGCGAGTTCCAGATCGAGCGCGGCGGCACCTGGGACAAGGGCAAGAACTGCGAGACGTTCAACCCGCTCGGCCCCTGGCTCGTGACGGCCGACGAGGTGCCGGACCCGCAGGCGCTGTCGCTGAAGCTCTGGGTGAACGGCGAGCTGAAGCAGGACGGCTCCACCTCCGACCAGATCTTCCCGGTGGGGGAAGTGGTGCGGTACGTCAGCCAGTTCATGACGCTGTACCCGGGTGACGTCATCAACACCGGTACGCCGGCGGGCGTGGCCATGGGCCAGCCGGAGCCGAAGCCGTTCCTGCGGGCCGGGGACGTCGTGGAGCTGGAGGTCGAGGGCCTCGGGCGGCAGCGGCAGGAGCTCAAGGACGCGTGACGTCAGGCGGGAAAAGGAAGGCGGGCCACCCCTCGGGGGAGGGGGGTGGCCCGCCGGTCTTTGTTACGCGCCGGTGAGGCGTTCCAGGGCCTCCACCACCAGCGCGTGGTCCTCGGCCTGGGGCAGGCCCGACACGGTGACCGTGCCGATGACGCCCGCGCCCGTCACCGTGATGGGGAACGAGCCGCCGTGGGCCGCGTAGTGGTCCGGGTCCAGGCGGGAGTCCGTGTCGAAGGACTTGCCCTTGGCGCGGAAGCGGGCGCCGACGAGGAGGGAGCTCTCGGCGTACCGCTCGACGACGCGGCGCTTGCGGTCGATCCAGGCGTCGTTGTCCGCGCTGGAGCCGGGCAGGGCGGCGTGGAAGAGCTGCTGGCCGCCGCGCCGGATGTCGATGGCGACCGGGGCGCGGCGCTCGCGGGCCAGGTCCACCAGGAGCGTGCCGAGCGTCCAGGCGTCGTCGTACGTGAAGCGGGGGAGGGTGAGGCGGGCCTGCTGCTCCTCCAGCTCCGCGAGGGTGGGAGCGGTCACAGCGTCACCGTCACACCGTCGCGGGCCGACCGGCGCGCCGCCTCCAGGACGTCCAGCGCGGCCGCCGCCTCGTGCGCGGTGACCGGCGGGGGCGTGCCGTCACGCAGGGCGGCGGCGATGGCCGCGTAGTAGGCGGGGTGGTCGCCGGGGAGGGACTCGACCGGGGTGCCGCCGCCGGTGAGGGGGGACTCGCCGGCGCCGAGGGCGCCCCACATGGACTCCGGTTCGGCGCCCCACCCCGCGCCCGGGCGCTCGCCCGCGCGCAGCGCCGCCTCCTGGGGGTCCAGGCCGTACTTCACGTACCCGGCCCGGGAGCCCAGCACCCGGAAGCGCGGGCCCAACTGGGCGGTGGTGGCGCTGACGTACAGGTGGGAACGGACACCGTTGGTGTGCGTGAGCGCGATGAACGTGTCGTCGTCCGCCTCGGCGCCCGGGCGGCGTACGTCCGACTCGGCGTACACCCGCGCGACGGGGCCGAAGAGCACCAGCGCCTGGTCGACGACATGGCTGCCCAGGTCGTACAGCAGACCGCCGAACTCCTCCGGCGCCCCCGACTCCCGCCAGCCGCCCTTGAGCTGCGGCCGCCACCGCTCGAAGCGGGACTCGAAGCGCTGTACGTCGCCCAGCCCGCCCCGGTCGAGGAGGGCGCGGAGGGTCAGGAAGTCGTTGTCCCAGCGGCGGTTCTGGAAGACGGACAGGAGCAGGCCGCGCTCGTCGGCGAGGGCGGCGAGCCCGCGCGCCTCCGCCGCCGTGCCGGCGACCGGCTTGTCGACCACGACCGGCAGACCCGCCTTGAGGGCGGCGGTCGCGAGCGGGACGTGCGTCTTGTTGGGGGACGCGATCACGACCAGGTCCAGCTCGCCGGCCCGCGCCCACAGCTCGTCCGCCGACGCGGCGATGCGGACGTCGCCGAACGCGCCGCGGGCCTGCTGCTGCCGCTCCGGATTGGCGGTGACGACCGTGTCGAGGACCAGCCCCTCGGTGGCGGCGATCAGCGGGGCGTGGAAGACGGACCCCGCCAGGCCGTAGCCGACGAGTCCGACGCGGAGCGGTCGAGTCATGCCCGCCACTTAAGCAACGCTGTTGCCAAAGTGCAAGTGGACGCGACAATGGGACGGTGAACAGCGATACGGGTGTGAACCTGCCGGCCCTCCGCAGCCACAATGCCGCGCTGGTGCTCAACCTGCTGCGCACGGCGGGCGAGGACGGGGCCAGCCGGCTGGAACTCGCCGAGCGGACCGGGCTCACCCCCCAGGCGGTCAGCAAGATCACCGGTCGGCTGCGGGACGAGGGGCTCGCCGTCGACGCGGGCCGGCGCGCCTCCACGGGCGGCAAGCCGCGCACCGTCCTGCGCCTGGCGCCCCGCGCCGCCCACGCGGTGGGCCTGCACCTCGACCGCGACGAGCTCACCGCGGTCCTCGTCGACCTGTCGGGCGCCGTCGTCACGGCGAGCGTCGTCCCGCTGGACCTGGGGTGGGGAGCCGAGGTCGTCATGGACGTGGTGGCGGGGGAGGTCGCCGCGCTCGCCACCCGGACCGTCCTCGGCATCGGCGTCGCCATGCCGGGGCCGCTCGACCACGCGGCGGGCGTCCCGCACCGGGTGACCGGCTTCCCCGAGTGGGACGGCTTCCCGCTGCGCGACGAGCTCGCCCGGCGGCTCGGGCTGCCCGTGGTGCTCGACAAGGACACGAACACGGCGGCGCTCAGCCTCGCGCTGAACGGGGTGGGCGGGGACTCGTTCGCGTACCTCCACCTCGGTACGGGGCTGGGCGCGGGCCTCGTCCTCGGCGGCGCGGTGTACCGGGGCGCGCGGACGGGGGCGGGGGAGTTCGGGCACCAGACCATCCAGTTGGACGGCCCCGTGTGCGGGTGCGGCGGGTACGGGTGCCTGGAGGCGCTGTGCCTGGCCGCCGTCGCGCGGGGCGATCTCGCGGAGGCGGCCAGGGTGCTGGGTGCGGGGGCGGCGAACCTGGTCAAGCTGCTGGACATCGACCGTGTCCTGCTCGGTGGCCGGGTGGTGACCGGCGCGGCCGAGCCGTTCCTGCGGGGCGTGCGCGCCGTCCTGGAGGAGCGCGCCCGGCGCGGGGGCGACGCCGCGGTGCCCGTGGCCCTCGCGGAGGGCTCGGCCCATCCGGTGGCGGAGGGCGCGGCGCAGTTGATCCTGGCGCCGGTGTTCGGACGGTAGGGCGCCGCCCGGTGGGGCACCGGGACCTGGGCGCCGCCCCGTGGGGCACCGTGAGCTGGGCGCCGCCCCAGCTCCTCCGTTGTGCCCACCCGTTCCGCCCTGCGGAACGACTGCCCACAACGGGGGGTGGGGGTGGCGGAGGACGGCTGCCCACAACGGGGGGGGTGGGGGTGGCGGAGGACGGCTGCCCACAACGGGGGTGGGGGAGGCCCCGGGGCGGCTGCGCCCGATGCGCCGTTCGGGGGCATCCGCGCCGCCGTACGGCGGGATGTCGTCGTCGCGTCGGTGTGTCGACGGGCTCGTGGGGGACGTTCTCGGCGTACGACCGTCCACGCCGCCGCCAAAGGTCCGCCATGCGACTGCGCAACGTCACCGCCCTCGGCGCCACCGTCGCCGTCGCCGTACTCGGGCTCACCGCGGCCGCACCGGCCGACGGCACCGGCACCGGGGCGTTCGAAGCCGCCGCCCCCGACCGGCAGCCCACCTGCGGCAACCCCTCCTCCGCCGACTTCCCGATCCGTACCCGCATCAGCGGCGGACCCCCCGCGTACCGCCCCGGCGGCGGCTTCCACACCTGGACCGTCCAGCTCACCAACACCACCAGCGAGCCCTGCGGCAACATCCACCCCGTGATCGTCTTCACCGACCGGGCCCGCACGCTGAAGCCGGGCCAGATCCAGCTCGAGTTCTACGAGGACGGCGGCCGCCGCCAGTACCCCGTCACCATCGAGGAGACCGACGAGAGCGAACTCGTCGGCGTCCTGGACGACGGTGCCGACCGCTTCCGCGGCTTCACCGTCCCGCCCGGCCGGACCGTCACCGTGCCCGTCCGGCTCGCCTTCACCTCGGACGCCCGGCCCGACGCGGTCACCGCCAACGCCGCGATCGTCCAGCGGCGCGGCGGCGACGGCGACTGGGTGGGCGAGTCGGCCGACTACCGGTTCACCCTCGCCGACGAGGAGCCCGCCAGTGAGTTCGCCGAGGAGCTGCCCAGGACCGGCCGGAACGTCCTGATCGTCGCCGGCGCCTCCGTCCTCGCCTTCCTCCTCGGCGCCGGGACGCTCTCCCTGGCCGGGTGGCTCCGGGGCCGTAGGAGCTGACGCCGGCCGTTCACGTACGTCTGCGACCATCCCGTCCGTGGACAACGTGGACTACCCGAACGGCCAGGCACCTGGCGCACCCGTCCGCTCCGGCATCCCGGAGCACGGCCGCATCCCCAAGTACTACGCGGTCAAGGCCCATGTCGCCGCGCTCATCGAGGAGTTGGGGGAGGGCCAGGCCCTGCCCGCCGAGCGGGACCTCGCCGTACGGTACGAGGTCTCCCGCGAGACCGTGCGCCAGGCTCTGCGCGAGCTGCTGCTCGAAGGCCGGCTGCGCCGCCAGGGGCGCGGCACGGTCGTCGCCGGGCCCAAACTGGAGCAGCCGCTGTCGCTGGCCAGCTACACCGAGGGTGTACGCCGCCAGGGCCGCCGCCCCGGCCGTAACCTCGTCACCCTCGACCGCTTCCCCTGCCCGGCCGCGCTCGCCGCCGACCTGGGCACCGAGCCCGGTGAGCCGGTCTGGCACATGGAGCGCGTGCTGCTCGCCGACGACGAGCGGGTCGGCCTGGAGAGCACGTACGTCACCGAGGCCCGCGTACCGCGCCTGGACGCCGACTTCAACCCTGACTCGTCCTTCTACGCCTACCTCCGCGAGCGGCTCGGCATCGAGTTCGGTGACGCCGACGAACGCATCGAGACCGTGCTGGCCACCCCCCGCGAGGCGCTGCTCATCGGCACCCCGCCCGCCCTGCCGATGCTGCTGCTCCACCGCCGCTCGCGGGACACGGCGGGCCACCCGCTGGAGCGGGTGCGCACCCTCTACCGGGGCGACCGGTTCAGCTTCACGACGCACCTCGGGGCCCAGGAGTAAGTCACGGAAAGGTAACGGGTCTAGGCCAAGCTTGAGGGGCCGTTCACCCTCCCGTCGCCGACCCGACCCGCCCGCGCCACCCACCACCACGACCGTTTCCGGCGTGAGAGTCATCGTCGTAGGAGCCGGCGTGGTGGGCACCATGCACGCCTGGCACGCAGTGGAACGCGGCCACGAGGTCGTACAGATCGAGCGTGAGAGCGAGGCCCGCGGCGCCTCCCTGCGCAACTTCGGCCAGATCTGGGTGAGCGGCCGCGCGGGTGGCGAGGAGCTGGAAACGGCCCTGCGCGCCCGGGAGTTGTGGGAGGGCATCGGGGCCCGTGTCCCGGAGCTGGGCTTTCGGGCCATCGGCTCGCTCACGCCCGTCCGCACCGACCTGGAACTGGCCGTCGCCGAAGCCGCGGTCGCCCGCCCCGACGCCGCCGCCCGGGGCTTCAAGATGGTCACCGCCGACGACGCCCGCGCCATGAACCCCGCCCTCCGCGGCGACTTCCGCGCCGCCCTGTGGTGCGAACGGGACGCGGCCGTCGAGCCCCGCACGGCCCAACTCGCCCTGAGGCAGGCCCTCAACGCCTCCGGGCGGTACACCTTCCTGCCCGGCCGCGAGGTCCGCGACGTCATCGGCGAGAACGCCGTACGCGACGACCACGGCGACGTCCACACCGGTGACGCCGTCGTCCTGTGCACCGGCGCCTGGCTCGGCGGGCTCGTCCGGGAGGTCGCCGGTGACATCCCCGTACGCCGCGTACGCCTCCAGATGATGCAGACCGATCCGCTCGACGAGCCCCTGACCACCTCCGTCGCCGACGCCGACAGCTTCCGCTACTACCCGGCCTACGAATCCGCCGCCCTGGAGGCCCGGCAGGCCCAGGAGCCGGTCGCCGCCGCGCACAAGATGCAACTGCTCATGGTCCAGCGCCTCGACGGCGGGCTGACCATCGGCGACACCCACGAGTACGAGCACCCCTTCGCCTTCGACACCCTCGAAGACCCCTACGAGCACCTCACCCGTGTCGTCGAGTCCCTCCTCGGCCGCCCGCTGCCGCCCGTCCGCCGCCGCTGGGCCGGGGTGTACGCGCAGTGCACCGACACCGGCCGCGTCGTCCACCGCCAGCAGGTGCGTGACGGCGTCTGGCTGGTCACCGGCCCCGGCGGGCGCGGCATGACCTGCTCGCCCGCCATCGCCGAAACGACCGCGAACGAACTGGGATGGTGACCATGACGATCAAGCTTGTCGTTCTCGACATGGCCGGTACCACCGTCGCCGACGGCGGCCTCGTCGAGGAGGCCTTCGCCGCGGCCGCCCGCGCGCTGGGCACCGAACCGGACGAGCACATGCTCGGCCACGTCCGCGCCACCATGGGCGAGTCCAAGATCTCCGTCTTCCGCCACCTCTTCGGCGACGAGACCCGCGCCCAGCGGGCCAGCACCGCTTTCGAGGAGGCGTACGGGAAGCTCGTCGCCGACGGGCGGATCGCCCCCGTGCCCGGCGCCGCCGACGCCGTCTCCGAACTGCGGGACCAGGGCCGCACCGTGGTCCTGACCACCGGGTTCGCGCGCGTCACACAGGACGCCATCCTCGACGCGCTCGGCTGGCGCGACCTCGCCGGGCTGACCCTGTGCCCGGCCGACACGCCCGGCGGACGCGGGCGCCCGTACCCGGACATGGTCCTCACCGCCCTGCTCGGGACCGGCGCGGCGGACGGCGTCCAGGGCGTCGCGGTCGCCGGCGACACCGCGTACGACATGCTCAGCGGCGTGCGCGCCGGGGCGCGGGTCGTCGCCGGTGTGCTGACCGGTGCGCACGACGCCGAGGCACTCCGGGGCGCGGGCGCCACGCACGTCCTCGGCTCGGTCGCCGAACTGCCGCCGCTGCTGCGACGGGTCGAGTCGTGAGCGGCAGCGGCATCCGCTTCGAGCAGGTCTCCGTCGCGTACGGCGAGAACGTCGTCCTCGACTCCCTCGACTTGACCGTCGAGCCCGGCGAGGTCATGGCGCTGCTCGGACCGTCCGGCTCCGGCAAGACCACCGCGCTGCGCGCCGTCGCCGGGTTCGTACGCCCGGTGTCGGGGCGGGTGGTCATCGGCGACCGTGACGTGACCGCGCTGCCGCCGCACCGGCGCGGCATCGGGATGGTCGTCCAGAGCTACGCGCTGTTCCCGCACATGCGGGTCGAGGACAACGTGGCGTTCGGGCTGCGCGCCCGGAAGACGCCGAAGGGCGAGATCCAGGGCCGGGTCGCCGAGGCGCTGGAGCTGACCGGCATGGCCGCGTACGCCGGGCGCTACCCGCGCGAGCTGTCCGGCGGCCAGCAGCAGCGCGTCGCCATCGCGCGGGCGCTCGCCATCCGGCCGGGCGTCCTGCTGCTGGACGAGCCGCTGTCCGCGCTCGACGCGCAACTGCGCTCCGGGATGCTCGCCGAACTGGCCCGGCTGCACCGCGAACTGCCCGACGTGTCCATCCTGTACGTCACCCACGACCAGGTCGAGGCCCTCACGCTCGCCGACCGGATCGCCGTCATGGACCGGGCACGGCTGCGGGACTGCGGCACGCCGCAGGAGCTGTACCGGCGGCCGCGTACGGAGTTCACGGCGTCGTTCGTCGGCAACGCGAACCTCCTGCCGGTGACCGTCGGTCACGGCACCGTGTCCTTCGCGGGCCGCGAGCTGAAGGTGCCGGTTCCGGAGGGCGCGCTCCCTGGCGCGGGCGCCACCCTGTGCGTGCGCCCGCACCTCATGGGGCTCGGCGACGGCCCGAACGCGTTGCGCGGCACGCTCGCCGAGGTCCAGTGGCGGGGCGCCACGCACCGGCTGTACGTCGAGGTCGACGGCCACCGGGTGATGGCCGACCTCCGCGAGCTGCGCGACCCGCCACGCCTGGGCGCCGACGTGACACTGCGCTTCGCCCCGGACGACGCGGTCCTGCTGGGAGCGGGGGTGGCGGGATGAGCGCGCCGGCGTCCGCGGGCGCGTCCGCGAGTCGCGCCGTACCCCCCTGGGTCTGGGCCCTCCCGCCGGTCGCCGTCCTCGGGCTCGTGTTCCTCTACCCGCTCGGGCTGGTCGTGCGCGAATCCCTCGCCCCCGGGGCGTACGGGGACGTCTTCGCGTCCGAGGCGTTCCGGGACGCGCTGGTCACGACCGTGTGGCTGGCGGGCGGGGCGACCGTCGGGTGCCTGGTGCTCGGGTTCGCGCTGGCCCTCGTCATCGCGTTCGTGCCGTTTCCCGGGGGGAAGGCGGTGGCCCGGTTCATCGACGTGTTCCTCTCCTTCCCCTCCTTCCTCATCACGCTCGCGCTCCTCTTCGTCTACGGCACCGTCGGCATGGCCAACGGCCTGTGGACGGACGTCACGGGTGCCGCCGAGGGGCCGTTCCGGTTCCTGACCACGCCGTGGGGCGTGCTGCTGGCCGAGATCACGTACTTCACGCCCTTCGTGATGCGCCCGCTGCTCGCCGCGTTCTCGCAGCTCGACACCGCGCAGTTGGAGGTGGCGTCCTCGCTGGGCGCCGGCCCCGGGCGGATCGTCCGGCGGGTGATCCTGCCCGAGGCGCTGCCCGCCCTCGCGGCGGGCGGGAGCCTCGTCCTCGTCATGTGCCTCAACGAGTTCGGCATCGTGCTGTTCACCGGCGCCAAGGGCGTGACGACCCTGCCGATGCTCGTCTACGGCAAGGCGATCCTCGAATCCGACTATCCGGCCGCGTGCGTCGTCGCCGTCGTCAACATCGCGATCTCCGTGGGGCTGTACGCCCTGTACCGGGGGGTGAGCCGCCGTGCTGGTGCACAGCGCTAAGGGCAGGTGGGCCGCCTGGGCCCTCTTCGCCGTGCTGTTCCTGCCGCTCTTCGCGGTCCCCCTGCTCGTCATCCTCGCCGCGTCGTTCTCGACGAACTGGTCCGGCGCCCTGCCCTCCGGCCCGACCGCCGAGCACTACGCCGCCGCCGTGCGCGGCGAGTCCCTCCGGGCGCTGACCACGAGCCTGATCACCGCCGTGACGGCGAGCCTCCTCGCGCTCGTCGTCGGCACGTGGGCCGCCCTCGCCGCCGCGTCCCTGAAGGAGCGCGGGCGGAGGACCCTCGACGCGCTGTTCATGCTGCCCGTCGCCGTCCCGTCCGTCGTCGTCGGCCTCGCGGTCCTCGTGGCGTTCTCCCAGCCGCCGTTCCTCCTCAACGGCACCCGCTGGATCGTGATCCTGGCCCACACCGTCCTGGTGACGGCCTTCGCGTACCAGTCCGTCTCGGCGGCCCTCCACCGCCTGGACCCGATGTACGAGCAGGCCGCCGCCGGCCTCGGCGCCGGGCCCGTCCGCGTACTCCTCCGCGTGAAGCTCCCGCTCCTGCTGCCGTCCCTGAACGCGGCCGCCGGGCTCTGCTTCGCCCTGTCCATGGGGGAGCTGAGCGCCACGATGATGCTCTATCCGCCGGACTGGCTGCCGCTCCCGGTGCTGATCTTCACCGCCACGGACCGGGGCTCCCTGTTCACCGGCTCGGCCATCGCCGTCGTCCTCATGGCGACGACCCTGTTCGTCCTGCTGGCCGTCTCCCGTATCCGCACCAAAGCCGCCTACCGCTAGGAGAGAACGACGTCATGCTTACCCATGCCTCCAGGCCGCTCGCCGCCCTCGCCGGCAGCCTGCTCCTCGCCGCCGGCCTCACCGCGTGCGGCGGGTCCTCCGCCGCCTCCGACGAGAAGGTCGTCACCGTCTACAGCGCCGACGGCCTCAAGGGCGAGAAGGGCGACGGCTGGTACGACCGGGTCTTCAAAGACTTCGAGAAGGAGACCGGCATCAGGGTCGAGTACGTCGAGGGCGGCTCCGGCGAGATGGTGCAGCGCGCCGTCCGCGAGAAGCGCAACACCCAGGCCGACGTCATCGTCACCCTCCCGCCCTTCATCCAGCAGGCCGGCTCCAAGGGCCTCCTCCAGCCGTACCAGCCGAAGGGCTCCGACCAGGTGAACGGCGCCGACAAGGCGGCCGACGGCACCTGGACGTCCGTCGTCAACAACTACTTCGGGTTCATCCACAACAAGAAGGAGCTCCCCAAGGCCCCCACCACCTGGGAGGAGCTCCTCGACCCGAAGTACGAGAACAAGCTCCAGTACTCCACCCCCGGTGTCGCCGGCGACGGCACCGCCGTCGTCATCAAGGCCTTGCACGACTTCGGCGGCCAGAAGCCGGCCATGGAGTTCCTGAAGAAGCTCCAGGCCAACAACGTCGGCCCGTCCTCCTCCACCTCCAAGCTCGCCCCCAAGGTCGACAAGGGTGAGCTGCTCGTCGCCAACGGCGACGTCCAGATGAACTTCGCCCAGGCCAAGTCCATGCCGAACCTCGGCATCTGGTTCCCGGCCCGGCAGGGCGGGAAGCCCACCACCTTCGCCCTCCCGTACGCCGCCGGGCTCGTCAAGGACGCCCCGCACGCCGCCAACGGCAAGAAGCTCCTCGACTTCATGCTCAGCGAGCAGGCACAGCGCCAGGTCAGCGCCATCGGCGGCGGCTTCCCCGCCCGCGCCGACATCAAGCCCACCGACGCCAACGCCATCGAGCTGGCCGGGCTGATGGAGGGTGTCGACATCTTCGAACCGGACTGGGCCGACATCGACAAGAACCTGACGTCGTACGTCGACGCGTGGAAGACCGCAACGGGCAGCTAGCCAACACGAAGCCAATAGTTCACCGCACGTACCTGGTGCCCCGCGAAAGGTAGCGGAAAGATAACGGGTACGGACCAACGCCCCTGGAGAACCAGGGGCGTTGGCGTGTACGCCGATCCTTCGATGGAGGTTTCCCGATGCCGAACGGCATGTCCCGCCGTACCGTGCTCGTAGCAGCGGCCGGAGCCGCTACGGCGGCAGTGGCCGCCGCCCCGGCCGCCGCCGCGCCCACCCTCCCCAACGGCACCAGCAAGGACAAGGTGCTCGTCGTCGGGATGGACGGGCTGCGCCACGACAGGATCGACGCGGCCGACGCCCCGCACATGAAGGCCATGATGAGAGACGGCACCTACGGCCTGTCCCTGCTGTACGCGAACCCCATGGCCGCCACCTCATCCGGCCCCGGCTGGTCGACCATCTCCACCGGCGTCTGGCCCGACAAGCACGGCGTCAAGGACAACACCTTCACCGGCAAGAACTACGGCACCTACCCCGGCTTCCTGGCCCGCCTCGCCCAGGTGCGGCCCGAGCTGTCCACGTACGCCGCCGTCGACTGGAAGCCGCTGGACACCCAGGGCACCGTCACCCCCGGCGCCGACGCCAAACTGGTCCTCGACGGCGACCGCGACGGGTACGTCGCCCACGACGCCACCATCACCGCCGAGACCGAGTCGATCCTGCGCGACCAGAACCCGGACGTCCTGTTCGTCTACCTCGGCAACACCGACGTGGTCGCGCACGCGAACGGCACCGGGCAGAAGTACCTGGACGCCATAGCCGTCCAGGACGCCCAGCTCGGCCGGATGCTCGCCGCCATCAAGGCCCGCCCCTCGTACGCCACCGAGCGCTGGACGGTCATCGTCGCCACCGACCACGGCCACGTCGACGCGGGCGGCCACGGCGGCAGCTCGATCGAGGAGCGGCGCACCTTCGTCCTCGCCACCGGCCCCGGCATCGCGGCCGGCGCCCGCCCCCTCGACACCCGGCTCGTCGACGTCGCCGCCACCGTGTTCCACCAGCTCGGCATCGTCCCCGACCCGTCCTGGGGCCTGGACGGCAAGCCGATCCAGCAGCGCTCCGCCGACCCCTTCGACACCCTCCAGGCCTCGCTGGCGCAGCGCGTCGACGAGACCGGCATACCCGCCGGGATCCTCGGCTTCACCCACACCCCGCCCAGCGGCTGGTCCGTCATCAACAACGCCATGGGCACGGGCGGCATGACCGAGTGGCGCGGCTGGTCCTTCGCCACCGACGAGTTCTGGTCCCGCACCCAGCGCGACCAGCAGCGCGAGCTCAACGTCCGGGCGCGGGGCGTCTTCGCGGTCGCCGACTCCGACGAGTGGGCGGACAAGTCCTTCTCCGGTACGTACGACTCGACCCTGGTCACCCCCGCGTACAGCGTCACCGGCAAGGCGAAGGTCACGCTGGACTTCACCACCCTCTACCGGCAGGAGGGCAGCCAGAGCGCCCAGGTCCTCGCGTCGTTCAACGGTGGAGCACCGACTCTTGTCAAGAGCTACACGTCCGACGTCATCTCCAAGCCCCAGTCGCTGACCGTCGCCGTCCCTGCCGGGGCCTCCAGCGTCAGCTTCCGCTTCCGTTACACCGGGTCCAACAACTGGTACTGGACGATCGACGGGGTGAAGATCACCGCATCCTGATTAGGCTGGGGGCGTCGCCACAGCGCTGTCGCGGCGTCCCCAGCACGCATGCACGTATCTGTACGGCAGGAGTCCCGCCCCATGGCAGAGCGCAAGCCGATCGAATCCTGGCTCACCGACATGGACGGCGTCCTCATCCACGAGGGCGTTCCCATCCCCGGCGCCGACGCCTTCATCAAGAAGCTGCGGGAAGCGGAGAGGCCCTTCCTGGTCCTCACCAACAACTCCATCTACACCGCCCGCGACCTGCACGCCCGCCTCGCCCGCATGGGCCTGGACGTGCCCGTCGAGAACATCTGGACCTCCGCCCTGGCCACCGCCCAGTTCCTGGACGACCAGCGGCCCGGCGGCACGGCGTACGTCATCGGCGAGGCGGGGCTCACCACCGCGCTGCACGACATCGGCTACATCCTCACCGATCACGACCCCGACTACGTGGTGCTCGGCGAGACCCGCACCTACAGCTTC
The DNA here is from genome assembly GCF_040674455.1 of Streptomyces sp. NPDC049837. NCBI lineage: Bacteria > Bacillati > Actinomycetota > Actinomycetes > Kitasatosporales > Streptomycetaceae > Streptomyces > Streptomyces sp. NPDC049837. Next base: position 53,484 of record NZ_JBFAMP010000012.1, on the reverse strand, counting down.
GAGTCCCTCACCAAGGCGATCCGGCTGATCAACGGCGGGGCCAGGTTCATCTGCACCAACCCCGACGAGACCGGCCCGTCCGCCGAGGGCCCGCTGCCCGCCACCGGCTCGGTCGCCGCGCTGATCACCAAGGCCACCGGCAAGGACCCGTACTTCGCGGGCAAGCCGAACCCGCTGATGATGCGCACCGGGCTGAACGCCATCGGCGCCCACTCGGAGACCAGCGCCATGATCGGCGACCGGATGGACACCGACGTGCTGGCCGGGCTGGAAGCGGGTATGGAGACGTTCCTGGTCCTCACCGGGCTCACCACCCCCGCCGATGTGGACCGCTACCCGTTCCGCCCCTCCACGGTCGTCGACTCGATCGCCGATCTGGTCGATCGCATCTGACCCTTCTCCGGGCCGATCAGCCCAGGTCAGCGGGGCCCGACCGGGTGAAAGACCGGGTGAAAGCCGTCCCCCTGCGGATGCGGAAACCACCGAACGGGGTGAATCTTCAGTGCAGGAGGTTCACGATGCGTTCAGCTCTGTTTGCTCTCCGTGCCGCGGGGACGGCCACCGCCCTCGTCCTGTCGGCCGCGGGAGCCGCGTACGCCGGTGACGGCGATGAGCACCGGGACGGCGAGAAGCACCGGGAGAAGGTGACGGCCCTGGTCGTCCCGGCCACCGTCAAGCCTGGCGGCGACGTGGACATCCAGGTCCACGGCTGCCACGGCAAGCACGGCTCGGTCAGGTCCAAGGCGTTCGTCGCGGAGGCCGAACTGTCCGGCCGCGAAGGCAAGGGCGGCCCGCTGCACGGCGACACCACCGTCAAGTCGCACCTGGACTCCGGTACGTACTCGCTCACCGTCTACTGCGACGGGCGTGACCACCACGACGCCGGCACCGTCCACGTCACCCGCCACACGCCGCCCAGCCCCGTCGCCCCGGTCAAGGCCGGCGGCGGAGGCACCGCGGCGCTCGCCGCCGACGCGCCCAGGGGCGGCGTCGAGGAGCATGGGCCCAGCACCCCGCACACCGTGATCGGCCTGGTGCTGGCGGGCGTCGCGGCCGTCGCCGTCGCGCTGCGCAGCACGCGCCGCCGTCGCCGTACCCGCGCGGACTGACCGTGTCCACCGCACCGCACCCCGCCGGACAGGGCCGGCTGCTCACCGGTGTGGCCTGGGCGCTGTTGCTGCTGGGCCTGTGGCTGTGGGGCAAGGACATCACGGCCGGCCCCGGCGGCCTGTCCGCCCCCACCACCGGTGACGTCGCCGCCGTCGGCCGCCCCCTGGGCGTCCCGCTGCCCCCGGCCCGCCCGCCGATGGGGCCCGCCGCGCCCGAGCGCCTGGAGGTCCCGTCGCTCGGGATCACCGCACCGGTCGTCCCGCGCGCCCTGGACAAGGCGGGCGCGATAGACCCGCCCCCGTACGAGAAGGCGCAGACCGTCGGCTGGTTCGGCGACGGGGCGAAGCCGGGCACGGACGGTGCCGCGCTCTTCGTCGGCCACGTCGACACCGAGACGAAACCGGCCGTCTTCTACGGCCTGAGCTCCGCCCGCCCCGGTGAACGGATCACGGTGAAGCGGACGGACGGCTCGGTCGCCGAGTTCACCATCGACGACGTACAGGTCTTCGCCCGGCACGAGTTCGACCCGAAGAAGGCATACGGGCAGCGCCAGCCCGGCCGGGCCGAACTGCGCCTGATCACCTGCGGCGGCACCTTCGACCGCGCGTCCGGAGCCTATACGGCGAACGTCGTCGTCTCCGCGTACCTCACCGGAGGGACATGACGCACCGACGTGACGCACCACCTGGCCCGGCCGACGGCCCTCCCCGGCTTTACCGGGACCCCCCCATCCCCGGGCCGTCGACCGAGCCGGCCCTCGACCGCGTGAACCCGGGCTGCGGGAGAAGCCCGGCATCGGCGCGGGAGGTCGGGGATGGTCCGGCAGCTCCCGCTCACTGTAGAGCGCCGCACGGACGGGTTCCAGAGCCCATCTGACACCATGTCGCGATCCCGTCGCCCTCGGTGGCGGGCGCGCAGTGGCCCGGGCGGACGCCCTCGTGGCTTTCCGGACAGGTATGCCAGGATGGATTCGACCGGGTTGTCCGGGAGGGGACACCTGGGGGGTGGACCCGCACACAGTGCGCCCAAGGGGGAGTGGATGTACGGCAGTTGCACCGCGCGTGCCCGCGCGAGGGCGGCCGCGGTGGGGGCGGTGGGTGCCGCGGCGGCATTGCTGCTGGCGGGCTGCACCTCCGACGGCGGCACGAAGCCCGAGGCCGTGCCCGGCGTGAGCCAGCAGCCGAAGGCGACCGACCCGTTCTGGGTCAACCCCGGCAGCAAGGCGGCCCAGCAGGTCGCGAGCTATCTGCGGGACGGCAAGAAGGAGGACGCCGAGCTCATCAAGAAGATCGCCTCCCAGCCGGTGGGCGAATGGGTGGGCACGGAGCAGCCGGAGGAGGACGCCCGGGGCTTCACCGAGGCCGCCGCGAAGGCCGACCGGGACGCCGTGCTGGTTCTCTACAACATCCCGCACCGCGACTGCGGTCAGCACTCCGCGGGCGGCGCCGCCGACGGCAACGCGTACCGCGCGTGGCTGGAGAAGGTCGCCAAGGGCATCGGCGACCGGCGGGCGACGGTGATCGTCGAACCGGACGCCGTGATGCACATGGTGGACGGCTGCACCGGGGGCCAGTACCACGAGGAGCGGTACGACCTGCTCAAGGGCGCCGTCAAGCGCCTGAAGCAGCTCCCGAACACCAAGGTGTACCTGGACGCGGGGAACGCCGGCTGGGGCAAGCCGGACCAGATCTTCGAGCCGTTGCAGCGGGCGGGCGTCGGCGAGGCCGACGGCTTCGCGGTGAACGTGGCCAACTTCCAGACCACCGAGGCCAGCAAGGAGTACGGCAAGAAGGTCTCGGCGAAGGTCGGGAACAAGCCGTTCGTCATCGACACCAGCCGCAACGGCAACGGCCCCTACACCGGCGGCGATCCGGCCGAGAACTGGTGCAACCCCCCGGGTCGCGCCCTCGGCGAGACGCCCACCACCAACACGGGCGACCCGCTGGTCGACGCCTACCTGTGGGTCAAGCGCCCGGGCGAGTCGGACGGCGACTGCAAGGGCGGCCCGAAGGCGGGCGACTGGTTCCCGGAGTACGCCCTCGAACTGGCCCGCAACAGCAAGTAGGACCACGGACGCAAGAAGGGGCGCCCCCCTGCGGGGGGCGCCCCTTCTCACGTACGTGCTACGGAACCTCGACCCACACCGCCTCGGACGGCGTGCCCTTGTCGTCGGTGACGAAGAGCATGTACCAGCCGGACGGGACCAGGGAGCGGTTCTTCGGGACGGTGACCTCGATGCCCTTGGCCGTCTTCTTCATCTCCAGGGCGATCGAGCGCTGGTCGACGTCCGTGACGTGGGTGACGGCGCTCGGCCGCATCAGCTTGGCCGTCTTGATCTTCGTGGCGTCCGGGGTCTCGAAGACCCCGCTGTCACCGCGCTCGATCGTCTTGGGGCCACCGGTGATCCTGGGCTTGGAGTCCCGGAAGAGGTAGGGCGGGGTGTAGATCTCGATGCGCTGCTCGAAGACGCCCGGCTTGGTGTTGGCCTTGTCGGCGAAGAGCGAGTCCGAGCCGAAGATCATCACACGCCCGTCGGGCAGCAGCACCGAACCGGAGTGGTAATTGCGCCCCACCCGCGGGTCGGCGACGCGCGTGTACGTACCCGTCTTCGGGTCGTACGTCCGCGCCTCCAGCACGTTGGAGTCGCTGCGGCCCCGGTAGTCCTCCGACCCGCCGGTGACCAGGACGGTGTCGTCCGGCATCAGCGAGGCGCTCGGGTAGCGGGTGCCCTTGTCGAGGGACGCGCCGTCCTTGAAGCGGGGGCTGGGGTCCTTCAGGTCGACCAGCCGGGACTTCTCGCTGGACTCCTGCGACTCGCCGACCCCGCCGCCGCCGATGACCATGAACCGCTGGTCCTGCGCGGGCGGCAGCATGACCGTCGCGGACGTCTCCATCTTGTCCGCGTCGCTCAGGCCGGGGATCTTGTCGAACTTGTTGGTCTCCAGGTCCCAGATGCCCGGGTCACGGCCGACGTCGGCGGGCCCGTACCCGGCGTTGGAGCCGGAGTAGAACAGCTTGCCGTTGTCCATCAGGAAGATCGCCGGGTACGTGGGGAAGCGGCGCTCGATCCCGGTGTACTTCCACGTCTTGGTCTTCGGGTCGTAGATCTCGTCCTTGCCGGGGACGATCTGCCCGATCTCGTCCAGGCCGGAGAGGGCGAGGACCTTGCCGTCCTTGAGCGTGGTCAGCGTCGGGTACCAGCGCGCCTCGTTCATCGGGTCGACCTTGATGTACTTCTCGGCGACCGGGTCGAACTCGAAGGCGTCCCTGATGCCCTGGAAGTCCTTCTTGTCGAGGGCGAGCTTCTGCGCCATGCCGTAGACGTTGCGGGCGTCCTTGCCCTTGAGGCCCTCGACCTTGTAGTTGTCCTCGGTGCCGGTCTCGAACTCCTTGCCGGACTCCTCGGCCTCGACGTAGATCCGGCCCAGGCCCGGCTGGGTGCGCAGGAAGCGGCCGGTGGCCTTGTCGAAGACCTTCTCGGCCTTCTCCACCAGGACCGGGTCCTTGGAGACGAACGTCTTGCCGTTGGCCTTGCCGGTGAACTTCGTCCCGGCGGGCAGCGTGATCGGCTTGTCCGGGTCCTCGTTGTGGACGATCATCAGGCCGCCGGCCTTGGTGACGTCACCCTTGAGCTTCTCGTACCGCTTGGTACCGCCGGCGATGAGCAGCTTCCCGTCGGGCAGTTGGGTGTGCCCGGCGCAGAACATGTCCTTGGGGGTGGGGATCTTCTTGAACTTGTTCGTCTTCGGGTCCCACAGGACCGACTCGAACTTGTTCGCGTCGAAGTTCTTCTGGTTGTTGCCGGACCCCGCGACCAGCAGCACCTTGCCGGTGTGCAGCAGGGCCGCGTGGATGGTGTTGATCCGGAACTCGGAGGGGACGTCGAGGAAGTCCCAGTGGCCGTTGGCGGCTTTGTACTCCGGCTTGTTGATCGTGTACTCGTGGTACTGCTCCGAGCCGTACCGGTACAGGGCCGGTCCGTTGAACCCGGCGACCACAGCAACCACCGCCGTGCCTATCAGGATGCGACGGGCGCGGTTCCTCCGGTGGTTGGGCCGGACGGGCAGGCTGCTCATTTGTTACGTCCCCCAAGGGCGATCTGCATGGTGTCGTTCTGCTCGGCCCAGCTCGGCTTGGCCTGCGGCGCGTGGTCCACGGCCGGTGCGGGCGGATGCGGCTGTCCGCTCCGGTGCCGGTTGGGGCGCTTCTTCTCCTGGCGCAGCATGTACCGCCAGGCGAAGATCGGTGTCGCGGTGATCAGTGTGGCGAACGACGCCCAGATGATCATGGCCGGGTGGGAGTGCCCGAAGATGAAACCGGCGGCCATGGAGGCACCGAAGATACCGATGAAGTACCAGTGGTAGCGGAAGGTCGCGAACCATCGGTCCGGGCTCGCCGAGTCGCCCTTGGGGGTGACCACGAACTTGCTCTTGCGGCGGAGGGCGGAGTCGAGCAGCGCCTTGGCGTAGAGGGGCGCGGACAGCGCGGACATCACCATGCCGGCCACACCGCCGGAGCCCTCCGGCTCGTGCGGGGAGACATTGTGCCGCCGGTTCCAGACGTACAGGCCGATCTGGAGCGCGGAGGCGTTGCCGTAGAGCATCAGCCACACGGTCGGGTCGATGTTCACACCCGAGGCGCCCAGGCCCAGGAACAGCGCGCAACTGAGTGCCGCGAGGATCCAGTTCAGGGCGGACATCGGGTAGAAGATGATCATCATCGTGTAGTTGAAGAGCTTGCTCGGCGGCAGCGAGTACCAGCCCTTCCAGTACTGCTTGAGGATCGTCTCGTACGTGCCCCGGGACCAGCGCATCTGCTGGGTGAAGAAGTCCGTCCAGGCGCTGGGGCCCTCACCGACCGCGAGGACGTCCGGGGTGTAGACCGAGCGCCACTTGTTGCCCGTCGCCGGGTTCTTGTGGCGGTGGATCTCGAAGCCGGTCGCCATGTCCTCGGTGATCGAGTCGTACAGGCCGCCGATCTGCTTGAGCGCCTTGATGCGCACGGCGTTCGACGTGCCGACGAACATGGGCGCGCCGTAGCGGTTGCCCGCGCGCTGGATCAGCGCGTGGAAGAGGAACTGCTGCGACTCGGCGGCCTTGGTGACGAAGTTGTCGTAGTTGCCGTAGACCTGCGGGCCGATGACGAAGCCGACGTCCGGGTCCCGGAAGAAGCCGAGCATGCGCTCCAGGTAGTTCGGCAGCGGCACGTGGTCGGTGTCGACGGAGGCGAAGAAGTCGTACTTGTCGCCGTGCGCGTCCAGCCAGGCGTTGTAGTTGCCGTGCTTGGTCTTGGCGCGGTGGGGACCGGCGGGCTGGTTCCACTTCGCGATGCCCTTGCGGGAGAAGTGGTGCACGCCCAGGCGCTCGCAGACGGCCCTGACCTCGGGGTCGTTGCCCTCGTCGAGCAGCCAGACGTGCATCAGGCCGCGGTGCCGGATCTTCACGGCGGCCTCCAGCGTCTTCGTCACCATCTCCAGGGGCTCCTTGCCCGGGACGAAGGAGGTGAGGAAGGCGACCCGGGTACCGGATTCCGGAACGACCGGGACCGGGTCGCGGGCGACCAGCGTCGCGTGTGCGTTCGACAACACGTTCATGCAGCGGAAGAACTCGATCAGGCCGATCGAGACGAGCATCACCATGTCGAGCGCCGGCAGCCAGTCGAAGGCCGGGTAGTCCCGCTCGGTCCAGTGCTGGGGCTGGAGCAGCCAGGCCAGCAGTACCAGCGAGAGCAGCGGCGCGGCGGCGAGCATCAGCGCGACCCGGATGCGGTGCGGCTCCTGCGAGATCAGGGAGCGGTACTGCACCTTGTACGGCTTGTTCGGGTCCGGCTGGGTGAGGGGTCCGGCGAGCCTGCTGTAGTGCTCGTAGTCGTAGCGGGGCAGCGGCTTCGCGGCGGCGCGCTGCCGGGGTCCGCCGGTCCGGAGCTGCGGGGGTACCCGGAGCTGGGTGGTCCTGGACGGGTCGTTGTCCTGCCGGGCGCCGGTCGGCGTCGACGTCATGAGTCTTCCCCCCGCACGCATGCTGGCTGCGTGATTGGTCGTGTCGTTTCCGTCCGGAGCGCGCGGTCCCCCCTTGGACCGGCGTGTCCCGACGCACAAGTGGCAGGCCACCGTCCCTGTAGACAGGGAAAGACGACCTTCCGGTTGCATGATGCCTGTCACGGCATCCCGTCGTGAACGGGGCCCCCACCCCGCGGTTCCCGCAACCGGAGCATCCCCCGTAACTGCTCCCAACTGCACGAACCTCATGCCCCATTGGGGGGCATCGGCTCCAGGATAGGGTCTACGCCCGCCACTCTTGATCGCAAGGGTGAAACGGACTGTTTGCCGGGCATAGGCACGGTTTGGGGGCTTCCCGGGAGCAGTGGTACGACTGAGGCCCCCTCACCCGTGGTGAGAGGGCCTCGGCCTCGCGTGCGCCGCCAGGGACTCGAACCCCGGACCCGCTGATTAAGAGTCAGCTGCTCTAACCAACTGAGCTAGCGGCGCCTGCTGACCTGCATAACTTTACCCGATCTCCAGGGGTGCTCCGGACCACCGCGGCCCGCCCGGTGATCATTGGCGGCCCCTCCCGGCCTGTCGGCGAGCCGTTTTTTCCCTTTCAACCGTCAAAATGCGACATGTCGGGACAGTTGAGACACTGGCGCCCGTACCGCAGCACCGGAAGATCCTGGAGGGGAACCGCATGGCCGCCGTACCGGACTTCGAGGAGTACGAGCCCCCCGCCGACTGCCCCTGCACCGGCTGCGCCCGGCAGCGCCGCGAGACCGCGCTCCGCCTGGCCGTGCGGTCCGGCGGCCACCCCGCCGCGCACGGCGCGCGCCGCGCCCTGGTGCTGGTCACCGCCGCCGGGGTGGCCCTCGGCGGCGGCGCCGTCGCGGCCGCCCACCCGGCCGGCCCCGCCGGTCCCGCCGGCCCTGTGGGCCCCGGCCGGGACCGGGACGACCCGGACGCGGAAACCCCGCAGGGCGGCACCGGGCCGCTGCACGGGCGCCCGCACGCCGGGCCGACGGGCGGCCACGCCTCCGCCCCGTCCCTGCGCAGGTCCACCCGGGCCGAGATCATCAACCGGGCCAAGCGCTGGGTCGCCGCCAAGGTCCCGTACTCCATGGAGAAGTACTGGACGGACGGATACCGCCAGGACTGCTCGGGTTTCGTGTCGATGGCCTGGAACCTCGCCGGCAACGAATGGACCGGCACCCTCGACCGCTTCGGCACCCGGCTGGACCGCTCCGAGCTCCAGCCCGGCGACATCCTGCTCTTCCACAACCCGGCCGACCCCAACCGGGGCTCGCACGTCACCATCTTCGGCGGCTGGACCGACTACACGCACACCTTCTACACGGCCTACGAGCAGACCCGGCCGCACGCCCGCAGGCTGGCCACCCCGATGGCGTACTGGAACAACTCCAGCCGTTACGTCGCCTACCGCTACAAGGGCCTGAGTGGCGGAACCCTCGGCAACCCCGGCAGCCCCGGCGCGTCCGTGGCCTACCCGGGCCGGGCGTCGTTCGGGCCGGGGGCGAACAACCGGTACGTCACGCGGCTCGGGCGGATGCTCGTCGAGCGGGGCGGCGGGCGGTTCTACCGCTCGGGGCCCGGGCCGCGCTGGAGCGAGGCGGACCGCAAGGCGACGCGGGCCTTCCAGCGCGCGCAGGGCTGGACCGGGCGGGACGCGGACGGGCTGCCCGGCCCGGACACCTGGCGGCTGCTGGTCAAGGGGCAGGGGCGCGACATCCCTTCCAGCTCCGGTGCGGCCGCCTCGGCGCCCGCGTTCCCCGGCCGCGCGTACTTCCGGCCCGGCCAGTCCAACGAGCACGTCGAGCGGCTCGGGCGCCGGTTGGTGGAACGGGGCTTCGGCGCCCACTACCGCTCGGGGCCCGGGCCGCGCTGGAGCGAGGCGGACCGGCGCAACGTCGAGGCGTTCCAGCGGGCCCAGGGCTGGCGCGGCGCCGCCGCCAACGGCTACCCGGGCCCCGAGACCTGGCGGCGCCTGTTCCGATGAACGACCACGAGGAGGCAGGGTTGAGTACGGCGACGCCGGAGGGCGGCGGGGCGACGGCCGGTCGGCGCGTCCCGGTGATCGGGAGCGAGACCACCGGGACGATCCCGGTGCATCTGCTGTTCCGGGACGACGGGAAGCCGGACCCGGGAGCGGTGGACACCACCGGACCGGTCACGGTCGTGCGGGGGAGCAGAGTGACCACGGAGGTGCGCCCGGCCGTGACAGCGGCACCAGCGGCACCGGCGGCGCCGGCGGCGCCTGCCGCACCGGCGGAACCGGCCGCTGCGGGCGTGCCCGCGCCGGTGCGGCGGGGCGGGCCGGTCGCCGACTCCGAGCTGGCCGAGCGGCCCGGGCCGGTGCTGCCCGGGTGGGCCGGGGTGGTGGCCGGGGCGGTCGCGCTGGCGGGGTGCGCGGCGCTGCTGTGGTGGACCGGGGCGGTGCCCGCGTCGGTGACCGGCATGCTGGGGCTGCCGTCGCGCCCGTACCACGGCATCCCGCTCGGGATCTGGGCGGTGCTCGCGCTGGGCGTGCTGGTGGTGCTGTTCGCGTTCGGCGGGCTGGGGCGCGGGAGGGTCGGGTACGCCTGGGTCCTCACCCTGTTTGGGGACTACCGGGGCAGCGTGCGGCGCACGGGACTCATGTGGGTGAGCCCGCTGCTGCTGCGGCGCCGGATCGACGTACGGCTGCGGCACTGGCGCAGCGAGCCGCTCCCGGCCGTCGACGCGAACGGCACCGCGCTGCGGGTGGTGGTGCTGGTGGTGTGGCGGATCCGGGACACGGTGCGGGCGGCGCTCGGGGTCGCGGACCACGAGCAGTACCTGCGTGAGCAGGTGGAGTCGGCGATGGCCCGGGTGCTGTCGCGGCTCCCGGCCGACGCTTTCCATGAGGACGCCCCGACGCTGCGGGACGCGGAGGTGGTGGGGGAGGCGCTGACGCGGATGCTGGCGGCGGAGTGCGCCCCGGTCGGGATCGACGTCTTCTCGGCGCAGCCGACACGGATCGAGTACGCGCCGGAGATCGCGGCCGCGATGCAGCGGCGCCGGGTCGCGGCGATCGACGCCAAGCACCGGGACACGGTGCTGACGTCGGTGGTGGACGCGGTGGACGACATGGTCCACCGGCTGACCACGCGTGGTCTGGTCGAGCTGGACGACTACGACCGCAAGGCGCTGGTCAAGGACCTGACGGTGGCCTTCTACACGGGCAGGAGTGGTCCGGTCGAAGGCCCGTGATTGGTATGGACATGCTCAACTGGCATCCATACATTGGAACTTGGTCTAGACCGCAATCCCCACCCGTGGTGCCACCGGCACCACCGGCACCACCCGCACGCGTGCAGCACGGCTCATGGAACTTCCCCCACGTCCACCTGGAGCAACAGCATGCGACACAAGATAGGCGCGGCCGTGGTGGCCCTCGGCGTGGCCGGGGTCTCCCTCGTGGCCACCGGCAGCGCCAGCAGCCACGGCTACACCGACTCCCCGATCAGCCGTCAGAAGCTCTGCGCCAACGGCACCGTGACCAACTGCGGCAACATCCAGTGGGAGCCCCAGTCGGTCGAGGGGCCCAAGGGCTTCCCGGCCGCCGGCCCCGCCGACGGCAGGATCTGCGCCGGCGGCAACGGGCAGTTCGCCCAGCTCGACGACCCGCGCGGCGGCAGTTGGCCCGCCACGAAGGTGACCGGCGGTCAGAGCTACACCTTCCGCTGGCAGTTCACCGCCCGGCACCGCACCACCGACTTCAAGTACTTCATCACCAAGAACGGCTGGAACCGCACCGCGCCGCTCACCCGCGCGGCCCTGGACCCCCAGCCGTTCCTGACCGTCCCGTACAACGCCCAGCAGCCGCCGTCCACGCTCACCCACCAGGGGACGATCCCCAGCGGCAAGACCGGCAAGCACCTGATCCTGGCCGTCTGGACGATCGCGGACACGGCGAACGCCTTCTACGCCTGCTCCGACGTGCAGTTCTGACGGACGGGCAGGGACAGCCGCCGTGCGGCTGGTAGGGCCTGCCATACCCCGCGTACCCCCGCTGGGGCCATGGTGGCGCCGTGAGCCCGGCGCCTACCGTGATTCCCATGGATCCCCGTACGCCCTGGCAGGCCCTGACCAGGGGTGACTATCTGCGCGGCGGCTGGCCCTGGCGGTCGGCCGGCTACCTGGCGAGCGGCGTGCTCGTCGGCGTACCCGTGCTGGCCGTGCTGCTGGTGCTGGCCGCCTTCTCGCTGGTGCTCGTCGGCGCGCCGCTGCTGCTGCTCACCGGGGTCGCCCTCGGCGGCGTCGAGCGGTGGCGGCTGCGGCTCGTCGACACCAACCCGGCCGCCGACCCGCACCGGATACCGGAAGAGCCGGGGCTGTGGGCCTGGCTCCGGGTACGGGTGCGGGAGCAGGCCACCTGGCGGGAGCTGGCGTACGCGCTGCTGCACGGCTGCGTCCTGTGGCCCCTGGAGCTGCTCGCCCTCGCCGTGGCCCTGGGTGCGCCGCTCGCCCTGATGGCCACGCCCCTCGGGCTCGCCCTGGACGGGCACGAGGTGCGGGTGCTGAAGGGCCCCCTGGTCACCACGTACCCGGTGGCCTTCGCGGCCGCCCTGTGCGGGCTGCTCCTGCTGCCCGCCCTGCTCTACCCGCTCGGCGCCCTGGCCGGTGCCCGCGCCGCGCTGACCCGGCTCCTCCTCGCGCCCCGCGACACCGAGCTGCGCCGCCGCATCGGCGAGGTCACCCGCTCCCGCGCCCGCCTGGTCGCCGCGTTCGAGGCCGAGCGCCGCCGCATCGAGCGCGACCTGCACGACGGCGCTCAGCAGCGGCTGGTCGCCCTCGCCATGACCCTCGGCCTCGCCCGGCTCGATGCCCCGCCCGGTCCGCTCGCCGACCAGCTCGCCAAGGCCCACGACGAGGCCGGCCGGGTCCTCACCGAGCTGCGGGAGCTGATCCACGGCATCCACCCCCAGGTCCTCGCCGACTACGGCCTGGGCGCCGCCCTGACCGACGCCGCCGACCGGTCGGCCGTCCCCGTGGACACCGACCTCGACCTGCCGCGCCTCCCGCCGCCCGTCGAGAGCGCCGCGTACTTCGCGGTCTGCGAGGCGCTCACCAACATCGGCAAGCACAGCGGCGCCGGCCGGGCCCGGCTCACCGCCCGGCACGGCGGCGAGCTGCTCCATATAGAGGTGGAGGACGACGGCACGGGTGGTGCGGACGCGGGGAAAGGCACCGGTCTGACCGGCTTGGCCGACCGGATCGCCGTCCTCGATGGCAGACTGGCGATCAACAGCCCGACGGGCGGGCCGACCGTGCTGCGAGTGGAGATCCCGTGCCGAGCCCTCTGCGGATAGTCCTGGCCGAGGACAGTGTGCTGCTGCGCGAGGGGCTGACCGGGCTCCTCGCCCGGTTCGGCCACGAGGTCGTCGCGGCGGTCGGCGACGCGGCCGCCATGCAGGGCGCGGTCGCCGAGCACGACCCGGACATCGTGGTCACCGACGTGCGGATGCCGCCCGGCTTCCGGGACGAGGGGCTGCGCGCCGCCGTGGCGCTGCGCGCCGAGCGCCCCGCCCTGCCGGTGCTGGTCCTCAGCCAGTACGTCCAGCGTGCGTACGCCGCCGAGCTGCTGGAGTCGGGCGACGGCACCGGTGTGGGCTACCTGCTCAAGGACCGGGTCGGCCATGTCGAGGAGTTCCTGGACGCCCTGACACGGGTCGCGGCGGGTGGCACGGTGGTGGACCCGGAGGTCGTGCGCCAACTGCTGCGCCGGCACCGTGATCCGCTGGAGGCGCTGACGCCGCGCGAGCGTGAGGTGCTCGCCCTGGTGGCGGAAGGTCACTCGAACGGCGAGATCGCGCGGCGGCTGACGGTGACCGAGGCGGCGGTCGGCAAGCACATCGGCAACATCCTGGGGAAGCTGAACCTGCCGCCGGCCGAGGACACCCACCGCCGGGTCCTGGCCGTGCTCGCCTTCCTCCGCGCGTGAGGTCGGACTCCCGAGCACGAGAAAGCCCCCCGCTTTCGCGAGGGGCTTTCTCCGTCTGTGCGCCGCCAGGGACTCGAACCCCGGACCCGCTGATTAAGAGTCAGCTGCTCTAACCAACTGAGCTAGCGGCGCCTGCTGACAGAGTTAATACTACCTGGTCCGATGGGTGCTTCCGACCACGAGGGCGTGAGCTGGCTCACAGTACGGCCCCGGGAGGTTTAGAGGGCCAGCGAGAGCACCACCGGTGCCGCCTTGCGGTTGAGCGTGTCCGCCGCCGAGCGGAGCCGGTGCGCGTGCTCGATCGGGAGCGACAGGGCGAGGCAGCCGACTGCCGACCCGGCCGTCAGCGGGACCGCCGCGCAGACCGTGCCCACGGCGTACTCCTGGAGGTCGAGCACCGGGACGGTCGGCGGCTGGCTGTCCAGCTTGGAGAACAGGACCTTCTCGCTGGTGATCGTCCGGGAGGTGAGGCGGGCGATCTTGTGGCGGGAGAGGTGGTCGCGGCGGCCGTTCTGGTCGAGCTGGGTCAGCAGGCACTTCCCGACCGCGCTGGCGTGGGCGGCCGAGCGGAAGTCGACCCACTCATTGACCTTGGGCGTGTGCGGACCGTCGGCCATCTGGGTGATCTTGACCTCGCCGTCGATGTACCGGCTGATGTAGACGGCGGCGCCGACGGAGTCGCGCAGCTCGGTGAGCGTCTCCTGGAGCTTGTTCTGGAGGGCCTCGCGGCGCGTGGCGCCCGAGCCCAGCAGCACCAGGGAGTCGCCCACGACATAGGCGCCGTCGCTGACCTGCTCGACGTACCCCTCGCGGCGCAGCATCAGCAGCAGCGGGGTCAGATGGCCGGCCGGGAGCCCTGTCTCACGTGCGATCTGGACGTCGGTCACCCCACCGCCGTGCCTGGAGATCGTTTCGAGAACACGCAGGGCGTACTGCACCGAATGGAACGGCGCGGTCGGCTCGGGCTTCAGCGCCACGGTTTCCCCCTACCAGGTTGTGACCGCAAGCTTCCGTACCACGATAGCCGCCAAGAGCCGTTTCGTGGGCTCCTGTTGACAAGAAACTGTCCCGCCCCACACGCATACGCTGGGGCGGGACACGGGGGCATATGCCAACGGCACACTTCCGGCCGGTAATGAGAGGTCAGAGGACCGCACCGAGGAAGTCGCGCGTACGTTCGTGCTCCGGATCGGCGAAGATTTTCTCCGGCGAACCGGACTCGATGACCTTCCCCGAATCGAACATGAAGACCTCGTCCGAGATGTCTCGGGCGAAGTTCATCTCGTGGGTGACACAGAGCATGGTGATGTCCCTGCTCCTGGCGATGTCCCGCAGCAGGTCCAGCACCCCGGCGACCAGCTCCGGGTCGAGCGCGGACGTCACCTCGTCCAGCAGCAGCACCTTCGGCCGCATCGCCAGCGCGCGGGCGATCGCCACCCGCTGCTGCTGGCCGCCCGAGAGCTGGGCGGGTCTGGCGCCGCACTTGTCGGCCAGCCCCACCAGGTCCAGCAGTTCCCGGGCGCGCTGCTCGGCCTCGTCCCTGTCCAGGCCGAGGACCCGCACCGGGGCCTCGGTGATGTTGCGCAGCACGGACATGTTGGGGAACAGGTTGAACTGCTGGAAGACCATGCCGATCTTCTTGCGCGTCTCGCGCCGCTGCTTCTCGTCGGCCGGGAACAGTTGGCCGCCGTTCACCCGGATGGTCCCCGAGTCCGGGCGCTCCAGGGTCATCAGCATCCGGAGGATCGTGGTCTTGCCGGAGCCGGACGGCCCGATGAGCGTGACGTGCCGGCCTTCCTCTACGGAGAAGCACAGGTCGTCGAGGACGGTGTTCTCGCCGAAGCGCTTGCTGACGTTCTCGAAACGGATGAGTTCACTGCGGACGGGTTCACTTGACAAGGCGGCGCTCCAGGGACCGTACGAAGAGGGAAGCCGGGTAGGCGATCAGGACGAAGGCGACACCGACGACCGTGAGCGGCTCGGTGTACTGGAAGGTGGACGCGCTCTCCAGCCGGGACTGCTGGAGCAGCTCCAGCACGCTGATGCCGGCCAGCAGCGGCGTGTCCTTCAGCATCGCGATGACGTAGTTGCCGAGCGCCGGCGCGATCCGGCGCAGCGCCTGCGGCAGGATCACCGCGAACCAGGTCCGGTGGGCCGGCAGGCTCAGCGCGGTGGCCGCCTCCCACTGCCCCACGGGCACGGCGTCGATGCCGGCCCGGTAGACCTGTGCGGTGTACGTCGAGTAGTGCAGCCCGATGGCGAGGGTTCCGGTGGTCAGCGCCGAGAACTGCACCCCCCACTCCGGCAGGACGAAGAACAGGAAGAAGAGCTGCACCAGCAGCGGCGTGTTGCGGATGAACTCGGTCACCACGTTGACCGGCCACCGCACCAGCCGGCTCGGCGCCCGGAAACCGGCCGCCCACACCAGCCCGAGGGTGAAGGAGATCAGCGAGCCGAGCACCAGCACCTGGAGGGTGACCAGCAGCCCGTCCCAGAAGCGCGGCATGAAGTCCGCCACCGCGGACCAGTCCCAGGTCACTTGGCCATCACCCCCAGGTTGGCCTTGGTCTTCCGTTCGAGGGCCTTCATGGAACGGGTGATGACGAACGCGATCACGAAGTAGATCACCAGGATGATGGAGTAGATCTGCGCGCTCTCCTGGGTGGCCAGGCGCACCAGATACGCGGCGAAGGACACGTCACCGACCCCGAGCAGCGACACCAGCGCCGTGCCCTTGAGCAGTTCGACGAGCAGGTTGCAGAAGCTCGGGATCATCTCGGGCACCGCCTGCGGCAGCACCACCAGCCGCATCCGCTGCCACGGCGTGAAGCTGAGCGCGACGCCCGCCTCCCGCTGCGCCGTGGGTACGGAGTTGAGGGCGCCGCGCACGATCTCGGCGCCGTACGCCCCGTACGACAGGCCGAGCGCGAGGACCGCCGCCCACATCGGCACGAGCTGCCAGCCCAGCAGTGGCGGGACCACGAAGAACAGCCAGAACATCAGGATCAGCGCCGACGTGCCCCGGAAGATCTCCGTGTAGGCGCCCGCCACGAAGCGGACGAGCAGGGAGCGGTGGGTGCGGGCCATGCCGACGGTGAAGGCGACCAGCGCGCCGAGAGCCGCGCTGTAGACGAGCAGTTGGATGGTGATCCAGATGCCGGGGAGTACCCAGTTCTGCCAGAGTCCGGCGGTCATCGGCACAGCTCCTCGGCGGTGAGAGTGGTCATCTCGGCCTCGGTGAAGCCGAAGCGCCGCAGGATGCGGAAGAGCTCGCCGCTCTTCTTCATCTTGTGTATCTCGGTGTTGAAGGCGTCGCGCAGCTCGGTGTCGGTGGGGCGGAAGGCGAAGCCGCCGCCGTCGATCTTCTTCTTGCCGTCGACGACGGCCGCGAAGGGGGGCGTCGCCTCGGCCCGGCGGCTCTTCTTCACCACCTCACGGGTCGTCAGAGCCGTGCCGGCGAAGACGTCCACGCGGCCGGACTCGACGGCGTTCAGCCCGGCCACCTGATCCTGGAGAATGACGATGTCCTTCTCGGGGTACCCGGCCGCCACGGCGTAGTCGATCTCCGCGTACCCGGTGCCGGTGGCGAACCTGGCCTTGGTGCGCACCACGTCCTCGTACGACCGGAGGTTCTTGGGGTTGCCCTTGCGGACGATGAAGGAGTCGAGCATCTGGTACTCGGGGTCGGAGAAGATGACCTGCTCGCACCGCTCCTTGTTGATGTACATCCCCGCCGAGACGACGTCGAACTGCTGGGAGTTCAGGCCGGGGATGAGGGAGGCGAAGTCGGTCGCCACGGGCTGGACGCGGCCGATGCCGAGCCGCTTGAAGACCACTTTGGCCAGCTCCGGCGCCTCGCCGGTGAATTCACCCTGGTCGTCGACGTATCCGTAGGGCACCTCGCCGGCGATGCCGAGGCGGACGGTGCCCTGGGATCTGAGCCGGTCCAGTACGTTGCCTGACGCGACCCGGCTGCAACCGGTGGCGGAGGCGGCGCCGAGGGCCGCCACGGCCGGGCCGAGCAGGAGGGTGCGCCGCCGTATGGGGTGTGTTCTGTGTCGACGAGCTGTTCGAGCCATGGGCGCGCGGCTACCCGGGAGCGGGCGGGGTATGCGTACGGGATGGCCGACCGATACCTGACCGTGTCCCTGGACAAGCGCGGGGTGCGGTGCACCGCGAAACTGCTGGACGACCGGGCGCCGTTGACCTGCGCGGCCGTGTGGGACGCGCTGCCGCTGGGCGGCGATGTCTACCACGCGAAGTATGCCCGTAATGAGATCTATGCCTTGTTTCCGGCGTTCGCGGAGGCGGAACCGCCCCTGGAGAACCCGACTGTGACTCCGATTCCGGGCGATTTGTGCTACTTCACCTTCGAAGGTACGGAGTTGGGAACGGCAGCGTACGGATACGGGCGCGAGGAGCTCTCCCGCCGCCCCGTCACCGTCGACCTCGCCCTCTTCTACGAGCGCAACAACCTGCTGCTGAACGGCGACACCGGCTGGGTCCCCGGCATCGTGTGGGGCACGGTGGTCGACGGCCTCGACCGGATGGCCGAGGCCTGCCAGGACCTGTGGCGCGCGGGCGCGCTCGGCGAGACGCTCAGCTTCCGCCGGGCGTAGCGGCGCCGGGCTTCATGACCTGGGCGGCGCCCGACTCGTACAGCGCGTGCGCCGCCCGCAGCACCAGGTCGTCCCGGTGCCGGGCGGCGACCAACTGGAGCCCGATCGGCAGACCGTCGCCGTCCGCGCCGACCGGCACGGTCGCCGCCGGCTGCTGCGTGAGGTTGAACGGGTACGTGAACGGCGTCCACGCCGTCCAGCGCCGTGACCCGTTCGGCGCCTCCACGCCCGCCTCGAACGCGGTCAGCGGCAGCGTGGGCGTCACCAGCAGGTCGTACGACGTGTGGAACCTCCCCATCCGGCGCCCCAGCGCCATCCGCGTGTCCACCGCCGCCAGGTACTCCAGCGCGCTGTACCGCGCACCCCGCTCGGCGACCTCCCGCAGCCCCGGGTCCAGCAGCTCCCGCTGCTCCCGCCCCAGGGGCTGGACCAGCCGCGCCGCCCCGCTGAACCACAGCGTGTGGAAGGCGTCCACCGGGTCCGCGACGTCCGGGTCCGCCTCCTCCACGTACGCGCCGAGCGCCGCCAGCCGCTCCACCGCCGTCCGCACCGCCGACGCCACCGCCGGGCGCACCGCGACCTGCCCGCCCAAGGACGCCGAGTAGGCGATCCGCAGCCCCTTCACGCCCTCCTGGAGCGTGGCGCTCACCGGCCGCGCCGGGCCCAGGTGGGACCAGTCCCGCCAGTCGTCGCCGCTGATCACGTCCAGCAGCAGCGCCGCGTCCGCCGCGTCCCGGGTCATCGGACCCGTGTGCGACAGCGTGCCGTACGGGCTCGCCGGATAGATCGGCACCCGCCCGTACGTCGGCTTCAGCCCGAAGATCCCGCAGAACGACGCCGGGATGCGGATCGACCCGCCCCCGTCCGTCCCCAGCGACAGCGCGCCCGCCCCCAGGGCCACCGCCGCCGCGCTCCCGCCGCTGGAACCGCCGGCGGTCCGGGAGGGGTCGTGCGGGTTGCGGGTGACGCCCGACAGCGGCGAGTCGGTGACGCCCTTCCAGCCGAACTCCGGCGTCGTCGTCTTGCCCAGGAACACCGCTCCCTCCTCCCGCATCCGGGCCACGGGTGGCGCGTCCTCGTCCCACGCCCCTTGCGCACGGGTGGTCCGTGAACCGCGCAGCGTCGGACCGCCCGCCTGGAGCAGGACGTCCTTGACCGTCACCGGCACCCCGTCGAGCCGCCCCCTCGGCTCCCCGCGCCGCCACCGCTCCGCCGACGCCGCCGCGCCCGCCAGCGCCTCCTCGGCGTCGACCCGCACGAACGCGTTGACCAGCGGCTGGACCGTCTCGGCACGCTCCAGCGCCGCGCGCACCGCGTCCACCGGGGAGAAATCGCCCCGTGCGTAACCGTCCAGGAGTTGACGTGCGGTCAGGTCCGTGAGGAACGTCGTCGGCTCAGTCATGCACGGGTACGTACCCACGTTTCTTGTCCACCACGTTCGGCAGCGGCCGCCCGGCCGCCCACAGCTCGTACAGCTCCACGAACTGCGCCGCCAGCCGGTCCCGCCAGCCCACCGTGTCCCCGCTCATGTGCGGCGAGACGATCAGCCCGGGTACGTCCCACAGCGCGCTGTCCTCGCCGAGCGGTTCCTCGGTGAACACATCCAGCGCCGCCCCCGCGATCCACCGCTCGCGCACCGCCGTGACCAGGTCGTCCTCCACGACGAGCTGCCCGCGCCCCACATTGATGAACCGGGCCGACGGCTGCATCAGCCCGAAGCGCCGCGCGTCGAACATGCCGCGCGTCGACTCCGTCAGCGGCGCCGCGCACACCACCCAGTCCGCCCGCGTCAGCAGCAGGTCCAGCTCATCGGCGCCGTGGACGCGCGGCCGCGCGGTCCGCCCCACGACCGCCGTACGCACGCCGAGGGCCCGCAGCGTCGTGGCGACCGCCCGGCCGATCGGCCCCGCCCCGACCACCACCGCCCGGCTGCCCGCCACCCGCAGGCTCTCGCGGTGCCGCCAGCGCCGCTGCCGTTGCAGCTCCAGCGTGCCCGGCAGGTCCTTCGCCATGGCCAGCACCAGACCGGCCACGTACTCGGCGATCGGCTCCTCGAACACGCCCCGCGCGTTCGTCACCACCGTGTCCGAGGCGACCAGTTCCGGGCACAGCAGCCGGTCGACCCCCGCGCTCGCCGTGTGCACCCAGCGGGGTCTCGGCCCGTCGCCGGGCCAGGCCGCGCGGACCGCGTCGGAGGTGAAGTCCCACACGAGGAGGACATCGGCGGCGGGAAGTTCCGAGGCGAGGGAGTGCTCGTCGGCGTACCGGATGCCGGCCCGGCCGATCAGTTGGCCGAGGCGGGGCGCGGGGTCCGCCTTGAGGACGAGAAGTGTGGGCAACGGCATCAATTGACCACGCTCGCACCCGAACCTACCGTCGTCAACAAGAGGCTGGGGAGCCTGCGAACGCTGGGGGCCTGTCATGGACGTCTCCTTCCTGGGCGGGCCCGGCCCGCAGCGCGGTGTCGGCGTCGTCGCGCCGTTCGACTTCGCCCTCGACCGCGAGCTGTGGCGCTGGGTGCCCGACGACGTCTCGCTGCGGCTGACCCGGACGCCCTATGTGCCGGTCGAGGTGTCCCTGGACCTGGCCCGGCTGGTCAGCGAGCACGAGACGCTGACGGACGCCGTACGGGCACTGTCGGCGTCCGAGCCGGAGGTCGTGGCGTACGCCTGCGCCTCCGGCAGCTTCGTCGCGGGCCTCGCGGGGGAGCGGGCCATGTGCGCGGCCATGACCCGGGCGGGTGAGGTCGCCTCCGTGACGACGTCCGGTGCCCTGCTGGAGGCGCTGACGGAACTGGGCGCCCGGCGGATCGCGCTTGTCACGCCGTACACCGAGTCGGTGACCCGCGCCCTGGAGGACTATCTGCGGGAAGCCGGGGCAGCCGTCACGGGGCGGGCCTTCCTCGGACTGACCCGGCACATCTGGAAGGTGCCGTACCGCGACGTGGTGGACATGGCGCGGCGGGCGGTGCGGGGCGCGGCCGACGCGCTGTTCATCAGTTGCACGAACCTGGCGACGTACGACGCGATACCGCAACTGGAGGCGGAACTGAGGATGCCGGTGCTCTCCGCGAACCAGGTCACCATGTGGGCGGCGCTGCGCCGGATCGGCGCGGAGGCCGTCGGCCCGTACCAGGCGCTGCTCATGAACGGGGCCGCCGAGCCGGCCCCCGGGGCTGCCCAGGCGACCCCCGGGGTTGCCCAGGCGGCCCCCGACCCCCAGGAGGGCGTGACATGACGACTGTCGGACTGCTCTACCCCGGGCACTCCGCCGAGGACGACTACCCCCGCATCGAGGCGCTGCTCACGGGCGTCAACGTGCCGATCGTCCACACCGACATCGGCGAGGACGCCCACCGCGTCGACGCCCTGCTGGAGATGGGCTCGGCCGAGCGGCTCGCCGCCGGCGTGGAGGAGCTGCGCCTGTCCGGCGCCGAGTCGGTGGTGTGGGCGTGCACCAGCGGGTCGTTCGTGTACGGATGGGAGGGCGCCCACGAGCAGGTCCGCGCCCTGGCCGTGACGGCCGGGCTCCCGGCGTCGAGCACCTCGTTCGGCTTCGTCCACGCGGCACGGGAGGTGGGCGCCGGGCGGGTGGCGGTGGCGGCCACGTACCCGGAGGACGTCACGGAGCTGTTCGCCCGGTTCCTGAAGGCCGCGGGCATCGAGGTCGTCGCCTCCCGGGCGGGCGGGATCGTCACGGCGGCCGAGGTCGCGACGTGGGGGCCGGAGCGGGTGCTGGAGCTGGTGCGGGCGGCCGACCGTCCCGAGGCGGAGGCCGTCCTCGTTCCGGACACGGCGCTGCACACGGTGGGGTGCCTGCCGGAGCTGGAGGCGGCGGTGGGCAAGCCGGTGCTCACGGCGAACCAGGTGACGGTGTGGGAGGGGCTGCGGCTGGCGGAGCGGCACGGGGCGTGGTCGACGGAGCTGGGGGCGTTGTTCGCGCGGAAGGACATGGCCGGGGAATAAGCGGAGTGGTCCTCCTGTTGCTGGGTGGCTGTACGTGTTTCCGGTGCAGGAGGGTCCAGCGGTGAGCGATGACGTGATTCGAGGCAGGGCGAGTGGGTCGGCGCCCGTGCCCCTGTCGGTGCTGGACCTGGTCACCGTGGGCAGCGGCCGCACCGCCGCCCAGGCCCTGCGCACCAGCGTCGATCTCGCCCGGCTCGCCGAGCGGCGCGGGTACCACCGCCACTGGGTCGCCGAGCACCACTCCATGCCCGGCGTCGCCTCCTCGTCGCCGGCCGTGATCCTCGCCCACCTCGCCGCCCACACCTCGCGCATCCGGCTCGGATCGGGCGGCGTCATGCTGCCCAACCACGCGCCGCTCGTCATCGCCGAGCAGTTCGGCACCCTGGAGGCGATGGCGCCGGGCCGCATCGACCTGGGGCTGGGCCGCGCCCCGGGGACGGACGGCGCCACGGCCGCCGCGCTGCGGCGTCTGGAGAGGGTGGGGGAGGGCGCCGACGAGTTCCCGGAGCAGTTGGCGGAGCTGACGCGCTTCCTGGACGACGACTTCCCGGACGGTCACCCCTACGCGCGTATCCACGCCGTGCCCGGACCGGTGCAGGGTCCGACGGGGCGGCCGCCGGTGTGGCTGCTGGGTTCGTCCGGGTTCAGCGCGCGGCTGGCGGGGATGCTGGGGCTGCCGTTCGCGTTCGCGCACCACTTCTCGGCGCGGAACACCATTCCGGCGCTGGAGCTGTACCGGGACACTTTCCGGGCGTCGGCTGTCTTGGACGCGCCGTATGCGGTGATCGGTGTCTCCGCCTTGGCCGCGGACGACGAGCGGGAGGCGCGGCGGCAGGTGCTGACGGGCGCGCTGTCGATGGTCCGGCTCCGCACCGGGCGCCCGGGGCTCATCCCGACGCCGGAGGAGGCGGAGGCGTACGAGTTCAGCGCGGTGGAGCGAGACTTTGTCGACAGTTGGCTGGCGAACGTGGTGCACGGTACGCCGGACGCGGTCCGGGCGGGTCTGGATGATCTCCAGAAGCGCACGGGCGCGGACGAGCTGATGATCACGGCCAACGCGCACGGGGCGGAGGCGCGGCTGCGCTCGTACGAGCTGATCGCGGACGTGTACGACTTGGCTGGGTGAGCGGGGGCGGTGCGGATGGGGTTGGGGGTGGGGGTGTGGCCCCTCCGGGCTCACCTCCTTGAGGCCGGCGGCCTCGGGTACGCCGAGTCGGGAGCCCTTCGGTGGCCGCCAACCTCTGCGGGGGCGACCCTGCACGGCCCCACCCGGCCGTCCGCCGTCTGGCCGTTGGTTCTGGCTTGGGAACGGAGGAACAAGGTCCCTAAGGCAGGCTTAAGCCGCTCGTCAGTGGTGGTGGCGGGCGGCTCTCTGTGCTCTCTGCGGCGCTGTGACTAGGGATTTTGCGTGAGTATTGGTCTAGTCCTGTTTTGGTCCGGACCATTGACGCGGTGTTCGCGTGGCGGTTATCACTTCGTCAACTACCGCTGCGTAACCCTTCGGAGGCCGCACGTGCACCACCGCAGACCCCTCATCGCCGCGCTCACGAGCGTGGCGCTCGCCGCCGGAGTGCTCGCCTCCTTCGGTGGCGCCGGCACGGCCAGCGCCCGGACCGCCGCTTCTTCCGGCGCCGCTTCCGGCGGGGTGAAGATCGCGTACTACGACCAGTGGAGCGTGTACGGGAACGCCTTCTACCCCAAGCACCTGGATACGCGGGGCATCGCCGGGAAGCTGGATGTCCTGAACTATTCGTTCGGCAACATCCATCCCACGGAGCTGACGTGCTTCGAGGCCAACAAGGCGGCCGGTGACGACAACAACCCCAACGCCGGGGACGGCGCGGGCGATTCGTACGCCGATTACCAGCGTTCCTTCTCGGCCGCCGACAGCGTGGATGGTGTCGCCGACAAGTGGGACCAGCCGATCGTGGGCGTCTTCAACCAGTTCAAGGAGCTGAAGGCGAAGTACCCGAGGCTGAAGATCAACATTTCGTTGGGCGGGTGGACGTACTCCAAGTACTTCCACGACGCCGCGAAGACCGATGCGAGCCGCAAGAAGTTCGTGGCCTCGTGCATCAAGCAGTACATCGCCGGCGACCTGCCGGTCGAGGGCGGGTACGGCGGTCCAGGTACTGCTGCTGGGATCTTCGACGGCATCGACATCGACTGGGAGTACCCGGGTTCGCCGGACGGGCACCTCGGCAATCACTACGGGCCCGAGGACAAGCAGAACTTCACGCTGCTGCTCGCCGAGTTCCGCAAGCAGCTCGACGCGTTCGGGGCGGACAAGGGGAAGAAGTATCTGCTGACCGCTGCCCTGCCGGCGGGGCAGGACAAGATCAAGCACATCGAGACGGACAAGATCGGCGCGTACCTCGACTACGCGAACATCATGACGTACGACATGCACGGCGCCTGGGACGGTGACGGGCCCACGTACCACCAGTCGCCGCTGTACTCCGGTGCCGGTGACCCGACCGACCCGATCAAGCCCGGGACCGAGAAGTACTCGATCGACAACGCCATCGACGCCTGGATCGACGGCAAGCCGGCCTACGGGATCGCCGGCGGCTTCCCGGCGAACAAGCTGACGCTGGGCTACGAGTTCTACTACCGGGGCTGGAAGGGCGTCCCGGCCGGGGCGAAGAACGGCCTCGCGCAGCCCGCGACCGGTGCCTCCGCCGCCCGTCCGGTCAGCCAGCAGGCAGGAATCGCGCACTACAAGGAGCTCGGCGGCATCGTCGACAACCCGGCGACGACCTTCTGGGACGAGGAAGCGAAGGCCGCGTACTTCTACAAGGACGGTGAGTTCTTCACCGGGCTGGACAAGCGTGCCATCCAGGCCCGCGCGGACTACGCCCACAGCCGGGGCCTGGCGGGCGCGATGATGTACTCGCTGCTCGGCCTGGACGAGAGGACGACGCTGCTGAACGACATCGTGGCGGCGGTCGGTTCGTCTCCGACGACCCCTGATCCGACGCCGACGCCCACTCCGACGCCCACTCCGACTCCGACTCCGACGGACCCGCCCGTGGGCTGCTCGGTGGCGGCCTGGTCCTCGGCCACGGAGTACACCGGCGGAGCGCAGGTCTCGCACAAGGGGCACACCTGGAAGGCCAAGTGGTGGACGAAGGGCGAGGAGCCCGGCACCACCGGCGAGTGGGGTGTCTGGCAGGACCTCGGCGCCTGTTGAAGCCCTTCACCCTGCCCCTGCCCGGAGAGACTCCGGGCAGGGGTTCTCAGCCGTTTCCCACCAGGACGTTGAAGAACTCGTCCACGGCGGACTGGTCGGCCGGGAAGTGCCGGATCTCGGCGATGCGCCCGTCCTCGATGCGGAAGACCAGCACCCAGTCCATGTCGATGTCCGTGCCGTCCCCCCGGTGGCTCACGCAGTGGTGGACCTCCACCACATGGCTCTCGTCGGCACCGGCGTACCAGACGTCCGCGATGAAGTCCCCGGTCGCGAGCCCCTCCAGGTACGTCGTGATGCCCTCCGCGCCGCGGTGGCTGCCGGCCAGGGGGTGGTTGCCGGGTACGTGCCACACGGCTTCCGGCGCCAGCACGGAGTCGCGGAGTCCGTCCAGGTCGCCGGTGGCGTAGCCGGCCCAGAAGCGTCTGATCAACTCGATGTTGGGGTTGCTCATCTCAAATCTCCCCGGCCTGCGGCTCCTTGTGTGATCGAGCTTCCCGCCGATCTGCCGCTCCGGTCCAATGCTTGAATCCATAACCTTGTGGCATGGACATCGACACCCGGCTGTTGCGCTACTTCGCCGCCGTCGCCGAAGAGGGCCACCTGACCCGCGCCGCGGAACGGTTATTCATCTCGCAGCCCGCACTGACCAGGCAGATCAGGCAACTCGAAGCCCAGTTGGGCGTGGATCTGTTCGTACGCTCCCGCAACGGCATGACCCTCACCGAGGCGGGTACCGCGCTCGCCGCCGCCGTACCCCCCGTTCTCGGGGCGTGGAGTACCGCCCTGCGCGCCACCAAGGTCGCGGCGGAGCGGGCGGCGCGGGTGCTGCGCGTCGGGTTCGTGGCGTCCGCCGCGAACGAGCTGACCCAGGGGATCATCGCCGAGTTCGCCCGCCGCCGCCCCGGCTGGCGGGTGCGGATGATCCAGACCGGCTGGGAGGACCCGACGGCCGGGCTGGCCGGCGGCGAGGCCGACGTGGCGCTGCTGCGGCTGCCGTTCCCCGGCCAGGAGGAGCTGGGCGTGGAGGTCCTGCTCACCGAGGACCGGTGGCTCGCGCTGCCCGCCACGCACCGGCTGGCCGACCGCGAGGTCATCGACTTCCGGGAGGTCTTCGACGAGCCGTTCATCGCCACGCCGGACGCCTCCGGCTGGTGGCGCGACTACTGGCTGGCCGCCGACGAACGCGACGGCCACCCCGTCCTGGTGGGTGCGGTGGCGAACAACCCGGACGAGTGGCTCAACGCGATCGCGAACGGCTACGGCATCAGCCTCACCCCGGAGGCCACCGCTCGCTTCTACCAGCGCCCCGACGTGGTCTACCGCCCGGTGCGCGGCGTGAGCCACAGTCAGGTCGGGGTCGTGTGGTCCCGTGACGGCGACGTTCCGGGTGTGGTGCGGGACTTCGTCCACAGCGCGCTGACCGTGAGCCGTGGGGTCAGCCCGGGGTGACGCCGATCAGTTCGGCGATGCGCTCGGCGGTGACCGCGCGGGAGTAGAGCCAGCCCTGGCCGGTGTCGCAGCCGATGCGCCGCAGCCGGGCGGCCTGGCCGGACGTCTCCACGCACTCGGCGGTGACGGTCAGCCCGAGCCGGTGCGCGAGCTGGACGAGGGCTTCGACGATCACTTCGTCGGCGGGGTTCGGGTGCTCCTCGTCCTGGAAGCCGCGGACGAAGGAACCGTCCAGTTTGAGGACGGAGACCGGGAGGCGGCTGAGGTAGGCGAGGTTGGAGTACCCGGTGCCGAAGTCGTCGATCGCGATCCGTACGCCCATGTCGCTGAGCGCCTGGAGGGCTTGCAGCGGCCGCCCGGCGGAGCCCATCACCGCCGACTCGGTCAGTTCGAGCTGGAGCAGGTGCGGTGCGAGTCCGGTCTCGGCGAGGATCTCGGCGACGTCCGCGACCAGGTCGGAGTCCCAGACCTGGCGTACGGCGACGTTGACGCTGACGAACAGCGGTCGTTCGTGCGGGTGGTCGAGCTGCCACTGCCGGGCCTGCCGGCACGCCGTACGCAGCACCCAGCGGCCGAGCTGGACGATCGAGCCGTCCTCTTCAGCAATTCCGATGAACCGATTCGGCGCCAGCGAGCCGAACTGCGGGTGGTTCCAGCGGACCAGCGCCTCCACGCCCCGGACCGTTCCGTCGGCCATGCCGACGAGCGGCTGGTACTCCAGGGCGAACTCGCCGCGTTCGACGGCCGGGCGGAGGGTCGAGGAGAGCGCCTGCCGGGTCATGCGATGGGCGTTGCGCTCGGGGTCGAAGAGCGTCCAGCGGGCCTTGCCGTCGGCCTTTGCCCAGTAGAGCGTGGTGTCGGCGGCCTGCATCAGGCCGTTCACGGTGGTGCCGGCGGCGGCCCGTTCGACGACCCCGATGGACGCCGACACCGACAGCCGCTGCCCGGCGAGGTCGAACGGCCGCTGTACGGCGGCGAGTACGGACCTGGCGAGGTCGGCGAGCTGTTCCGTACCGGTGGAGTCCTCGACGAGGATCGCGAACTCGTCCCCGCCGAGCCGGGCCACGAGGTGGCCGCCGCCGCGGGTGTAGCCGTCGCTGTCGGCGCACTCGGTGAGCCGCGCGGCGACGGCGGCGAGCAGCCGGTCGCCGACGCGGTGCCCGAGGGTGTCGTTGACCGCCTTGAACCCGTCGAGGTCGAGGTAGCACAGGCCGATCCGGCCGGTGCCGCCGTCGTCGTACGAGGAGTTCTCCAGCGCGGAGGTCAGGCGCTCGAAGAACAGCGTGCGGTTGGGCAGCCGGGTCACCGGGTCGTGCATCTGGAGGTGCCGCAGCCGCGCCTGGAGCTGGCGGCGGTCGCTGATGTCCGCGATCGACAGCAGGACGCCCCGGCTGGGCGTGACGGGCGCGACGGTCACCTCGGCCCACAGCGACCGCCCGTCGGGATGTTTGAGACGGCGCGTGCAGCGGAAGCGGGAGCGCCGGCCGCGCAGCACCTCGTGGTACGCGTGCCAGGTCCGGCTGTCCGATGCCAGGTCCACGAGGTCGGCTGCGGCCTGCTCGCGGAGCGACGCGGCGTCGGTGCCGAGCAGCGCGGCGAGGGCGTCGTTCGCGGTCACGACGAGCCCGTCGGGGTCGACGACGGCCATGGCGATGTGGGCGGCGTTGAAGGCGGCGCGGTAGTCGTGCGCGTGGTGGGGGTGGTGGTGGTCGTGGTGCGAGGGGAGGGCGGAGGCCGGGGCGTGGGGGGCAGGGTCGCGGTCCGCGGGTGGGGCCGGGCTCTGAGGGGCAGGGGCCGTGGCCGGGGTGTGCCGGGTGGCCTCGCCCGCCGGGACGTGGGGGGCAGGGTCGCGGTCCGCGGGTCGGGCCGGGCTCTGAGGGGCGCGGTCCGGGTGCGGGGCGTGGAGGGCGGAGGCCGGGTCCGTGGCGGGCTCGCGGGCCGGGGCCGGGGCCTGGAGGCCGGGCTCGTGGTCCGGGTTTGGCCGGGCGCCGGCCGGGGGCGGTGGCGGGTTCTGCGGGGCGGGCCGCACGGCGCCGTTCCGGGCCGGGGCGTGGTCGGGCGGGGCCGGCGGGGAGGGGGTCGCGGCACGCCCGTCGGGCGTCTCGGGCGGGACGCGGGCAGCGGTGGCCGAGGGGCGCGGTTCGCCGACGGTTTCATGACGCTCTGTGACCGGACGCCGGGCGGTTCCGGTCGTTGAGGCTGCCGCAGCTCCCGGTCCTTCGGAGGTTCCGTTCACGGCTCGCTCCCGCAAGGCAGTTGTGACGCACAGATGTGGTCGGGATGGGTCGGCCAGGAAAGTGTGCCGATCATAGAGGCTCTCGCGGCGGCCGTTCCAGCGCCGCCACCGCGTGAGACGGGTGGGGTTGTTGTGAGGAACCACACCACCCACAGGAGGCCGATCGTTTCTGCACGGGTGTGGCGCGGCCCGGTCCTGCCGTGACCAGTTGTGACTGTCGGTGAACTTCCCGGACCGGCGGGGCGCGTCGGCGGCTCACCCGACTGGGGCAGCGGAACAGGGCGTATCACCACGAATCGTCACAGGGTGGTGAGACGTCCCGTATGCCGCACCGGAGGTTGACGTGGAGGGCCAGCAGACACCCGAGGGAGTGGAACGCCGTCGCCTGCGCTCCACCGCCGCGGGGCTCTTCGCCCTCCTCTCGCTCGCGGCCACCGGTCTCGTCGCCGGCCCCGCGAGCGCCGAGCCGATGGCCGGTCCGTGCGCCCTGCGGCGTACCGACGCCCACCACTCGCTCGGCCTGGACACCTGGAACACCGCCTACCCGCGTCCCGTCCGCCGGCTCGACGCGCTGATGGTCTTCCTGTCGTTCCCCGACTCCCGGCCGCTGACCGCCCCGGACCAGCTCGCCGCCGACTACTTCCCCGAGACCAGCCACTTCTTCGAACGGGCCTCGTACGGGAAATTCACCCTCCGCCCGCATCCGCGGCGCGACTGGATCCGGATGCCGCACCCGTCCACCTCGTACGCCATACGGCGCGACTGGGAGCCGGACCGCCGCGCCGCCTACCTGCGCGACGCGCTCGCCGCGGCCGACCCGGTGGTCGACTTCTCGCGGTACGACATCGTCTACCTGGTCGCCGACCCGGACGCGCCCGGCGTGGACTCCGACGCGACGAAGGTCGTCAACTTCAACACCCCGCTGTACGCCGACGGCGCGGCGATCAAGCGGGTGGTGACCGTCTTCGAGCGGCACCCGCCGGACCGCAACGTCCTCGCCCACGAGACCGGGCACGTCTTCGACCTGCCCGACCTCTACCACCGCCCCATGGACGGCAAGGGCGACTGGGACACCCATGTGGGTGACTGGGACGTCATGGGCAGCCAGTTCGCACTCGCGCCGGAACTGTTCGGCTGGCACAAGTGGAAGCTGGGCTGGCTGGACCGGCGCCAGGTGCACTGCGTGGCCGGGTCCGGCAGCAGCCGCTTCACCCTGGAGCCGCTGGCGGCGAGGCCCGAGCGGGGCGCCTCGGTCGGCACCCGGCTGGCGGTCGTCAGGACCGGCAGCAACAGCGCGCTGGCGATCGAGGCGCGCGGGGCGACCGGGAACGACCACGGCACCTGCACCGAGGGCGTGCTGATCTACCGGGTCCGTACGGACGCCGTGTCCGGCGGCGGGCCCGTCGAGGTGATCGACACCCACCCGACCACCGACGCCTGCTGGGGCCGGTCGGTCTACCCGCCGCTCGCGGACGCGCCGCTGCGCGTGGGCGAGACGTTCACGGTGCCGGGGGGAACAGCCCGGGTCGAGGTCGCCGACCGGACGCGGACGGGCGCGTGGACGGTCCGGGTGACCGTACCGTGACGCACGAAAAAGCCCCCCGCTTCCGCGAGGGGCTTTTCCCGTCTGTGCGCCGCCAGGGACTCGAACCCCGGACCCGCTGATTAAGAGTCAGCTGCTCTAACCAACTGAGCTAGCGGCGCCTGCTGACGTCGTAGACCTTAGCACCCTGGTCGGCGGTAGGAAAAATCGAAACCCGCACGCCGGCGGCCACCCCCGCCCGGGCCGCCCGTACACATGCCCAGAGGATCACCTCAGGGCCGGGCAGCCAGGGGTGCCGGGTGTCCGGAGCCACCAGCCAGCGCGGAGCGCCGCCGTCCGCGCCCCCCGGCGTCAGCGGAGGCACGGTGATCGCGTCCCCGGCGCCGTGGCACAGCGGGGGCGGCACGGCGTCGCCCCACTCCTCCCAGCGCAGCAGGGACGGCAGCCGGTGAGCCGTGCCGGGGGCGGTGAACAGCAGCATCCGCCCACGGTGGACGGCGACCGGGCCGGAGCCGGGGCCCTCACCCCACAGGCGGTCGAGCATGCGGCGCCCGAACACGGACTCCACGCTCACCACGTCGAAGACGGAACCGCACGGGAGCACCGCCGGCGCGGTCGGCCGGGCTTCCCACAGGGAGAGCGTGGAACGCGGGTACGCCGCCGCCGACGTCAGCCAGCCGGCTCCGGCCGCCGTGACCTCGGTGGCGTGATCGTGGGGCGATTCGTTTCGCAGCCATGCGCTCATGGCATCCAGATGTACCGCCAGTGACGGCCTGGTTCCGGGGAGTTGAGGGAAACCGGGACAGCGCCGGGCGGAGAGGAGTATCTTGCGCCCCGGTCATATGCCACCCGGCTACTCCTCGCCGGGACGGCCTCCGTTGCGCAGCAGGTCACGCCCGAACTCGATCATCTTCTTGGCATAGTCCTCGGTCCACTCGGCACGCTCGGCGATGTCCCCGGCCGTCAGCCGGTCGAACCGCTGCGGATCGGCGAGCTGCGCGGCCGCGAGCGCCTGGAACTCCACCGCCCGGTCGGTCGCCGCCCGGAACGCCAGCGCCAGCTCCGTGGACCGGGCGAGCAGCTCCCGGGGGTCCTCCATCGACTCCAGGTCGAAGAAGTGCTCGGGGTCGGAGGCGGCCTCCGCGGGTTCGAAGAGCAGGGGCGCGGGCCTCAGTCGCCGCTCACTCCGCTCGGTTTCCGCCATGAGTGTCTCCTCCTCGCACGACGCGCTTCCCCCACCCGCGGGGACGCCCCCGTCGTGATGGACCACCTTCCATTCTCCCGCCCTCCGCAAGTACGCCCTCCCGCCGGGCGGGCGCGCCCTCGGTGGGCGGCCATGCGCGGGCGACCACCCCGCCATCGGCGCGCTGCGAATCAGCCGCGCCCCAGGGGTGTGGGGGCGTCAGCCCCACGTCTGCACGCCCCGCCAGGGCCCGGGGCACAGCCCCGGTTTCGGGAAGGGGCGGGGTGCCGGTCACGGCTGCCACACCACGCGGTGCTCCGACAGGTGGGAGAGCACCGCGTGGTTGGCTTCCCAGCCGTCCGGGAACTTCACCGTCACGCCGAGCTGGACCGGCTCCGTCGAGGGATGCTCGTCCAGCAGATCGGCGACGCCCGCGCGGCACACGACGATGCAGGCGTGCCGGTGGCGGGAGGCCAGGACGCACAGGCGGCCGGTCTCCAGGTGGAAGGCCGTCGCGTCCGGGCGGCCCGACAGGGGGTGGAGGACGACCGTCACGTCGTACTCCCGCCCCTGGAGGCGGTTCGCCGTGTCGACCGTGACACCCGCCACGCCCAGCTCCGCGAGCGCCGCCCGTACCGCCGCCGCCTGGTCGCGGTGGGCCGTGCCGACGGCGATCCGGTCGGGCCCCACCGGTACGGGGGCCTCGGCGCGCTCGCTGGTCGCCGCCCCGCCCCGGTCCAGGAGCCGCCGCACCACCAGGGCCACCGCCCGTACCGCCTCCGGGTCGGTGCGCGGGGTGTGCCGGGCGGGCAGCTCCAGCAGGCCCCAGCCCGACTCGGCCGCCTCGTCCAGGACCCGGTCCGGGCCCGAACCGTCCGACGGCACCCCGAAGGCCAGCCGCCGGTCGCCGGGGCCCGTCCCGCTGCGGAACGGCGTGTACGGGTAGAACGCGTCCGACACCAGCGGCGCGGCCGACGCCGGCAGCCGCCAGGACACTGGCAGCCGGTGCTGCGGCAGGTCCGGGTTGTGCGCCAGCAGCGTCGAGACCGCGCTCGCGGACGGGTCGTACGACAGGCCCGCCCACTGCTCCGCGCCGACCACGCTGAACGGGTCCAACTGCCCCGGGTCGCCCACGAAAAGCGCCCGCTCGAACAGCCCCGCCACCGCCAGCAGCGCGTCCGACCGCATCTGGTACGCCTCGTCGACGATGGCGTGCCCCCACGGCTCGACGCCCTTCACGTGCGCCCACTTCGCGGCCGTCGAGATCACCACGTCCAGCCCGGCCAGGTCCGCCGCCTTCGCCGACTTCCGTACGTTGCCGAGGTCGTCGAGCGCCTTGTCGTACGGGTCCGAGTCGTTGCTGTGCAGCCGGCCCACCGGCAGCTCCGGCTCCTTCTCGGCGAGCCGCAGCACCAGGTCGTCGACCTGCGCGTTCGTCTGGGCGACCACCATCAGGGGCCGGCCGGCCGCCGCCAGCTCCAGCGCGGCACGCACGACGAGCGTGGACTTGCCGGCGCCCGGGGGCGAGTCCACCACGACGCCCCGGGCCTCGCCGTGCAGCGTGTCGGCGAGGATGCCGCGGGTCGCCCCGGCCGCCTCGGCGGAAGGATCGAAGGCCAAGGTCACAGCAGGTCCTCCGGGGTCACGGCATCAGGGGCTTCCACCGCATCGGGGCGGGGCGGGCCGCCGTGCGTCCACGGCGTCTCCTCCGGGTCCGGGAGCTTCGGCCCCACCCGCTGGTCGTGCTCGAACAGCGTCCACACCACCCGGTCGCCCTTCTCCGGTACGGAACCTTCGGCCGGTTCCTTGGAACGGCCCATCCGGTCCAGCAGCCGCAGCACCGGCGACCCGTCCTCCTCGTACCGCACGAACTCCGCGCTCTGCGGCTTG
This sequence comes from Streptomyces sp. NPDC049837, assembly GCF_040674455.1. Taxonomy (NCBI): domain Bacteria; kingdom Bacillati; phylum Actinomycetota; class Actinomycetes; order Kitasatosporales; family Streptomycetaceae; genus Streptomyces; species Streptomyces sp. NPDC049837. Next base: position 20,327 of record NZ_JBFAMP010000012.1, on the reverse strand, counting down.
CCGTCCAGCGAGCGGTACACCTTCACCCGCTCGCCCAGGTGCGGCCGGTCGTCCGTCCGCACCGTCAGCAGCGGCCGGGGCGAGGGCCGCTTCGACTCCGTCCAGGCCATCGTCACGTCCACCACCTCGGCCACGAACGCCTCGCCCGCAAGCCGCCGCCCCGCCATCACCAGCGGGTCGTCCAGCGCCTCCTGCGCCTCCAACTGCGCCTGCGCGCTCTCCCGCGCGGCCAGCTTGTTCGCCGCCGTCACGGCGTCGTCCCGGCGCGGCTGCGGCGGCTCGCCCGCCCGCACCCGGTCCCGGTGGCCGGTGAACGACCAGCGGTCGCGGGTCCACCGGTCCGCCACGCGCGCGCCCGGCGGCAGCTCGCGCAGCAGCCCGATCGCCCGCCACATGGCGTGCCAGGTGGGCTGGAGCTGCGTCAGGATCAGCCGCCGGATCTCCCGCTCGGCCCGGTGCAGCTCGCCCAGCCGCTCATCGGCCGCCTCCCCGTCCTCCGCCGACGCCAGGGCCTGCCGCGCCCGGTCGTACCGCTCGATCGCGGGCGCCAGCAGCCGGTTGTCGAACGCCGGGTCGGTCGCCGGACCGGCCGGCGGGCACAGCAACTGCCCCTCCCGGTCCCGCGCCAGCTCGGCCCGCAGCGCCGCCTCCGCCCCGGACTCCCCGGCCTGGGGGTCGATCCAGGCGAGCAGCGCACCCAAGTGCTGGTCCTCCAGCGACGACTGGCCGGTCGCCCAGTGCCGGTTCAGCAGGTCGGTGGCCGCCAGCAGCAGCGACGAGCCCGGCACCCGCGCCCGCTCCCCGTAGTGCGTCAGCCACCGGCCGAGCAGCGGCACGCGCGGCGGCGCCGGGAACGGCGTCTCCGGGTCCTGCTCGGCCGTGCGGCGGAACCGCATCGACCGGCCGAGCAGCCGTACGTACTCGACACCCGCGCGGCTCGGCACGACGAGCTGCGGCGCGTCCGCGCACAGCTCCACCTCGACCTTGACCTTCTTGCCGGTCTCCGGGTCGGTCTCGTTCCGCTCCGCCGCCTCGACGTCGTCCGCGTACCCCTCGATGTGCGGCAGGACCGCCTCGGCCAGGTCCGCGAGGAACCCGAACCGCAGGTCCCGGTCGCGCGGCTGCGGCACGACCAGCAGCCGGGGCTCCTCCGGGTCCGTCCCCACCAGCGCCCCCAGCGGCGCACCGGCCTCACCGGCGGTCGTCAGCGGTACGAGGACGAGGGGCCGCTCCGACAGGTGCCGGTGCCGCACGGTGGCCAGCGGCTGGGCCCGCCCGGACTCGACGGCCTCCAGCCTCGCGAGCGTGGAGATCAGCGACATGCGCCCACCGCCTCCAGGGACTCCGCCCGCAGCGCCGCCGCCCGCCGCAGCGCCGACACCGTCGGGTCGTCCGGGTCACCGGACTCGCCGCGCGCCGCCGCCAGCACGGCGCCGACCGTCGTCAGCCCGCCCAGCTCGCCGCGCACCGAACGCCCCAGCGCCTCCACCGCGCCCGCCGCGCGCGCCCGGTCCCGGCAGTGGAACGCCAGCTCGCACGCCGCCAGGCAGTCCGGCGCGTACGCGTGCGGTACCGCCTCCACCGCCGCCGCGAGCTGCTCCGCCGAGCACGCCTCCACATCGAAGCTCACCCCGTCGGGCAGCGCCGCCGCGATGTCCTCGACCCGGGTCAGGCGGGCGAGCTGCCGCCGTGTGACGGACAACTGCTTGCGTACGTCGACGACCGAACCGGTCGGCTGGTTGGAGAAGTCCTTGGGGCACACCAGCAGCACCGAGTGCGCCACCCGGGCGCCGTCCGTGAGGGCCGCGACCCGCTCCAGCGCCAGCACGTACACCGCGGCCTGCCGGGCCGCCGCGCCCACCTTCGCCGCGTCCGCCGAACCGTCGATCATCGGGAACGACTTGATCTCCACGACCGTCCACCGGCCGTCCGGGTGCACCACGACCGCGTCCGGCTCCAGATACGCGGGCGAACCGGCCACCTCCAGGGCCAGCATCGGGTGGTCCAGCAGCGCCCACGCCCCGGCCGCCGTCGCCTCCCGCAGCGCCAGCGCCGTCCGCGCCGCTCGGCCCTCGGGCCCGGCCGCCGCCAGGTCGGGGACCCGGACCTCCCCGGGCTCGGCCACGCCCAGCAGCCGCATCAGCTCCATGCCGCCGTCGGCCTTCACCTTCGCCTCGAAGGCATTGCCCCGCATGAACGCGAACTGCGACTGGCCGAAGCCCGACGGCGCCCCGAGCGCCGACGCCAGCGCGGCCTTGTCGACCCCGGCGCCGTCCAGCAGCGCCCGGCGCCGGCAGCCGGGATTGGCGGCCAGCGCCGCCAGCGCACGGGCGTCCAGCGGACGCGGCGCGGTGGCCGGTCCGCGCAGCTCGGCGAGCTGGTGCCGCAGTGTCGTGTGCGGACGCCGAACCGGTCCGCTGCCCAGGGATTCGCTCACCCGCGGAAGTCTCGCATCCGGCACTGACAACGGGGGACCGGACGCCCGCCCTCCAGGGCGGCGGAGCCCGTGCGCGATGATGGACGGACACCCCTCGCGAGACTTTCAGGAGAGCCCCCATGGCACCGCGGATCCTGCTCGCCCGGCACGGTCAGACCGAATGGTCGCTGCTGGGCAAGCACACCGGCAGGACAGACATACCGCTGCTGGAGGAGGGCCGCCGGGGCGCGAAGCTGCTCGGCGAACGGCTCCACCGCGGGCCCTGGGACGGCCTGGACGGTGTCGAGATCCGTACGAGCCCGCTGGCACGCGCGCGTGAGACCTGCGAACTGGCCGGCTTCGGCGACCGCGCCGAGCGCTGGGACACGCTGATGGAGTGGGACTACGGCGCGTACGAGGGCATGACGCCCGCCGAGATCAAGGCGATCAAGCCTGACTGGTTCATCTGGCGCGACGGCGTGCCGGAGGGGGAGACCCTGGCGCAGCTCTCCGCCCGCGCGGACGAGGTCGTGGAGTGGGCGCGCTCGGCCGACCGTGACGTCCTGGTCTTCGCACACGGCCACATCCTGCGCTCCATCGCGGCGCGCTGGCTGGGCGAGGACGTGTCGTTCGCGGCCCGTGTCCGCCTCGACCCGACGAGCCTGTCCGCCCTCGGCTGGGCGTACGGGGACCCCGCGATCGAACGCTGGAACGACACGGGCCACCTGGAGGGTTAGACCACGGCGGCGTGGCGGGCCAGGAAGGACGCCACCGCCGGGCCGGCCTGATGCGGGGCGAGCAGCCGGACCGTCTCGGCCAGCATCGCGCGGATGCGGCTCGACTGGACCTCGTCCAGCAGGTCCAGGACCCGTTCACCGGCCGCCGCGGCCTCTTCCGGGGAGCCGCCGCGTGCCAGGTCGGTCGCGAGCTGGGCGCGGTACAGCGCCAGGTTGCGGGTGAAGTGCGGGTTCTGGAGGACGATCGCCCGGTGCGCGTGCCGGGCGGCGCGCGACCAGTCGCCGAGGGCGGACCAGCACTGGGCCTCCAGCGCCTCCAGCTCCGGTTCGCCGAAGAACGACATCCACTCGGGGTCGGCGTCGCCCGGGCCGCGCCCGAACAGCGTGTGCGCCCGGCCCAGGGCCTCTTCGCACGCGGCCCGGTCGCCAAGGCCCGCCCAGCCGCCCGCCTCCCGCAGCGTCAGCAGGGCCAGCAGCCGGGGCGAGGACAGGTGCTTGCCCGCGCGCTGCCCGGCCTGCGCCGCCCGTACCGCCTCCCGGTACCGGCCCGCGTCCCTGGCCAGGAACGACGTGTTGGAGAAGGCGTGCGCCTCCAGGGCGGGATCACCCGCCACGCGCGCGGTGGCCAGGGCTTCCGCGTAGTGCGAGCGGGCGTCCTCCAGCCGGCCCGAGTCGTGTGCCAGCCACCCCACCGAGAGCGCCAGCTCACCGGCGCCCGCGTGCATCCGGTCGGTGGTCGACTGGCGGGCCGCCGTCCCGGCGTCGAGCAGCGCGTAGGCGCTGCGCAGCGGCTCGGCGGCCATCCGGTACAGCCGGTCGGCGCCGTGCCGGTCGTCGAGCAGCCGGATCCGTCGCACCGCCTCCTCGACGGCGTTCACCTCGGTCTCGCCGAACCTGCCGCCGGCGCGCGGCGCGGGGACGGCGCCGCCGAGGCCGAGCGAGGCGGCCGCCAGGGTGGCGGTGCCGCTCGTCATGAATGCGCGACGCAGCACGTCGCTCTCCTCATCGTTCCGGATGGTGTTCTGTGGCGCCGGTGCGGCGGCGGCCGCGGCACGCGCCCCCCGGCCGCGTACCCGCTCCCGCGCGGTGAACCCCAGGTCAGTCAGGGACAGTCCGGGGAACATGTGCAGGAACACCCGCTCGTACGCGTAGTTGGGGCAGCGGATCTCGCCCGATTCCACGCGCCCGATGTAGCGGGCGTCGCACGCCACCTGTTCGCCGATCTCCCGGGCGGCCCGGCGGACCGCGGCCGCGAACTCCCCCGCGGAGCGCTGCCCGCGCAGTCGGCGGAAGGCGAGATTGGGAACTGCCCGTGACGTCGCCATGGCCGAGCCCTCTCCTGCGTACTGCACTGCCGTTGTTCCGGCGGGGCAAGAACGTACCTGCTGTGACGGTCCGGCTACGCGGTGTTTGGCTACAAACGGGATATCTCACCCACGATCCGCCATGAACTGCCATCCTTTGCGGCGGCGTGCCGCCGTAGCCGTTGACGCGCATGGGCGTTGAACCATGTGGAGAGACGCAACGTGTCTCCATACGGGGACTCGAGCGAGGAGGGGACCCCTTGTTGGAGGTCGGCATGCAGGCGAACCCGCAATCCGGCGGTGCGTCAGGGACCACCGCGCAGCACTGGCCCACACCCGACGCGAGCGCCCCGCCCGGGGGCGAGCCCTGTGATCTGGTGACCGTCCCGGCCCGGCAGGGCCTGGAAGCAGTCGACATCCTGCGGCGCGGCGGCGCCCCCCTCGTCGGACCCGTGCTGCACGACGGGTCGTGCGACACCCTCGGCTTCCTGGTGCCGCCGGGCACCGCCGCCGGCTGGGACATGCCGGGCAGCGCCTGCACCCAGACCTCCGGGCGAGGCCTGCGGGTCCCTCCCCTCCCCGGCGCCCAGCCGGAGCCCCCCGTCTCCGGCACCGGCTGGCTGCTGCCCCCGACCGACACCGGCCCGGTCACCGACCCCGTGGTGCTGCGCGAGGCGCTCGGCGAGGCCGCCCGCCTGATCGAGGCCGCCGACAACTGCCGTTAGGCACACCCTCCGCCCGCCCGGCCGGTCGCCCCGCCGGGCCGTTCGCGCGTGCCCGGCGCACCGGAGAGACGGCACGGCCGGCCCGGCACGGTCCTGCGCGGTCGCACGGTCGGCCCGGACCGGGCTCCGGGGCGGAGCGCCGATAATGGGCGGATGGCAAGGAACAAGCGGCGCGGACGTGCGGCGGCGGCCGAGGCCGTCGTCGAGACCGTCGCCGGCGGGGTCGCCGAACTCATACCCGACCCGGAGCGCGCACGGGCCTGGACGCTGCTCATCGACGGGGCGCCCCAGTCGCACGTGGACCTCGACGACCCGGCCCGGCTGAGCTTCGCGTACCAGCGGCGGCTCGGCCACGTCGCCGACCTCGTCGCACCGCCCGGCCGGCCGCTCCAGGTGGTCCACCTCGGCGGCGGCGCCTTCACCCTCGCCCGGTACGTGGCCGCCACCCGGCCCCGCTCCACCCAGCAGATCGTCGAGCTCGACGCGCCCCTCGTCCAGCTCGTGCGCCGTGAACTGCCGCTCGATCCGGGCGCCCGCATCCGGGTGCGCAGCACCGACGCCCGCGCCGGGCTCGGCAAGGTGCCGGACGGCTGGGCGGACCTGGTCATCGCCGACGTCTTCAGCGGCGCCCGCACCCCCGCGCACCTCACCAGCGCGGAGTTCCTCACCGAGGTGCGGCGCGTCCTGGCGCCCGGCGGGCACTACGCCGCCAACCTCGCCGACGGGCCGCCGCTGGCGCATCTGCGCGGCCAGGTCGCCACCGCCGCCGCCGTCTTCCCCGAGCTGGCGCTCGCCGCCGACCCGGCCGTGCTGCGCGGGCGCCGCTTCGGCAACGCCGTACTCGTCGCCTCCGGCACCGCCCTGCCGGTCGCCGAGCTGACCCGCCGGGTCGCCACCGATCCGCATCCGGGAAGGGTCGAGCACGGGCGAGGGCTGACCGACTTCACGGGCGGGGCGGTCGCGGTCACCGACGCGAGCGCCAAGGACTCACCCGTACCACCCGCCTCGGTGTTCCAGTGAGGGTTCCGGTAAAGGTCACGTCCGCATGCTGGACGTTTCCTTGCCGCTGATGAGACGCCGTGGCGAAAATCGGTCAATTGTCACCGATGGCAGAGAGAGGCACTCATGGGTACGCATGTCCATGTTCGCGTCCACCAGGGCATGGGCGTCTCCGAAAGCGGGGAGCTCATCGAGCACTACCACTGCCGCTGCGGCGCCACCTGGACGAAGTCGTACCAGGTCGAGGAGGACTGAGCGCCCGGCGCTCAGCGCTCACGCTCCTCGATCTGCACCGTCGGCGCGTGGTCGTGCCACGTGCAGAACACGTCGATCTCCTTGCCGTCCCTGCTGAACGTCACGCGGATGTATGTCGGCTGCTTCCACACCTGCATCTGCCAGCCCGACGCCGGGGTCGCCGAGACCAGCTCGGCGGACGAGGCGCCGATGTCGAAGGCCACCCGGCCGCCGTCGACCGTGTAGCTCTTCACATCGCCGGTGCTCGCGGGCGGCGTGCTCGGCGGCGGTGACGACCGGCGCGACGGGGTGGCCGACGGCTCGCGGTCCGGAGCGGCGGAGGACGCCGGGGGCGGCGTGGGACTCGGCGGCGGGGACGGCTTCGGGCGCCGCGTGGAGGAGGCCTGCGGCGCCACGCTCGGCGTCGTCGTCGCCGGGCGGTCGGCCGTGATCGGCAGGGCGCGCGGCGGATCGTACGCCGTCCCGGCCATCACCGTGTGCACGCCCCACCACGACAGAGTGACCGCCGCGCCCGTGGCGAGCGACCACGCCATGGCATGTACGAGTCCTCTACGCATCCGGGCCATCCTGCACCACACGCCCCAGAGGTCAACACCGGTCCCCCTCATTCCGCCGTATGGCGTACGGTGCCGCCCATGGCAAGTGTGCTCGTGGTCGAGGACGACCAGTTCGTGCGCTCCGCCCTCATCCGGCACCTGACCGAGGCCTCCCACACCGTACGGAGCGTCGGCACGGCACTGGAGGCGCTGCGCGAGGTCGCCCATTTCCGCTTCGACGTCGTCATCCTGGACCTCGGACTGCCCGACCTGGACGGTTCCGAGGCGCTGAAGATGCTGCGCGGCATCACCGACGTACCCGTGATCATCGCCACCGCGCGGGACGACGAGGCCGAGATCGTCCGGCTCCTCAACGACGGCGCCGACGACTACCTCACCAAGCCGTTCTCGGTGGAGCACCTGTCCGCCCGGATGGCCGCCGTGCTGCGCCGCTCCCGTGCGGCCGCCGGCGAGGCGCCCCCCACCAGCGTCCTCCAGGTCGGCGGCCTCACCGTCGACCCGCTGCGGCGCCAGGCGGAACTGGACGGGGCACGGCTGGACCTGACGCGCCGGGAGTTCGACCTGCTGGCCTTCCTGGCCGCACGGCCCGGCGTGGTCGTCCCGCGCAAGGAACTGCTCGCCGAGGTGTGGCAGCAGTCGTACGGGGACGACCAGACCATCGACGTACATCTGTCATGGCTGCGGCGGAAACTGGGCGAAACGGCCGCCAAGCCCCGCTACCTGCACACCCTCAGGGGTGTGGGGGTCAAGCTGGAGCCGCCGCTGTGAGCGTCGCACGCGCGGCCGCCGGGCCGCTGGGGGCACCTCCCACGCCGAAGGCTGTGGGGGAGACCGAGAAAGCCGCACCTCTGCGCCGCGCGGGCGGAGAAGCGAGCCGAGTACGGTGAGGTGGGCGCTCGTCAAGGTGGCGCTGGCCGTCACGGTGATGGTCGTGGTGGCGTTCGCCGTGCCGCTCGGGCTCGTCATCAAGGAGATGGCCCGCGACCGGGCCTTCACCAACGCCGAACGGCAGGCCGCCGCCATCGGCACATCCCTGTCCATCACCACCGACCGCGCCCAGCTCGACCGGGCCGTCGCCTCCACCCAGGCGGGCGCCGCCGGGCACCTGGCCGTGCACATCCCGGCGTCCGCGGGAGCCGAGCCCATGGAGATCGGCACCGGCCGGGCCACCGCGAAGGACCTGGCCACCGTCCAGCGCGTACCGCGCGCCTCCATCACCGAGGTCCCCGGCGGCTACGCCCTGCTCCAGCCGACCGCCATCAGCACCGGCCAGATCGCCATCGTCGAGGTGTACGTCCCCGAGGGCGAGGTCACCAACGGCCTCGCCACCGCCTGGCTGATCCTCGCCGGGGTGGGCGTCGCGCTGGTCGTCGGCTCCGTCGCCGTCGCCGACCGGCTCGGCATCCGCATGGTGCAGCCCGCCCAGCGGCTCGCCCACGCCGCCCACGACCTGGGCGAGGGCAGGCTCGGCGCCCGCGTACCCGAGGACGGGCCCGCCGAGCTGAAGTCCGCCGCCATCGCCTTCAACTCCATGGCCGACCAGGTCGTCCAGCTCCTCGCCAACGAACGCGAGCTCGCCGCCGACCTCTCCCACCGGCTGCGCACGCCCCTGACGGTGCTGCGCCTCAACGCCGCCTCTCTCGGCGACGGGCCCGCCGCCGACCAGACGCGGGCGGCCGTGGAGCAGTTGGAACGCGAGGTCGACACCATCATCCGCACGGCCAGGGAGGCCAAGCCGCAGACCCAGGCGACCGGTCCGGGCGCCGGGTGCGACGCCTCCGAAGTCGTACGCGAACGCATGGACTTCTGGTCCGCGCTCGCCGAGGACGAGGGCCGCAAGGTGCGCCTGGCGGGCGTCGACCGGCCCGTCCGGATACCGGTCGCCCGCCCGGAGCTGGTCGCCGCGCTGGACGCACTGCTCGGCAACGTCTTCCGGCACACCCCGGAGGGCACCGCCTTCTCGGTGGACGTCCACAACGGCGACGACGCCGTCATCATCCTCGTCTCGGACGCGGGGCCCGGCATCGCCGACCCGGAGGCCGCCCTGGCGCGCGGCAACAGCGGGGCGCGGGACGGCTCGACGGGCCTCGGGCTGGACATCGTGCGGCGGGTCGCCGAGTCGACCGGCGGCGACGTCCGCATCGGGCGCTCGGTCCTCGGCGGTACGGAGGTCCGCGTGTGGATCGGGCTGGACGGGCGGCGCGCCACGACGGAGGGGCGGCGGCGCGGGCGCGGGGTGAGCCGGCGTCGCCGTGCCCATCAGTGAATGTCCATCATTAATCGGCTCCCATGGCTTCCTTAAGCGGAACCTAAGTTCCTCAACCACCGTCCCGTAGTGGACATTTGTCCGTTTCCGGCTCGCTAGCGTGCTGCCGCACCACCACCCCCCACAGCAGTACGGAGGCAGGCACGCGATGGGCAGCACGGGCAGCAGGGCCACACACCGGCGCAGGGCGAGCGGCAGGACCAAGGCGATCGGCGCGGTCGTGGCGGCCGGGGTGATCGGCGGCGCGGCGTTCGCGTTCACCGGCACCGCGCAGGCGGCGGCCGTCGGCGCCGCGTACACCAGGACCAGCTCCTGGGACGGCGGTTACACCGGCCAGTACGTCATCACCAACGAGACGGACAAGGCCCAGTCGGACTGGACCCTCGAATTCGACCTGCCCGCCGGCACGAGGATCGGCTCCCTGTGGAACGGCGACCACACCGTGGACGGGCAGCACGTCACCGTGACGCCCGCGAGCTGGAACAAGGAGCTGGCCCCCGGCGCCTCCGTCACGGTCGGCTTCGTCACCAGCGCGGCGGGCAAGCCGGGCGACCCGGTGAAGTGCCTCATCGACAAGGCGACGTGCTCGGCCGACGCCGGGCCCACACCCCAGCCCAGCGGCCGCCCGACGGAACAGCCCAAGCCCACGCCCACTCCCACACCCACCCCGACGACGACCGCGAAACCCACCACACCCGCGCCCACCCCGCCGCCCGCACAGGGACCGGCCGCCCGGTTCGCCCCGTACGTCGACACCTCCCTCCACCCCGCGTACGACCTGCTCGACACCGCGGCCAAGACGGGCGTGAAGGAGTTCAACCTCGCCTTCATCACCTCCGGCGGCTCCTGCGCACCCCTGTGGGGCGGGGTCACCGACCTGGCGAGCGACAAGGTCGCCGCACAGATAGGCGCCCTGCGCGCCAAGGGCGGTGACGTGCGGGTGTCGTTCGGCGGCGCGGCGGGCCACGAGCTGGCGCTCAACTGCGCCACGGCCGCCGACCTCGCCAAGGCGTACGGCAAGGTCGTCGACCAGTACAAGCTCACCAAGGTCGACTTCGACGTCGAGGGTGCGGCCCTGCCCGACACCGCGGCCAACACCCGCCGCGCCCAGGCCATCGCCCAGCTCCAGAAGTCCCACCCGGGCCTGGACGTGTCCTTCACCCTGCCCGTCATGCCCGAGGGACTGACCCAGCCGGGCGTGGACCTGCTCGCCGACGCCAAGAAGAACGGCGTGAAGATCGACGCCGTCAACATCATGGCGATGGACTACGGCCCGGCGTACAGCGGCGACATGGGCCAGTACGCCATCCAGGCCGCCACCGCCACACAGGCGCAGCTCAAGGGCGTCCTCGGGCTCTCCGACGCGGCCGCCTGGAAGACCGTCGCCGTCACCCCGATGATCGGCGTCAACGACGTCACCACCGAGATCTTCAGGGTCGACGACGCCACGCAGCTCGTCGACTTCGCGAAGTCCAAGGGCCTCGGGTGGCTGTCCATGTGGTCCGCGACCCGCGACAAGCAGTGCGCGGCCGGGGCCGTGAACCACGCGGACGCCACGTGCAGCTCGATCCTCCAGCAGCCGCTGGCCTTCACCAAGGCGTTCGCCGCCTACAACTGACCACCTGCCGAGCGCTCCGGCCGGGCCCGCCCCCCACCCGGCCGGAGCGCACCCCACCCCGGCTCCCGGCTCAGCCCTTCACCGCGCCCTGCATGATGCCGCCGACGATCTGCCGGCCGAAGACCACGAACGCGAGCAGCAGCGGCAGCGTGCCCAGCAGCGCGCCCGCCATGATGACCGACTGGTCGGGGATGTAGCCGCGGCCGAGGGACGTCAGCGCCACCTGGACCGTCGGGTTGCTCTGGGTGAGGGCGATGATCGGCCAGAAGAAGTCGTTCCAGGCCATCACGAACGTCAGCATGGCCAGCACCGCCATCGCGGGCCGGGCCGCCGGGAAGACGACGTGCCACACCACCCTGAGGCCGCCCGCGCCGTCCACCCGGGCCGCCTCGATCAGCTCGGTGGGCAGCGCCCGCACCAGGTACTGGCGCATGAAGAACACCCCGAAGCCGCTCACCAGCGCGGGCAGGACCACGGACTGGAGCCGGTCCGTCCACGACAGCTCGGCGACCAGCATGAACAGCGGGACGACACTGAGCTGCGGCGGCACCGTCATCGTGCCGATCACCAGCAGCAGGAGCACGTTCTTGAAGCGGAACCGCAGCTTGGCGAAGGCGAAACCGGCGAGCGTGGAGAACAGGACCGTGCCCGCCGCGACCGTGCCCGCCACGATCGTCGTATTGAGCAGCGCCAGGCCCATGTTCGCGTCGGTCCAGGCGATGCCCAGGTTCTTGAGGAGATTGCCGCCGAACCAGAAGGGCGGCGGTGTCTGTGCCAGCCGGCCGTTGCTGCTGGACGCCGCGATCGCCGTCCACACGAGCGGGAACAGCGACAGCACGGCGAAGACGACGAGCACGGCGTACGTCAGCCGGCCTGGACGAGCCCTCAACCCGACCTCCTCCTCCGGTACGCGTTGATCAGTGCGACGGCCGCCCCGAGGAGGACGAGGATCAGGAACATCGCCCACGCGATCGCCGAAGCACGGCCCAGGTGCAGGTTCACCCACCCCTGCTCGTACAGGTACAGGCCCAGCGTCTGGAACTGGTGCTCCGAGCCGCCCGTCGCGCCCGCGCTGCCGTTGAACAGCAGCGGCTCCCCGAACAACTGGGTGGCGCCGATCGTCGACACGACGCAGGTGAACAGGATCGTCGGCCGCAGCGACGGCACGGTGACGTGCACGAACTGCCGCCACCGTGACGCGCCGTCCAGCGCCGCCGACTCGTACAACTCGTCGGGCACCGCCTGCATCGCGGCGAGGTAGATCAGCGCGTTGTAACCCGTCCACCGCCAGATGACGATCGTCGACACCGCGATCTGCGAGGTCCACCGGCCGTTCTGCCAGTCCACCGGGTCGATGCCGACGAGCCCCAGCGCCCAGTTGACGAACCCGAAGTCCCGGCCGAACAACAGCACGAACACGAGCGTCGCGGCGGCGACGGACGTGGCGTACGGGGTGAGGGCGACGACGCGGAAGAACATCGACCCGCGCAGCCGGTGGTGGAGCAGGTGCGCGATGCCGAGGGCCATCAGCAACTGCGGGACGGTGGACAGCAGGCCGATGGTGACCGTGTTCCGCAGCGCGTTCCAGAAGAACTCGTCCTCCAGCAGGCGGGAGAAGTTGCGCAGCCCCACCCACTCCATGTCGGTGGGCGCGGTCAGCTCCACCCGGTGCAGCGAGGCCCAGCCGGTGTACAGGAGCGGGAAGAGCCCGAACGCGGCGAAGAGGACGAAGAACGGCGCGATGTACGCGTACGGGCTCCACCGCGCGCTCCACCGGTGCGTGCGCCCGCGCGGGGCGATCCGCTCCACGCGGGGCTCGGGCAAGGGGGTCGTCGTCGTGTCGCTCGCCATGGCGCTCACAGGTCCAGTGCGTTGTCGATGGTCCTGACCGCCGCGTCCCAGCCGTCCTCGGGCCGCCGGCCCTTCTGGTCGACCTGGAGCATGCCCACGTCGGCCAGGTTCTGCGCGATGACCAGGTCCTTCGGGCCGAGGACCGTCACCGGGACGCCCTGGGCGGCGCGGGTGTAGATCCGGCCGATCGGGGCGTCGCCGAAGTACGGGTGCCTCGCCTCCGCGACGGCCGGGAGGGCGTGGGCGGCGGACGCGCTGGGGAAGCTGCCGCGCCGCTGGAACAGCCTGGCCTGCTGCGCGGGCGCCGTCAGCCAGGCCGCCAGCCGCGCCGCCTCCGCCCGGTGCTCGCCCGACTTCGGTACGACAAGGAAGGAGCCGCCCCAGTTGCCGGGCCGGGGCGCGGCGGCCACGTCCCACTTGTCCTCGCCCGCCGCGCCCGCCTTGTCCTCGATGTAGCCGAGCATCCAGGCGGGGCAGGAGACGGTGGCGAAGGTGCCGTTCGCGAACGCCTGGTCCCAGGCGGGCGTGAACTGCTGGAGCCGGGCCGTCAGCCCCTCGGTCGCGAACGAGGCGGCGATGTCCCACGCCTCGCGCACGGCCGGGTTCGTCTTGTAGACGACGGTGCCGTCCTCGTCGTAGTACCGCCGGGCACTGCTGCCGGTGATGGCCGACAGGACGCCCGAGGCCGAGTCGGTGAACGCGGTGCCCGCCGGGGCCTTCGCCCGGTACCGCTTGCCCGTCTCCAGGAACTTCCGCCAGTCGCCCGCCCACAGCCGGCCCACCGCCTCCCGGTCGGTGGGCAGCCCGGCCCTGGCGAAGAGGTCCCTGCGGTAGCAGATGCCCTGCGGCCCGATGTCGGTGCCGAGCCCGACCGTGCGGCCGTCCCTGGTGGTGGCCTGCGCCCACTTCCACGGCAGGAAGTCCGCCCGGCGCACCCCGGGCGCCCTGCCCAGGTCCTCCAGCTTGTCCGCCTGGGTGGCGGTGACCTCCGCGATGTTGATCGCCTCGACGGCCTGGATGTCGGCGAGGCCGCTGTCACTGACGAGGTGGGTGAGGAGCTGCGGGTAGTAGTTCTCGTTGCGCTGGATGGACGTCTGCTTGATGACGACGTCCTTGTGCAGCCTCATGTACTCGGCGTAGAGCCCGGCCTCCTCGTACCCGAACGTCCCGAACAGGCCCACGGTCAGCGTGGTCCGGCCGGCCGGGTCGCCGTGGGCGCAGCCGGCGGCCGGGGCCGTGCCGAGCGCCACGACGGCCGCGAGGAGCAGGGCCCGTCCCCGGAACCGGCGGATGTGTGCGCGCATGAGCCGATTCTGTACGCAAACGGGGGCGCGACGCGCCGAGGCCCCGGGGCCCGTCCGGGGCCCCGGCCTGAACCCACCGGTGCCGGTTACGCCCCGTCGAGTGCGGGCAGTTCACCGGAACGGGCCACGCGCGCGTACCAGTGGGCCGTCGACTTCGGCGTACGCCGCTGGGTCTCGTAGTCGACGTGCACCGCGCCGAACCGCTTGGCGTAGCCGTACGCCCACTCGAAGTTGTCCAGCAACGACCACAGGAAGTACCCGCGCACGTCCGCCCCGTCGGAGATCGCCCGGTGCACCGCGTCCAGGTGGCCGTGCACGTACGCGAGGCGCTCCGGGTCGTGGACCGAGCCGTCGGCGGTGACCTCGTCCTCGTACGCCGCGCCGTTCTCGGTGATCAGCAGCGGCAGGCCCGGGTGCTCACCGGCCACCCGCAGCAGCAGGTCGTACAGGCCCGTCGGGTCGACCGCCCAGCCCATCGCGGTCCGCTCGCCGGGCGGCTGGTGGAAGGCGACGTCCTCCGAGCCCGGCCAGGGGGAGTACGCGCCGGCGCCGTGGCCGTCGTCGCGGGGCGCCTCGACGCCGTCGCGGGCCGCCGCCACCACCGTGGGCGTGTAGTAGTTGATGCCCAGGGTGTCCAGGGGCTGGTTGATGTCGGTGAGGTCTCCGGGGCGGATGAACCCCCAGTCGGTGAGGTGGGCGGTGTCCCGCAGCAGGTCGTCCGGGTAGGCGCCCTTCAGCATGGGCCCGAGCCAGATCCGGTTGCCCACCGCGTCGATCCGCCGCACCGCGTCCAGGTCCTCCGGCGCCGGGGTGAGCGGCCGCAGCTCGTGCAGGTTGAGCGACACGGACACCTCCGCGCGCGGCGGCAGCGCGGCGCGCAGCGCCTGGACCGCCAGCCCGTGCCCCAGGTTCAGGTGGTGGGCGGCGCGCAGGGCGGCGACCGGGTCGGTGCGCCCGGGGGCGTGGACGCCGGAGCCGTACCCGAGGAAGGCGCTGCACCAGGGCTCGTTGAGGGTGGTCCAGCGGCCGACGCGGTCACCGAGCGCCCCGGCGACGATCCGGGCGTACTCGGCGAACCGCTCGGCCGTGGCCCGGTGCGGCCAGCCGCCCGCGTCCTCCAGCTCCTGCGGCAGGTCCCAGTGGTACAGCGTCAGGACCGGCTCGATGCCGTGCGCGAGCAGGTCGTCCACCAGCCGGCGGTAGAAGTCCAGGCCCTTCCGCACGGCGGGTCCCCGCCCGGTCGGCTGCACCCGCGACCAGGACACCGAGAAGCGGTACGCGCTCAGCCCCAGGTCCGCCATGAGCCGTACGTCGTCACGGAACCGGTGGTAGTGGTCGACCGCCACATCGCCCGTATGGCCCTCGAAGACCTTCCCGGGCGTACGGGAGAAGGTGTCCCAGATGGACGGGGTACGGCCGTCCTCGGCCGCCGCCCCCTCGATCTGATAAGCGGCGGTGGCCGCGCCCCACAGGAAACCGGGCGGAAACCGGCGGGTCGCCGTGAGCGGCAGGGAATCGGACGCAGTCATACGGGAGCGCTCCCAACGCAGAAGGGGATGGTACGTACGGAATCGACCGCGCGCGGTCAGCTCTTGACCGGTCAGTTCTTGACCGCGCCGGAGGTGATGCCCCCCACGATGTGCTTGCCGAGCACCGCGAACACCAGCAGCAGCGGCAGGGTGGAGAGCAGCGCGCCGGTCAGCACGATCGCCTGGTTGACGGTGTGGTTCCCCGAGCCGAGCCCGGCCAGCGCCACCTGGAGCGTCGGATTGCCGTCCGGCGTCAGCGCGATGAACGGCCAGAAGAAGTCGTTCCAGGCCTGGACGAAGACCAGCATGCCCAGCACGGCCATGGCGGGCCGCGCCACCGGGAAGACGACGTGCCAGATGATCCGCAGGCTGTGCGCCCCGTCCACCCGCGCCGCCTCCACCAGCTCCACGGGCAGCGCCTCCAGCAGGTACTGGCGCATGAAGAACACCCCGAACGCCGCCACCAGCGACGGCAGCACCACCGACTGGAGCTGGTCCACCCACCCAAGGTCCGTGATGATCCGGTACAGCGGGATGACACTGAGCTGCGGCGGGATCGCCATCGTCGCCACGACGAGGGCCAGCAGGGCGTTACGGCCCCGGAACGGCAGTTGGGCGAAGGCGAAACCGGCGAGCGTGGAGAAGGCCACCGTCGACACCGCCACCAGCCCGGCCACCACCGTGGTGTTGACGAGCGCCTCGCCCATGTCCACCTGGTTCCAGGCGAAGGTGAGGTTGTCGAGGAGGTGCGGCCCCGGCAGCAGTGGCGCCGGGGCCTCCACGACCCGCTCACCGGTGTGCGAGGCGGCGACGAGGTTCCAGTACAGCGGGAAGAGCGAGACCAGGGCGGCCAGCCCCAGCAGGACGTACGTCAGCGGCCCCGCGTGGCGCTGACGCCCCGCCACCTGCTTCATCTTCACGCCGTCTCCCTGTTCAGCCTGGCGATGAGCAGCCGGATGGCGCCGATCAGCAGCAGGATCAGCAACATCACCCACGCGATGGCCGACGCCTGCCCCAGCGCCCCCGTCATCCAGCCCTTCTCGTACATCAGCAGGCTCAGCGTCTGGAACTGGTTGCCGCTGCCACCGCTCACCCCGAGGCTCCCGCCGTACAGCATCGGCTCACCGAACAACTGGGTCGCACCGATCGTGGAGACGACGATGGTGAACAGGATGGTCGGACGGATCGACGGAATGGTCACACTGACGAACTGCCGCCAGCGCGAAGCCCCGTCCAGCGAGGCGGCCTCGTACAGGTCCTGGGGCACGGCCTGCATGGCGGCGAGGTAGATGAGCGCGTTGTAGCCGGTCCACCGCCAGATGACGATCACCGAGATCGCGACCTGGGCCGGCCACTTGGACGATTCCCAGTCGACCGGCTCGAACCCGGCCCACCCCACAACGGTGTTGATCAACCCGTAGTCAGCGTTGAAGAGCTGGGCGAAGACCAGCGTCGCGGCGGCGATCGACGTCGCGTACGGCGCCAGCACCGCGACCCGGAAGAACCCTCGGCCCCGCAGTCGGTAGTTGAGCAGGTGGGCGAGCCCCAGCGCCATCAGCAACTGCGGGACGGTGGAGATGACGCCGATGGTGAACGTGTTCGCCAGCGCGTTCCAGAAGAAGTCGCTGTCCCACAGCCCGGTGTAGTTGCCGAAGCCACGCCACTCCGCCTCCCCGCCCAGCTCCACGCGGTGCAGCGAGAGCCAGCCCGTGTAGATGAGCGGGAAGAGCCCGAAGGCCGCGAAGCAGAGGAAGAACGGCGAGACGAACGCGTACGGGGACGCCTTGAGGTCCCACCGGTAGAGGCGACTGCGCCAGTCGCCCCCGGGGGTCCTGCGGGCGATAGGTGGATCGGGCGGTGACACGGGGTCGGCCGCCGCGCGGACGGAGGTGGCCACGGGGGCGTCCTTCCAGGTCACCGGTCGATCTTGTCCTCGATCAGTTTCTTGACGTTCTCCCAGGCCGCGTCCGGCGACGTCCCGCGCTGCTCGATGTCGAGGATGCCGTTGTCGGTGATGAACGTCTTCACCTGGCCGTCGTAGCGGCTGACCGGCGCGGGCGTGATCCCGGCCGCGGCCTGCGAGTAGATCTTGCCGACGGGCGTGTCACCGAAGTACGGGATCCTGGCGTTCTGCACGGTCGCCGAGGCGAGCGTCTCCTTGGTGGACGGGATGTTCCCGTTGACGCCGAACACCTTGGCGTGCTGCTCGGGCGCCGTCAGCCAGGCGGCGAGCTTGGCGGCCTCCTCCGCGTGCTTGCCGGCCTTCGGTACGGCGAGGAAGGAGCCGCCCCAGTTGCCGGCGACCGGCGGGCTCGCGATGTCCCACTTGCCCTTGTTGGCCGGTCCGGCCTGGTCCTTGATGATGCCGGTCATCCAGCTCGGGCAGGCCACGGTGGCGAACCGGGAGTTCTTGAACCCGGCGTTCCAGGTGCCCTTCTCGTCGAACTGCCGCAGCTTGGCGGTGATGCCGCCCTGTGCGGCCTCGACCGCCAGGTCCCAGGCTTCGCGGACACCGGGGCTGTTCTCGTAGTCGAGCTCGCCCTCGGCGTTGGCGTACTGCTGCGGCTGGCTGGAGAGCACGGCGTTGAACAGGCCGCTCGCGGAGTCGTGGAACGCGGTCCCGGCCGGGGCGTTCTTCCGGTACGTCTTGCCGGTGGCGACGAACTTCGCCCAGTCGCCCGCCCACAGCTTGGCGACCTCGGTGCGGTCGGTGGGGAGCTTGGCCTTGGCGAAGAGGTCCTTGTTGTAGCAGATGGCCATCGGCCCGATGTCCGTCCCGAGGCCGATGACCTTGCCGTCGGCCGTCGTCGCCTGCTTGACCTTCCAGTCGAGGAAGGCGGAGGTGTCCGCGCCGCCGGTCCTGGACAGGTCCACCCACTTGTTCGCCATGGTGGGGCCGATGGCCTCGGCGATGTAACCGACCTCGATGGCCTGGATGTCGGCGAGGCCGCTGTTGCGGGAGAGGCGCAGTTTCAGCGTGTCCCAGTACTTCTGGCCGTCGGCGACGTTCGACTCGACGATCGTGACGTGCGGGTTGAGCTTCTCGTACTCGGCGTAGAGCTTGGCGCCGTTCTTGTTGTCGTAGCCGAAGGAACCGAAGGTTCCTATGCGCAGGGTGATCTTCTCGTCGCCGGTGGCCCCGCCGGAGCCACCGGCGTCGCCGCTGCAGCCGGTGATCAGGGCGGCGCCGGCGATGAACGCCGCGACGGCCGCGGATGCGGGGCGGCGGCCGCGCGTACTGCTGGAAGTGCGCATTCCACTCTCCTCGTCCAGGTGGTGGGAGCGCTCCCACTCGCCGGAAGATTGCTGCCTGCCGGGTGCGGGTGTCAAGGCGCGTGCACAAAGTCGCCGGTGGCGGGGAGAGGGGCTGTGGCTTTAGGGTGGGAGCGCTCCCATGACGGGTTTACGAACCGGTACTCCCGCTCGGCGCCCGGGAGGGGCACCCTCTAGGTTGACGACAGTCACTGGCTTTCGAGTTCGATGTCCGGTGTCCGATGTTTCGATACTCGAGGTTCGATACTCGAGGTTCGATGCTCAAGGTTCGTGCTCAAGGTTCGTGCTCAAGGTTCGTGCTCAAGGTTCGATGGGAGACCGATGGCGGTGAGCGGACGGCAGACCGGCAGGCCCACGCTGGAGGAGGTCGCGGCCCGGGCGGGCGTCGGGCGCGGCACCGTGTCCCGGGTGATCAACGGTTCGCCGCGGGTCAGCGACCGGGCGAAGGAGGCGGTCGGCCAGGCCATCGCCGAGCTGGGGTACGTCCCCAACCGCGCCGCCCGCGCACTGGCCGGCGCCCGCACGGACGCCATCGCCCTGGTGATACCCGAGACCGAGGCCCGCCTGTTCGCCGAGCCCTACTTCCTCGACATCATCAGGGGCGTCAGCGCCGAGCTCGCCGACGCCGACATGCAGCTCCTGCTGACGCTGATCCGGTCCAGCAAGGAGCGGCAGCGGTTCGAGCAGTACCTGTCCGCCCAGCGGGTGGACGGCGTGCTGCTGGTCTCCATCCACGGGGACGACCCGCTGCCGGACCTCGCACGGGAACTGGGCCTGCCCGCCGTGCTGAACGGCCGCCGTTCCGGCGACGAGCCCGGGGCCTACGTCGACTCCGACAACGTGGGCGCCGGCCGCTCGGCCGTCGACCACCTCACCGGGCGGGGCCGCCGCCGGATCGCGACCATCACGGGACCGCTCGACATGTACGTGGCGCGCTGCCGCCTCGACGGCTACCGCCAGGGCGTCGAAGCGGCGGGCCTCCCGGCCGACGACCGGCTGGTCGCCGCCGCCGACTTCACCGAGGAGGGCGGCCGCAGCGCCATGCGGGAGCTGCTGGACCGCTGCCCCGACGTGGACGGCGTCTTCGCCGCCTCGGACGTCATGGCCGCGGGCGCCCGGAGCGTGCTGCGCGAGGCGGGCCGGCGCGTCCCCGACGACGTGGCGCTCATCGGCGTCGACGACTCGGCGGTGGCCCGCCTCATGGACCCGCCGCTCACGAGCGTGCGTCAGCCGATCGAGGAGATGGGCCGCCGCATGGCCCGCGTACTGCTCCAGGAGATCACCGGCACCGGCACCGAGCCGAGCCAGGTCATCCTGCCGACGGCCCTGGTGGTCCGCGACTCGACGTGACGCGGGGGTGGGGCTTCTCGGGGTGGGCGCCCCTTGACGGTCACCGTGTGGGCCGCCCTCTCTCCGAGTGTGGCGGGCTCCGGCGTCCCCTCAAGGGCGCTTCGCGTCGGCTTCGCCGATGGGCTTCGCCCACCCTTGACCGG
>NZ_JBFAMP010000011.1:0-239419 GCF_040674455.1 Streptomyces sp. NPDC049837 | reverse complement strand
AAGGTCGGCGTGCTGTGCCTCGCCCCCGAGGAGGGCATGGGCGTGAAGAACCAGGAGATGCGGGACAAGCACATCGACGCCATCAACCGCTTCCGGAACATCTGATGACGGAACGGAAGAAGGACCGCCCCTGGCTCATGCGGACGTACGCCGGTCACTCGACCGCCGAGGCGTCCAACGAGCTGTACCGGCGCAACCTCGCCAAGGGCCAGACCGGTCTGTCGGTCGCCTTCGACCTGCCGACGCAGACCGGCTACGACCCGGACCACATCCTCGCTCGCGGGGAGGTGGGCCGGGTCGGGGTCCCGGTCTCGCACCTCGGTGACATGCGCCGGCTGTTCCAGGACATCCCCCTGGAGCAGATGAACACGTCCATGACCATCAACGCCACCGCCATGTGGCTGCTGGCGCTCTACCAGGTCGTGGCCGAGGAGCAGGGCGCGGACATCACCAAGCTCCAGGGGACGACGCAGAACGACATCGTCAAGGAGTACCTGTCGCGCGGGACGCACGTCTTCCCGCCCGGTCCGTCGCTGCGGCTGACCACCGACATGATCACCTACACGGTGAACCACATCCCCAAGTGGAACCCGATCAACATCTGCAGCTACCACCTCCAGGAGGCGGGCGCCACGCCGGTCCAGGAGATCTCGTACGCCATGTCGACGGCGATCGCCGTCCTGGACGCGGTGTTCGACTCCGGCCAGGTCCCGGCGGACCGCCGGGGGGATGTCGTCGCCCGCATCTCGTTCTTCGTGAACGCGGGTGTCCGCTTCATCGAGGAAATGTGCAAGATGCGCGCCTTCGGCCGCATCTGGGACAAGATCACGCGTGAGCGGTACGGGATCGAGGACCCCAAGCACCGCCGCT
The DNA here is from genome assembly GCF_040674455.1 of Streptomyces sp. NPDC049837. Classification (NCBI taxonomy): domain Bacteria; kingdom Bacillati; phylum Actinomycetota; class Actinomycetes; order Kitasatosporales; family Streptomycetaceae; genus Streptomyces; species Streptomyces sp. NPDC049837. The sequence goes on along the minus strand of NZ_JBFAMP010000011.1, from coordinate 238,549 downwards.
TCCGCTACGGCGTCCAGGTCAACTCCCTCGGGCTGACCGAGGCGCAGCCGGAGAACAACGTCCAGCGCATCGTCCTGGAGATGCTCGCCGTGACGCTGTCGAAGGACGCACGCGCGCGTGCCGTCCAGCTCCCGGCCTGGAACGAGGCCCTGGGCCTGCCCCGCCCGTGGGACCAGCAGTGGTCCCTCCGTATCCAGCAGGTCCTGGCGCACGAGAGCGACCTGCTGGAGTACGAGGACATCTTCGCGGGCTCGCACGTCATCGAGGCCAAGGTGGACGCCCTGGTCGAGGAGTGCCTGGCGGAGATCGACCGGATCCAGGAGATGGGCGGCGCGATGGCCGCCGTCGAGTCCGGCTACCTCAAGTCCCAGCTCGTCTCGTCGCACGCCGAGCGGCGGGCCAGGATCGAGGCCGGCGAGGAGAAGATCGTCGGCGTCAACTGCTTCGAGTCGACCGAGCCCAACCCGCTCACCGCCGACCTGGACACCGCCATCATGACGGTGGACCCGGCCAACGAGGCGCGGGTGGTGGCGAAGCTCCACGAGTGGCGGGACAACCGCGACGAGGGCCGGGCCCAGGAGGCGCTGGCCCGCCTGAAGGCCACCGCCGCCGGGGACGCGAACCTGTTCGAGGCCACCCTGGAGTGCGCCCGCGCGGGTGTCACCACCGGCGAGTGGTCGTGGGCGCTGCGGGACGTCTTCGGCGAGTTCCGCGCGCCGACGGGTGTCTCATCCGCGCCGGTCGCGATCGCCGCCGAGGAGGGCACCCCGCTGGCCGCCGTGCGCGAGAAGGTGGCGCGGACGGCCGAGGAGCTGGGTGCCGGGCGGCTGCGGCTGCTGGTGGGCAAGCCGGGCCTGGACGGGCATTCCAACGGCGCCGAGCAGATCGCGGTACGCGCGCGTGACGCCGGTTTCGAGGTGGTCTACCAGGGCATCCGGCTGACCCCGGAGCAGATCGTGAACGCCGCGCTCGCGGAGGACGTGCACTGCGTGGGCCTGTCGATCCTGTCCGGGTCGCACGCCGAGCTGGTGCCGGACGTGCTGACCCGGCTGCGCGAGGCGGGCGCCTCCGACATTCCGGTCATCGTCGGCGGGATCATCCCGAGCGCCGACGCCGCCGAACTGAAGCGGGCGGGAGTGGCCGCCGTCTTCACACCGAAGGACTTCGGTATCACGGAGATCATCGGCCGTATCGTCGACGAGATCCGTAAAGCGAACAAGCTCGACCCTGTGGAGGTCCCCGCATGACGACCGTCAACCGTCTCCGCCCGCGCCGCTCCTGCCTGGCGGTCCCCGGTTCCAACCCGCGCTTCCTGGAGAAGGCCCAGGGCCTGCCGGCCGACCAGGTCTTCCTGGACCTGGAGGACGCGTGCGCGCCGCTGGCCAAGCCGGAGGCCCGGCACACCATCGTCAAGTTCCTCAACGAGGGTGACTGGACGGGCAAGACCAGGGTCGTGCGGGTCAACGACTGGACCACGGAGTGGACGTACCGCGACGTCGTCACGGTCGTCGAGGGCGCCGGTCCGAACCTGGACTGCATCATGCTGCCGAAGGTCCAGAACGCCGAGCAGGTCGTGGCGCTGGACCTCCTGCTGACCCAGATCGAGAAGACGATGGGCTTCGAGGTCGGCCGGATCGGCATCGAGGCGCAGATCGAGAACGCCCAGGGCCTCAACAACGTCAACGCGATCGCCCAGGCCTCGCCGCGCATCGAGACGATCATCTTCGGCCCGGCCGACTTCATGGCGTCCATCAACATGAAGTCGCTGGTCGTCGGCGAGCAGCCGCCCGGCTACCCGGCCGACGCGTACCACTACATCCTGATGAAGATCCTCATGGCGGCGCGCGCCAACGACCTCCAGGCGATCGACGGCCCGTACCTCCAGATCAAGAACGTGGACGGCTTCCGCGAGGTGGCCGGCCGCGCCGCCGCGCTCGGCTTCGACGGCAAGTGGGTGCTGCACCCGGGTCAGGTCGACGCGGCCAACGAGGTGTTCTCGCCCTCGCAGGAGGACTTCGACCACGCCGAGCTGATCCTGGACGCGTACGAGTACTACACGTCCGAGGCGGGCGGCAAGAAGGGCTCGGCGATGCTCGGCGACGAGATGATCGACGAGGCCAGCCGCAAGATGGCGCTCGTCATCTCCGGCAAGGGCCGCGCCGCCGGCATGACCCGTACCTCGAAGTTCGAAGCCCCGGAGGCCTGAGCACCATGCAGTTCGGACGCACCTACGAAGAGTTCGAGGTCGGCGCGGTCTACAAGCACTGGCCCGGGAAGACGGTCACCGAGTACGACGACCACCTCTTCTGCCTGCTGACGATGAACCACCACCCCCTCCACATGGACACCAACTATGCGGAGAAGACGACGGACTTCGGGAAGAACGTCGTCGTCGGCAACTACATCTACTCGCTGCTGCTGGGCATGTCCGTGCCGGACGTCTCCGGCAAGGCGATCGCCAACCTGGAGATCGAGTCGCTGCGGCACGTGGCGCCGACCTTCCACGGCGACACCATCTACGGCGAGACGACCGTCCTCGACAAGACCCCGTCGAAGTCGAAGAACGACCGCGGGATCGTGTACGTCGAGACCAAGGGCTACAAGCAGGACGGCACGCTGGTCTGCGTGTTCCGCCGCAAGGTGATGGTCCCGACCGAGACGTACATCAAGGAGCGCGGCGGCGAGCAGCCCGGCCGCCCCGAACTGAAGCAGCAGGAGAAGTAGTCATGGCCCGACTCGCGCAGACCCACGGTCTGACGGACGTCCAGCAGGAGATCCTGTCCACGGTCCGGGACTTCGTCGACAAGGAGATCATTCCGGTCGCGACGGAGCTGGAGCACCGCGACGAGTACCCCCAGGACATCGTCGACGGGCTCAAGGAGCTGGGTGTCTTCGGGCTGATGATCCCGGAGGAGTACGGGGGTCTGGGCGAGTCCCTCCTCACGTACGCGTTGTGCGTCGAGGAGATCGCGCGCGGCTGGATGTCCGTCTCGGGCATCATCAACACCCACTTCATCGTCGCGTACATGCTCAAGCAGCACGGCACGCAGGAGCAGAAGGACACCTTCCTGCCCCGGATGGCGGCCGGCGAGGTGCGGGGCGCGTTCTCGATGTCGGAGCCGGCACTCGGCTCGGATGTGTCCGCCATCACATCGAAGGCGGTCAAGGACGGCGACGAGTACGTCCTGAACGGTCAGAAGATGTGGCTGACGAACGGCGGCACGTCAACGCTCGTCGCCGTTCTCGTCCGAAGTGACGAAGGACACCCCGAGGGCACCGCCCCCCACAAGTCGATGACGACCTTCCTGGTCGAGAAGGAGCCCGGCTTCGGAGAGGTCCGGCCCGGTCTGACCATCCCCGGGAAGATCGACAAGATGGGTTACAAGGGGGTCGACACCACCGAACTCATCATGGACGGACTGCGCATTCCGGCCAATCGGGTCCTCGGCGGGGTCACGGGCCGAGGGTTTTACCAAATGATGGACGGCGTCGAGGTCGGCCGTGTGAATGTAGCGGCACGTGGTTGCGGCGTGGCGCAGCGTGCGTTCGAGCTGGGCGTCTCGTATGCCCAACAACGTCACACTTTCGGCAAGCCGATCGCCCAGCACCAGGCGATTCAGTTCAAGCTGGCCGAGATGGCTACCAAGGTCGAGGCTGCTCATGCCATGATGGTCAACGCAGCACGCAAAAAGGACTCCGGGGAGCGAAACGACCTCGAAGCAGGGATGGCGAAGTACCTCGCGTCCGAATACTGCAAAGAGGTCGTCGAGGACGCCTTCCGTATCCATGGTGGCTACGGGTTCTCGAAGGAGTACGAGATCGAGCGTCTCTACCGAGAGGCACCCATGCTGCTCATCGGCGAAGGTACCGCCGAGATCCAGAAAATGATCATTGGGCGTCGGTTGCTCGAGGAGTACCGATTCCAGGGGTGATTGTCGCTTTTGAGTCGGTTCGGCCGCGAAGAAGATCACACCCTGTCATCGTCTTCCGGCCGCCGACTCGGCTTCTGGCTTGCCCAGTTGCGGCCCGCAACCGATAGCATCGCCAAAAAGCCGCCGTCCCCCGCATCCGCGCGGCATCACCGCTACGAAGGTCATCCATGCCCCACAGCCAAACCTCTGCACCTCGCGGCCGTGTCCGCATCGCACGCGGAGCATCGCCGTGGCTTCTGCCGACCGTCGCCACCGCTGCACTCAGTCTTGCCCGCGCGCGCCGTTCCAAGCGCGCCGCGGCCATCGCTGTGCCCACCACCGCTCTGGCGGCGGGCATGCTGTGGTTCTTCCGCGACCCCGAGCGCGAGATCGCGCAGGGCAGGGTCATCTCGCCCGCCGACGGGGTGGTGCAGAGCATCATGCCGTGGAAGGACGGACGCACCCGGGTCGCCATCTTCATGAGCCCGCTGAACGTCCACGTCAACCGCGCCCCGCTCGCCGGCACGGTGACGTCCGTGGAGCACGTGCCGGGCGGTTTCGTGCCGGCGTTCAACAAGGAGAGCGAGAACAACGAGCGCGTTGTCTGGCACTTCGACACCGAGCTCGGTGACATCGAGATGGTGCAGATCGCGGGTGCGGTCGCCCGCCGCATCGTGCCGTACATCCCCCAGGGGACCAAGGTCGAGCAGGGCGAGCGCATCGGTCTGATCCGCTTCGGATCGCGCGTTGACATCTACCTTCCGGAAGGTGTCGACGTCGCTGTCGAGGTCGGTCAGACCACGACCGCGGGGGTGACTCGAATTGACCGTGATTGATCCTGACACACGGGCCGACTGGGTCGCCGACGCCGAGGCGGACATCGCCGAGGAGACCGAGGAGATGCCGCTGTCGCTGCGTCTCTCAATAGCGGACACCCTCACGCTGGGCAACGCCACGTGCGGCTTCATGGCGGTGTACTTCACCACCACCGGCATCCTGATCCCGCACCTCACGGGCAGTGACGAGACCGGCATGGCGCGGCACTCCGCCGCGACCGCCGTGATCCTGATGCTCTGCGCGGCCGTGTTCGACCTCTTCGACGGGCTCGTGGCGCGCAAGCTGCGCAGCTCGCCGATGGGTGCCGAGCTCGACAACCTGTCGGACCTGATCAGCTTCGGTCTGGCCCCGGCCTACTTCGTGCTGGTGTACGGGATGGTCGCGGACGACGCGCACCAGCGGGTGTCCGCGGTGGCCGCGATCGTGGTGCTGCTGGCAGTGGTGCTGCGACTGGCCAGATTCAGTTGCGTGACCATGAAGGACGGCATGTTCCAGGGCATGCCCTCCCCGTTCGGCGCGCTGACGGTCGTCTCGATCGTGCTGCTGGAGCTGCCGTTCATCCCGACGCTGCTGGCGATCATCGGCACGGCGTGGCTGATGGTGAGCCGGGTCGAGTACCCCAAGCCGCGGGGCATCCTCGCCGTGGCGATGCTGAGCTGGATCGTCGGGGCGATGGGGCTGCTGGCGGCCTGGGCGTTCGACGCCCCGGGCGGCCAACTGCTGCTCCAGACCGGCTGCGCGCTCCAGGTGGTGCTGGGCGCCGTGATCCCCCTCTTCGCGACGGCCCGGCGGGTGAACACCTTCCGCGACAACCGGCGCGAGAGCCGGGAGGCGCGGGCGGCACAGGTGCCGTAGGCCGCGGCAGGCGCGTGGATGACGACAAGGGCCCGGGTGCTTCAGGGAAGCGCCCGGGCCCTTCTCCATGCTGTCAGGCGCCGTCCAGGACCTTGAAGTAGTACGTCGTCGGGTGCGGGGTGCCGGAGGGGTCGAGCGCGTAGTGCGGGATCGTCCCGGCCCGGGTCCAGCCCGCCTTGCGGTACAGGCCCTCGGCCGCGCTGCCGGTCTCGGTGTCCAGGACGAGCAGGGTGAGCCCCTCATCGGCCGCCGCCGCCTCGGCCGCGGCGAGCAGCCGGGAGCCCAGGCCCTGGCCGCGGGCGCCCTGGTGGACCAGCAGCTTGGAGATGTCGGCGCGGTGCGGCTGGTTCGGCATTGTCGCGCGGACGAGGGTGATCACGCCCGAGACGCCGCCGTCGGGCCCGTACGCCGCCCAGACGCTCCGTACGCCGCCGGCGGCCTCCTCGGCGACGCCACGCCACCAGGCGGCCGCCTCGGCGTGGCCGAGCGGGGCCAGGAAGCCGACGGAGGCGCCGCCGTGGACGGCGTCCCGGAGGAGGGCGGCCAGCCCGTCGGCCGCGAGGTCGTGCACCTGGCGGGGGGTGAGGGGCTCGATCCGGTACGCGGTCTGAAGGTGATCAGTCATGGCCAGAGCTTCACACATCGGCGTGTGGCATTCTCCGGGCCATGGGAGGGCGAAGACCGCGTACGGGGAACGACTGGAAACTGCTGGCCCGGGCGTGCGCCGCGCTGCTGGAGCGGCTGCCGGAGCTGGTGGACGAGCACGTGCGGGAACTGCACGCGTACTCCCCCGCGTACGGGCGGATCATCGGCTACGACCAGCACCGGCGGGAGGCGCGGGAGGCGATGCGGATCGGCATCGAGATGATCTCGGCGCCGAGGGCGTCGCCGCGCCGGGACCTGGAGCACGCCGAGTGGCTGGGGCGGCGGCGCGCGGAGCAGGGGCTGCCGCTGGAGCTGATGGTGCACGCCTACCGGCTCGCCGGGCAGCAGGTGTGGAACGCGCTGCTGGAGGGCGCCACGTCGGACGTGCGGCGCCTCGCGGTGCTGATGCAGGCGGCGACGATGGTGTGGGCGGCGGTGGACGCGCAGGCGGACACGGCGTCGGAGGCGTACCGGGCGACGGAGCGGGAGCTGCGGCGCCGCACCGACGAGCAGCTCCAGGCGTTGCTCGACGCGCTGCTGGAGGGCGGCCGGTCCCCGGAGGTCGCGGCGCGCGCGGCGGCGGGGCTCGACCTGCCGGAGCGGGGGCGGTACGCGGTGGTGGTGCTGCGCGCCGGGCGGCGGGACCTCACCCACCGGCGGCTGACGGCGGAGGGGCTGCGGTTCGTGTGGCGGATGCGGACGGACTGCGAGATCGGGGTCGTGTCGCTGGCGGAGGACACCGGGCTCGACGTGCTCGCAGAGCTGCTGGAGGCGCGGTGCCCGGGCCCGGGCGGGATCAGCCCAGTGGTGCGGGGCCTGACGGAGCTGGGCCGGGCGCGGCGCCTGGCGGAACTGGCGCTGCGCACGTGCCCGGCGGACGCGCCCGCGATCGTCCGCCTGGACCGGCGCCTCCCCGGCGCCCTGGTGGTGAGCCACCCGGACCTCGCCGCCCTGCTCGTCTCCGAGGTCCTCGGCGCCCTCCTGGACGTCGACCCGGCGGACCGGGCGGTACTCCTGGAGACGCTCGACGTCTGGCTCGACTGCGAGGGCTCGGCAGGCCGCGCGGCCAGCCGCCTGTACTGCCACCGGAACACGGTCTTCAACCGCCTCCGCCGCCTGGAACAGCTCACCTCCCGGTCCCTCTCCCGCCCCCGCGACCTCACGGAAATGACCCTCGCCCTGGACGCCTACCGCCTGACGGCGGGGTGAGGGGGGTGGGGCAGGAGGGCCTGGGGCCCGGGCCGGGGGCCGTACACCCGGGGCGTGGGGCCGGTCGTCAGGGGCGCCCGGCGGTCGCGGCTCCGGGTGCGGGCGGCGTGGGGGGCCGTGTGGGGGCGTGGGGGTGTCCGGCCCCCACGACCCCCGGCGCGGGGGGCTAGGACAGGAAGTCGCGGGCGATGTTCGCTGCCTGGCGTTCCAGGAGGGGGCCCGCTTCGGCCATGCACTTGGCGGGGTCCGGCTCCAGTTCGGTGAGGGCGTAGGCGCGGCGGATGCCTGCCCTGCCGAGGGCCTCGGGCGGCAGGGCCAGGCGGCCGCAGACCGCGACGACCTCGATGCCCTCCGCGCGGGCCGCCGCGGCGACGCCGGCCGGGGCCTTGCCGTGCAGGGTCTGCTCGTCGAGGGAGCCCTCGCCGGTGATGACCAGCGTCGCGCGGGACAGGGCCGGGCCGAAGCCCAGGACGTCCAGCATGACCTCGATGCCGGGGCGGAAGCTCGCGCCCAGGGCGACGAGCGCCCCGTACCCGATGCCGCCCGCCGCGCCCGCGCCCGGGGACTCGGCCAGCTCGGTGGCCCGGGGACCGATCGAGTCGGCGAGGACGGACGCGAAGTGGGCCAGGGCGGCGTCCAGCTCCGCCACGTCCTCCGGGGAGGCGCCCTTCTGCGGCCCGTACACCGCCGGCGCGCCCTTCGGGCCGGTCAGCGGGTTGTCGACGTCGCTGGCGAGGACCAGGTCCACGTCGGCGAAGCGGGCGTCGAGGCCCGACAGGTCGGCGGTCGCGAGGTCCCTGAGGCCCCCACCGCCCGGTCCGACGGGCTCGCCGTCCTTGTCCAGGAACCGGGCGCCCAGCGCGGCCAGCATGCCGGCGCCGCCGTCCGTGGTCGCGCTGCCGCCCACGCCGAAGACGATGGTGCGGGCGCCCGCGTCCAGCGCGGCGCGCAGCAGCTCGCCGGAGCCGTAGGTGGTGGACGTCAGCGGCGCGAAGACGCCCTCGGGAAGGAGCTGGAGGCCCGACGCCTCCGCCATCTCCACCACGGCCGTCCCGTCGCGCAGCGCGTACGCGGCGGTCACCGGCGCGCCCAGCGGGCCGGTGACCCGTACCTCACGCCGTTCGAACCCGGCGGCCACCGCGGCGGCGACCGTGCCGTCGCCACCGTCGGCCACGGGCAGGGTCTCCACCTCGAGCCCGGGGACGACGTGCCGGAGCCCGGCCGTCACCCGCTCCGCGACCTGTACGGCCGTGAGCGAACCTTTGAACTTGTCAGCCGCGACGAGCACGCGCGCGGCCTCAGTTACTGCTCCGTCCGTCACCCTTGCATCCCTTGCTTTCGAACAGGCAGTCGCGCCGAGGCTGACCCTATCCGCAGGTTCAGACGGTGTGCCACCCCCGTCCGCTGGTCAGCGGGCCCACGGCCAGTCCGCCGCCCGCCCGGACTCCAGCAGCGGGACCATCCGGAACGCCGCGTCCGTGAGGCCGCCGAACGTGTGCCGGGTGCCGTTCCCGGAGGGCGCGTGGCCCGGCCGGTAGCCCGCGAGGTTCCAGGTGTAGACGGGCACCTGGGGCGGGACCTGCCCCGCCGGGTCGCCGTAGTGGCTGTAGGAGGCCTGCTCGTCGGTGACGATGAGCACCCGGTCGTGGCCGCGGTAGTGCGCGCGTACCGCCTCGGTGGTGTTGGTGCCGCCCAGGCTGTGGAAGCGGTCCAGGACCTTCAGGACGGACTCGCCCGCGCGGTACGGCACGGGCGCGCTGCTCGTACCGAACTCGACCAGGTCGGCGTGGGCGGCCCGCAGGGCCACCGCCGCGCCGAAGACGGCCGCCGCGTCGGCGCGGTTCAGCTCCGAGCGGGCGGAGAGCGGTGCCCACATGGAGCCGGAGCGGTCGACCAGGACCAGGGTCCGGCCGGGCAGCGCCGGGACGTTGGCCAGCGAGTGGCCGAGCGCCTGTTCCAGCGGGTACGACCAGCGCAGCGAGGGCGCGTGCTGGTACGCGGCCAGGTAGCGGAACGGGAACTGGCGGGAGGCCGCGACCGCCTCCGGGTCGGAGATCCTCTCCGCGACCCGGGCGGCGGTCTCGTCGCTCACGCGCGCCCGGTCGAAGTTCCGCAGATTGCGCAGCAGGGCCATCGCGCCCATGGACGGGATGACGGCCTCCCAGGCGGCCGCGTCCAGCGGTCCCTGGAGCCAGCCGGCCAGGGCCTCCCAGGTCATGCCCGCCTCAGCCAGCCGCGCCGCCCCGCCCGGGCCGGTGACCACGGCACGCCGCTCGGCGACCGGCAGCTCCATCAGCGCCCGGTGGGCGGTGAGCATCCGGTTCGAGGCGGGCGGCAGCGCCGTCTCGGGGTGGTGGCGGCGGTCGAGGGCGTACTGGAACAGCTCGCCCTGCCAGGGCTGCTTCGCCGGGTCGGGGGCGGCGTGCACCAGGTTCAGGACGTCGCCGAAACGGTAGCCCTTGGCCGCCGTGTCGTACTTGAGCAGCGACCGGGCGGTGTAGAGGCGCCGGACGGCGTCCGCGATGCCGCGCTTCACGGGCTTGGGCACATTGCGCCCGTACCGGGACGTCCAGTAGCCGAGCAGCTCGCCGGGCTCGTCGGCCCGCTGGAGGACGGAGGCGACGACGTGGCGGCCCGTGGGCCCCTCGGTGGCGGAGGCCTCCAGGCGGGCCTTGACGTACTCGGCGGCGCCGACGATCGAGGCGGTCCGCATCTGGGCCTCGGTGCGCAGCCAGCGCAGCAGGCCGGCGGTCCACTCGGGGTCCTCGACGGCGAGCCGGCGCACGAGTGCGGCGAACCGGTCGTCGCGGTCGCCGCCGGACTCGTAGAAGGTCGTCTGCGTGACGAAGTTGGCGACGGCGAGCAGGAACAGCTCGGAGCGCGGGTCGCGCAGCACACCGGCGCCGCCCTGGTGGGTGGTGGTGCGGGCGGTGGACCGTACGGGCGAGACCGCGCGGCCGGCGGCCGCTCCGGCGGACCGGCGGGTGTTGAAACGTGCCATGTGAATTCCCCCCGAATTCGGTGGGAAAGCCCGGCGGAAGGGTGCCCATCACTACGGCGGCTCTTTCCGCGGGAAGTGTGCGAACCGGGCCCCCCGTCCGCCGCGCCTCCCGAGATCAAGGTGGCAGCGGCGTGGTTTTCTGTGGAAAGAAGTAGCCGCGGCCCGCGCACCGGGAGGTGCGTGACGTGCAAATGTCCAGAGTTCAAGGCCGGCGGAACCGACAAGGTGCTCTGCCGACTGAGCTACACCGGCCCGAAGCCGGTGACGGGACTCGAACCCGCGACCGCCCCATTAACAGTGGAAGTAGGTCCTGCCTTCGCACCTGGACGTCGACGACTCTAGGGAGGCAATTGCCCGGGCGCCACGGATTATTCGACGGACGCGGACCTCCCCCGTCGCCCGGGTCGCGCGCGTGGGCCATTCGTGTGACGCTGCCATCATGACGTGGGCATCGTGGACGACGACCAACGTGTACACGGGTCATGGCGGGGTTCGGACCGACGAGCTCGGAATCGTCACGGGGAATCTCACCGTGCACACCACCTGGGCGGGCGGCGAGGCACAGGTCGCCGTCCAGTACGGCGGGGCGACCGACTGGTTCACCATGACGGGCAGCCCCGTGCCGTGCCGTTCGGAGAAGGACAGCAGGGACCTGCACGAGGCCGTGGTGGAGGCTGTACGGGAAGGTGGCGGAGCCGTCGTGCCGTCCCCGTCCCTGCCGTCTCCGTGACCGGGGCCGTGCGGGAGGGGGCCGCCGGACGGACGGCCCCGGGCCTGCCGGACCGGGTGCTGGGCGGGTGGTCGGGGCGCATCGCCGGGAACATGCTCGGCAAACCGGTCGAGCGCGGCGACTACTGGACACGCGACCGGATCGACCGCTACCTGCGGGCCACCGGCGCCCTCCCGCTGACCGACTACCTGCCCGAGCCGCCGCCGGGCGGGGAAGCGGCCGGTTTCGAGCTGCGGCCGGAGTGGCGGGAGTGCGTACGCGGACGGATCCGGGGCAGTTGCCGGGACGACGACGTCGATTACGCGATCCTGGCGCTGCACCTCCTGGAGACGTACGGGTTCGCCTTCACCACCGAGCAGGTCGGCGAGGTGTGGCTGTTGCGCCTGCCCTACCTCCAGACGTTCACCGCCGAGCGGGCCGCGTACCGGAACCTCGCGAACGGCCTCAAGCCTCCGCTGACCGCCACCTACGACAACCCCTGCCAGGAGTGGATCGGCGCCCTCATCCGCGCCGACGTGTTCGGCTGGACCTCCCCCGGCGACCCCGTCCGCGCCGCCTCCCTGGCCCGCCGTGACGCGGTCCTGTCCCACACCGGCAACGGCGTGTACGCCGCGATGTGGGCGGCCGCCCTGGTCGCGGCGGCCTTCACGGCGCCCGGCCCGCGCGCCGCCGTCGAAGCGGCGCTGGAGCGTATCCCCGCGAGCTGCCGGCTGGCCCGTGTGGTCCGGCACGTGGTGGCGCTGCACGACGCGGGCGTGACGTGGTCCGACGCGCTGACCGAGGCGGAGCGCGAGACGGCCGGGCTGCACTGGATCCACGCCGTCCCGAACGCCGCCGTCATCACGGCCGGGCTGCTGTACGGGGGCGGGGACTTCACCCGCACGATCACCCTGACGGTCCGCGGCGGCCTGGACACCGACTCCAACGGCGCCACCGCCGGGTCGGTCGCGGGCGTGCTGTGCGGGGCGTCCGGCATCCCGCGCCACTGGACGGATCCGCTCCAGGACCGGGTGCGCAGCGCGGTGTTCGGCTTCGACGGCGTACGGATCGGTGAGCTGGCCGAGCGGACCCTCGCACTAGGCTGACGCTGTGACGACCACTGATTACGCCACGTACATCGCCGGGCTCCCCCGCGTCCTGGCCGGCGCCGCGGCGCTCTTCCGCGACGGCGAGGGCCGGATCCTGCTGGTGGAGCCCAACTACCGGGAGGGCTGGGCGCTGCCCGGCGGCACCATCGAGTCGGACACCGGGGAGACCCCGAGGCAGGCGGCCCGCCGGGAGACGCTGGAGGAGATCGGCCTGGACGTGGAGCTGGGCCCACTGCTGGCGGTGGACTGGGTGCACGGGACGGCGCGTCCGCCGATCGTGGCGTACGTGTACGACGGCGGCGTGCTGAGCGGGGCGCAGTTCCGGGCGATCCGGCTCCAGGAGGACGAGCTGATCTCCTGGAAACTCGTCGAGCGCGAGGACCTGCCGACGTATCTGCTCGGCTCCCTCGGCTTCCGTGTGACGTCCGCCCTGGACGCCCTGGCGGCCGGCCGGGGCGCCCTGGAACTGGAGAACGGCCGCCCGGTGCGGTGAGCGGCCGATGAGCGGCCGAAGGGCGCGCGGGTGCCGGTCAATTCGTTCGCGGGTGCCGCGAAACGCTGCGTAACCTCGGCCGCATGACTCTCGTCGCGTTCCTCAGCGGTGCCGGCATCTCCACGGACTCCGGCATTCCCGACTACCGGGGTCCGGGCGGCCTGTGGCGGCGCGACCCTGAGGCCGAGAAGCTGGTCACGTACGACTACTACATGGCCGACCCGGAGATCCGGCGCCGGTCCTGGCGCATGCGCCGCGACAGCGCGGCGCTGCGGGCCGAGCCGAACGCCGCGCACCGGGCGATCGCCGAGCTGGAGCGGACCCCGGGCTTCGCGGTGCGTGTGATCACGCAGAACGTGGACGGGCTGCACCAGCTCGCCGGGATGCCGCCGCGCAAGGTGCTCGAACTGCACGGCACCGCGCGGGCGGTGGTGTGCACGGCGTGTCACGCGCGCTCGTCGATGGAGGAGGCGCTGGCCCGGGTCGAGGCGGGCGAGGAGGACCCGGCGTGCGAGGCGTGCGGCGGGATCCTGAAGTCGGCGACGGTGATGTTCGGCCAGCGGCTGGACCCGGTGGTGCTGGGCGAGGCGATGAGCATCGCCAAGGCCGCCGAGGTGTTCATCGCGGTCGGCTCGACGCTCCAGGTGCAGCCCGCCGCGTCGCTCGCCGGGATCGCGGCGGAGCACGGGGCGCGGCTGATCATCGTGAACGCCGAGCCCACGCCGTACGACGAGCTGGCCGAGGAGGTCGTGCGCGAGCCGATCGGCACGGCGCTGCCGGCGCTGCTGAAGCGGCTCCAGCGGCTCTAGAAGAGCGCGTCCTCGGCCGGGGCGCCGCCGGCGAGGGCGCCTTCGAAGGCGAGCAGGCGCCGCTTGCGGTCCAGGCCGCCGCCGTAGCCCGTGAGGCCGCCGCTCGCGCCGATGACGCGGTGGCACGGGACGATGATGCCGACCGGGTTCTTGCCGTTGGCGAGGCCGACGGCGCGGGAGGCGCCGGGCTTGCCGAGGACCTCGGCGAGTTCGCCGTACGAGCGGGTCTCGCCGTACGGGATCGTCCGCAGCAGCTCCCAGACACCGCGCTGGAACGGCGTACCGGCGAGGTCGAGGGGCAGGTCGAACTCGGTGAGTTCGCGGGCGTGGTAGGCGTCGAGCTGGTGGATCACCTCGGCGAAGGGGCGCGGGTCCGGGTCGCCGAAGGTCTCCTCCGGCGGGCGGTGGCGCTGGCCGGTCATGTAGAGGCCGCTGAGGACGCCGTCGGTGGCGACGAGGGTGAGCGGGCCGTAGGGGCTGTCGGTGACGGTGTGCTGACGGATCATCAGTGAGCCTTTTCGGAAGGAGCCTTCTTACGCGGGCAGGTGGTTGATGGGGTGGCTGTCGGTCGCCCACAGGTACTGGACGGCGTACGCGCGCCACGGCCGCCACGCGGCGGCGCGGGCCGTCAGGGCGGCGGGGGTGGCGGGCAGGCCGAGGCCGGCGGCGGCGCGCCGGACGCCGAGGTCGGTGGCGAGGAACGCGTCGGGGTCGCCGAGGGCGCGCATGGCGATCACCTCGACCGTCCAGGGGCCGAACCCGGGCAGCCCGGCGAGGTGTACGCGGGCCTCGTCCCAGTCGCTGTCCGGGCCGAGCCGGAGCGAGCCGTCGGCGAGGGCGCCGACCAGCGTGGTGAGCGTGGTGCGGCGGCTGCGGGGCAGGGCGAGCGCCGCCGGGTCGAGCGCGGCGAGCGCCTCGGGGGCGGGGAAGAGGTGGGTGAGCCCGCCGCCGGGGTCGTCGACGGGCGTGCCGTGCGCGGTGACCAGGCGGGCCGCGTGGGTGCGGGCGGCGGCGGTGGACACCTGCTGGCCGAGGACCGCGCGTACGGCGAACTCGGCGGCGTCCACGGTGCGCGGGACGCGCCGGCCGGGCGCCTTGTCGACCAGGGGCGCGAGGAGCGGGTCGGTGCGGAGCTGGTCGTCGACCGCGACCGGGTCGGCGTCCAGGTCGAGCATCCAGCGGCAGCGGCTGATGGCGAGGGTGAGGTCGCGCGGGTCGGTGAGGGAGAGGCGGCAGGCGATGTGGTCGGGGTGCGGGGTGAGCGCCACGATGCCGTGGCCGTGCGGAAGGGTGAGCGTGCGCCGGTAGGCACCGTCGCGCCACTCCTCCACTCCGGGGACGGCGGTCGCGGCCAGGTGGCCGAAGAGGTTGTCGGGGTTGAGGGGTGCCCGGTACGGCAGCCGGAGCGCGATGACGCCGGGAGTGGGCGTCACCCGCTTGTGGTCACGGGCGGCGCGGGTGCGCAGTTCGCCCGGGGCGAGGGCGAAGACCTCGCGGACGGTGTCGTTGAAGGTGCGCACGGAGGCGAATCCGGCGGCGAAGGCGACGTCCGCCATGGGCAGGCCGGTCGTCTCGATGAGGAGGCGCGCGGTCTGGGCGCGCTGGGCGCGGGCCAGGGCGAGCGGTCCGGCGCCCAGTTCGGCGCGGAGCTGGCGCTCGATCTGGCGGGTCGAGTAGCCGAGGCGGGCGGCCAGGCCCGGTACGCCCTCGCGGTCGACGATGCCGTCCCGGATGAGGCGCATGGCGCGGGCGACGGTGTCGGCGCGGGCGTTCCACTCCGGCGAGCCGGGGCTGGTGTCGGGCCGGCACCGCTTGCAGGCGCGGTAACCGGCCTGCTGGCAGGCGGCGGCGCTCGGGTAGAACACCATGTTCGCGGGCTTCGGGGGCACGACCGGGCAACTGGGCCGGCAGTAGATGCGGGTGGTCAGGACGGCGGTGAAGAACCATCCGTCGAAGCGGGCGTCCTTCGACTGGACCGCCCTCACGCAGCGCTCGGTGTCGGTGTGCATGGCTCAAGCATCGGGGACGGGGGCCGGTGGCCGCTGGCGAGAAAACGACATCAACCTCGCGCTGCCAGCGGTGCGCCGGTGCCCGGTGCCGGTGGCCTCACGCACCCTTGTCACGGCGTGAGATCATCCCGTCACGGCACGTCGCGATCGACGACACCTCAGGGGATGCATGATGACCGAGCGGACGACCGGGCGGATCCTTCTCGACCCCCGCACGCCGGACCACCGGGGGCAGGCGGAGGAGTTGCGCCGGCGGGGTCCGGTGGCCGCGGCCGAGTGGCCGGGCGGGGTCCACTGCTGGGCGGTCACCGGCCACGCCGAGCTGGAGACGGTGCTGACCGATCCCCGGTTCGCCCGCTCCCCCGCGCGCTGGCGGGCCCTGCGGGAGGGCGAGGTGCCGCCGGACTGGCCGATGCTGGCGCACCTCACCCGGCGGTGGATGCTGACGGCCGACGGCACGGATCACCGGCGGCTGCGGCAGGCGGTGGCGGCGGCGTTCACGCCCCGCAGGGTCGAGGGGCTCACGCCCGCGATCACGCGGACCGTCGGCGCGCTGCTGGACGCGGTCGCGGCGGCGGTGGTGCACGGTCCGGTCGACCTCCGGTCGGCCTACGCGCTGCCGCTTCCGCTGCGTACGCTCTGCGACCTGTTCGGAATCCCGGCCGGGGAACAGCCGGACGTCGTGGCGCTGGTGGGCCGGGCGTTCGCGCGGTCGACGCTCACCGCGGCGGAGTCGGCCCGGCTGACCCGCGACATCAACGCGTACCTGGCCGGCCTGGTCAGGAGCAGGGCGGCGGCGCCCGGCGACGACCTCGTGACCGACCTGCTGCGCGGCGGCGCCGACCGCCTGTCGGAGACGGAACTCCTGGACATGCTGTGGCTGTTCCTGGGCGCGGGGTTCGAAACCACGGCCGGGGCCCTGGTCAACACGGCGCACGCGCTGCTCGCGCACCCCGAGGAGCTGCGCCTGGCGCTGAGCGGCCGGGTCGGCTGGGACGCGGTCGTGGAGGAGGGCATCCGCTACGACTCGAGCGTGTACGCCCTGCCGTTCGCGTTCCCCACCGAGGACCTGGAGCTGGGCGGCCGGCCGCTGCGCGAGGGGGACGCGCTGCTGCTGTGCTTCGCGGCGGCCAACCGGGACCCGCGCCGGGGCCCGGCCGGCCGGTTCGAGACGCGGCGGGACGGTGAGCGCCCACGGCACCTGGGCTTCGGGCACGGGCCGCACTTCTGCGTGGGCGCCCCGCTCGCCCGCCTCCAACTGCGCATCGCCCTGCGTGCGTTGTTCGAGCGGTTCCCGGACCTCCGCCTCGCGGGCCCGCCCGGCCCGCCGGTGCCCTCGCTCATCGCCAGCACGCCCAGCACGCTGTACGTCACCGGGCGGGGCGGGGCAGCTCATCAGTAGCTCATGCACAGGTCGTTGTCCGGGGCACGGCGCCGGCCACGGCCGTGCGCCAGGCGGTTCCGGCTCCGGACCGGCGCGCCCGGGCGCTGCGGTCGTTCTAGGACGCCGTCGGATACGCGTGCGGGTCCAGGACGGTGATCAGATGGATCACCTCCACGGGAAGTCCGGCCCGTCGGGCCGCCTTGCGGACCGCCTCGGGGCCGGCCGCCTCGCACAGGCAGTAGACCCGGTGGTCGTCCTCGGTCACGTAACTGTGCAACCAGACCACCTCGGTTCCGCTGTTGGCCTCGATGATGGCCTTCACCGGCCTTCCGGCCAGGTAGTCGGCGATTCCCTTGCGGAAATAGTGTTCGACCAGATAGCGGGGCATCGGACGCATCCCATCGTCGGTCGTCGGTCACGTGGATCTCGCCTGTGGAATCACGCTAGAGCCGGGCCCGGGGCGCGAGCATCGGGCGGCGCACCCCAGCTTTGACCCGGACGACCCCAGATACGCCCCGTCACGGCCGGTGGCTCCTCGCGAGCGCCGTCCGACGGCTCGGGGCAGGCCTACGACGGGACTACGAGTCGAGCTTGTGGAGCGCCTCGGCCCGGCTGTGGACTCCGAGCTTGCGCAGGATCGCGGTGACGTGGTGGCCGGCGGTCTTGGGCGTGATGAACAGCCGGGCGGCGATGTCCGGCCCGGACAGCCCCTCCCTCAGCAGGTCGACGATCTCCTGCTCGCGGACGGTCAGGCCGTACTGATGGGCCCGTGTGGCCGCGCGGGGACCGCGGGTGCCCATCCGGACCCCCAGCTCCTTCAGCCGGGCACGGCCACGGGCGACGGCGGCCCGGGCGCCGAGGGCGTCGAAGCCGGCCACCGCCTCGGCCACCGCTTCCGGGTCGCCCGCCAGTCGGGCCAGCGCCGCGTCGTACGGGCAGCCGAGCCGCTGCCATGCGGCGGCCGCGGCGGCCCAGTCGCCGGCCAGTTCCTGCGCGAAGGGCCCCATGGCCGACCCGGCAGGTGGCCGCCCTCCGGCCAACCGGATCCAGCGGGCGCAGGCGCCGGCCGCCCAGGGATCGTGGTCCTGGCCCGGCGGGGGCAGCCCGCGGGTGGCCTCGGCCATCGCCGCCTCGTCGTCGCCCGCCAGCCAGGCCGCTTCGGCCCGGGCCTCCCACACCGGCCCCATCCGGACCAGGTCGCTCGGTTCGCCGAGGGTAGCGGCCTCGTCGAGCAGCGGGCGGACCTCGGGGTCTCCGCGCCGGGCACGGACGAGGGCGAGCGCGAGCAGGGGGAAGATCCGGCTCACGGGCGGCAGCGACCTGAGCGGCAGCACCGCCGCGGCCTCCTCCGCCGCCTCGTCCCACGCCCCCTGGTGGACCAGCCCCATCGCCCGGGCGCCTCGGAGGTAGTCGAGGAACATGTCGAGGTCGTAGTCCCGGCAGAAGGCCACCGCCCGCCGGTCGTAGTCCCGCGCCCGGTCGAAGTCGCGGTGGACCATGGCGACCGCCGAGATGACCGGGCCGAACATCCCGGCGTGCTCGACCAGGCGCCGTGCCGCGGCCTGCTGCCAGACGTCCTCCAGTTCCTCCCACCCCCGGTCGTGACGGAGCACGGTGGCGATCGCGGCGTGGAACCGCGCGCGCAGGACCAGACCCACGTCGCCGATGTGCCGGCCCGCCTCGATGGCCCGTTCCGCGTGGGCGGCCGTCGTCGCCACGTCGCAGTCGAAGCTCGCCTGCTCGGCCACGTTGAGGTGGGCCCGGCCGAGCTCCAGCGTCGGGCCGCCCCGCTCCAGCAGCCGGACCGCCTCGATCCCGCGTTCGCGCGCCTCCTGGTTCCGGCCGAGCAGCCAGAGCATGTACGAGGACCAGCGGAGGTCGTCCCCCTCGTGCGGTACGTCGTTCATCGCGTGCCGGAGGTGACCCGCCGCCTCCCACGACTCGATGGCGTCCGGGACCAGACCGGTCATGTAGGAGGCGAAGGCGTGTCCCTCCAGCAGCGTCGCCCGCCGGTCCTCCGGGGCGGCGCCGGCGTGGCGCAGCGCCCGGGCGAACTGGGCTGCCGCCTCACGGTGGGCCGCCAGCCCCGACGCGTGCGCCGCGGCGGCGGGTGCGTACTCCAGGACCGCCTCCGCGTCGCCCGCCTCGTCGGCGTGGTAGGCCAGGCGGGACGGGTTCGGTGCCGGACCGGTGGCGGACGCCCGCAGCGCGGCCAGGACCAGCCCGTGGAGCCGTCGGCGACGGATACCGGGGATGGCGTCCAGGACGGCGGCCCTGACCAGTTCGTGGCGGAACGCCAGCCGGGTCCCGTCCGCCTCCAGCACGCCGGCGGCGAGCACCTCGTCGACCGCGCTCTCCGCGTCCGCCACGAGGGCGCCGAGCAGGTCGATCGGCGCGCTGGGCCCGGCCACGGCCGCCGCCTCCACGACGTCGCGCGCGTGCGGGCGCAGCCTGGCCAGCCGGCCGATCACGGCTTCCCGGACCGTCGTGGGGATGCCGGGTTCCGGGGCGGCCAGCACCTCGGTGACGAAGAACGGGTTGCCCCCGGTGATCGCGTGCAGCGCGACCGGATCGTGCGGCGCCCCGGCGGCCATCCGGGCGACGGCGGTGCGGCTCAGCGGCTCCAGGTCGTACCGGGCCAGTGCCGGGCAGCCGGTCAGGTCGCCGAGGACGACGGCCAGCGGGTGCAGCGGGCCGACCTCGTCGTCGCGGTAGGTGACCAGCAGCATCGCCCGTGTCGTCTCGATCCGCCGGGCCACGAAGCGGAGCAGGTCGAAGGTGGCGCCGTCGGCCCAGTGGACGTCCTCGCAGACCAGCAGCGTGGCGTCGGGTGCCTGCCGCAAGGTGTGCAGCAGCGACCGGAAGACGGCCGGACCGCCGGCGCCGGCGGCCAGCGCCTCCTCCACCTCCGGACCCAGTTCGGCGGCCACGTCGGCCAGCGGACCCAGCGGGCGGGGCGTGCTGAGCGGGTCGCAGTAGCCGATGAGCACCCGCGCCCGCCCGCGCGCCCGCTCGGCGAGAGCCCCTACCACCGCCGTCTTGCCGATGCCCGCCTCGCCACGGAGCAGAACCACCCGCCCCCGGCCGTCCACCGCCTCGCCGAGGTGCTCGTCCAGCGCCTTCAGGACGCCGGCCCGCTCCAGCAGCTCCATAGGTGACGGCGTACCACGACAGGCCGGGGCGAATCGTCACCCCTCACCCTGTCGCCGTCACTCGGCGTGCGTGCGCTCAGCGTGCGCTCGGCCTGAGTGCGACGCTCAGCGGGCGTGCTCGGCGAACGCCTCGTACGCCGGGTCGTCGAAGAGGACGAACCGGACCTCCTCCACGGAGGTCTTCGTCGCCCGTACGGTCTCCACGGCAATACGGGCGGCGTCCTCGACGGGCCAGCGGTAGACGCCCGTCGAGATGGCGGGGAACGCGACCGTGCGGGCGCCCAGTTCGTCGGCGACGCGCAGGGCTTCGCGGTGGCAGGAGGCGAGGAGCTCGGAGCGGTCCTCGTCCCGGGAGTGGACGGGGCCGACGGTGTGGATCACCCAGCGGGCGTTCAGGCGGCCGGCGGTGGTGGCGACGGCCTGGCCGGTGGGCAGGCCGCGGCCGTAGGAGGAGGCGCGCAGTGCGCGGCACTCGGCGAGGATGTCCGGGCCGCCCTTGCGGTGGATGGCGCCGTCGACGCCTCCGCCGCCGAGGAGGGAGGAGTTCGCGGCGTTGACGATGGCGTCGGCGTGCTGCTCGGTGATGTCGCCGCGTACGAGGGTGATCTTCACCGTCGGGCCTTTCGGAGGTGGCGCCAGACCGCCTTCGCCGCGTTGTGCCCGGACATGCCGTGGACGCCGGGGCCCGGCGGGGTGGCGGAGGAGCAGAGGAAGACGGCCGGGTGCGGGGTGTTGTACGGGAAGAGGGAGAGCCGGGGGCGCAGCAGCAGTTGGAGGCCACTGGCGGCGCCGCAGGCGATGTCGCCGCCCACGTAGTTGGCGTTGCGCGCCGCCAGTTGGGGTGGGCCGGCGGTGGCGCGGGCGAGCACGAGGTCGCGGAAGCCGGGGGCGAACCGCTCGATCTGCCGCTCGATCGCCTCGGTGAGGTCGCCCTCCCAGGCGTGCGGGACGTGGCCGTAGGCCCAGAAGACGTGCTTGCCCTCGGGCGCCCGGGACGGGTCGACCAGGCTGGGCTGGGCGGTGATCAGGAACGGGGTGCGGGGGGCCGTGCCGCCGGACGCCTGGTTCAGGGCGGTGCCGATCTCGCGGCTGCTGGGGCCGACTTGGACGGTGCCGGCGCGGCGGGCCTCGGCGGCGGTCCAGGGGACGGAGCCGTCCAGGGCGTAGTCGATCTTGTAGACGGAGGCGCCGTAGCGGTAGCGGTCGTAGAACCGGCCGAAGCCGGCGATGCGGGCCAGCGCGGTCGGTGAGGTGTCGAAGACGTACGCGCGGGCGGGCGGCAGGTCGTCGAGCCGCTTGACCTCGTAGGAGGTGTGGACGGCGCCGCCCAGGTCCTTGATGTACGCGGCCAGGGCGTCGGAGATCGACTGGGAGCCGCCGCGCGGGAGCGGCCAGCCGCCGGCGTGGGCGGCGAGCGCGAAGACGAGCCCGATCGCGCTGGTGGCCAGGCCACCGAGCGGGGCGATGACATGGGCGACGAGCCCGGCGAACAGGGCCCGGGCACGGTCGTCGCGGAACCGGCGCATCAGCCACGTGGAGGGCGGCAGGCCGTCGATCCCGAAGCGGGCGAGGGTGACCGGATCGCGCGGGAGGGCGGTCAGCGGCAGGGACATGAAGTCGCGGGCGAGGGTGTCCCACCTGCCGAGGTACGGCTCCACGAGACGGCGGTACGTGCCCGCGTCCCGGGGGCCGAAGGAGGCCGCCGTCTCGGAGACGGAACGGGACAGCACGGCGGCCGTGCCGTCGTCGAAGGGGTGCGCCATGGGCAGCTCGGCGTGCAGCCACTCAAGGCCGTACCGGTCGAGCGGCATGCCCTTGAAGGCGGGCGATCCGACGCCCAGCGGGTGTACGGCGGAACACGGGTCGTGCCGGAACCCGGGCAGCGTGAGCTCCTCGGTCCTGGCTCCGCCGCCGACCGTGTCGAGGGCCTCGAACACGGCGACGGAGAATCCGCGGCGCGCCAGTTCGGCGGCGGCGGTCAGTCCGTTGGGCCCCGCCCCCACGACGACGGCATCGAGCATCGACGGCACCTTGGGACTCCTTCGTCAGCCGATGGCCAAGGTATCTCAGGATATTGGGCCGGTGGGCGGCTCGGGCTACCGGGCGGTCAGCAGGGTGCGTATCCGGTCGGCCGTGGCCCGGTCGCGGGCGGCGGTGAACGGCAGCGCGTTGGCGCCCGTGACGCGGAACGGGGCGCCCGTCAGGGTGGTGTGGGCGCCGCCCGCCTCCTCGACCAGGAGCAGGCCCGCGGCGTGGTCCCAGGCGTACTCCCAGGAGAAGGCGACGGCGTCCAGCTCGCCCCGGGCCACCGCCAGGTACTCCAGGCCGGCCGAGCCGCACGGGCGGGTGTGGACGCCCTCGGTGTCCAGGCCCAGGAGCGCGGCCTTCTGCTCGGCGGTGGTGTAGTCGGGGTGGGACGTGGCGACCTCCAGCACCGCGCCGGGTGCGGGCGCCCCGGACCGTATCCGCGTGCCGTTCAGCCACGCGCCGCGCCCGCGCACCGCCACGGCCATCTCCTCCAGCGCCGGGGCGTACGTCCAGGACGCCAGGAGCTCACCGCGCAGCGCCAGCGCGACGAGCGTGCAGAACCCCGGGTCGCCGTGCGCGAAGTGCCAGGTGCCGTCGACCGGGTCGACGATCCACACCGGCGCGTCGCCCTTCAGCGCCTCGTACACCGCCGGGTCGGCGTGGACGGACTCCTCGCCGACCACGACGGAGCCCGGCAGCAACTCGGTGAGCGAGGCGGTCAGGTGGGCCTCGGCGGCGCGGTCGGCGACCGTCACGAGGTCGTGCGGGCCGCTCTTCTCGACGACCTCGTGCGTGGCGAGCTGCCGCCAGCGCGGCGCGATCTCGGCGGCGGCCGCCTTGCGCACCGCCTCCTCGACCGCGGAGGACGCCGCGGCGGACAGGGACCCGGAACCGTCGAGAAGCTCATCGATCATGCGTCCAGCTAAGCACGGCCCACTGACAACGTGGCCCTCGGCGGTTCAGCGGCCCACCGCGTACCCCTGCATGCCGCGCGGGTTCGCCGCCGCCGACAGGATCCCGGTGCGCGGGTCGCGGGCCACCGCGCACAGCCGCCCTTCGGACCAGGGGCCGCCGACCGTGACGTCGTGGCCCCGGCGGCGAAGCTCGTCGACGACGGCCGGGTCCGTGCGGGACTCGACGGTGAGCCCGCCGGGCCGCATGCCGCGCGGGTGGAAGGAGCCGGGGAAGCCGTCGTTGTGCCAGTTGGGCGCGTCGATCGCGGCCTGGAGGTCCAGTCCGCCGTGGGTGACGGCGAGGAAGAAGTGGAACTGCCACTGGTCCTGGTGGTCGCCGCCCGGCGTGCCGAACGCCATGACGGGCACTCCGTCGCGCAGCGCCAGGGACGGCGAGAGCGTGGTGCGGGGGCGGCGGCCGGGCGTCAGGGAGTTGGGCAGGCCGGGGTCCAGCCAGGCCATCTGGAGCCGGGTGCCGAGCGGGAAGCCGAGTTCGGGCACCACGGGGTTGGACTGGAGCCAGCCGCCGCTGGGCGTGGCGGCGACCATGTTGCCCCACCGGTCGACGACGTCGATGTGACAGGTGTCGCCCCGGGTGGTGCCGTCGGGGCGGACGGTCGGCTCGTCGGCACACAGGGCCTCACCGGCGACGGTCGGCTCACCGGCGCCGGCGGCGGGCGGGACCGCCGGTGCGCCCGGCCCTGGCCACCCGGCGGCGACGGCGGCGGCATGGGCGCTCAGGCGGGGCGTACGGCCGCCGGGGCTGCCGGGGCGCAGCTCGTAGGAGGCCTTGTCGCCGACGAGCGCGCGCCGCTCGGCGTTGTACGGGGCGGACAGCAGGGTGTCGAGCGGGACGTCGGCGGCGTCCCCGTACCAGGCCTCGCGGTCGGCCATGGCGAGCTTGCAGCCCTCGACGAGCAGGTGCACGTAGCCGGCGGAGCCGTACGGGGGCAGGCGGTCCGGCAGGAGGGCCAGTTGCTGGAGGAACACGGGGCCCTGGCTCCAGCCGCCCGCCTTGCAGACGGTCCAGCCGTTCCAGTCGTACGTGACGGGGTCCTCGTACGTCGCCGACCAGCCCGCCAGGTCGGCGGCGGTGAGGGTGCCGGTGTGGCGGGCGCCGCTGGTGTCCATGGTGGGGCGCCCGGCCTGTCGCAGGAGCGCCTCGGCGATGAAGCCGGTGCGCCAGATGCGGCGGGCCTCCTCGATCTGGCCGGTCCGGTCGTCGCCTGCGGCGGTGACCGACTCGTCGATGAGACGGCGCCACGTCCGGGCGAGGGCGGGGTTGCGGAAGAGGCGCCCCGGGGCGGGTGGTTCGCCGCCGGGGAGGTAGACGGCGGCGGAGGAGGTCCACTCGTTCTCGAACAGGGCGCGTACGGTCTCCACGGTGTCGCCGACCCGCTCCACGGGCGCGTGCCCGGCTTCCGCGTACTCGATGGCGTACCGCAGCACCTGGGCGAGGGACTTGGTGCCGTGGTCGCGCAGCAGCAGCATCCACGCGTCGAACGCGCCGGGCACGGCGGCGGCGAGCGGCCCGGTGCCGGGCACCAGGCCGAGCCCGAGCGAGCGGTAGTGCTCGATGGTCGCGCCGGCCGGTGCGGGGCCCTGGCCGCACAGGACCCGCACCTCGCCGCCGGCGGGCGCGAGGAGGACCGGCACCTCACCGGCGGGTCCGTTGAGGTGCGGCTCCACGACGTGCAGGACGAACCCGGCGGCGACGGCGGCGTCGAAGGCGTTGCCGCCGTCCTCCAGGACGGCCATGGCCGACTGGGAGGCGAGCCAGTGCGTGGAGGACACCATGCCGAAGGTGCCCCGGAGGGTCGGTCTGGTGGTGAACATACGGCCCGTCACCTCACTGTCCGTACGCGGCGGTTCGCGTGATCGGCGAGCAGGCTATCGGCGGCCGGGGTCAGCCGAGGCAGAGACCGACCAGGCACACCTCCGCCGGTGAGCCCGGCTCGTCCGCCGGGGCGCCCGGCAGGAGGTTCGTGAGCGATGTGCCCTGGGGCGCGGCGTCTTCGGAGGGAGCGGGCGCGGGCGCCTCCGTGGCCGGTGCCGGTGCCGGGGCGGGTGCCTGGGGCGCGGACGCGGCCGGGGCGTCGGGGGCGGTCCCGGTGCCGGTGTCAGGGGCGGCGTCGGGGCCGCCGCCGGTTCTTGCGGCCGGTTCCTGTGCCGTCCGTGGGGTCGCGCTCCACGTCGCCCGTGCCGGGACCGTGGTGGCGGCGTCGTGCTGCCGGCCGGTGGCGGCCGAGCCGGGCGTGGCGGCGGTCGGGGCCTGCTCCCGCCCGTCGGCGTGTCGCGAGGGCGGGGTGTCCGGCTGGGCGGGCGACGAGTCGCCGGTCGCCGTCCTGGCCGTGGGTGTGGGCGCGGTCACGGGATCGGGCGGCGGCGCCGCGTGCGTGTGGCCGGCGGACGGCCTGGAGCTGGGCAGGGCGGCGATGGTGAGGCCGCCACCGACGATGGCGATGGCCGTCGCTGCGACGGCGCGGCGACGGTGCTTCTTCCACCGCGCCAGTTGCCTGCGCCGTGCCGCGCGGCCCTGTCCCGTCTCCGCGGCACCCTGCAAGCCGCCGGACGCGCCGGACGTGCCGGATTCGGACACGTCCGCCGTCGCGTCGTCGGACACCTCCAGCGTCGTGGCGGTGGACGCGACGGCGCTGTGGAGGCGGGGGGCGGTCGGGGCTATGTCGGGGGCGTAGGCGCCGCAACCCGGACACACGAATGCCCCATTGAGATTCCGGCGGCACGCGGAGCAATAGTCCATCGGCGGTCTTTCCGTCTTTCTGTGGGCACGTTCGCACGCGGTATCGGAGCAGCCTGCAACGCTAACGGCGCCCGTCGAAGGTGGTGCGCAGCCTTTGTGATGCCGATGCGAAGATCTGGCGGTGAGACCCGGAAAGCCCGGGCCTCACCGGCGTACGGGGACAACTCGGCCTGAATTCGGTCAGATACGACGCACCCGTGCGGCGATGCCATGCCCGAGCAGCAGGTAGATCGCGGCCGGCAGGCCGTAATTGAGGAGAACGCGCAGACCCTCGGTCTCCATGGTGAAGATGTCCTGTGACCAGCCCGCCAGCCAGTCGGCCACATCGTGCACAAAGCTGACGAAGACGTTCACCTGGTTGGCGTCGAGCAGGTACAGCAGGATCCAGAGGACCAGAAATCCTGCGGCAATGTCCGCAATCGTGTGGATGGCCAAGGCCGCCCGATTCGCCCCGGCGCCGTCGCTATTGCGTCGCGGCGCATGGACGTTCGCGTTCTGGTCATACGGGCTGTAGGGGTCGTTCACGGGCACGGATTCACGGGGATTGTTCATGCCCTGGCTGCTTGCCTCACCCGTGCGCGCGAAACGCCTTTCAAACCTGCTATTCGATATCGATTTCCGGCCCTCGCTGCCCTCGCGTTCCGGGCATAGGCTGACATGACTGCCGGTTCTGGGATGGGAGACGGGGACGTGCACGGCGAATACAAGGTTCCTGGTGGCAAGCTCGTGGTCGTCGATCTCGACGCGGAGGACGGGGTACTGCGCCGCGTGAGGGTCGGCGGGGATTTCTTCCTGGAGCCCGACGAGGCGCTGCTCGCCATCGACCGGGCACTGGAGGGCGCGCCCGTCGACACCGACGCGTCGGGGCTCGCCGCCCGGATCGACGCGGCGCTGCCGCCCGGGACGCAGATGTTCGGGCTGACCACGGAGGGGATCGGGGTCGCGGTACGACGGGCCCTGGCCCACGCCACCGACTGGACCGACTACGACTGGCAGCTCATCCACGACGGGGCTCAGCCGCCCGCCCTGCACATGGCGCTCGACGAGGTCCTCACGGCCGAGGTGGCCGCCGGGCGCCGGCCGCCGACGCTGCGGGTGTGGGAGTGGGGCGCGCCGGCCGTGGTGATCGGCAGCTTCCAGTCGCTGCGCAACGAGGTGGACGCGGAGGCGGCCGAGCGGCACGGCATCACCGTCGTACGGCGGATCAGTGGCGGCGGCGCCATGTTCATCGAGCCCGGCAACACCATCACGTACTCGCTCTCCGTGCCGGACGCGCTGGTGCAGGGCCTGTCGTTCACGGACAGCTACGCCTATCTCGACGACTGGGTGCTGGGCGCGCTCGGCGACATGGGCATCAAGGCGTGGTACCAGCCGCTCAACGACATCGCCACGGAGGCGGGGAAGATCGCCGGGGCGGCGCAGAAGCGGCTGGCCGGCGGGGAGGGGGCCGTCCTGCACCACGTGACGATGGCGTACGACATCGACGCCGACAAGATGACGGACGTGCTGCGCATCGGCCGGGAGAAGCTCTCCGACAAGGGGACGAGGAGCGCGAAGAAGCGGGTGGACCCGTTGCGCCGCCAGACGGGCCTGCCGCGCGGGACGGTGATCGAGAAGATGATCGGCTCGTTCCGCGAGCGGTACGGCCTGTCCGAGGGCGCGGTCACGGACGAGGAGATGGCACGCGCGCGTGAGCTGGCCCAGTCGAAGTTCAGCTCCCCGGAGTGGACGGCACGGGTGCCGTAGGGCGGCGCAGCCGCCACCCACACCACCGCCGTACCGCTACGGGAGCTGGTGGCGCCAGGGCCGGCGTTTCCCCGTAGCCCTCACTCCTACCGGTGATCACCCGGCGGCGTCCGCTCGTGCCATTTCCGGTCGGCCTCCAGTTGGGCGGCCAGGGAGATCAGCCGTTCCTCGCTGCCTGCCGGGCCGAGGAGTTGGGCGCCGACCGGGAGGGCGTCGGGGGTGAAGCCGGCGGGGACGTTGACGCCCGGCCAGCCGAGGACGTTCCAGGGCCAGGCGTAGGGGCAGGCGGCGGCCATGGTGAGGTCGGTGCGCCAGGCGGGGAGGGCGTCGAAGGTGCCGATACGGGGCGGGGGCGCAGCCGTCGTGGGGGTGAGGAGGACGTCGTAGGTGTCGAAGAGGGCGCCGATCCGGCGGTGCTGGTGGGCCTCGCGGGCGCGGGCGGCGCGCAGGACGCGGCCGGCGAGGCGGCGGCCGGTGCGCGTGGCGCTGCGGGTGCGCGGGTCCAGGAGGGAGGGGTCGGGGTGGCGGTCGGCGTAGGCGGCGATGCCGGCGGTGGCGCGGGGCAGGAAGCTCAGGCCGATCAGGCCGTAGCGCGGCCGGGCCTCCTCGACGGTGTGGCCGAGGCGGGCCAGGGCCTCGGCGAGGTCGGTGACGGCACGGCGTATGCCGGGGTGGAGCGGGTTGTGCGTGGCGGTGAACGCGGAGCGCCAGGCCAGGGCGATACGGAGCCGGCCGGGTTCGCGGCGGGCGGCGGCGGAGGCGTCGATGGGGGCGGGGTGGTGCCGCTCGGACGGGTGCGGTCCGGAGGCCGCGTCGAGGAGGAGGGCCGCGTCGGCGACCGTACGGGCGAGGGGGCCGTTGACGGTGAGCCCCTCGAAGCAGTCGGTGTACGGGTGGACGGAGACCCGGCCGCGCTGCGGTTTGATGCCGACCAGGTGGGTCCAGGCGGCCGGGATGCGGATGGAGCCCGCGCCGTCGGAGCCGAGGGCGGCGGGGACGAGCCCGGCGGCGACGGCGGCGGCCGAGCCACCGGAGGAGCCGCCGGGCGTGTGGTCGGTGTTCCAGGGGTTGCGGGTGGCGCCGAAGGCGGGGCCCTCGGTGAACGGCCACTGGCCCAGCTCGCACGAGTTGGTCTTGCCGACGACGACGGCTCCGGCGGCCCGCAGCCGGCGCACCGCCTCCCCGTCGGCCGTCGCGGGCGGTATGTCGCCGGCGCAGCCGAAGCGGGTGGGCAGCCCTGCCACATCGGTGTCGTCCTTGACGGCGACCGGCACGCCCAGCAGGGGCAGCCTCTCCCCCGCCGCGAGACGGCGGTCGGCGTCCTCGGCCTCGGCGAGCGCGGCTTCGGCCCGTACGCAGCGGAAGGCGTTCAGCGTGCCCTGGGTGGCCTCGATGCGTTCGAGTGAGGCCAGCACCAGGGACGCGGAGGTGACCTGACCGGCCGTCAGGGCGTCGCGCATGGACGTGATTCCGTCGAAGGGCATGGACGGCAGGCTACTGGAGGGTAAGTACGCTGTCAGGGGGTCGCCGACCGCGTTTTCGGCCCCATCAGCACCACGTACAGCACCAGCGACGCCGCCAGCCCGACCGCCCACCCGTAGTCGGCGAGCGGCTTGAGCAGCGGGATCAGCCCGTCCTCCGGGAACGGCCCCTTCCCCGGCGCCGAGTGCGAGCCGCCCACCGCGAGCACACCGCCGACGGCGAACGCCGCGACCGCCGCCGGGTTCCAGCCGCGCACGTACCAGTAGCGGCCGCCCGGCCGGTACAGGTCGGGGAGGTCGAGGACGGTGCGGCGGACGATCCAGTAGTCGGCGATGAGGATGCCCGCCACCGTGCCGAGCATGCCGCCCACCAGGCCCAGCCAGGTGAAGATGTACAGCTCGGGCGTCTCGGTCAGTTTCCACGGCATGATCAGCACCCCGACCACGCCGGTGATCAGCGCGCCCGTACGGAAGTTGATCAGCTTGGGGGCGAGGTTGGCGAGGTCGTACGCGGGTGAGACGACGTTCGCCGCGATGTTGACCGAGATCGTCGCGACGAGCACCGTCACCAGCGCGAACAGCAGCCCGAAGACGTTGTCCGTGCGCGCCGCGAGCGCCACCGGGTCCCAGACGGCCGCCCCGTACACCACCTGCGAGCCGGACGTCACGAAGACGGACAGCAGCGCGAACAGCGTCATGGTGGTGGGCAAGCCGAGGGTCTGGCCCCAGATCTGGGCGCGCTGCCCGGCGCCGAAGCGGGTGAAGTCCGGGATGTTCAGCGACAAGGTCGCCCAGAAGGCGATCATGCCCATGAGGGAGGGGAAGAAGACCGGCCAGAAGTCGGCACCCCACCCGAGGGCCGACGGCTGGTCCAGCAGCGGCCCGAACCCGCCCGCCTTGGCCGTGATCCACGCCAGCAGCACCAGCGCGCCGACGATGACGAAGGGCGCCGCCCAGTTCTCGAACCGGCGCAGCGCCTCCATGCCCCGGTAGATGATGGCCAGTTCGAGTGCCCAGAAGAGCACGAAGCACAGCCACAGCGTCCACGGCTGGCCGCCGACCCGCGCCGCCTCCGCCCATCCACCGCCGAAGAGCTTGGCGCCCAGGACGAAGATGCCCTGGCCGCCGATCCACGTCTGGATGCCGAACCACGCGCACGCCACCCCGGCCCGGATCAGCGCCGGCAGGTTCGCCCCGCGCAGCCCGAACGACGCCCGCGCCAGCACCGGGAAGGGGATGCCATACTTGGGGCCGGCGTGACCGGTCAGCAGCATCGGTACGAGGACGATGACGTTGGCCAGCGCGATCGTGAAGACGGCCTGCTTCCAGTCCATACCGAGGGCCACGAGCCCCGAAGCGAGCATCCAGGACGGGATGTTGTGGGCCATGCCGACCCACAGGGCGGCGAAGTTGTACGTGGTCCAGCGGCGTCGCTCGACCGGTACGGGCAGCAGGTCGTCGTTCACGAACCGGCTGTCGGCGGGGATGTCGTGTGACGACAGGTCGACGCGTATCGGGACGGTTTCGGGCGTGGAGGTCATGGCGGCGGAACCCTTCGTTCGGAACGGGGAACGAGGCCGTGCGGGGCGTGGGGGGTTCGCGTCCGATGCGCGTCTACGCGGTCAGCGCGGGAATGATCTCGGAGCCGTACGCGTCGATCGTCGCTTCCTTCGCGTCGTGCATGTCGTACACCGCGAACTGGTCGACGCCCAGGTCCCGGAGCGCCTTCAGTTTGGCGATGTGGGCGGCCGGCGGGCCGAGCACGCAGAAGCGGTCGACGATCTCGTCGGGGACGAAGTCGGTGGACGGGTTCCCGGCGCGGCCGTGGTGGCTGTAGTCGTAGCCCTCGCGGGCCTTGATGTAGTCGGTGAGGGCCTCGGGCACCAGCCCGGAGTGCTCGCCGTACCGGGTCACCAGGTCCGCCACGTGGTTGCCGACCATGCCGCCGAACCAGCGGCACTGGTCGCGGGCGTGCTCCAGGTCGTCACCGACGTACGCGGGCGCGGCGACGCAGATGGTCACCGAGGACGGGTCGCGGCCCGCCTCCTCGGCCGCCTTCCGCACCGCTTTGATCATCCACTCGGTCAGGAACGGGTCGGCGAGCTGGAGGATGAACCCGTCCGCCTTCTGCCCGGCGAGCGCGAGCGCCTTCGGCCCGTACGCCGCCATCCACACGGGCAGTTTGCCGTTCCGCACCCAGGGAATGCGCAGCGGCTGCCCGTCGACGACCGCCTCCCGGCCCTCCGCCAGGTCGCGGATGACCTCGATGGCCTCGCCGAGGCGGGCGAGGGTGTTGGGTTTGCGGCCGGCGACGCGCATCGCGGAGTCGCCGCGCCCGATGCCGCACACGGTGCGGTTGCCGTACATGTCGTTGAGGGTGGCGAAGGTGGAGGCGGTGACCTCCCAGGTCCTGGTCCCCGGGTTGGTGACCATCGGGCCGACGATCAGCTTCCGGGTGTGTTCCAGGATCCGGCTGTAGATGACGAACGGTTCCTGCCAGAGCACGGCGGAGTCGAAGGTCCAGCCGTAGCGGAAGCCGTTGCGTTCGGCGCGCCGCATCAGGCCGACGACGGCGGAGCCGGGTGGGTCGGTCTGGAGAACGAGTCCGAAGTCCACTCTCGTCGCCTCCTAATCGAGGTACTGGCAGGTGGAGCGAGGGGTGTAGATGCCGTGCCCGGCGCGGCCGGTGTAGGTGCGCCGGTCGATGACGACGTGGCCGCGCGAGAGGACGGTCTCGACCTGTCCGGTGACGGTCTTCCCCTCGTACGCGGAGTAGTCGACGTTCATGTGGTGGGTGGCGGCGGAGATGGTCTGCGTGGCCGTCGGGTCGTACACCACGATGTCGGCGTCGGAGCCGGGCGCGATGGTGCCCTTCTTCGGGTGGAGGCCGAACATCCGGGCCGGGGCGGCGCAGGCGATCTCGATCCAGCGGCGGCGGCTGATGTGCCCGTCGAGGACGGCCTGGTGGAGGAGGTCCATGCGGTTCTCCACGCCGGGCAGGCCGTTGGGAATCTTGGAGAAGTCGCCTCGGCCCAGCTCCTTCTGCCCGGTGAAGCAGAAGGGGCAGTGGTCGGTGGAGACGACCTGGAGGTCGTTGGTGCGCAGGCCCCGCCACAGCGCCGCCTGGTGCTCGCGCGGCCGCAGTGGCGTGCTGCACACGTACTTGGCGCCCTCGAAGCCGGGCTCGGCGAGGTTGTCGGTGGACAGGAAGAGGTACTGGGGGCAGGTCTCGCCGAAGACGTCGAGGCCCTTGTCGCGGGCGGCGGCGATCTCCGCGACGGCCTCCTCGGCGGAGACGTGCACCACGTAGAGCGGGGGGCCGCCGGCGACCCGGGCGAGCTGGATGGCGCGGTGGGTGGCTTCCGCCTCCAGGAGCACCTTGCGGACCTCGCCGTGGTAGCGGGGGTCTGTCTCGCCACGGGCGAGCGCCTGTTCGACGAGGACGTCGATCGCGATGCCGTTCTCGGCGTGCATCATGATCATCCCGCCGTTGACGGACGCCCGCTGCATGGCGCGGAGGATCCGGCCGTCGTCGCTGTAGAAGACACCGGGGTAGGCCATGAAGAGCTTGAAGGACGTGACGCCCTCCTCCACCAGCAGGTCCATCTCCTTGAGCGAGGACTCGTTGACGTCGGAGAGGATCATGTGGAAGGCGTAGTCGATGGCGCACTTGCCGTCGGCCTTGGCGTGCCAGGCGTCGAGGCCGTCGCGCAGCGCGTGGCCGATGGACTGGACGGCGAAGTCGACGATGGTGGTGGTGCCGCCCCAGGCGGCGGCGCGGGTGCCGGTCTCGAAGTCGTCGGAGGCGAACGTCCCGCCGAAGGGCAGTTCCATGTGGGTGTGGGCGTCGACGCCGCCCGGGATGACGTACTTGCCGGTGGCGTCGATGGTCCTTTCGGCGGTCCACGACTCGGAGACGGTGGAGCCGTGGGCGGCGAGCGCGGCGACGCGGCCGTCCTCG
Organism: Streptomyces sp. NPDC049837; assembly: GCF_040674455.1. NCBI lineage: Bacteria > Bacillati > Actinomycetota > Actinomycetes > Kitasatosporales > Streptomycetaceae > Streptomyces > Streptomyces sp. NPDC049837. The sequence continues at coordinate 205,496 of NZ_JBFAMP010000011.1, read as the reverse complement.
ATCAGTATGTCGGCGTGGGTCTCGTCGGTGGCGGTGATGACGAGGCCGTTACGGATGAGGGTGCGGGTGGTGCTCATGGGTTGTTCGCCCCCTTCGGCTAGATGGAGCGCAGGGCCCGTTCGAGGATCGCGGCGCCCTCCTCGGCCTCGGCGACGGTCAGGGTGAGGGGCGGGGCGATGCGGAGGACGCTGGTGTTGTGGCCGCCTCCCTTGCCGATGAGCAGGCCGCCTTCGCGGGCCGCTTCGAGGGCGGCGGCGGCTGCCTGCGGGTTGGCTTCGTCCGAGCCGGGTTTCACCAGTTCGATGCCGAGCATCAGGCCGCGCCCGCGCACTTCGCGTACGAGATCGGTGCTCGCCCCGATGGCGCGCAGCCGTTCGAGGAGCAGCCCGCCGACGCGCCGGGCGTTGCCCTGGAGGTCGTGTTCGAGGAGGTAGGAGAGGTTGGCGAGGCCGGCGGCCATGGTGATGGGCGAGCCGCCGAACGTGGAGATGGAGTTGGCGGCCAGGCAGTTCATCACCTCGGCGCGGGCGACGACGCCGCCGATGGACATGCCGTTGCCGATGCCCTTGGCGAAGGTGAGGATGTCGGGCGGGCCGCCCTGCCCGTGCGCCTGCCAGCCCCAGAAGTGCTCCCCGGTGCGGCCCCAGCCGGTCTGCACCTCGTCGGCGATCCACAGGATGCCGCGTGGGGCGAGGACCTCCCGGAAGGCGGCGTACAGCCCGTCGGGCGGGGAGGTGAAGCCGCCGACGCCCTGGATGGGCTCGGCGATCAGCGCGGCGACGTCACCGGTGTGCCCGAGCAGGTCTTCGAGGTCGGCGACGCACGCCTCGATGAACCGGGCGTCGGTCAGGTGCGCGTACGGGCCGCGGGTCCGGACGCCGCCGTGCACGTACAGCGTCTGGAGCGGGGAGAGGGTGGTCGGTGACCAGGCGCGGTTGCCGGTGACGGAGACGGCGGAGAAGGACCGGCCGTGGTAGCTGTTGCGCATCGCCAGGATCTGGTTGGTGCGGCGGTGGGCGGTGGCCAGCAGCAGGGCGGTGTCGTTCGCCTCCGTACCGGAGGTGGTGAAGAAGACCCGGGCGTCGGGGATGCCGGAGAGGTGGGCGATCCGTTCGGCGAGCTCCACCATGGGGCGGTTGAGGTAGAGGGTGGAGGAGTGGATGATCCGCCCGGCCTGCTCGGTGATCGCCTTGGTGACCTCGGGGAGGGCGTGGGCGGTCATGGTGGTGAGGATGCCGCCGAAGAAGTCGAGGTAGCGCTTGCCTCCGGCGTCCCAGACGTACCGTCCCTCGCCGTGGGTGATCTCGATGGGGTCCTGGTAGTAGAGCGAGACCCAGTCGGGGATGACGGCCTTGTGGCGTGCGTACAGGTCGGTCGCGTGGAGGTCGGTGGCGCGGAGGCCGGTCATCAGGGCTTCACCAGCCCTTCGTACGCGTCGGGGCGCCGGTCGCGGTAGAACGCCCACGTCTGCCGTACGTCGTCGATGAGCCGGAAGTCGAGGTCGCGGACGAGGAGTTCCTCCTCCTTGTCGGAGGCGAGGTCGCCGACGAACTGGCCGCGCGGGTCGACGAAGTAGCTGGTGCCGTAGAAGTCGTTGTCGCCGTACTCCTCGCGGCCGACGCGGTTGATGGCGGCGACGAAGTACTCGTTGGCGACGGCGGCCGCGGGCTGCTCCAACTGCCAGAGGTGGGAGGAGAGGCCGCGGTGGGTGGCGGAGGGGTTGTAGACGAGCTGGGCGCCGTTCAGGCCGAGTTGGCGCCAGCCCTCCGGGAAGTGGCGGTCGTAGCAGATGTAGACGCCGACGCGCCCGACGGCGGTGTCGAAGACCGGCCAGCCGAGGTTGCCGGGCCTGAAGTAGTACTTCTCCCAGAAGCCCCTGACCTGGGGGATGTGGTGCTTGCGGTACTTGCCGAGGTACGAGCCGTCGGCGTCGATCACGGCGGCGGTGTTGTAGTAGAAGCCCGGGCCGTCGATCTCGAAGACCGGGACGACGATCACCATGCCGGTCTCGCGGGCGAGGTCCCGCATGCGCCGGACGGTCGGGCCGTCGGGTACGGGCTCGGCCCAGCGGTAGTGCTCCGGCTCCTGGACCTGACAGAAGTACGGAGCGTTGAAGACCTCTTGGAAACCGATGACCCTGGCGCCCTGCCGGGCCGCCTCGCGGGCGTGCTCCTCATGCTTGGCGATCATGGATTCGGTGTCGCCCGTCCAGGTCGCCTGGACGAGGGCGGCGCGCACGATGTGGGACATGAGCTGCTCCTTCGGCACGGCGTCAGAGAGCCTCTACGCACGTAGACGGGGTGCGTAGGAAGCGAACGTAAGCCTCGTCACACCCCTGGGCAAGACCGCCGCCATTAACCGCCGGAGTCGATCATGTTTCGTACCCGAGTGGTCCACAGCGGGCGGCTTGCGCGGGTTGCCGATCAGGTCCCGACCAGGCCCGCGACGCGCAGGGCGTGCACCAGGTCGCGCTCGTGCGACGGGGACGTCGCGGCGAGCTCACGGGCGGCGGCCAGCAGGTGCGGCACCAGGCGGTGCGGGGCGTACGCGGCGAGGCGGGCGGCGTCCTCGGCGCTGCGGCAACGGACGAACGCGTGGACCAGCACCCGGGCCTCCTCGGCGCGGCCGCTCTCGTCGAGCCCCAGCACGGCGGCCGCCGTCTCGGCGGTGGGCCGGGCCACGCCCTGGTGCAGCAACTGCCGGGCGTCCTGGTCCCGCCCGGCGGAGGTGAGGGCCCCGACGAGGTCCACGAGCCGCTCGGGCGTGAGGGAGGCGGCGGCCTCCCACAGGAGGGTGGCCCAGTCGGGGCCCAGGCCGGCCCGGTCGAGCTCGGCGGCGAGCAGGGGCAGGTGGGCGGCGGGCCAGGCGGCGGCCTCGCACAGCAGGGCGTGCGCCTCACCGCTCCGGCCTTCGGCGCGGAGGCGGAGGAGGGCGTTGACGGTGTGGTGGGGGGCGGGGTGGGGAGCGGCCTCGTCGGGGGCGGTGTGGGGCGGGTGTTCTTGGTGGTGTTCTTGGTGGCGTTCTTGTCCTTGTTCCTGCTCTTGGTCTCGTTCCCGTTCTCGTTCCTGGTCGGTGACGCCGCCGAACCGGGCCCCGCGCGGGACGGAGACGGCGGTGGGCAGGTCGGGTACGGGTTCCGGGGCGGGGGCGGGGGCGGGAGCGGTGTCCGGGTGGCCGTCGCCCTCCTCGAACCAGGCGTACCGGGCGCCTCTGGGGCGCTTGCGCGCGGGCGGAGCGGGAGCGGGCGGAGCGGGAGCGGGCGCTTCGGGCAGGGCGGCCAGGCGGACGCCCAGCTCGGTGATCCGCGCGGTCGCCCTGGCGTGGTCGTCGCGCACCCAGGCGAGGTCGTGGGCCAGCCGTTCCGCGTCCGGTGAGCCCTCCGGGACCGTCCCCAGCAGGGCGACCAGCTCCTGGCCGCGCCGGGCCGCGCCCGCCTGCTCGCCCACCATCAGGGCCAGCCGTTCGCGCAGCGCCTCCCGCCCGCCCGGGCGCCGGTCGTGGGCGGCGGCCGCGGCCTCGTGCAGGTCCCGTGCGCGTACCGTCTCCGCCCGTACCGTCCCGGAGTCCGGCGCCGCTTCGCCGCGCGCCGCCGCGAGGTCCTGGAGCAGCGCCTCGACGACGTCCCAGGGCGGCACCTCCGTGCCTGCGAGGCAGGCCCGCATGCCGTCGGGGTCGCGCTGCCGGAAGACGCCGTACCACCCGCCGCCCTCGTCGAGCAGCGCGACCAGGCGTCCGAGGTAGCGCGCGAACGCCTCGACCTCCTCGGGGAGGTGATGCACCGTCATGTATGCCCCTGCCCACAGCCGTATGGCCGGACCGGCCGACCGGCCGACTGGAATCCTCCGGTCCGGAGGCATTCGACCTCAGCCGTGTTACAGCCGGGCTACAGGAGCTTTTCGGGCGGGAACTTCACGGCGATGCCCACGTGCGGCCGCTTGCCCCGCCGCGCCAGCGCCGCCGGCAGGTCGACCAGCCAGAACTGCAAGCCGTACTTGCGGGCCAGCAGCTTCCGTACGCCCTTGAGGTCGTCCAGCAGCCGCGCCGTGCCCTCGGCGCGTACGGCACCGTCCGCGACCCGTCCGCGCACGTCGCACGCGGTGACGACGACCCGGCTGTCGCGGCGCAGCCGCTTGACCTTCCAGGAGTCCGCGCGCGTCCAGACGTACAGTTCGTCGCCGTCCACGGCGTACCAGACCGGCGTGGCGACCCCCGTGCCGTCCTTGCGGAACGTGGTCAGGCTGACATAGCGGCCGTGCCGCAACCCTTCAGGTATCACGGCCGCGACCCTACGCCCTCGACCCGGTCCCGTGCGCCCAGTAGGGGTTGCCCGGATCCACCGGTGTGGGTTCGGGGCCGGTCCGGGGCGGGCACGTCCCAGTCATGACGCGCCCCTGCCGCATCCCGCCGGACCGGGACCTGGAGGTCACCAGGACCGTGTACGCCGTGGGGCGGCGCCTCGGGGTCTCGGAGAAGGTCATGCTGGCCGCCTTCGAGGCGGGCTGGGTCGAGTCGCACATGAACAACCTCGACTGCGGCGACAAGGATTCGCTCGGCGTCTTCCAGCAGCGCCCCAGCCGGGGCTGGGGGACGCCCGAGCAGATAAGGCGGGTCCCGTACGCGGCGCGGCGGTTCTTCGCCCGGGCCGTCGAGGTGGAGCGCCGGTCGCCCCACCTCACCGCGGGCGAGACGGCCCAGGAGGTGCAGCGCTCGGCCCACCCGGACCGGTACGACGAGGCGGAGCCGAAGGCGCGCGCCCTGCTGGCGGAGGCGAGGGCGGGCGTGTTGCCGTAACGGCAACAACGGTTGGCGCTGCGGGGCGCGCGTCGCAGCCTGGTTCCGGTCAGGGCCGGCGAGAAGTCGGACCCGTCGAGAAACCGGGAGGCCGCACGATGACCGCGCACGAGAGCACCGGAACCGCACGGGGCGCCGGTGACGACGCGCCGCTGAACAACCGCGTCCACCACGTCCGTGCCGGCGAGTTGACCGGGCACGCCGCCATCAGCGGCGGCACGGTCGGTTCGAGGAGGCTCTGGATGGGCCTGGTGGAGAACCCGCCGCTGAGCGCGACGGACAACCACCATCACGGGGATTCGGAGGCGGGGATCTACGTGGTGAGCGGCCACCCCGTGTTCGTCTACCACGACGGCACGCAGGAGGTACGGCTCGCCGGCGGCCCCGGCGACTTCTTCCTCGTCCCCCCGTTCGTGCCGCACCGCGAGGAGAACCCCGACCCGGACGAGCCCGCGGTCGTGGTGATCGCCCGGACGACGCAGGAGCCGGTCAAGGTCTCGGTGCCCGAGCTGTACCGACTCGACGAGCGGTGACTCAGGAGGACACCAGCGCGCAGCGGGAGACGAGGTCGTCCATCGAGAGACCCAGTACCCCCGCGAGGGCGGCGACGGTGAAGAAGGCGGGCGTCGGGGCACGGCCCGTTTCGATCTTGCGGAGGGTCTCCGCCGAGAGACCGGCGGCCGCGGCGATCTCGACCATGCTGCGCGGGCCGCGCGCCTCGCGGAGCAACTGCCCGAGACGTTCGCCGCGTTCGCGCTCTTCGGGGGTGAGGGGGGTTCGGACCATGACCCCATACTAATACCGGTATAGTAATTGGCATGGTGGAGATCAAGACCGACGCCTCCCTGGACGCCATGCGCGCCTCCGGCCGGGTCGTCGCGGAGGCACTTGAGGCGGTACGGGCGGCGGCGGCCCCCGGCGTCACACTGAGCACGCTGGACCGGACCGCGCGCGAGGTGCTGCGCGAGGCGGGCGCCGGGTCGCCCTTCCTCGGCTACCGCCCGGAGTGGGCGCCGGTGCCCTTCCCGGCGGTGATCTGTACGTCCGTCAATGACGCGATCGTGCACGGCATACCGGACGGTTACCGGCTGCGGGACGGCGACCTCGTGAGCGTCGACTGCGGCGCCCTCCTGGACGGCTGGGCGGGCGACGCGGCGATCAGCCTCACCGTCGGGCGGGCACGCCCGGCGGACACGCGGCTGATCGGCACGGCGTACGAGGCGCTGGACGCGGGTATCGCGGCGGCGGTCGTCGGCAACCGCATCGGCGACATCGCGCACGCGGTCGGCCGCGTGTGCCGCGCCGCCGGGTACGGCATCCCGGACGGGTTCGGCGGACACGGGATCGGGCGGCGGATGCACGAGGACCCCGGCGTCCCGAACGAAGGCCGCCCGGGTCGCGGGATGCCGCTGCGGCACGGCATGGTGCTGGCCATCGAGCCGATGGTGATCGCCGGCGGCGGTGACGACCACCGCACGGCCGAGGACGGCTGGACGGTCCGCACCTGGGACGGCAGCCGCGCGGCGCACGTGGAGCACACGGTCGCGATCACGGACGAGGGGCCGCGCATCCTGACGGCGCCGTAGCCCCGGTCAGTACAGGATGGACGTCAGATACGCCCCGGCCGGCTCGTTGTAGAGGCCGATGGTCATCAGGCTCATGAGCTGGTGCACCTTGAGCCCGTTGGCGAGGCACCACTGCAGCAGGGCGCTGTTGCGTGCCGGTACGAGGATGCCGGGGCCGCCGAAGGCGGGTGCGGCGGCGATGAGCGCCCGGATGTCGTCGGTGCTCTCGCCGACCGCGTGGGCGAAGAAGGCCAGGTCCGTCGCGTATCCGGTGATCCGCCCGTCGTGCTCGGTCACGCGGGCGGTGCCCGCCTTGAGCGCGTCCGCGAGCTCTCCGCCGCGGTCCACGCCGTGGACCCGGCGGCACAGGTCATTGCAGGCCGCGAGGTCCGCGTCCGTGGCCGCCCGCACCTCGTACCCGGGCACGGCCCCGCCGATCGGCGGGCCCTGGAGGCAGGCCAGCGTCTCTTTGAACTCGAACCCGAGCCCGGCGTACAGCGCGAACGACCGGCAGTGGTAGCCGCTCTGCAACAGCCGGATGCCCGGCGCCTGCCGCTCGGCGGACCGCTGCATGACATCGAGCATGAGCCGACGGCCGATTCCGCCGTTCTGTACGGCGGGGTCGACGGTGATCGGCCCGACACCGGCGATGGCCGAACGCTCGTCGAGGCAGTTGCTGCCCACGATCCGGCCGTCGAGTTCGGCGACGACCGTGTAGAACCCGGGGTGGTCGAACACCATCCGGAACATCTCGGTGGCCGTTTCGGCACTGACCATGTCGGAGGAGTACCCGTGCTCGCGGGCGATGCCGTCGAAGGCCTCGAAGCAGATCCTGCCGCATTCCTGGGCGTCACCCGGCCTTCCGGGGCGCAGTACGAGAACCACGATCGCCTCTCCTTCCGGCCGACGGCCCGACGGCCACGGCCCACCGGGGCCCTCTTTCCATCAAACGTGTGCGCCATGCATGCGGCAATCCGGGCCGCACGTATCCCTTGACGCGCCCCCGGGGCACTCACATACTGGCGGCCAAATCGATTTGGCCCCAACGATTCCGCTCCCGTCTCGGGCGGGTCGCGGCCAAACCCGGAGCGAGCCGAACGGAGCTCGAACGTGTCCAGTCCCCACTCCACGCCCCGCGTCCCGTCCCCCGCGGGGTCCGACACCGACCCCGCGTCCGCCCACACCGTCACCGGTGCGGACACCCACGCCGACACCGTCACCGACGACCAGCCGGAGTCCGTGGCCTCTCCCCCGCACGGGCCCGACGACGCCTCTCCCGCCCCTGCCGGGTCTCCCGCCTCTCCCGTCTCACACGGGTCACCCGGGTCGGCCCACCCCGTGGACGAGTCCCGGCCGCTCGGGCGGATCCTGCTCTTCGGGATCCAGCACGTACTGGTCATGGCGGCCACGCCGATCTCGGCGATCTTCCTGATGAGCGCCACGCTCCGGCTCGACCCCGGCCTGACGGTCGACCTGCTCTCGGCCGCGTTCATCCTGTCCGGGATCGGGTCCCTGATCCAGTCCCTCGGCCCGTGGAAGTTCGGGCCCAAGCTGCCGTTCGTCATGTTGCCCGGGGGCGCGCCGCTCATCCTGTTCCTGGCCATCGCCGAGCAGCACGGGCTGCCGACCGCCACCGGCGCGGTGATCATCACCGCCGCGTTCTACTTCGTCGTGCTGCCGGTCTTCTCCCGGCTGCTGGCGTTCTTCCCCGCCCTGGTCATCGGCACGATGATCGTGATCGTGGGCGTCAACCTGGTGAAGGTCGGCGCCGTGCTCGTCACGGGCCGGCCCGGTACGCCCGGGTTCGCCGACCCCACCAACCTGCTCCTCGGCATGGCGACGATCGGCTTCACCGTCGCGTTCTACTGGCTGTTCACCGGTGTGCTGCGGCAACTCGCCGTCATGCTGGGCCTGATCGCCGGTACGGTGCTCGCCTTCGTCCTCGGCGGCGTCGACTTCGGCTCGGCGGCCGAGGGCGGCCTGCTGAACCTCCCCCAGGCCCTGCCGTTCGGTTCGCCCGAGTTCAACCTGCTCGCCGCGCTCCCGCTGATGCTCTACAGCCTCGCCTCCATGGCGGAGGCCACCGGCCAGACCGTGATCAACGCGGAGGCGGTGGGCAAGGACATCGACAAGCGCCAGGACGTGCCGAAGACCATCCGGGGCGACGCGCTCACCTCCCTGTTCGGCGGCTTCTTCGGCCTGCCGCTGATGGTGACCAGCGGCGAGAACATCGGCATCGTCCGCGTCACCGGCGTACGCAGCCGGTACGTCACCGCCGCCGCCGGGGTCGTCCTGATCGTCATCGGCTTCCTGGCCCCGATCACCCGGGCGATCAGCGTCATCCCGTCGGCCGTCGTCGGCGGCACGGCCATGGTGGTGTTCGCCGTCATCACGGTGCTCGGCGTGCAGATGCTCGGGCGGGCCGCGGAGCTGGACCGGCACACCAACACCTTCATCTGCGCCGTCGCCCTGGCCCTCGGACTGCTGCCCATCCTCATCCCGGGTGTGTACGGCGGCTTCCCGCCCAATGCCCGGATCCTCCTGGAGAGCGGCGTGGCCGTCGGCGCCACCACCGCTGCCGTCCTGAACGTCCTGTTCCACCACATCAAGCTGCCCCGGCCCCGTACCCGTACCCGTACCGAAAGTGACCGATGAGCCACCTGACCCCCGACCGCCTTCGTGCCGACGACGGCGACGGACTCCTCCTGGCCCCCGACGCGGTGCTCACGCCTGACGGGCTGAGGGACCACTACGCGGCCGTCGTCGCCGGCGACACCTTCCGCGCGGTCGGACCGGCCGAACGGCTTGCGCGGGAACACCCGCACCTCAAGCCCGTCCGGCTGCCCGGGCACGTCCTGATGCCCGGCTTCGTCGACGCCCACCACCACCTCACGCAGAGCTTCGGCGCCGCGCTCGCCTTCGGGGAGCCGTCGGAGATCTTCCGCCGCGTGTGGGTGCCGCTCGAAGGCGCCCTGGACGAGGAGGCGGTGTACGTGGCGGCGAAACTGGCCGCCCTCGAATCGCTGCGCGGCGGGTTCACCACGGTCGCCGAGGCGGGCACCCGCGCCTCGGTGGACGTGGAGGCCGTGGCCGCCGCCGCCCGGGACGCCGGCATCCGCTGCGTACTCGGCCTGGTCTGCAACGACGTGGACGGCGACTCCGACACGACGCTCGCGCACGCCGAGAAGCACCTCACCCGGTACGGCGCCGAGGAGCTGATCCACCCGTCCCTCGCCGTGTCCGTCCCGGAGGCCGCGACCGCCCACACCCTGCGCCGCACCGCGCGTATGGCCGCCGAGGCGGGCGCGGTCGTCCAGATCCACGTCAACGAGCATCTGGCCGGCGTGGAACGCTCGCTCGTCCAGCACGGGCTGCGACCCTTGGAGTATCTGCACGAAATCGGCGCCCTGGGCCCGCAGTTGCTGGCCGCGCACGCCACGCTGGTCACGCCCCGCGAGGTCACACTGCTCGCGGACAGCGGGGCCGCCGTCAGCTACAACCCGGTCGCCAGCGCCTGGAAGGGCAACGCGGTGGCCCCCGCGACGACGATGGCCGAGCGCGGGGTCCGGTTCGGGCTGGGCACGGACGGCACGCGGGGCGACGGGTTCCGGCTGGCCGACGCAGCCGAGTTCGCGCAGCGCCTCGCGTACGGGCTGGCGACCGGCGACTCGTCGTGCGGCGCCGGCTGGACATGGCTGGACCGGGCCGCCCGGGGCGGCGCGGACGCGGTCGGGCTCGGCGGGCGGACCGGCCGCGTCGCCGAGGGCGCCGCCGCGGACTTCCTGCTCGTCGACGTGTCGGCGCCCGAGACGGCGCTGTCCTGGGACCTGCCCTGGGAGCTGGTACGGCGCGGCAACCGCGACCAGATCAGCGCCGTGTTCGTGGCCGGCCGGCTGCGGCTGTGGCGCGGGTGGCCGACCGACTGGGACGGCCGGGCGCTGGTGCGGCGGGCGGCCGAACTGGCCCGGGAGGTCATGCTCCGGGCGCCGGTGACCCGCGTCCACCCCACGTCCGGCGACGCCTGGGCGGCCTGCTCGTGAGTACGGAGACGATCGTCGTCCTCGCCGTCACGGTCGCCGTCGCGGCGTTCGTCCAGGGCGCGAGCGGTCTGGGCTTCGCCCTGATCGTCGCGCCCGTGGCGGGACTGCTGGACCCGGGCCTGGTGCCGGTGTTCGTGCTGGCGTCGATGATCCCGCTCAACCTGTACGTCGCGTGGCGTGAGCGTGCCGCGCTGGACCTGCGCGGCGCGGGCTGGATCACGGCGGCGCGGCTGGCGGCCACGCCTGGCGGGCTGATGCTGCTGTGGGTGATCCCCGACCGGCGGCTCGGCCTGTTCGTGGGCGTGGCGACGGTACTGGCGGCGGTGGTGAGCCTGGCCGCGCCCGCGTTCACACCGGGACGCGGCGCCTATGTGGGCGCGGGCGTGGTGACCGGGCTGACGGAGACGGCGACGGGCGTGGGCGGCCCGCCGCTGGCGCTGGTGTACCAGCACCGCCCGCCGGCGGAGCTGCGCGCCACGGTCGCCGTCTGCTTCCTCGTCGGCGAAGTGGCCTCGCTGGCCCTCCTGTTCGCCACGGGGCAGGGCAGCGCCGCCCAGCTCGGGTGGGCCGCCGCACTGCTGCCGGCCCTGGCCGTCGGCGCGTGGCTGAGCAAGCTCGTCCACCAACGGCTCGACGCGCGCCGGATGAGGCTGTTCGTGCTGGTCTTCGCACTCGTCTCGGGAACGGGGCTCATCCTGGGCCTGTGATCATCCTGGGCCTGTGACGTGCCATGACGCACGGCGGGCTCACGCCGGGGCCGTGTCCCGGGGCGGGCTCACGCGGGCGCCGTGTCCCGGGACGCGGCGGCTCGCAGTGAGGAGGCCCGGGGCACGACGCGCGGTTCCGGCGCGGTGGCCAGGGGTCCGGTCGGTTCGCCGCGCAGCCGGCCGAGCAGCAGCTCCACGGCGTCGGCGGCGGCCCGGTCCAGGTGCAGGTCGACGGCGGTGAGCGGCGGCTCGCAGGTCCGGGCGCGCAGCCCGTCGTACCGGGTGACGACCAGCACGTCGTCCGGGATGCGGCGGCCGCTGTCGTGGATCGCCCGGACGGCGCCGACGGCGAAGGCGTCCACCAGGGCGCAGACGGCATCGGTGTCCGGGTGCTCGGCGAGCAGGGCGGCGCAGGCGTCGTACCCGGCCTGCTCACCGCCCTGTTCGGGTGCCGTGGCGACGACCGGCGCCCAGCCGTGCTCGGCGGCGGCACGCTCGTACGCGGCGCGGGCGTCGACGGCCGAGTGCCGGGAGCCCGCGCCGATGAGCAGCGCCGGACGCCGGGCGCCCTGCTCGCGCAGGTGGGCGAGGAGCAGGTCGACGACCAGCCCGCCGCGCAGGTCGACGTACGGGGAATCGTCCCCCTCCGCCATGGGGCGCCCGAGCGCCACGTACGGCAGCCCGCGCTCGCGCAACTGCGCCACGGCCACGTCGTCCCGGTCGGGCTCGACGACGATGGCCCCGTCGATGTCCACCGAGTACAGCGCCGCACCGGACTGCACGGGCGGTACGAGCACGAGGGCGTACCCGTGCAGCAGCGCCCGCTCGGCGGCCGCGGCGGCGACCTCCATGTAGAACCCCAGCCGCGACGGCCCGCCGGCCACCGCGAACGGCATCGACGAGGCCAGCGCGATGGCCTTCGCCTCCCCGCGCCGCAGCCGCTGCGCCCGCAGGTTGGGCCGGTACCCGAGCTCGGCGGCGACCTTCTTGATGCGCTCCCGCGTCCGGGGGTCGACCTTGCCGATCCCGTTCAGGGCGTGCGACACCGTCGTCCGCGACACCGACGCGGCCCGGGCCACGTCGGCGATCGTGGGCGGCCGTGCTCCGGAACCGGAAGTGGCCATCTGTGTGGACGCTCCTCGCTGCTCGTACTGCTACGGCCCTGCCGCTGACAGCCTCATCTTCGCCGACCGGCCCCCGCGGCCGGAAGGCACGTCGCCCCATGGGACGATGCGACCGCCGGGGGTGAGGGGTGCTGAACAACAGGGGGACGCGGCCGATGTGGCCGCACGCGCAGCCGTTGGTGGTCCCGCACAAGGTGTGGGGGCCGGCGCCGATCTCCGCCTCAGTGGTGACGGTGCTGGTCATGGCTCCGTCGGCCGTGGAGATCGTGAACTTCGTGGAGATGGCACGGGAGTCGCCCATGCGCGGCGACGGGCCCGGCATGGCGTTGCTGATGCTTCCTTTCCTCCTCTGCTTCGGGCTGCCCGCGGCGGTGCTGGGCACGCTGTGCGCGGTGCTGCCCACGCTGTCGCTCGCCGACTGGGCAGGGCGGCGGGGCGGCGCCGGCCGGGACGCCTGGTGGCGGGTGCCGGTGGCGGCCGGTTGCTGGGCGGCCGTGGTGGCCCTGTGGCCGGCGGCGGCGGGCGGCGGCCCGGGGACGTGGTGGTGGGCGTGGCTGTGCGGAACGGCGGCGCTGTCGACGGTGGCGCTGCTGACGCGCTGGGCCCTCAGCCGCGTACGCCCGTACCGGTCCCTCCTCGGGGCCGGCCTGCTGTCGGTGGCCGCCGTGCTCGGTACGGGATCCCTGGCTTACGGGACCGGGCTGGTGGACGAGTACGCCCCGCCCAGGGTGCACGCCTCGGACCTGGCCGGTACGTGGAACGACGGCCGGGGCGGCACCCTGCGGCTGGACCCGGATGGACGGGCGGTCGCCGTGGGCACCCGGGGCGACGACTCCGAACCGGACCCCGTGGACCGAGGGTGCGAGGGCTCCGGAACGTGGCGGTTCGAACCGGACGACAACCCCTGGCTCCAGCACGTCGCCATCGACGCCGGCGGCTGCTGGCCGGGCGAGTGGACCCTGGGTGGCACGGCCGGCAGACCGAAGCTGAACTACGCGTACGGAGACCCGGACTCACCCGACTGGTACGTACTCACCCGGTCCCGTTGAGCGAACCTCATGGCCTGCCGGCCGGGTGGACCACCATGGCGGAGCCGCCGCCGCGGCGGGTCTTTTCGGCGGCGGCGAGCCAGCGACCGTCGGGGAGGCGCTGGATGCCGGTCGCGGCGCCGATCTCGGGGTTCTCGCGGAAGGCGTGGCCCAGGGCTTCGAGCCTGGCGCGCAACGGGCTGTTGTAGAGCGCCGGTTCGAGTTCCGTGGTGGGCTGGTTGCGCTGGCTGGCGCGGGGGGCTGCGATGGCCTCGACGAGGGGGAGGTCACGGTCGACGACGCCCGTCAGGGTCTGGAGGACGGTCGTGATGATGGTCGCGCCGCCCGGGGAGCCCAGGGCGAGGACGGGGCGGGCGTGGTGGTCCAGCACGATGGTGGGCGACATGGAGGAGCGGGGGCGCTTGCCGGGGCCGGGGAGGTTCGGGTCGTGGACGGCCGGGTTGGCCGGGGCGAAGGAGAAGTCGGTCAGCTCGTTGTTGAGCAGGAAGCCCCGCCCCGGCACGGTGATGCCGCTGCCGCCGGTCGACTCGATGGTCAGCGTGTAGGCGACGACGTTGCCCCACTTGTCGGACGCCGTCAGGTGGGTGGTGTTCTCGCCCTCGTACGTCGTCGGCGCCGCCGTCCCGCCCGTCGCGCACGGCTGCGGATCGCGCGGGTCGCCCGGCGCGAGCGGGCTCTTGAGCACCGCGTCGTCGCGGATCAGGCACTCCCGTGAGTCGGCGAACCGCTGCGACAGCAGGCCCTTGACCGGGACGTCCTCGAAGGCCGGGTCGCCGACCCAGCGGCCCCGGTCGGCGAAGGAGACGCGGCTCGCCTCGATGAACCGGTGCAGGTACTGCGCCTTGGTGAGGGACGACAGGTCGGTGCGCTCCAGGATGTTCAGCGCCTCGCCCACGGTGGTGCCGCCCGACGACGACGGTGCCATGCCGTAGACGTCCAGGCCCCGGTACGACATCTTCGTGGGGCGCTGCCACTTCGTCTCGTACACCGCCAGGTCACGTTCCGTCAGGTCTCCGGAGCGCACCTTGCGGGTGGCGCCCTCCCGGACGGGCGGGTCCTGGACGGTGCGGACGATGTCGCGGGCCAGCTCGCCCCGGTACAGCGCCCCGACGCCGTGGCGGCCCAGTTGCTCGTACGTACGGGCGAGGTCCGGGTTCTTGAGGACCGACCCGACGACGGGCAGCCGCCCGCCGGGCAGGAACAGCTCTGCGGAGGCCGGGAAGTCCCGGAACCGGGCCTCGTTGGCGGCGGTCTGCGCCCGGAACGTGGCGTCCACGGTGAAGCCGTCCCGCGCCAGCCGCTCGGCCGGCTTGAGCAGGTCCCGCAGCGACTTGCTGCCCCAGGCGTCGAGCGCGGCGTCCCAGGTGGCGGGCGTGCCCGGCGTACCGACGCTCAGCCCGCTGGTCATCGCCTCCTCGAAGGGGAGGGGCTTGCCGTCCTCGCCGAGGAACAGCGACTCGTCCGCCGACAACGGCGCCGTCTCGCGGCCGTCGATGGTGTGCACCTTGCGGGTCTTGGCGTCGTAGTGGACGAAGTAGCCACCGCCGCCGATGCCCGCCGAGTAGGGCTCGGTGACGCCGAGCGCCGCGGCCGTCGCGACCGCCGCGTCCACGGCGTTGCCGCCCCGCCGCAGCACCTCGATGCCGGCGGCCGAGGCGTCCGGGTCCACGCTCGCGACGGCGCCGCCGTACCCCACCGCCACCGGTTCCTTGACGGGCGTCGTCCGTTCCGTGGGTGGCGCGGCGGCACCGACCGAGAGGACCGTGGCGGCGACAGCGGCGAGTGAGACGTTACGTACGTGGGACCGACGCATCCGTACCTCCAGTCAACGACCGTCCGGGCAGCCTAACTTCGCGGGCAGCCCCTCGCCAGGACCGCCTCGGACAGCGTTCCCCTCCCCCGCTACCATGCGCGCCCATGTATGAAGACCTGCTCAACATCGTGCTCGGCGTCATCGCCACCGGGGTCAGCGCGTCGCTCGGCTGGATAGCCCGCACGGCCCTGTGGCGCCGCAAGCTCCGCCGCAAGCAGGCCTTCTTCGGGCTGCCGGGGAACGCCGAGTGCCTGCTGGTCGTCAACCGTGAGGCCGGCAGCGAGGGGGCGGTGCACCGCTTCGACGTGTTCGCGCTCCTCGAACTGTCCGCGCTCATCAAGGACTGCGGCGCCCACGCCCGGATCGTGCCGCACGACGCCACCCAGCAGGGCTTCGGCGAGCGCACCGAGTTCTGCCTCGGGGGGCCGTACTCGAACCGGCGGATGGCCGCGCACGTGGCGACCCTGCTGCCGGGAGTCGACGTCAACGTGGAGCTGGAGCCCGGCCCCGACCGCGGCGCCTTCACCATCGGCGCCGAGCGCTACCCGATGGACGCGGGTTCGTCCGAGTACGTCATCCTCGCCCGGCTCACGGCCGGTGAGGGCGCCCGGCCCGTGTTCCTCTTCTGTGGCCAGCGCGCGATCACCAACCAGGCGGCCACCCGCTACCTGGTCCGGCACCACGAGAATCTCGCCCGGAAGTACGGGACGGACGGTTCGTTCGTGCTGCTGCTGAAGGTGGTGAACTCCGAGGCGTACGGGCCCGACGTCGTCGAGCTGGTCGCGGATGTGACGCGTGCGGCGCAGGCACCCCTGCCGGAAGCCGATTAACACGGCACGGGCGGAAATTTCCGGCACCCCACAGGCAACCCGGCGCCTCCGATCGCCCTCTCACCGAGGGACGTAAGCATCGCATCGGAGGTTTTCCAGTTGAGCCGCACACGCCCGCGCAGCCCCTTCCGCACCGCCGCCCTGGCCGGCACCGCGGTCCTCGCCGCGGCCGCCCTGACCGCGTGCTCGGGCGGTTCGGGCACCGCGAAGGCCGACGGCAAGGACGCCAAGCCGGACACCCGGATCTCGGTGAACCTGTCCGGCAAGCAGGCCAAGGCGGGCGAGCCGGTGAAGGTGACCCTCGCCGAGGGCAAGCTCCAGCAGGTCACCGTGACCGATTCCAAGGGCGCCACGCTCGTCGGCACCGTCTCGGCCGACGGCCGGACCTGGACCTCCACCCGCAAGGCCGCCCCCGGCACGAGCTACACCGTCGAGGCGCGCTCCACGGACGGCGGCACCACCAAGGCCGACTTCGCCACGGCGGCGCCCGACAAGGTGAACAAGCTCACGCTGGCGCCCGGCAAGAACAGCACGGTCGGTATCGCCCACCCGCTGTCGATCGTCTTCGACCACCCGGTGAAGAACAAGGCTGAGGTGGAGAAGCACCTCAAGGTGACGACCTCGAACAACACGGTCGGCTCCTGGGGCTGGATGCAGGACTGGTCGGGCAAGGACCGGGTGGACTGGCGGCCCAAGGAGTACTGGAAGCCCGGCACCAAGGTCACCCTCCAGGCCGAGCTGAACGGCGTCGACTCGGGCGAGGCCGGCGGCTGGTTCGTCCGGGACTACACGACCAACGTGACCATAGGCAAGAACCAGCTCGTGAAGGTCGATCTCGACAACCACCGGCTGCAACTGCTGCGGGACGGCCAGGAGGTCAAGGACATCCCGATGTCGGGCGGCACGCCGGGCGGCGACAAGGCGTCCTGGCGGGGGAAGACCGTGCTGATGTCCAAGGAGGGCACGATCAACATGCGCTCCGAAACGGTCGGCCTGGGTGACGCGTACGACAAGATGGTCGACTACTCGATGCGCCTGACCTGGTCCGGGATGTACGCGCACGCCGCGCCCTGGAACGCCCGGTACATGGGCAACGCCAACAAGAGCTCCGGCTGCATCGGCATGGACACCCCGGACGCCCGGTGGGTGTACGACCAGGTGCAGGTCGGCGACCCGTTCGAGGTCGAGGGCGCCGACGCCAAGGGCACGCAGGCGCTGAACAACGGCTACGGCGAGTGGAACCTGTCCTGGGCCGACTGGCAGGCCAAGAGCGCCTTGCGCTGACGTGTTGACGCGACGTCCAATAATCGTTACCGGGGCGTAACTTACCGATGGGTTACCTCCGGTAAGCGACCCGTGGTTTCCTTCGGTTCACCTTTCAAGCGTTGACCAGCGATGGGGGAACGAACCGTGGGAAAGCCGCGCACCGGCATGCGTACATCCGCGCGTACGACGACGACCGGCGCCGTCTCCGTCGCCCTGGTGGCGGGTACGGCCCTCGGTCTCGCCCCCACCGCGGCGGCCACGCCCACGGGGCCGCCCGGTATACGGTTCGCCGACATCACCGGCGACGGCGGCACCGTCCTCAAGGCCAACGTCGTCACCCCGGCGGACTCCGACGGAAGCCGCCGCTACCCGGTGATCGTGCTGCCGACGAGCTGGTCCATGCCGCAGATCGAGTACCTCGCCCAGGCGCGGAAGCTCGCCGACTCCGGCTACGTGGTCGTCAGCTACAACTCCCGCGGCTTCTGGCAGTCCGGCGGCCACATCGAGGTCGCCGGCCCGCCGGACGTCGCCGACGCCTCCAAGGTCATCGACTGGGCGCTGGCCAACACCCCCGCCGACCCCGAGCGGATCGGCATGGCGGGCGTCAGCTACGGCGCGGGCATCAGCCTGCTCGCCGCCGGGCACGACAAGCGCATCAAGGCCGTCGTCGCGATGAGCGGCTGGGCCGACCTCATCGACTCCATCTACAGCGGCCGTACACAGCACCTCCAGGCCGCCGCGATGCTCGGCGGCACCGGCTACCTCACCGGCCGCCCGAGCCCCGAACTCCAGCAGACCCTCAAGGACTTCCTCGCGTCCAACCTGGACAAGGAGGAGGAGATGATCGCGTGGGGCGCCAAGCGCTCCCCCGCCTTCGCGCTGGACCGGATCAACGCCAACGGCGCGGCCATCATGCTCGGCAACGCCTGGGGCGACACCATCTTCCCGCCCAACCAGTACGCCTCCTTCTACGAGAAGCTCACCGGCCCCAAGCGCCTGGAGTTCCGCCCCGGCGACCACGCCACCGCCGAGGCGACCGGCCTGCTCGGACTGCCCAACGACACCTGGACCAACGCCCACCGCTGGTTCGACCACCACCTCAAGGGCGCCGACAACGGCATCGACCGCGAGCAGCCGGTCCAGCTCAAGTCCCGCTCCACCAGCGGCTACGAGGGCTACCCCGACTGGAAGTCGGTCGGCGCCACCGAACGCAAGATCGCGCTCGCCGACGCGCGGAAGGTGTACGCCAACGTCGACTCGGGCGCCAACGGCGGCGCCATCATGCTCTCCAACGTCCTCGACCAGTTCCTCAAACTGCCGCCCATGGCCTCCATCCCGCTGCTCCCCCGGTCCTTCGCGGCCGTCTGGCAGTCCGAGCGGTACGACTCCGTCCAGCGCGTCCGGGGCACGGCGAAGCTGCACACCACGGTCACCAGCACGGAATCGAGCGGCACCCTCGTCGCGTACCTCTACGACGTGGGCCCGCTCGGCGTCGGCAAGCTCGTGAGCAACGCGCCGTACACCTTCCACGGCAAGACGCCGGGCCGGCCGTTCGCCGTGGACCTGGAGCTGTTCTCCACCGCCTACGACGTCCCGGCCGGCCACCGGCTCGCCCTGGTCGTCGACACCGTCGACCCGCTGTACATCGAGCACAACCCGTCCGGCGCGCGGCTGACCTTCTCCTCGCCGTCGTCCGACCCGTCGTACGTGTCGGTCCCGCTGCGCGAGAAGTGATCTCCGGCCGCCGCCGGGCGGGCCTGGCCCATCGGGTCTGTCGGCACCCCGACTCGCCGCCGCGTTCCCTCCGTGTCCTATCTCGGCGCGGAGGGACCCCCCGGCAGCAGCGTCCCTGTTGCGGCCGGTCCGACATCCACGGCCTCGGTCTTGGGACTGCGCCGCTGTCTCCGCGCCACCCAGGTGGCGAACCAGGAGAGCAGCATGCACATCCCGATGTAGATCGGTGAGATCACCATCACCACGGGGATGAACGGCAGATCGTAGTCCAGGTTCGACGCGATCAGCTTGCCCGCGTGGAGGAACTCCTCGTAGGTGATGAGGAAGCCCAGTGACGTGTCCTTCAGGGCGACCACGAGCTGGCTGATGATCGCGGGGAGCATGGCCCGCACCCCCTGGGGCACCAGGATGTGGGTCATGACCTGCGTCTTGCGCATGCCCAGCGAGTACGCGGCCTCCCGCTGCCCTCGCTCCACGGAGTTGACGCCCGCCCGGAACACCTCGGCGAGCACCGAGCCGTTGTAGAGGGTCAGCCCGGCGACCAGGGCGGGCAGCGGATGGACCTTCAGCGCCACGAAGATGAAGAAGATCATCACCAGGACGGGCATGGCGCGGAAGAACTCGACGACCAGGGTCGCCGCCCACCGGAAGACCCGGTGCTCGGACAGCCGCCCGGTGGCGAGGACGGCACCCAGCGCGAGCGAGAGGACGGCCGCGTACGCGAACGCCTTGAGGGTGTTGCCGAGGCCGCGCAGCAGCAGTTCCTGGATGCCCTCGTAGGCGAAGGGGTTCCACTTGGCGTAGGTGAACTGGTCGGTGTCGAAGAGGAGGTAGACGACCCAGCCGACCAGGGCCGCGATGAGGACGGTCGACAGGATGCCGTACGCGAAGTGCCGTTGCCGGGTCCGGGGGCCCGGGATGTCGTAGAGAGCGGTGGCGCTTGTCATCGGGCGACTCCCCAGCGCTTCTCCATGATGTTGAAGATGGCGCTGATGGTGAGGGTGATGATCAGGTATCCCAGGGCGATCCAGATGAAGGTCCAGATGATGCTGTAGCCGAGCTCGTTGAGGGTCTTGTACGTGCCGAGCAGCTCGGTGACGCTGAAGGCCCCTGCGATGGCCGAGTTCTTGGCGAGGGCGATGAGTGTGGAGCCGACCGGCGGGATGACGGTCCGGAAGGCCTGTGGCAGGACGACGTTGGCCAGGGTCTGGCTGAAGGTCATGCCGAGGCTGCGGGCCGCCTCCCCCTGCCCCTTGTGGACGGTGTTGATCCCGGAGCGCAGGGCTTCGCACACGAACGCGGAGGTGTAGCAGCCGAGCGCGAGCACCGCGAAGAGCGTGAAGGGCAGGACGAGCCCGAAGCGCGGCAGTCCCAGCAGGACGGCGAAGAAGAGCAGCGTGAGCGGCGTGTTGCGCAGGACGGTCACCCATACGGTGCCGAAGGCGCGCAGCGAGCCGACGGGGGCGACCCGGAAGGACGCCATGACGAAGCCGAGGACGAGGGCGAGGAGGGAGGAGTAGACGGTGAGTTCGACGGTGCCGAGGAAGCCCTTGCCGTAGAGCGACCAGTTGTCTGTCAGCGTGTTCATGGGGGCCTCCTCCTCAGCTCGCCGGATAGCGGTCGATGGCGGGCGGCTTGGGGGCGGGTACGCCGGACAGGCCGAGGGTGGCGTCGTACGCCTTCTTCCAGTTGCCGTTCTTCTCGTTGGCCTCGATGGCGTCGTCGATGGCGAAGCGCAGCGCGTTGTCGGGGCGGGGGACGCCGATGCCGTAGGGCTCCTTCGAGAAGGGCTTTCCGACCACCTTCAGCTCGTCGGGGACCTTGGCCGCGTACCCGAGCAGGATCGTGTCGTCGGTGGTGACGGCGTCGACCTGGTAGGTGAGCAGGTTGTCGACGCAGACGGAGTAGGTGTCGTACGCCACGAGGTCGGCCTCGGGGTACTCGGCCTCGATCCGCTGGAAGGGTGTGGAGCCGGCGGCCGAGCAGACGCGCTTGCCCGCCAGGTCCTTCGGGCCCTTGATGTCGTCCTCGTCGGTGCGGACGAGGAGGGACTGGCCGGCCAGGTAGTAGGGGCCGGCGAAGCCGACGAGCTTCTTGCGGTTGTCGTTGATGGTGTAGGTGCCGACGTAGTAGTCGACCTGGCCGTTCTGGAGGGCCGTCTCGCGGTTGGCGGAGGCGATCGTGCGGAATTCGATCCTCGCCGGGTCGAAGCCCAGGTAGGCCGCGGTCATCTTGGCGATCTCGATGTCGAAGCCGGAGTAGCGGCCGCTGGCGGGGTCCTTCTCGCCCAGGTACGGCTGGTCCTCCTTGACCCCGACGACGAGGTGGCCGCGCCGCTTGGCGCGGTTCCAGGTCGGGGAGTCCGGCAGCCGGAAGTCCGTCGCCACCCGGTACCTGGGGAGCTCCTCGGGCTGCGGGCCCTTGACGGGCGGGCTGCCGTCCTTGCCGCAGGCGGCGGTGGCCAGGAGCACCAGCACGAGGGCTGCGAGTGCTCGTCTTGCGCGCGTCATCGTCGTACCCCCTGTCAGTGCTTGAGGATCTTGGAGAGGAAGTCCTTGGCACGCTCGCTGCGCGGGTTGGTGAAGAAGTCCTCGGGGGTGCGGTCCTCGATGACGCGGCCGTCGGACATGAAGACGACGCGGTTGGCGGCCGAGCGGGCGAAGCCCATCTCGTGCGTGACGACGACCATGGTCATGCCCTCCCGGGCGAGTTGCTGCATGACCTCCAGCACCTCGTTGATCATCTCCGGGTCGAGGGCCGAGGTGGGCTCGTCGAAGAGGAGCGCCTTGGGGTCCATGGCGAGCGCGCGGGCGATCGCCACGCGCTGCTGCTGGCCGCCGGAGAGCTGGGCGGGGTACTTCTCCGCCTGATTGGCCAGGCCGACACGGTCCAGCAGCTCGCGGGAGCGCCGGTCGGCGTCCTCCTTCTTGCGCCCCCGGACCTTGACGGGGGCCAGGGAGACGTTCTCCAGCACGGTCTTGTGGGCGAAGAGGTTGAACGACTGGAAGACCATGCCGACGTCCGCGCGCAGCTTGGCCAGGGCCTTTCCCTCCTCGGGGAGGTCCTGGCCGTCGATGATGATGCGGCCGGACTCGATCGTCTCCAGGCGGTTGACGGCCCTGCAGAGCGTCGATTTGCCCGACCCGGAGGGGCCGATGACGACCACGACCTCGCCGCGGCCGACGGTGAGGTTGATGTCTTGAAGGACGTGCAACTTCCCGTAGTACTTGTTGACGTCACGCAGCTCGATCAACGGATCGACGGCCATACGCTGCCCTGCCCCATTCTGGCTGTGTCGAGGTCAGCGCAAACTATCCAGCCCGAAAAGGGACTTCACGCCCTCGACACGCATAAAGGGGGCATAAGCCGTATTTACCACCTAACCCGGACTAGCCCTCAGCGGCCTCCGCGTACACCTGGGAGAGCTCCGGAGAACCGCTGATCGCCCAGTCCAGACCGGCCTCGACGACGTGGATCTCCCGGCCCGAGACCAGCCGGACGACCGGGTGACCCCCGGGCGTCAGGTGCCAGTGCGCGCCCGGCACCGTCCGTACGATGACCGTACCGAGGTACAGGCCGGCGTCGTTGCCCAGCCAGGGCAGCTCCTCGGGGTCGTCCCGCCAGCGCGGCGGGAGCTGGTCGATCGCCTCCAAGGACCGGGGCGTGTCATCCAGTTGGACCCCGTACTCCTGGACCCGGGAGCGCAGCAGGTCGCACTCGGCGAGCATGTCCGCCACGCCCTCCGGGTCGCGCTCCACCGCCGAGGCGGCGTGCCCGCCGCCGTGCCGTTTACGCCAGGCGTCCAGGAAAGGGATGTTCATACCGCCCAGCGTCGCACCGAACCCGCCGGACGCACTACAGGGCGCGCGCTAGACGTCGAGGTCGACGACGACCGGGGCGTGGTCGGAGGCGCCCTTGCCCTTGCGCTCCTCGCGGTCGACGTAGCTGTCCTTGACCGCGTCGGCGAACGGCTTGT
This sequence comes from Streptomyces sp. NPDC049837, assembly GCF_040674455.1. Taxonomy (NCBI): domain Bacteria; kingdom Bacillati; phylum Actinomycetota; class Actinomycetes; order Kitasatosporales; family Streptomycetaceae; genus Streptomyces; species Streptomyces sp. NPDC049837. Next base: position 182,601 of record NZ_JBFAMP010000011.1, on the reverse strand, counting down.
TGCCGTACACCAGGTCGATGCGCATGCCCCGGTTCTTGGGGAAGCAGAGCTGGCGGTAGTCCCAGTACGTGAACGGGTGGTCGTACTTCAGCGGGCGCGGCACCACGTCGGTGAGCCCGGTGTCGCGCAGCCCGGCGAGGGCGGCGCGCTCGGGCTCGGTGACGTGCGTGGAGCCCTCGAAGTAGGCACGGTCGAAGACGTCGTCGTCGGTCGGCGCGATGTTGAAGTCACCGAGCACGGCGAAGGGGCGGGTGCCCGCCGCGTCCTCGGCGACCGCGTCCTTGAGCGCCTCCAGCCAGCGCAGCTTGTAGGCGTAGTGGTCGTGGGCCACCTCACGGCCGTTCGGCACGTACACCGACCAGACGCGGGCCGGGCCGCAGGTCGCGGAGATGGCCCGCGGCTCGGCCACGCCGTCGTACTCCGGCCCGCCCGGCAGACCGTGCACCACGTCCTCCAGGCCGACCCGGGAGACCAGGGCCACGCCGTTCCACCGGCCGGTGGCGTGCACCGACGACGCGTACCCCAGCTCGAGCAGCTCGTCGGTGGGGAACTGGTCCGCGGTGCACTTGGTCTCCTGGATGCACAGCACGTCCGTGCCGCTGCTCTCCAGCCAGGCCAGCAGCCGGGGCAGCCGGGCGGTGATCGAATTGACGTTCCAGGTGGCGATGCGCATGCCCCACAGCCTAATGGGGCCCTCTGACAGTCAGAGTTCCGTCGCGTCCCCGGGCGTCAGCCGGCCGTGGTCCGTGCCGCCCAGAGCGCCGATCTGGCGGTCGTAGATGGGCCGGGCGAGGTCGGTGAGCAGCGCGTCGTGGATGTCGATGGCGCGCCGCGGCTTGACCTCGCGCACGTAGTCGATGACCTCGGAGATCTTGTTCCACGGCGCCATCACCGGGAGCATCAGCGTCTCGACGGGGTGGTCGGGGACGGTCAGCGCGTCACCGGGGTGGAAGACGGACCCGTCGACCAGGAAGCCGATGTTGGTGATCCGGGGGATGTCCGGGTGGATCACGGCGTGCAGTTCGCCGTGCACCTGGACGTCGAACCCGGCCGCGGTGAACGTGTCGCCGTGGCCCACCGTGTGGACCCGGCCGGGGAAGGCCGCCGAGATCTTCTCCGCGACGCTGCGCAGCGTCCAGATCCCGGCGCCCGGGTTCGCTTCCAGGGCGGCGCGCAGCCGGCCCTCGTCGAAGTGGTCGGGGTGCTCGTGGGTGACGAGGACGGCGTCGGCGCCGAGCGCCGCGTCCGGTTCGCTGAACCCGCCGGGGTCGACGACGAGGGTGCGCCCGCCCTTCTCCAGCCGGACGCACGCGTGGGACTTCTTGATCAGCTTCATGGAGGCATCCTCCCCGGTGGGTCAGACTTCCGGTGTGGTCTCCTCCAGGATCACCTTCTGGGCGACCTTGAACGCCGAGTTCGCGGCCGGGACGCCGCAGTAGATCGCCGTCTGGAGCAGCACTTCCCTGATCTCGGCGGGCGACAGGCCGTTGCGGAGGGCGGCGCGGGTGTGGAAGGCGAGCTCGTCGAGGTGCCCGCCGGCGACCAGCGCGGTCAGGGTGACGACGCTGCGCATCCGGCGGTCCAGGCCGTCGCGGGTCCACACCTCGCCCCAGGCGTATCGGGTGATCAGCTCCTGGAAGTCGCCGGTGAAGTCGTCGGCGGCGGACATGGCGCGGTCGACGTGGGCGTCGCCCAGGACCTCGCGCCGTACCTTCATCCCCGCGTCGTACGGGTCGGGCCGCCCGGCCGGGACGATCACGGGCGCGGCGGGCCCGGCGGCGTGGACGGCGGTGGACGGCACGGCGGCCGAGGGCACGCCGGGCGCCACGGCGCCGGGCGGGACGGTACCGGGCGCCACGGTGCCGGGTGCGGGCACGGCTCCGGGCGCGGCGGGGTCGGCGGGCGACACGGGCGCGGCCGCGGCCTGCGGGGCGGGGTGCGCGGCGGCGGGGCCCGCCGGGGCGGCGATGGCCGGGATCACGGGCGGCGCCGCGAGGGCGGTCATGCCGGTCGTGGAATCGGACACGGCCTGCCACGAGGTGGAGAAGTGCCGTACCAGCAGGTCGGTGACCGCCGCGGGCTGCTCCACGGGTGCCAGGTGCGACGCGCCCGGCACCACCGCGAGGCGGGCGTCGGGGATGCCGGCCACCAGGTGGCGGGCCTCGGCGGGCCCGGTGACGCGGTCCTCGGAGCCGACCAGGACGAGGGTGGGAACGCCCACACGGCCGAGGTCGGCGCGTACGTCGAAGGCGGCGAGGGCCTCGCAGGCGGCGACGTAACAGCCGGCGTCGGTCGTGCGGACCATCTGGACGGCCCACTCGACGATGGCGGGCTGGGCGGCGGCGAAGCCGGGCGTGAACCAGCGCTCGGGCGCGGTGCGGGCCATCGGGTCGAGGCCATTGGTGCGGACGATCACGCCGCGCTGGCGGAACTCGTCGGCGGTGCCGAAGCGGGGTGAGGAGGCGATCAGGGCCAGCGAGGCGAGCCGGTGCGGGGCGCGGAGCGCCAGGTCGGTGCCGATGGCGCCGCCGATGGAGCAGCCGGCGTACCCGAAGCGCTGGACACCGAGCTCGTCGAGGGTGGCCAGGAGCCGGTCGGTGAGCTCTCCGACGGACGTCGCGGGGTGGGCGGGGGCGCCGCCGTGGCCGGGCAGGTCGAAGCGGATGACCCGCCACTGACGGACGAGCTCGGGTATCTGCCGGTCCCACATGTGCCAGGTGGTACCCAGGGAGGGACCCAGGATCAGGACTGGTGCGTCTTCCGGCCCGTCAGAGCGGTATTGCAGGGTGTTCGGTGGTGTCTCGCTCACCCGCCAGACCCTCTCATATCTCACGGGGTCTCACAGGAGCGGGGCCAGCACCCGGGACACGGTACGACTGAGTCGGCGGATGGTGTCAGCCGGCCGCAGCAGCAGCCGGTGGGCCTGTTAGCACCGTGCCTGGGGCCGGGCCGTAATCTGCTTCCCATGGCCGACAACCAGACTCTTACACCCCGTGAAGCCTTCGAGATGCTGCTGGCCGGCAACCGGCGGTTCGTCGCCGGTTCCCTGGAGCACCCGAACCAGGACGCCGCTCGCCGTACGGAGGTCGTCCCTGCGCAGAACCCGTTCGCCGTGCTGTTCGGCTGCTCCGACTCCCGGCTGGCCGCCGAGATCATCTTCGATCGGGGGCTGGGCGACCTGTTCGTGGTCCGCACCGCCGGACACGTCCAGGGACCGGAGGTGCTGGGCAGCATCGAGTACGGGGTGAGCGTGCTCGGCGCGCCGCTGGTCGTGGTGCTCGGCCACGACGCGTGCGGCGCGGTCGCGGCCACCCGCGCGGCCGTCGAGGACGGCATGGCGGCGGGCGGCTTCGTGCGGGACGTGATCGAGCGGGTGACCCCCAGTGTGCTGGCCGCCCGCGCCGCCGGGCGCACCGAGGAGGCCGACTTCATCGCCGAGCACATCCGGCACACCGTCGACCTGCTGCTGGACCGTTCCCGCAGCCTGGCGCAGGCGGTGGAAGCCGGGCGGGTGGCGGTGGTTGGGCTGTCGTACCGGCTGGCGGACGGAACGGCCCGCCTGGTCACCGCCCGCGGCATCGAGGTGCCCTCAGACGTGGTTTCGTGATGCCGGGCCGTCAGCGTTCTTGAAGGTCCGGCACGTCCTTGCTCGGGGGCCGGGGCCCCGCGGCGCGGCTCAGCCGGTTGGCGACCGCCAGTCCCAGCCCCTCCTCCACCGGCAAGGAGGCGACGATGAGGTCGCATCCCCGCTGGTCGAGTTCGCGCAGGAACCCGTACAGCCCGCGCGCGTAGGAGGCCATCGAACCGGGGACCGCCACCACGGCGTGCGCCTTCACCGGGGCACCGGCGAAGGAGGGGGGAAGAAGCACGCCGACCCGGTGCCCCAGCTTCTGCGCGAGCTCCGCTTCGGCGACGACCTTCTCGGGCTCGATGAGGACGACCCGCGCCCGCGGCGCGTAGTGGGACGGGTGCTGGCCCGGGACCCGGACGGGGCTCGTCGAGTGGACGGCGAGCGGGCGGCCCAGAACCGCTTCGAGATCCTCGCGGGTCACCCCGCCGGGCCGAAGGACGCTGGGGGCACCGCCTGTGACGTCGACGATGGTGGATTCGACGCCGACCTCGCAGGGGCCGCCGTCCAGCACGAAGTCGACGGCATCACCAAGCTCCGCTCGGACGTGGTCCGCCGTCGTGGGGCTGACCGACCCGAAGCGGTTGGCGGACGGGGCCGTCACCCCGCCGCCGAAGGCCGACAGCAACCCGAGTGCCACGGGGTGGTCCGGCACGCGCACGGCCACCGTCTCCAGCCCGCCAGTCGCTTCGAGGGGCACCCGGCGACCGCGCCGCAGGACCAGCGTCAGCGGCCCCGGCCAGAAGTGTTCGGCCAGCAAGCGCGCGGTCGCGGGCACGTCCTCGACCCAGTCGTCCAGGCCCTCCGCTCCGCCGATGTGGACGATCAGGGGGTGGGAGGGCGGGCGTCCCTTTACCTGGAAGATGCGCGCCACGGCGGCGGGATCCTCGGCATTGGCGCCCAGACCATAGACCGTTTCGGTCGGGAAGGCCACGAGGCCCCCGGCGCGCAGCACACCGGCCGCCTTCTCGATGTCACTGGTTCTTGCCGTCACCCTGGTAATCCTCTCACTGCCCCGGCTGGTCAACCGCTCAAGGTCGCGGTGGATGACCCCCGGTGACGGGTCCGGCCCGAGATCAAGCCGCGGAGCTCAGCAAAGCCACAATCGGCCGGGACGGCGACGTTCGCGGTAGCGGTGACGCCGGTCGTTCCCCGGGTGCGCGGACGTTCTCGGCGTCGTACAGCAGCTCGATCAGTGCCGTACGGGCGCGGGCGACACGGGAGCGGACCGTGCCGACCGGGCAGCCGCTGGCGAGCGCGGCTTCGGCGTACGGCAGGCCCAGCATCTGGGTGAGGACGAAGGCTTCGCGGCGTTCGTCGGGCAGCAGGGCGAGCAGTTCGGCGAGCGCCACGCCGTCGTCGAACCCGGGCAGGCCGCGGCCCTGGGAACGCTCGGCAGCGGTCAGCCAGTCGTCCGTGTCCGACAAGCGGGGGCGAGCGGCGGCGTACCGAAGGCTGTCGACCACCGTGCGGCGTGCGATGGAGAGCAGCCAGGTGCGGGCGGAGGAGCGGCCCTCGAAGCGGTGCAGGCTGCCCAGGGCTCTCAGAAACGTCTCCTGGGTCAGGTCATCGGCCGCCTGCGGGTCTGCGCTGAGGAACGTCACATACCGCCGTACGTCACGCTGCAGGGCGCGTACGAAGCGGTCGACCGCCTCGCGGTCGCCACTTCGGGCGGCCAGCGCCCATGCCGTTATCGACGCGTCGTCGTGCCGTTCTCCGTCGGCACATCGCGGCCTGGACTGGAGCAGGGCAGGGGTCATCGCCTGGTGTCCTTCTCGGAAGTTCCGGTCCGGATCCGCCGAACCGGCCTCGGCCGGGGGGATCCGGTGATGTCGTACGGCCGCGCGTCGCGTCGCGCGGCCGATGCCCGAAGCGGGAGGCTTCGGGGAGCCGGCTGTCAGATGACAGCGGTTCCCGTGGGCGGACCCCGGAAGGTGAGAGCACTGGCGAGGAGCAGTCGGTGCGGCGTGCGGGCCGGGTGTTCACGGCGGGCCCGGACACGCGGACGGTGCGGCGGCGTGGGCAGCCGCAGCACCAGGCGCAGCGGGGCGAGGAGCCAGCCGGCGCAGGCTCGGAGGATGCGGAAGGCGGCCCGCTCGCCGTGCGCGAGCCACAGGCCGCAGAGCAGGGCCGCCAGCAGGTGGGCGGCCAGCATGCCCGTCGAGGACGTCGAGCCCGCGCCGTGCACAGCGTGGCCCGTGGCTTCGGCTGCGTACGTGTCGTGGGAGCCCATGGTCGCGTGCCCCATGTGCGTGTGCCCCATGGATCCGGGGGACATGTGCGCGCTGGTGCGGGCCGGTGCTGTCGTCTGAACCAGGGAGAAACCGGCGTGCAGCGCTCCCTGGGTCACGACGGCGACCGAGGTGACCGCGAGCAGCCCTCTCTCACACCCGGTGAGAGCCCACGCCACTCCGCCGACGGCCAGGGTCCCCGCCGCCAGGGCCCACCAGGGGACCGTGGCCTCCGACATGAGGATGTGGCCGAGCGCGGCGAGCAGCACGCAGACGGCCGCGAAGACCGCAGCCCGTACCGCGCGAGACACCCACTCTCCACTCATGACGGCCACATCCTCGCATCCGTGTCACCGGCTTCGAAGGTGCGGTACGGAAGAAATCCTCTTCCGCGCTCAGCATCACGCTTGTGAGCCAAGTCACCTGAATTACAGGGAACTTGTGGTGGTCCCGAGTCGACTTCTGTTGACGCTCGGGAGACCTCCCGGCACAGGCCCGAGGCAAGGGAAGGGGCGTCCGTGGCAGCGGAAGCAGCAGTGAAGAAGCACGGCGGCCGGGCTCTCACGGCGCTCCTGACCTGCGCCATGGCGTTCTCGATGATGCAACTGTTCCTGCTGGGAGCCCTGGGCCCCCGCCTCGTCACCGAACTGGGCATCTCCCCCACCGTGCTGGGACTGACGACCACCATCGGTTTCGGCGCGGCGGCCGCGCTCTCCCCGGCCGGAGGGCGGGTGGTGGACCGATGGGGGCCACGCCGGTGTCTGGTGGCGCTGTTCCTGGGGTCGGCGGTCGCCCTGGTGCTGATCGGTGCCGCTCCGGGCGCGGCGGTGCTGCTGCTCGCGGTGGCGCTGGGCGGGCTTCCGCAGGCGCTGGCCAACCCCGCGACCAACAAGGCGATCCTGGCCGTGGTGCCGCCCGAGCGGCGCGGTCCGGTGACCGGGCTGAAGCAGTCCGGTGTGCAGTTGGGCGCCTTCGCGGCGGGGCTGCCGCTCGCCGCGCTGGCCGCCGTCGCCGGGTGGCGGGGCGCGGTGTGGGTGGCGGCGGGCGCGGCGGCCGTCGGGGCCCTGTGGGCGGTGCGGGTACTGCCGGTGGACCGCCCGGCCGCGTCCGCCGGCGCACGTCTCGCGCTGGTGCCGCGGGGGATGATCGCGTGGCTGATGGTGTTCTCGCTGCTTCTGGGATGCGGCATCGCCTCCGTCAACACGTACGTGGCGCTCTACGGTGTCCAGCGGCTCGGCCTCGGACCGACGGCGGCGGGCGCGCTCGTCGCCGTACTCGGTGTGGCGGGTATCGCCGGCCGGGTGGGGTGGTCGAAGGTGGCCGGACGGCCGGGCCGGGCCGTGTGGCTGCCGGGTGTGTTGGCGGCGGGCGCGGTCGGCGCGGCGCTGCTCCTGTTGGTGGCGACGCACGTCCGGCCACTGGCGTGGGTCGCGGCGGTGGCCATGGGGGTGTTCGCGGTCGCGGGCAACGCCGTGTCGATGGTGCTGGTGATGCAGCGCGCCGCGCCCGGCCGGGCGGGGCAGGACTCGGCGCTGGTGTCGGCCGGCTTCTTCGCCGGGTTCGCGGTCGGGCCGCCGTTGTTCGGTCTGCTGGCCGAGGCCGGGCATTACGGTGCGGGCTGGCTGCTGGTGGCGGGGGAGTTCGCGGGTGCGTGCGCGGTGGCGCTGTTGTGGGCGGTACGGGACCGTCGGGCGGAGTCGTGACGGTGCTGTACGGGCGGGCTCTGGCCGCCGTGCTGGGCCGGGTGGCGGCCACGCGGGCTGCGACCGGTGAGCGTTTCCCGCTGTTCGCGGAGCCGGACACGGGGCGGTGGACGACGACGGGCCGGGGCTCGTGGACCGGCGGGTTCTGGGCGGGGCTGCTGTGGCTGCGGGCGCGGCACACGGGCGCCGCGTACGACCGGGACGCGGCGAGGGACGTGACCGAGCGGTTGACGGACTGGGTGGTGGCCGACACGGCGACCCGTGGGCTCGTCTTCTGGTACGGGACGGCCCTCGGCGATGAGCGGGCGGGGCGGTTGCGCGAGCGGGCGGCCCGGGCGTGCCTGGAGGCGTACGACCCGGAACTCGGGCTCGTGCCATGGGGATCCGCCTTCGGCGGGCCGCGGCTGCTGGCACGCGTGGACGGCGTCCCGGGGATGGTGCCGTTGCTGGCCACGGTGGACGCGGAAGCGGCCGAGTCGCATCTGGGGACGCATCTGCGGCTGTGCTGCGGCGAGGGCGGATTCCGACCGGCGTCGCGGTTCGACGCGGGGGCCGGCTGGTCGGCGTACGCCGAACCGCCGCCGGGGTGGAGCAGGGGGCGTGCCTGGCTGCTGCTCGCGGTGGCCGGGGCCGCGGGGCGTGCGGATATGCCGGGGCTGATTCCCGAGCGGCTGATCCCGCTCGCCGACGAGGACCGGCCGGACGGCCCCGTCGACACCTCCGCCGCAGCGATCACCGCGTGGGCGCTCCTCAAACTCGGCCGGCGGGAGCAGGCCGAAGCAGTACTGGGCGAGCTCGTCCGCGTACACCTGACGGACGACGGACGGCTGCTCGACGGCTGCTACGACCTCGGCGAGGGCGTCGCCGTACGGCATGAAGTGGTGTGGGGGACCTTCTTCCTGGCCTGCGTGCTCGCCGCGATGACCGGGCTCATCGATCCGCGTGAGGTGTAGGTCAGTCCTCTCGCAGGACCCGCCGGGCCACCGAGGCGATGTGCAGTTCGTCCGGGCCGTCGAGGATGCGCGCCGCGCGGCCCGTGCGGAAGAGGGCCGGAAGGGGGGTGTCGGGGCCGAGGCCCGCCGCCCCGAACACCTGGATCGCGGAGTCGGCGACCCGCTGGAGCGCGCGGGCGGCCGCGACCTTCGCGAGGCCCACCTCCACATGGGCGTCCAGTCCGGCGTCGAGGCGGGCCACGGCCTCGAAGACCAGGGGGCGGGTGGTCCGCAGGGCGAGCAGCGCCTCGAAGACGTGCTGCTGGACGAGCTGGAGATCGCCGAGCGGTCCGCGTGATCGCGTACGGGTCATCGCCCGCTCCCTCATCAGGTCGAAGGCGCGCCGCGCCTGGCCCAGCCAGCGCAAAGAGCGCAGGGTGCGGCCCAGTTGGAGGCGTTCGGCCGCGATGGCGAGCGCCTGCCCCCGCTCGCCGAGCAGATGGCCGGCGTCGACCACGACTCCGTCCAGTTCGATCTCCGCCTGGCCCGCCGCGCCCCACACCGGCAGCTCGCGCGTCACGCGGAAGCCGGGGGCACTGGTGGGCACCAGCAGCAGGGACAGCCCGTCCCGGTCCGGCGCCACACCGTCGGTGCGGGCGAGGACGGTGACCAGGTCGGCGTCCGCGGCCCCGCTGGTGAACCACTTGCGGCCGGTCACCGTCCAGCGGCCGTCCGGGCCCTGCTCGGCGCGGGTCGCGGTGAGGAAGGGGTCGGTGCCCGGCGCATCGGGTTCGGTCATCGCGTAACAGGCGCGGATCTCCCCGGCGACCAGCGCCTTGAGGTACCGCTCGCGCACCGCCGGACTGCCGTGCCGCCGCAGCATGAGGACGTCCAGCAGCGGCGCCGACCCCAGGGCGGCGGGCCCATGGTCGCCGGCCCCCTCGGCCTCGGCGAGGTGCGCGTACGACAGCAGCGGCAGCCCCTGGCCGCCCAGATCGGCCGGGAGGGGCAGTGCCCAGAGCGCCTGCTCCTTGGCCTCGTCCTGGAGCCTGCGCAGCGTGGCGGCCGCTTCGGGACCGCCCCGGTCGAGCACCGTCTCGCACGGCATGACCCGGTCGCGGACGAAGCCGGTGATCCGGTCCCTCAAACCGGCGACCTCGGCCGGGCATTGGGGGCCGCCTTCATACCGTGCCATCACATTCCTCCAGCTTTCCGGGAACCCATGGGAACGGCTGTCCGACTGCCTGCTCCGTGGAACTGGTCGGAGGCGACGTCTCCCCGGTTCCCGCGTACACGTAGGTCCCAGGAGGGGGAGAACCATGGCGTCACCAGCCACCGCGCGGACGGTGCGGCCGCTCGACGGGTTGCGCCTGGAGGCTTCCGGGCCGCCGGGCCCCGGCGCCGGCCTGGTCGCGGAGCATCTGCGGCTGCTGGGCGCTCACGCAGAGGGCTCTGTGGGTGACGAAGTAAGCATCGCCGGAGCCGAGTTGGGTGCGGTCACCGCGCGTACCGCGTGGTCCGACCGTGCCGGGGAGCTGTGCGACGAAGCGACCGTGCAGGCCGCCACCGGCATCATGGCGGTCCACGGCCGGCGCGACGGCTCGCCGCGTGGCCTGGGCGTCGACTACGCAGCCACCGCCACCGCCGTGCTCACCGTGCAGGGCCTGCTGGCCGGACTGGTCGCCCGGGCGCGCGGTGGCGGCGTCGCGCGGGTGTCGACGTACGCGGACCGGGCCGGGCTGCTGGCCGTATCCCAGTACCTCGCGGCTGCGGGAGCCGATGAGGGGGAGGCGGCGGAAGTGGCGCCCGGTGGCCCGCCGTTCACTGCCGCGGACGGGACCGTCTTCGAGCTGGAGACGCTCGACCCGGGTGCATGGGCGGCGTTCTGGCGGGCGCTCGACGCCCCGGAGCAGGCGATACGGGCCGGATGGCGGCCGTTCCAGTTCCGCTACGCCACCGCCTGCGCGCCCTTCCCCGAGCCCCTGCACGCCACGGCCCGGGCGAGCACGTGGGAGCGCGTCCGGTACGCGGCTGAGACCTCCGGCGCCGAAGTCTGCCCCCTCCGCCGCCTCGCCGACCGGGGCATCGACGACGCACCGCCCTGGTCGCTGCGGCCGCACGACGCCTCGTACACCGGGCGGCCCGCCACCGGGCAGGCGCCGCTCGCCGGTATGACCGTGCTGGAGGCCGGGCGCCGCATCCAGGCGCCACTTGCCGCGCACCTGCTGGGCCTGCTCGGTGCCGACGTCGTCCGTATCGAGCCGCCGGGCGGCGACCCTCTGCGCGGGATGCCGCCGGCCTGCTCCGGCGTCTCCGCCCGCTGGCTGGCCCTCAACCGGGGCAAGCGGGCCGTCGAGGTCGACATCAAGTCCCCCGCCGACCGCCGCCGGCTGGTCGGCATGGCCGCCGAAGCCGATGTCTTCCTGCACAACTGGGCGCCCGGCAAGGCGGCCCAGCTCGGCCTCGACCACGAGCACCTGGCCGCCGCCAATCCCGCCCTCGTCTACGCGTACACCAGCGGCTGGGCGGACCGGCTGCCCGGCGCTCCCATGGGCACGGACTTCATGGTCCAGGCCCGCACCGGCGTCGGTGAAGCCGTACGGCCGGTGGACGAGCCGCCCGCGCCCTCGCTCATGACGCTGCTCGACGTCCTGGGAGGGCTGCTCGGCGCGGAAGCGGTGCTCGCGGGGCTGCTGTTGCGCGAACGCACCGGCAGCGGCGTACGTGTCGACTCCTCGCTGCTCGGTGCCGCCGACGTGCTCACCGCGCCCGCCCGGCAGCGGGCCGCCGCAGGAGGTGACCCACGCCGCCCGGCCGGGTTCCGGCGCCCCCTTCCGACCGCCGACGGCTGGGTGGCCCCGGCGGACGGCCACGCCTCCCCCGCCGCCGCCCACGACGTGAGCGGACTGCCCACGGGCGAAGCGCCGGCCCACCTGCGCGACCACGGCGTGACCGCCACCGCCGTCACCACCGACCTCGCCGACCTGCACCACGACCCGCGCTTCGCCGGCTCGATCAGCCGGGACGCGCACGGTGCTCCCGCTGTTCCCGACCCCTGGAGCTTCGCATGACCGTGGCCCTGAACGACCTTCTGCCCGCACAGTTGCGCCGCTCGTGGGCGGCCGAGGGCACCTGCCCGGACCTCGACCTCTACAGCCTCTACCGGGCCCAGCAGATCGCCGGCCCCCACCGCACCGCTCTCATCGACGCCAAGGGCAAGCTCTGTTACACCGCCCTGGACCGCAAGGTCCGCTCGCTGGCCGCCGGGCTCACCGAGCTGGGCATCCGGCCGGGCGACGTGGTCGGCGTCCAGCTCCCGGCGGGCCGCAACGCCGTCATCGCCGACCTCGCCCTCGCCGCGCTCGGCGCCGTCGCCCTGCCCTTCCCGGTCGGGCGCGGGGTACGGGAGGCCGCCTCGCTGCTCGGCCGCTCGGAAGCGGTGGCGGTGATCACGGTCACCGAGCACCGGGGGTGCCACCACGCCGACTGCCTCCTCGCCCTGGGCGACGAACTCCCCGCCCTGCGTACGGTGATCGCCGCCGGAGCGCCGGACACCGTGCCCGAGGGCAGTGTCCCGCTGTCCCGTCTGCTGCGCGCCGACCCGACGGCGTTCCGGCCGGCCCGCCCCGACCCCGACTCGGCCGCCCGCATCCTGGTCTCCTCCGGCTCGGAAGCGGAGCCGAAGATGGTCGCGTACTCGCACAACGCCCTCGCGGGCGGCCGGGGTAACTTCCTCGCCTCGCTGATACCGGAGGGCGGCCGGCCGCCGCGCTGCCTGTTCCTGGTGCCGCTCGCCTCCGCGTTCGGCAGCAACGGCACGGCTGTCGCGCTCGCCCGGCACGGCGGAACGCTGGTGCTGCTCGACCACTTCACGCCCGAGGCGGCCTTGGACGCCATCGTCGCGCACGAGCCGACGCATGTGCTGGGAGTGCCGACCATGATCCGGATGATGCTGGACCGGCTCGCCGAGGCGCCCCGGTCACTGCCCTCCCCTACCGCACTGGTCCTGGGCGGTTCGGTGCTCGACGCCGCCACCGCCGAGGAGGCACGGCAGGTCTTCGGCTGCCCGGTGGTGAACCTGTACGGGTCGGCCGACGGGGTCAACTGCCATACGGGGCTGACCGAGCACCCCGTGGCCACGGAGGGGCCGGGGGTGCTGGCCGGGCGCCCGGACCCGCGGGTCGCGGACATCCGCATCGCGGTCCCCGACGCGCCCGCCCTGGAGGAGGTGCCGATCGGCGTGGTCGGTGAAATCGTCGCGCGCGGGCCGATGACCCCGCTGTGTTACGTCGGCGCCCCCGAGCTCGACGCCCGCTACCGCACCACGGACGGGTGGGTGCGCACCGGGGACCTCGGGCTGCTGGACGAGGACGGCACGCTGCGTGTCGTCGGCAGGCTGAAGGACGTGGTCATACGCGGGGGCGCCAACATCAGCCCCGCCGAGGTCGAGGTGGAGCTGGCCTCGCATCCGCTGATCCGTGACGTGGTGTGCGTCGGGGTGCCGGACCCGCTGATGGGTGAGCGGCTGGCGGCCTGCGTGGTGGCCCGCGACGGGCGGGCGGCGCCCACGCTGGAGGAGCTGGGCGCCCATCTCGACGGCCGGGGGCTGGAGCGCCGCAAGCACCCGGAGCGGCTGCTGATCCTGGATGCCCTGCCGCTCACACCGGCGGGCAAGCCCGACCGGGCCGCGCTGCGGGGACGGTTCGCCGCGCCGGTGCCCCAGACCGCCTGATACGAGCGAAGGGGGGCGGGACCGCATCCCCGGTGTGGCCCCGCCCCCCCATCGCACCGCTGGTCAACCGGCCATGGCCCGCTTCACGGCGGTGGCCGCGTTCCGGTACACCGGCAGCAGATCGAGGTCCTCGCCCGGGTAGTTGACGATCTTCACCTGCTTCACGCCCGCGCCCGGCAGCGCCACCCCGGTGGACATGTGCGCGTTGTCCAGCACCAGCGCGGGCTTCTTCGCGGAGAGTTCGGCGAGCTGCGCGGCGGTCACGGCCTCCGGACCGTACGTCCCGACGACGTTCGCGCCGGCCATCTTCGCCGACCACGCGGTGAAGACCTGGGACACCACGACCGGGGCCTTCCCGCCCGGCCAGGCGGCCTTCAGGTCGGCCTGGAGCTTGGCGTACTCGGTGCCGAAGGAGGCCTTCCACTTCGCGGCGGCGTCCCGCGTGCCGAACTTCTCGCCCAGCCGCGCCACTTCGGCGGTCACCTTGTCGGCGTCGTTGTCGAGGGCCACCTCGACCAGCTCCGCCTTGGAGCCCGCCGCTTCCTTGATCTTCTCGGCGTACGGCTCGAAGGGCGCGTACAGCACGAAGTCGGCCTCGGCCACCGCCGCCAGGTCCGACGGCTTGGGGTCGTAGTCGGGCGCGTGGTGCACGGACTGCGGAACGATCACCTTGACGTCCTTCGCGCCCGCCGCCTTCGCGAACGCCCCTTCCCAGGTCGTGGTGGCCACGACCACCGGCGACCCGTCGTGCCCGTGCTTGCCGCCGGACTTTCCGCCGGACGACGAGCCCGGCGAGGGCCCGTCCGACGCACCGCAGGCGGCCGTCAGGGCGAGCCCGGCGGTCAGTGCGAGGGAGGTGACGATGCGGTGGACGATGCGGACGCGGGTGCGCGCCATGAGCTGATTCTCCGTTCGGGTACGAGATGGACGGCGAGGACCACGGCCCCCGCTGTCAGGACGAGGACCGGCCCGGGCGGCAGGTCCAGGGTGAGGGCCACGAGGAAGCCGGTCAGGTTGACCACGACGCCGATGCCGACGGCCCAGACGGTGATCGACGTCAGCGACGTGCCGAGCCGGCGGGCGGCGAGCGCGGGCAGCAGCGTGAGGGCGTCGACGAGCAGGGCGCCGGTCAGTTTGATCGCGCCCCCGACCGCCACCGCGACCAGTACGAGCAGCAGCAGGGTGAGCCGCTGCACGGGCACGCCCGACGACAGGGCGAGTTCACGGTCGTACAGCAGCAGTGCGAGGTCGCGTCGTCGCCACCAGAACAGTGCGGGCACGGCCACGGCGAGCGCACCGACGACCACCAGGTCCGGGGTGCCGACCGAGAGGATCGAGCCCCACAACAGCGCGAACGCCCCCGAGGCGTTGACACCCGAGACGGCCAGCAGCAACAGGGCCGCCGCGATGGCGAGGCTCATCAGCAGCCCCATCGCCCCGGACAGGCCGTCCGGTGTACGGGCCAGGGGGGCGACGCCGGCTCCGGCGAGCGCGCACGCCACCAGCGCGCACAGCATGGGGTCGAGGCCGGTCAGCATGCCCACGGCGATGCCCAGCAGCGCCACGTGCATCATGGCGAACCGCACCGGCATGATGTCCAGCCCCACGATCACCACACCGACGACCGGCAGGCCGACGGCCGCCAACAGCAGCGTGATCCCCGCCCTCTGCACGGGGACGAGCTGGAGAAGCTGGCCGAGATCGGCGGCGAGCGTCACGCGACCTCCCGCAGTTGCCCCGCGGCCATCTCCACCACCCGCTCACAGCGCGCGGCCAGCGCCCGGTCGTGCGTCACCACGATCAGGGTGACCGGCAGCGACAGCAGGACGTCGGTCGCCTCCTCCTGCCCGGAGAAGTCGAGCGCGGCGGTGGGCTCGTCCGCCAGCAGCACACCGGCTCCCGCCGCGACACAGCCCACCGCCCGGGCCAGGTACATGCGCTGCAACTGGCCCCCGGACAGCGTGTGCAACGCCCTGCCGACCAGGTGCCCGACACCGAGCTTCGCCGCCGCCTCGACGGCCTCCGCGGTCGCACCACTGCTCGCCAGCAGTTCCCCGCCCAGCAGGGGGAACCGGCCGGCCGCCGGCTTCTGCGGAATCCACGCGCACACCCGTCGCCGCCACGCCCACTCGGCCGCCGACAGGGCCGTGCGGCCCCCGACCCGGATCTCCCCGGCCGCCTGCCGGTGCAGGCCCAGCACCGCCCGCAGCAGCGTGGTCTTGCCCGAGCCGTTGGTGCCGGTCAGCGCCACGCGCTCGCCGCCCGGGACGTCGAGATCCACATCCCGGACGGCGTCCACCCGCCCGTGCCGGCAGTCGACGCCGCGCATCCGCACATCCAGACCGTCCATTCCACCTCCCTCGATCTCCAGGAGGAGTCGGAGGGGGAAGGGCGCTGGTTCCCGCCGACGAGGGCCAATCCGGCCGGGGGCGTGCCGGCCCACGAACCGTCAGACGGTATTGACAATCATTTTCGTTTGAGTAAAGCTTTGCCCGCCACGGCCCCCTCACGCCTCCTGCCACGGGATGTCCGTGCGCGCAGTCCACGCCAAGTGATCTGGGAGCAGCATGTCGACATTCCGGAACCGCCGAGAGTTCCTCGCCCTGGCCGGTGCCGCCGGTACGGCCGGGGCCCTGGCCCTCACCGGCTGCGGATCCGGCGCCGGGAGCGGCACCGCGGCCGACGGGAAGGCGGCACCCAAGCGCGGCGGCCAGTTCCGTGCCCTGTTCACGGGCGGCGGTGAGCTTGAGACCATCGACCCGCACGCCGAGGCCCTCGCCATCGACATGGCGCGTACCAAGGCGCTGTTCGACCGGCTCGTGGACCTGGACGCCAACATGGCGCCGGTCCCCCGGCTCGCCGAGAAGTGGGAGGCCAACGCCGACGCGACCGTGTGGCGGTTCACCCTCCGGGAGGCGCTCTTCCACGACGGGAAGAAGCTCACGCCCGAGGACGTGCTGTTCAGCTTCGGCCGCATCCTCGACCCGAAGGCGACCAGCCACTTCGCGCAGGGCCTGCTGTCGGTCATCGACCTGAAGAAGAGCCGGGGTACCGGCAAGAACACGGTCGAGATCGCGCTCAGTCGTCCGAGCGCCGAACTGCCCGCGCTGCTGGGCACGCTGGGCACCGCCATCGTCAGTGCCCGGTACCGCGACCCGGCCAAGCCCGTCGGCACCGGGGCGTTCCGGCTGAAGTCCTTCCAGGCCGGCCGGTCCTTCGTCGCCGAGCGGTTCGACGACCACTGGGACGGCGGGGCGTACGTCGACGAGCTGCGCATCCTGTCCGCCGACGCCGACGCGCGCGGCAACGCCCTGCGGGGAGGCGAGGCGGAGTACGGCTACGAGATGACGCCGACCTTCGCCCGTACCGCCGCCGCCGACAAGTCCGTCCGGATCGTCGCCGCCAAGGGCAGCACGGCCCACGCCATCGTCATGAAGTGCGACCAGGAGCCCTTCGACAACCCCGATGTCACCCTGGCGTTCAAGCTGCTCGCCGACCGTCAGAAGCTGGTCGAGGTCGTCCTGGCCGGGCAGGGCGTCGTCGGCAACGACATGTTCGGCAAGGGCTACCAGTACTACCCCGAGGACATCCCGCAGCGCACGCGTGACGTCGCGGAGGCACGCGCCCTGCTGAAGAAGGCCGGCGTACTGAACAAGACGCTGTCCATCTACACCTCCTCGGTGGCCAACGGCTTCGTCGAGGCGGCGACCCTCTTCGCCGAGCAGGCCGCCGACGCGGGCCTGCGGATCAAGGTCACCACCGGTTCCTCGGAGACGTACTTCAAGGACCAGCTCACCAAGGGGGTGATGGGCAGCCACCGCTCCGGCGCCATGACGATCCCCACCTACATCAACGACCGGCTCCTCACGAAGTCGGCGTTCAACGCCTCCGGCTGGCGCCGCAAGGACTTCGACGCCACCTTCGCCAAGGCCCAGTCCACCACCGACGAGGGCGAACGCACCAAGCTCTACGGCCAGTTGCAGGGCACCGTCCACGACGAGGGCGGCCTGCTGATCTGGGGCCACCCGGACTGGCTGAACGCGGCCTCCTCCCGCGTACGCGGCATCAAGGAGGCCCCGCCCAACACCCTCGACTCCGCCCGCTTCGACAAGGTGTGGCTGGCCTGACGATGCGTGGGTACGCCCTGCAACGCCTCGCCCTCGGAGCCGTACAACTGGCCCTGCTCACGGTGCTGGTGTTCCTGCTGACGTCGCTGCTGCCCGGTGACGCGGCCGACGTCCGCAACAACGAGGACGCCACACCCGAGCAGGTCGCGGCGCTGCGCGAGCAGCTCCGGTTGGACCGGCCGGCCCTGGAACGCTTCACGGACTGGGCCGGGGGCGTACTCACCGGTGACCTGGGCACGTCGCTGGTCAGCGGCGGCCCGGTGCTGGACATCCTGGCCGAGTCGGCCGGCATCACCCTGGTGCTCGCCGCGGTGACCCTCGCGGTGGTCGTCCCCCTCGCGGTGCTGCTCGGCATCGTCTCCGGGCTGCGGGAGGGCGGCCGCCTGGACCGGGCGGTCACCTCGGTGACGCTCGCCCTGAACGCCGTACCCGACTTCGTCCTGGCGCTGCTGCTCGTGGCCGGTCTGTCGCTCCGGCTCGGCTGGCTGCCCGCGACCTGGGTAGGGGTGGGCGCGGCCGATCTGATCGGGCAGCCCGCGCTGCTGGTCCTGCCGGTCGGGGTGGTGGCGGCCCGCATGATCTGCCTGCTGTCCCGGCAGGTGCGGGCCGGCATGGTGACGGTCCTCAAGGCCGACTACGTCACCCAGGCGCGGCGCCTGGGCGTGCCGCGCCGGGCCCTGCTGCTCCGGCACGTCCTGCCCAACGCGGCCGTGCCCGGCGTCCAGGAACTGGCCCGGGTGGGCGACAACCTGGTCGGCGGCGTGCTGATCGTCGAGGCGGTCTTCGCGATCCCCGGCGTGGCGACCGCGCTCGTCGACGCGGTCGAGGCACGGGACGTACCCACGGTCCAGGGCCTGGCCCTGGTGGTCGCCGCCGCGGCCCTGCTGTTCAGCCTGGCGGCCGATCTCGTCTCCCATCGACTCGTACCACGGACGGAGGTGCTCCGGTGAAGCGCGTGAAACTGCCGACGGCGCCGGCCGGCGTGGTGCTGCTCGCGCTGCCGCTGGGCATCGCCCTGCTGGGCCCGTGGTTCGCCGAGCCGGCCCGGCCGGGAGTGTTCGCCCCCTACGCGGCCAGTGGCGGCGAACACCCCTTCGGCACGGACGGGTTGGGGCGCGACGTCCTCGCTCTGCTCCTCCACGGCGGACGAAGCGCGCTCGGCATGGCGCTCGGCGCGGTCGCGGTCGCCTACCTGGTGGGCGGGGCCGTAGGCCTGCTGGCGGCCTCCGCCCGCCGCCGCTGGGCCGACGAGCTGCTGATCCGCCCGCTCGACGTGCTGCTCCCGCTGCCCACCCTGCTGGTGATCAGCGTGGTGGCGGTGGGCTGGCGCGGCTCACCCGTCGCCATCGCCCTCGCCGTCGCGGCCGTCAACGTCCCGCCCGTGGCACGCCTGGTGCGGGCCGCCGCCCTGGACGCGGCGAGCGGCCCCGTCACCGAAGCGCTGCGCGTGCAGGGCGAATCCCGGGCGCGTATCCAACTCGACCACGTGGCACGCTCGGTGCTCTCCCCCGTGGCCGCCGACATCGGCACCCGTATCACTCTCGCGGTCTTCCTCGTCGGCTCGGCGAACTTCCTCGGCCTCGGCCTGGACCCGACCGCGCCCGACTGGGCGGTGAGCATCTCCCGCAGCCGTGAGGCGCTGCTGCTCCAGCCGTGGGCCGTGCTGGCGCCCGCCGCGATGCTCGTCATGTTCACCGTGGGGCTCAACCTGCTCGCCGACCGCCTGCTGGCCCGCTCCCGCCGTACGCAGGAGGCCGTGCGATGACCTCGAAGACGCCCTTGGTCACGGTACGCGGGCTCACCGCGCGAGCCGGGGACACCGTGCTCCTCGACACGGTCGGCTTCGACCTGTACGAGGGCCACGTCACCGCGCTCGTCGGCCCCTCCGGCAGCGGCAAGACCACGGCCGCCCTGGCGCTGCTGGGCGAGTGCGGCCCCGGCGTTCGCCTCAGCGGGCGCGTGCGAGCCGGGTCCGTCACGGTCGTGGACGAGTCCGGGATCACCGAGGAGGCGGCCACCGGCCTGCGCGGACGCCTGGTCGCGTACATGCCCCAGCATCCGGGCAGCGCCCTCAACCCGGCCCGCCGCACCGGCGCCGTCCTCACCGAACTGGCCCGGCTGCACCACCCGGCCGACCAGGCCCGGGTCCTGGCCGCCGAAGGGCTCCAGGCCGCGCAACTGCCCGCCGGGCGGGACACCGAACGGCGCTTCCCGCACCAGTTCTCCGGCGGGCAGCGCCAGCGTGTCGCGCTCGCCCAGACCCTGGTGTGCCGGCCACGGGTCCTCGTGCTCGACGAGCCCAGCACCGGGCTGGACACGGTGACCCGGATGCGGCTGGCCGGGGAGCTGGCCGCGCTCGCCCGCACCGGCCTGGCCATCCTGCTGCTCAGCCACGACCACGACCTGGTGCGCGCCCTCGCCGACCACGTGGTCGTGCTCGGACGGGGACGCGTGACCGCACAGGGCGGCCCGGACGACGCCCTGCCCGCCCGCCGCCGGGTGACGGCAGCACGCCACACGCCCAGCGAGCCGGACGGCGCACCGGTGCTGGACGTACGGAACCTCTCCGCCCACCTCCACAGCCGCGGCCGCGGCCCGGTTCTGCACGGGGTCGGCCTCCAACTGCCCGCCGGGGCCTGCGTCGGTGTGGCCGGCCTGTCCGGCAGCGGCAAGACCACCCTGGCGCGCTGCGTCGCCGGACTCCACGAACGCCACCGCGGCACAGTGCTCCTGGACGGCACCCCGCTGCCGGTGCTGCGCCGCCGCACGGCGGAGCAGAAGCGGCGGGTGCAGTACGTCTGGCAGGAGGTGCGCAGCTCCTTCGACGAGCGGCGCCCGGTGGCCGAGCAGGTCGCCCGTACCGCCGTACGGCTGCGGGGCCTGGCAGCCGACGAGGCGCGGGGCGAGGCCCTGGCCCTGCTGGGCCGGCTCGGACTGGACGCGGCCACCGTCGAGCGGCGCCCCGGCGGCCTGTCCGGCGGCGAACTGCAACGCGCCGCGCTCGCCCGCGCCGCGCTCGCCGCCCCGGACGTACTGGTCTGCGACGAGATCACCACCGCTCTGGACGCCGACGCGACCGAAGCGGTCCTCGCCGAACTCGCCCGGCTCCGCGAGCGACACGGCACGGCGCTGCTCTGGGTGAGTCACGACCTGGAGCTGCTCGCGGCGGTCGCGCACCACATCGTCGTCATCGACGGCGGCCACGTCGTCGAGACCGGCGCACCCGAACAGATCCTCGGCGCTCCCCGGGCCACCATCACCCGGCAGTTGGTACGCGCCATGGACCTCGGTACGGCCCTGGCAGCCACCGACCTGGCTACCGCCCCGTCCGCGTCCGGCGCCTGACGCCCCGACTCCCCACGACTTCACCCATCAACACCCCGATCACGGAGGACACATGAGCGACCCTGCCGCAGCCGGCGCCGCCACGTCACAGGACGACGCCTGGGCCCTGCTGGACTCGCTGCCCGACACGCTGCCCCGGGACGAGATCCTCGCCATCAACAGCTCCAAGTCCGACATCCACACCCAGCGCACGTACACGTACAACGGCTGGACCTTCCAGTTGCCGCCCGGCGTCTTCAAGCCCGGTGACACCAGCCGCATCATCCACGACCGGCTGCTGGACGGCACCATCCCGCTGGAGGGACGGTCGTACGCGGCCATCGGCGCCGGACTCGGCGTCGAGGCCGTGATCGCGGGCATCAAGGGCGCCCGCGAGATCTACGCCGCCGACATCCACCCCGACAGCGTCGCCACGGCCGCCGCCCACTACGAGCTGATCGTCGGCGACCGCCCGGGCACGGTCTTCCGCCCGCTGGTCTCCAACCTCTTCGAGGAGTTCCCCGCCTCGGCCCGGCTGGACGTCATCACCTTCAACCCGCCCGCGGTCAGCACGAAGACCAGCGACGACCCGACGGTCGTCCGCAACGTCTGCGTGGGCATCGACATCGTGGCCCGCTTCTTCGACCAGATCGTCGACCGGGACCTGCTCGCCCCCGACGGCGAGGTGCACCTGGTCGTGTCCAACACCTCAGAGCTCAAGAACATCGTCAAGTACGCCATCGAGGCCGGGTTCGCGCCGCGGATCACGCACCGCCAGACCTGGGAGGGCGACAACTGTCAGGCGTACCTCTTCAAGCTGCTGCGCCGCGACCACGCCGCCTGACCCGGAGGAGAGGGACATGCACGAGCACATAGCCGAAGCGGTCAAGGAACCCGATGTGGTGACCGTTCCGCCCGGCGCGGTCTGTCTGCGCTTCGAGACGATGAAGCTCTACTCGGCGCTCGGCGCCGTACGCCACCTCCTGGACACCGGCCAGGTCAAGCCCGGTGACACGCTCATCGACAGCTCCAGCGGCATCTACGCCCACGCGCTGGCCCTCGCCTGCCACCGCTACGGCCTGAAGTGCCACATCGTCGGCTCGACGACGGTGGACCGGACGCTCCGTGTCCAGTTGGAGATCCTGGGCGCCACGCTGGAGCAGGTCCGCCCCTCCAAGAACCTGCGCCTCGACCAGAACCTGCGCGTGGAGCGGATCGGCGAACTGCTGCGCGAGAACCCCGGCTACCACTGGATGCGCCAGTACCACGACTCCATCCACTACCTGGGCTACCGGGACGTCGCCGACCTGATCGGCAAGGAGGTCCCGGAAGGGCCGCTGGCCCTGGTGGGCGGAGTCGGCACCGGCGCGTCGACCGGCTCCATCGCCACCTACCTGCGCGAGGCGGGCCGTGACGTGACGCTCGTCGGCGTCCAGCCGTTCGGCAGTGTCACCTTCGGCGCCGAGCACGTCTCCGACCCCGACATGATCATCGCCGGGATCGGCAGCTCCATCCCGTTCCAGAACGTCCGCCACGAGCTGTACGACCGGATCCACTGGGTGAACTTCGACTACGCCATGTCCGGCGCCGTCGAACTCCTCCGGGCCAGCGGCATCTTCGCCGGGCTCTCCGCCGGCGCGGCGTACCTGGCCACGCTCTGGGAGCGGGAGCGCGACGACTCCAGGACGTACGTCTTCCTCGCCGCCGACACCGGTCACCGGTACGTCGACAGCGCCTACGCCCACCACGGCCAGGCACGCGGGCTCGGCGCCATGCGCCCCCACGAGGTGACGGAGCAGCACGAGCTGCGGCACCCCTGGTCGACGATGAACTGGCCGCCCCGCGACAGCGCACTGCTGCGCGACGAACCGCTCCTGGTCCCCGGCGCGGCCTGACCCTCCGCGTCCCCTCCCCACTCGAAAGGTGCCGTGCCATGGTCCTCGACGACGAGCGCACCCGCGGTTACGTACTGCTTCCGCGGCTGTTCACCCCGGCCGAGACAGCGGCTCTGAGCCAGGCCGCGGAGTCCGCTCTCGCCCGGGTGACCCGGCACGCCCTGGAGGGGAAGACCGAGGTCACCGTGTGGCCGGACGGGCACCGGCTGGAAACGGTGGACGGCACGACCGTCCACTGGGAGCCGGACGCCCGCCCGCCCGCGGTACGCAGCCTCTCACCCGTCACGCACCTGGACCCCGCACTGGACGCCCTGTGGGCCGACGAACGGCTCACCGGGCCCATGCGCCGGCTGCTGGACGCCGACCGGCTGGGGCCGTTCACCTCGAAGCTCAACTTCAAGCGGGCGGGCGTTGGTTCCGCGTACCACTGGCACCAGGACTACCCGTACTGGTACTGCTGCGCGGGCCCGGACGCCCGGAACATCGCCACCGCGATGATCTACCTGGACGATGTCACGGCCGACAACGGCGCCTTGACGATCGTCCCGGGAAGCCACCTGGCGGGTCCCGCCCCGCGCGACCGGGCCGAGCCGACCGGGCTGCTGGTCGACGCCGCGCGTACCGATGTCAGCGGCGCGGTGACCATCGAGGCCCCGGCCGGGTCCGTCCTGATGTTCCCCGGCCTCATCGTGCACCGCTCGGGGCCCAACACGTCCTCCCGCGACCGGCGCTCCCTGCTGCTGTGCTTCCAGCCCGCCGGGCGTCCGGCCCTCGCGGAGCTGCCGTACCGGCCCGAGCTCCTGGCCGACCTTCCCTGAGCCACTCCCGTATCCACCCATGGCCACAGAAGCCATGACGCAACAGAAAGCACCCCTCATGACTCCGATGCAGCCGCACTCCGTGGCCGATCTCCAGCAGGCCGTCCTTGACGGCGCCTACGGTCAGCCGCCTCAGGAGCTGGCCGTCACCAGCGCGTTCTGGCTCCACCACACCACCCGGCTGGCCGGCAGCCAGGTCACCTACCGCAACAGCTACCTGCTGCTGCGGTCCGGGGACGCATTCGGCGCCTGCTCCTTCGAGGCCGGCGAGCTCGCCCCCGACTTCTGCGCGGACGCCTCCGGCCACACCCTCGACCACCTCATTCGGCACGAGTCGGCGCCCGTACGCATCGCCGCACTCGACGCCTACCTGGGCCGCGTCCAGCCGCACCGCAGCTCCCCCGCCGCCGAGACCGTCACACTGCCGACCGGCACGCCCGAGACCCGCGCCCAGGCCCGGGACGCGGCCGTCGCCGGACTGCTCGACATTCCCGCCGGCGCCAAGGTCGCGCTGATAGGCGTCGTCAACCCGCTCGTCGCGGCGATACGCGACCAGGGCGGCGTCCCGCTGCCCTGCGACTTCAACCTCCGCACCACCAACTGGGGCGACCCGGTCACCGACGACATGGAACAGGTGCTGGCCGACGCCGACGCGGTCGTCGCCACTGGCATGACGCTCAGCAACGGCAGCTTCGACGTCATCCTCGACCACTGCCGCAAGAACGCACTGCCGCTCGTCGTGTACGCCCAGACCGGCAGCGCCGTCGCCCGCGCCTTCCTGGGCGCCGGTGTCACCGCGCTGTCCGCCGAGCCGTTCCCCTTCTCCCAGTTCAGCGCCGACGAGACCGCGCTGTACCGGTACCGGGCGGCAGGCGCATGAGCAGCGAGACCAAGAACCCGGCGGTGCGGGCGAACGCGGAAGTGGGCACCGACGCCGTCCCCAGCGATCTGCGGATGACCCGCACCCTGTGGCCGTTCATGCTCGCCTCGGCCGTGGGACTGGTGCCGTTCACCATCTTCAGCACCTTCCTCGTCCCCATCGCCCACGCTTCTGACAGCGGCGTCGCGGCCATGGGCCAACTGCGCGGCCTCGGCGGCCTGGCCGCCCTGGCCGTGGGTACGGCTCTGGCTCCGCTGATCGACCGGGTACGCAAGGATTGGGCGGCCGCGGGCGGGCTCGCCGTACTCGCCCTCTCCGCCGCTCTCGGCGCCACCGGCGAGTTCCTGCTACTGGCGGCGTTCTGCCTGCTCGTCGGCGCCGGTACGGCCGTGCTCAACCCGGCGCTCACGGCCGCGGCCGCCGACCGCTTCGACAACGACGCCGCCGCGGGCCGGGCAGCGACCCTCATCACCGCCACCCAGTCGCTCACAGCACTGCTGGCCGCCCCTCTGGTGGCGCTGCCGGCCGTGCTGTGGGGCTGGCAGGGCGACTTGTGGGCGATCGCCGCCGTGGCCTCCGTACTCACCGTGCTCTTCCTCCTCCGGGGCCGCCGTGCCGAGCCCCCCGGGCACAACAGCGAGGAGGGCACGGAGAAGGCGGCGCGACCGGGCTATCTCGCCTCGTTC
This sequence comes from Streptomyces sp. NPDC049837, assembly GCF_040674455.1. NCBI lineage: Bacteria > Bacillati > Actinomycetota > Actinomycetes > Kitasatosporales > Streptomycetaceae > Streptomyces > Streptomyces sp. NPDC049837. The sequence goes on along the minus strand of NZ_JBFAMP010000011.1, from coordinate 157,645 downwards.
AAACTGCTGGGCGCCCTCCCCGGCGTGGTGCCGCTGCTCCTCGTCGCCATGCTGCGGACGGCGGCGTTCATGGGGTACCTCGCCTACCTGGCGGCCTTCTACGACGAGCGCTTCGGCCTTGCCCCGGGCCCGTTCGCCATCGTCTGGACGCTGAGCGGCACCTCGTTCTTCCTCGGCAACCTCGTCGCCGGCCGGCTGCTGAGCGCCGAGCGGCCGAAGGTGTCCAGTGAGCGGCTGATGACGCTGGCCCTGGTGGTGGCGCTGTCGGCCCTGGTGGGCGTGTTCTTCACCCACTCACTGTTCCTCGCCCTGCCGCTGACCGCCCTCATCGGCGCCGGTCACGCGACGGTGGCGGCCTGCGTCACCACGCTGCTGGTACGACGCTGTGGCTCGCTGCGCGGCACGGCGTTGAGCCTCAACGCGGCCGGGATGAGTTTCGGCGTGTTCCTGGGGGCGGGCCTCGGCGGAGTCGGTCTCGCCCTCGGCGGATACCCGGGTACGGCCGCGGCGCTGGGCGGTCTGACCCTCGTGGCGCTCCTCTTCGCCCGAGTGGCCGCGCGCTCCACCCCCGGGTGACCCAGTCGACCGGGTTCGCCGAAGTCGAGCACACCCCGGAGCTCACGGGGGTGTGCGCCCGCTGTCGCTCCACCGCCGGCCAGGCGCACGGTCGGTCCCCAAGATCCCGCTCGGTTCTTGGGGACCGACGCGTTCACGAGCCGACCGCCCTCACAGGGTGGTACGGAAGGGGCCGGTCACCTCGTAGGTGATGCCGCCGCTGCTGGAGCCCATGGTGCCGCGCTGGACCTGGAGGGTGCCGCGGGAGAGGTCGCCCCGAGTGGTGGGCACGAAGCGGTAGAGGCACCCGTCGCTCTTGTAGGCGACGCGGGGATCGGCGGCGAGCTCCCGCTGCACGGCTCGTACCTCGCTGCTCCGGTTACGTCGGGGTGCGTCGGATACGTGCGGTCAGTATGACGGCGACAGCCCCCGCCAGTGCCAGGGGTACGACCGTCAGCAGAAGGACCCTCTGGCCGGTGAGGCCCGCCGCGACCAGGGCACCGACGGCGGCGGGGCCCGCTATGGAGCCGAGGCGGCCGAAGGCGGCGGCCCAGGCGATGCCGGGGGTGCGGGCGGCTGGTTCGTACAGGGTTACCGCGAGGGCGGCTTGGCCGATGACACCGGCCGTGATGCCGGCACCCGCTGCCGCCAGCGTGAGGAAGAGTCCGGGCGTCACGGACGACACCAGGCCGGCGCCGATGAGGAACAGCGCCCCGAGCAGTACCGAAACCACCAGGCAGCGGGGAACGCCGAACCGGGCGGCCAGGGCGGCCAGCAGGATGCCCCCGGCGACGCCGCCGAAGCCGAGCACGGCTGAGCCGAGCGGTGCCTGTGCGGGGGCCAGTCCGTATCCCGTCGTGAGCAGGGTCGGGAGCCACGCCTGGAGGGCGAAGGCCGTGGTGAAGGCCAGGAAGGCGAAGGCCCACAACAGGACGGTACTGGCGGCCACGCCGCGGGAGAGGAGGGTGACGACCGTGGCGCGGGTCGCCCGGCGGCCGGGGACCTTCGCCGATGGCACTCTGTCGGTGCGCGGGAGGCCCCAGTGGAGGGCGGGCAGCATGGCGAGCGGAAGCAGCGCGCCCAGCCAGAACACGGATGTCCAGCCGAAGCCGGTGATCAGACGGCCGCCGAGCAGTCCTCCGGCCATGGCTCCGACGCTGAGGGCCAGCGTGACTCCGACCGTGACCATGCCGCGGCGGGTTCGTGGCGCATGGTCCGCCGCCAGCGAGATGGAGGTGGGCAGAACCACTCCCAGGCCGAGGGCGGTCACCAGTCGGATCACGGTCATCTGGGGTATGCCGTCCGCCAGGACGGTGAGCGCGGAACCGGCGGCGAAGAGGGTGGTGCCGGCCACGATGACGTTCCGGCGCCCGAACCGGGCCGCCATGGCACCGCACAACAGGTATCCGATGACGACACCCACGTTGGTGGCGACCAGTGCGGGCGTGAAGGCGGCGGGGGCGAGGCCCCATTCGCGGGCGAGCGACGGGACGACGAATCCGAGCGAGGTCGTGTCGTACCCGTCGAGGAAGAGGACGGTGAAGACGAGAACGATGACGCGGCGGCCGGCGGCTGTGACGCGTTCGTTTCCGGTCGGGAGGTCGGAGGACTGGGTGGGTGTTTCTGCCATGGGACACCTCGGCGTGGTGCGGGAGATTGCTGATGTCGATCGGGCCCGGACGGCTACGCCCGCGCAGTGGACGGCCGCGGTGTGCGGTTACTTGGGCGCCACGCTCCATGCCAGGTCGGGCAGGTAACTGGGGGCCGCGGTGAAGCCGGTCAGCTTCTTGCCGTTGTAGGCGTACAGGCCGTCCATGCGCAGGACGGAGACGAACCACGCCTGGTCGACGACGTAGCGCATGACGTCCTGGTACAGAGCCGGCCGACGGTCGGCGGGTGCGGCCGCGGCCTCGCTCAGCATGCGTGTGAGCTCGGGGTCCGAGGTGGCGAAGGGGTTGAAGGCGGTGGCGTGCGGCAGCATCCAGTCCAGTGACAGGGCGTACGTGGTCGCGCCGCCGTAGCCGAAGCCGAGCGCCGGGTACTTCTTGGACGTGGCGCTGGCGAGCCACTGACCGACGCTGGTGTCGGTGGTGACGTCGGCGTTGACGCCTATCTGCTTCCACTGCTGGACCACGGCCTGCGTGACGAGGTCGATTCCGAAGAAGCCTTGCGTCTCCATCTTCAGCGAGAAACCGTTCGGGTATCCCGCCTCGGCGAGGAGCCTCTTGGCCTTGGCCGGGTCGTAGGGGTAGCGGTCGTCGTAGTCGGCCGCGAAGCCGTCGAGCCCCGGAAGGGAGATCTGGCTGGTGGGGTGGCCGTGCTGCTGCACGATGGCCTTGGTGATCGCCTTGCGGTCGACGGCGTGGTTGAGGGCCTGACGGACGCGCAGGTCCTTGAGCGGCGGGGCCAGCGTGCCCTGGCGGTCGGCGAGGTTCACCCCCATGAACACGTTCGGCGCGCCGACGATCTCCAGTCCGCCCGCCTTCGCGGTGTCGACCTGGTTGGCGGTGATGGCCATGGCGTCGGCCTGTCCCGTCCTGACCGCTTGGAGCGCCGAGTTGGGGTTGCCGACGACCTTGATGACCACCTTCTTCCAGTGGATCTTCTTCTTGTCCCAGTAGTGGGGGTTCGGGGTGTAGGTGTAGTGGTCGCCGGAAGCGGTGTGTGCGGTGTCGAGGACGTACGGACCGGCGCCGAAGGACCGTGTGCCCATTTCGGCCGGTGAGGACAGGCCCTTGGGGCTGATCACCGAGCCGACCATCAATACCTGGGTCATGAGCTGCGGCAGATTCGGGTGCGGACTGGAGCAGTGGATCCGCACGGTGAGGGGACCGGTGGCGGTGACGGACTCGATGGCGGATGTCCAGGAGACGTTGAGGCCGTTCTTGCGGCTGTAGTCGAGTGAGGCCGCCACCGCCCTGGCGTCCAGCGGAGTGCCGTCGGCGAATTTCAGGCCGCGGCGCAAGGTGAACTCGAAGTCGGTGTTGCCGCTGCCGGTGTAGCCCCACCTGGTGGCCAGCCCGGCCTCCACGGTGCCTTTCGGACCCTGCCTCAGAACGGTGTCGTAGGCGAGGTTGACGAACCAGTTGTCGGAGCCGACGTTGGCTTTGGCGGGGTCGAGGCTCGCCGGCGCGCCGGCGGCGATGACCGTGAGGGTGCCGCCCCGGCCGCCGCCTCCGGCGTCGTCGGACGTCGATCCCGGTCCGCTGCACGCGGTGGCGGAAACGGCGACCGCGGCCAGTGCCGCCAGGCCGCCTCTCATGCGCTGTCGGAACATGGTGCCTCCTTGCCTGTCGGACGCACCGGAGTGGGCGGGTGCGCCGGATGAAGATCCGTGGAGCGATGGCAGGCGACCGCTCGGTCGCCACTGGAGCGTCTCCCCGCCACGGGGAGCAGGTGGGGCCGCTCGCTGTGGCACAGGTCGACGACGAGTGGACAGCGCCGGGCGAAGACGCAGCCGGCGAATGCCGGCTCTCCTGGTGTCGGCGTCGCTGTGGGGTTCGGCATACGGTTCGCCGTGCGGGCCCGCTGGGCCCGTGGGTCGGGCTCGGGTACGGCGGCCAGCAGCGCCTGGGTGTACGGATGGACGGGGTCGGCGTACACCGCTTCGGCGGGGCCGGATTCCATGACCCGGCCGCGGTAGAGGACGACGATGCGGTGCGACAGGTGCCGTACGACGGGCAGGTCGTGGGCGATGAAGAGGTAGCTGAGGCCCAGGTCCTTCTGCAGGTCGGCCAGCAGGTTCATGACCTGGGCCTGGATGGACAGGTCCAGGGCGCTGACCGGTTCGTCGCAGATGACCAGCCGGGGTTCGAGCATGAGGGCGCGGGCGATGGCGATCCGCTGGCGTTGCCCCCCGGAAAACTGACCGGGGTAGCGGTGGGCCGTGTCCGGGGGCATGCCCACGCGTTCCAGCATGGTCCGGATGCGCTCGCGGGCCTGCCGTTGGTCGGTCCGGCGGTGGACCATGAGTGGTTCCGCCAGTGCCTGGCCGATGGTGCGGGCCGGATTGAGCGAGGAGTACGGGTCCTGGAACACCACCTGTAGTCGGGCGCTCAGCTCCCGTCGCGTACGGGGCGAAGCATGGGTGATGTCACGGCCTTCGAACCGGATGCGGCCGGAATGGACGGGGCTGAGGCCCAGGACGGCGCGGCCGAGGGTGGATTTGCCGGAGCCGGATTCGCCGACGAGTCCCACCGTCTCCCCGGCGGCGATGCTGAGGGAGACGCCGTCCACCGCACGCAGCGGAGGCGTGCGGCGACGCCGGCGGAACTCGACCGTCAAGTCCTCGACGTCGAGGAGAGGCTGATGAGTCGTGGACTGATGAGTCATGGGCCGGTGCCTTCCACGAGGAGCCGCTGGGAATGGACACACCGCGTGAGCCGGCCGGGGGCCGGCGCCGTGAGGGTCACCGGCTTCGCCGTGCAGACTTCGTCGGCCAGCGCGCACCGGGCGGCGAAGCGACAGCCGAGCGGCCACTCTCGTGGGGCGGGCACCGTGCCGGGGATGGTCGGCAGTGGCTCGCCGCCCGCCGCCACGTGGGGGTTCGCGGCCAGCAGCCCCGCGGTGTAGGGGTGGCGGGGGTGGGTGAAGAGCTGCTCGACCTCCGCCTGCTCGACGACCTGGCCCGCGTACATCACGACCGCGCGGTGGCACAGGTCCGCCACCACGCCCCAGTCGTGGGTGACGATGAGCACCGCCATCCCCGTCCGGGTCTGGAGGTCGCGCAGCAGTGCGAGGATCTCCGACTGGACCGTCACGTCGAGCGCCGTCGTCGGCTCGTCGGCGATCAGCAGCTTGGGGTTGCCCGCGAGCGCGAGAGCGATCGCCACGCGCTGGGCCATGCCGCCGGAGAGCTGATGCGGATAGCGCCTCGATACCGCGGCCGGATCCGGGATGTGCACCATGTCGAGGAGTGCGGCGACCCGCGATCGCGCGGTGCGCCGGTCGCACCGCTGGTGCCGGCGTACCGCTTCGGCGAGCTGGCGGCCGACGGGGAAGGTGGGGTCGAGGGCGACCATGGGCTCTTGGGACACGTAGGCGATGCCTGCCCCGCGTACCCGAGCGAGTGCCGCGGCCGACCCGGCGAGATCCGTCCCCTCGAAGAGCACCTGTCCGTCGACGGTCCTTCCGCCACCCGGTACGAGCCCGAGGATGCCGAGCGAGGTCACCGACTTGCCGCAGCCCGACTCGCCGACCACACCGACGGTTTCACCCGCCCTGATGTCGAAGCTCACTTCCTGTACGACCGTGACCCCGCCGATCTCGATGGACAGGTTCCGGACCGACAGGAGGGCGGCGGGGCCCGTCGAGACGGCCTCTTCCGTCACGACGGCGGACGGCGCGCCGGTCGTTGAGGCCGCCGTTCCCCGGCGCGCCGATGAGACCTTCCCCGGTGCCGCCATCTTGGAGACGGACCAGCCCTCGGTGGCCGCGTCGCGTACGGCGTCCCCGAGCAGGCCGAGGGCCATGACGGTGAGAACGAGCGGGACTCCCGTGGGCACGAGCATCCACGGTGCGCGGTCGATGGCCTGGGACGCGTCAGCGATCAAGCCTCCCCAGGAGGGGTGGGGCGGTTGGGCCCCGAGGCCCAGGAACCCGAGGCCGGCCTGGATGGTGACGACGATCGCGGCGAACAGGGCCGCTTGGACGATGACCATGCTGGTCAGACGAGGGAGGATGTGGCGGCGGAGAATCTGCGTGCGGCTCAGCCCGGCGACCCTGGCGGCCGCGACGTACAGCTCCTCACGAACGCTGAGTGTTTGTGAACGCAGAATGCGGATCATGCCGGGGCTGCCGAGCACCCCGAAGGTGATCATCGCGGCATGCAGGTTGCCCGGGAACACCGACAGCACGACCAGCACGATGATGATCCCGGGCAGGGCGAACAGCAGGTCGGCCGTGCGGACGGTCAGCCAGTCCACCCAGCCACCCAGGAACCCGGACGTCAGCCCCAGGGTGACGCCGACGAGGAGGAAGACGAGCAGCGCCTCGCCGACGGCCAGCAGGGTGGAGCGGCCGCCGAACAGCAGTCGGCTGAGGAGATCGCGGCCCAGGTTGTCCGTGCCGAGAAGGTGGTCCGCGGAGGGGCCTGCCAGCACGTGGCCGAGGTCCTGGTCCAGCGGGCCGTACGGTGAGACGAGCGGTGCCGCGAGCGTGGCGGCCGTCAGCAGGGCCAGCCAGCCGAGGGAGACGGCGCCGGCGGGGCGGCGCAGGACCCGGCGTACGACATGGGGCGTCTTCACGCCCTTGTCGGTCGCGGAGACCGATGTTGTGGAGGTGGTCATGAGGCACGCACCCTCGGGTCGAGCCGGCCGTAGGCGAGGTCGACCAGCAGGTTGACGACCACCACCAGCACCGTGATGTACAGGACGGCGCCTTGGATGACGGGGATGTCGTGCTGGACGGTCGCCTGCTGGGTGAGGCTGCCGAGCCCCGGCATGGCGAACACCGTCTCCACGAACACGGCGGCGGCGAGGAGACCGACCAGCACCACACCCAGCACGGTGACGACGGGCAGGGCGGCGTTGCGCAGGACGTGCCGGTAGAGGACCGAACGCTGCGTGAATCCATTGGCCTGCATGACCCTGATGAAGTCGCGGCCGAGGGTGTCCAGGACCGAGTCGCGCGTCTGCTTGGCGATGATGGCGACGGCGCCCAGCGACAGCGAGAGGACGGGCAGGACGAGCGACCGCGCCCATTCGCCCGGGTCGTCGGCGAACGGCACGTACCCGGTGACGGGGAACCAGCGCAGCCGCACGGACCCGATCGCGATCAGGACGAGCGCGAACCAGAACGCGGGCACCGCCAAGCCGAGGAGCGAGAGGCCGTCCACGGCCTTCACCAGAAGGCCGCCGCGGCGCGCGCTCAGCAGCCCGAGAGCCACACCCAGGACCCCGGAGACCAGGGTCCCGGCGATGATCAGGGAGAGCGATACGGGCAGGCGGCTGTTGAGTACGGACGTCACCGGCTCACCGCTGAAGAGCGAAGAACCGAGATCACCGTGGAAGACGCGTACGAGCCACTCCCCGTACTGGACGGGCAGCGGCTCGTCCAGGCCCAACTGGCCGCGTACGGCTCGGTACTGCTCGACGGTGGCGTGCTGGCCGACGATCGTTCTGGCCGGGTCTCCCGGGACGAGGGACACCAGCACGAAGGTCAGGGCGGAGACCAGGAACAGCAGTGGAACCGACGACAACAACCGTCTGACCACCAGCCGGAGAACTGCCATGCTCACCTCGTCGCGAGTAGTGCAACTGGTAGATGGACGCAGGGGTGGGAGGTCGCCCGCACGTTGGCACCGATGAAGGGTGACCTGGGGCGACGACATTGGGGCTCTCCGGCCGGCTGTGCCGGACACGACCACGGAGAGGGACCGCTCAGCAGAGGAGGGAAGGTACGAACACTTCGGCCCGGCCGTTCGACGGGTACGCGCAACGGGCGGGTCCGACGGCCGCGCTCCGGGTTCCCGAGGCGGCAGAGGACAAGGTGTCCATCCACAGGTGAGGCTATAGCGGAGTTTTGCCGCCCGCTATAGCTACTCTATAAACGTTGGGTAACTAGCCGCGATGGTGACGCCTCGCGCGTTACACGTATTAACAAGCGACTCGATTGCGGCGCACACCTGGTAGTTACACGTAATAAGGCAAGGTGGCCGTACTCGGCATGCGCCGGGGTCTTACCCCTCCAGGCCAGTCACTCTCCGCACATGCCGGAAGCTCGGCTCGGCCAGCACCCCGTGCACCTGCTGGAAGACCTGGCGGGCGGCCACCGCGTTCCAGTCGTCGGGAAGGAGCTCCTTCGGCAGTCCCGGGTCGAGATACGGGAGCCGGCGCCATTGCGTCAGCATCGGGACGTAGTGGCGGAACGCCTCCGCGTCGTCGGTGTCCTCCTGCCGCGTGAGGCGTTCCGCTATGGGGGCGTACGCGTCGGTGAACGCGGCGTACTGCGCCTGGATCGCCGGGAAGTCCCACCAGGAGCTGACCGAGGTGCGCAGGTCGCTGAACGCCACGTACCGCGACGCGAAGAGATGCACGTACTCGCTCAGGCCGAGCCGGTCGAGGGTGGTGCGGGCGTCGTCGAGGAGACGGCCGGGGGCGAGCCACACTCCGGAAGTGATGTTGCCGAAGCCGAGCCAGGTCAGCCGCGTACGGAGCTGGTAGCGGTGGGAACGTTCCGACTCCGGTACGGAGAAGACGGCCATCACCCACCCGTCGGCCAGGTCCGCCGGCTCGAGGCTGCCGAAGATGCGGCGATCGCCCTCGTCGAAGACGGGGTGGACGGCCGGGCTGAGGCGGTAGCCGTTGGCGCCGCGGCGCCGCTCGGGCTCCAGGATGCCCCGCTTCTTCAGGCGGGAGATCGCCGAGCGCACCGCCTGTCCGTCCACGTCCAGTTCGGCCATCAGGACGATCAGGTCGGCGATGGAGATCCAGCCCCCGGCACGGCGCAGGAACGCTCCGTAGACCGTGTTGATCAACGAGCTGGGCCTGAGGGGGCTGTCCGACATGATCGCCTTCCGTCGTGTGCGGTGGCGATCCTACCGAGCTGTCGGTACGGCACGGTCATCCGGCGGTCGCCCCCCGCTGCGGCAGAGGCGTCTCCGCGTACGCGCCCGACAGGAGGTGGCCCGCTCCGGGCGCGACGGCCGGCAGATCGAGGGTGCGCAGCATCTGGTGCGCGGTGCACACGGCCGCGGAGACGACGGGCTTGCCGAGGAGTTGTTCGGCCTCCTCGATGGCTCCGAGGGAGGGCATCTGGACACACGCGGAAAGGACGACGGCGTCCGCGTCGCCGTACTGGAGGGCGCGGGCGATTCCGGGCAGCCTGGCCGGGTCGTGCGCGGCGACGTCCAGGTTGTCGGGGATTTCGAGCGCTTCGTAGTCGAGCACCTCGATGCCCTCGTGGACCAGGTATCCCACCACCGTCTTCGTCAGCGGCCGCATGTACGGGGCGACGAGCGCGATCTTCTTGGCGCCGAGGGTGTGCAGGCCGTGTACGAGGGCGCCGGCGCTGGTGACCACGGGGGCGGGGGCGCCGTTCTCGGTCGTACGGCGGTGGAGGCGCTCCTCGGAGGTGCGGTGGTAGCCGAGGCCCATACTCATGATGGCGACCAGGCACGCGTAGCCGAGGACGTCCACGCGGGCGTCGGAGAGCTCTACGGCGCAGCGGTCGGAGTCGGCGTCCATGGTCTTGAGCTGCTCGGGCGTGACATGGGTCATGCGCATGCGGCTGGAGTGGAAGGTGAAGCGTTCGGACTCGATGGTTTCCCGGGCGCGGAGGATGGCCGGGATCTCGGTTTCCATGGTGACGTTGGAGCTCGGCACGATCTGGCCGATGCGGTAGGTGCGATGGGGCATGGGAGGCTCCTCGTGGGCTTGAAGCGAGCGCGGGGTCAGCGGGCGTCGATGACGGGGTTGGTGAGGGTGCCGATGTGCTCGACGGTGGCTTCGACCGTGTCGCCGGGGACGAGGAACTCCGGGGGGACCATTCCGGCGCCGACCCCTGAGGGGGAGCCGGTGGCGATGACGTCGCCAGGCTCCAGGGTCACGCCGGAGGATATGTCGGCGATGAGCCGGGCGATGGGGAAGAGCATGTGGCGGGTGTTCGACTTCTGCTTGGTGACGCCGTTGACGCGCAGTTCGAGGTCCAGGGCCATCGGGTCGGGGATGTCGTCGGCGGTGACGACGGCGGGGCCGAAGGGGGCGTAGGAGTCCTGGCCCTTGGAGAAGAACCACTGGCCGGAGCGGCGCTGGTCGCGGGCGCTGATGTCGTTGACGATGCTGTAGCCGAAGATGTGGTCGTAGGCGTCTTCCTCGCTGACGCGGAAGGCGGTCCGGCCGATGACGACGGCGAGCTCGCACTCCCAGTCGAGCTGCTGGGTGAGGTCGCCGTTGTGCAGGATCGGTTGTCCGGGGCCGGTGACCGCGGTGGCGGGCTTGCTGAAGAGGACGGGGCGCGGGGGCAGGTCCTTGTCGGTGTCCAGGCTGCGGCTGGATTCCTCGACGTGTTCGACGTAGTTGAGCCCGACTCCGATGACCTTGCCGGGGCGCAGCGGGGCGTGCAGGACGACGTCCCCGGGGCCGTGGACGGCGTCGGCCGGCCACGCGGACGGATCGCCGGCGAGCAGGTTTCGCGCCGTGTTGTGGACGTCGTCGCCCGCGCGGATGAAGGAGAGCAGGTCCTGGGGCAGGTCGGTGCCGTGGTGACCGGCCAGGACGGCGAGGTCGAGCACACGGTCATCGAGCTGGGCGCCGAGGCGGGCGGGCGCATCGCCGACGGTGTAGGTCACGAGTCGCATGACGGCTCCTTGGAGGGTGGTGGGGAAGAGAAGGAGGTACGGGATCGGGGCGGCGGTGAGGACGATGTCGCCTCACCGCCGCCCCGTTGCCGGGGCGATGCGGGGTGGGGTGGGATCGCTCCGGTACACCGCCGCGCCGGTGACCGGTGTCAGGGCCGGCGGTACCGGCGCGGCGGCGGTTCACACGGTGGGCTGGTGCCCGCCGTTGTCGGGGTACGCCTCTTCGCGGTGGAAGCCGAGGGAGCGCATCACGGGGAAGTCGTTGAAGGAGAACAGGCAGGCGTCCTCGCCCTGGTCGAGGTTCGCGTGCTCGTGCCAGGCCCAGGACGGGACGCAGAAGATGTCGCCCTGCTGCCAGTCGTAGCGCTGTCCGGCGATGATCGAGTAACCCCGGCCCTTTGCCGCGGTGTAGATGACCGAACCGGTGTGGCGGTGGGCCTTGGTGGCCTGGCCGGGCCGCAGGAGCTGCATGTGGGCGCCCATGGTGGGCATGACGGAGCCGCCGGTGACGGGGTTGGTGTACTCGGCGATGACGCCGTCGTACGGGGAGCCTTCGGTGGCCCTGGCGAGGTTGCGGAGTGACTCGTAGGTCGGCTCCCAGGGGTAGGCGAGCAGCGGCGAATACGGGCGTGTCCACTTCTCCGCCCCATAGGGCAGGAGATTGCCGCCGTAGGTGAGGACGGAGGAGTTGATCACCTTTCCGGGCGCCTGGTAGAGCTCCGGGTGGACCTCGTAGAAGCCGGCGTCCAGGGCGTTGACCAGGGGGATGTCGAGGCCGTCCTGCCAGATGACGGGGGCGTCGTCGGCGTCGTTGCCGTGCTCGTGCCAGGTGCCGTTGGGGGTGATGGCGAAGTCACGGGGACCCACCTTCAGCTTCTGGCCGTCGACGATGGTCCAGGCGCCGGTGCCCTCGTGGACGAAACGGAGGGCCGCGGCCTGGTGGCGGTGGGCGGTCATGGACTCCCCCGGCCCCATGATCTGCAGGCCGGTGTAAAGGAGTCCGGCGGCGGCGCTGACGTCCTTGCGCCCCGGGTTGACGAGCATGACGACGCGGCGTCCGGCGTCGTCGGCCTTCACCAGGTCGAGGGCCTTGCGGACCAGGGGCCGGAGTTCCTCGTACCGCCACAGGACGGGTACGGACTTCGGCTGCGGGTACCAGGGCTCGATGTCGTTGGCGACGGTCCAGAGGGCTCCGGCGTCCAGTTCGGCGAGCTCGGCGTAGTAGGCGGTGAGTTCAGGGGTGTCGGACACGCGGGCCCGGCCCAGCCTGTCGTCGTCGTACTCGGCGGTCATGAGTCCTCCTTCGTGGTGCCGGTGGGGTCGGTGCGGTCGGCGTTGCCTGAGGTGCTGGTGCTGTCGGCGTTGCCGGTGCAGCCGGTGCTGTCGGGCGGGAGCGGCGCGGCGGCGGCCCGGTGGGCCGGGTCGGCCGTGAAGGTGACGGGGCTGCGTGGCGTGTTGTCGACGCGGAGCCGGAAGACGTCGAAGCGGTTGTAATGGCCGACGATGTCGTGCATCTGCTTGGGCTGGATGCACTTGGCCAGGTCGATCTCGCCGTAGACGATGCCCTCGTCGTCGATCAGCGGCTCGGTGACGGGGCGGCCGTCGGGGCCGAAGATCCCGGACAGTGCGCTGCGGCGGCGGGCGAGCATGCGGCGTACGTCCTCGTCGTCCTCGGCGACGGTGTCCACGATCTCCGGGGAGATGGTGGAGCAGGCCACGACGGAGAAGACCTTGCCCTCGAAGCTGTGGGCGGTGGTACGGACGGCGATGGCGTCCGCCATGTCGTAGTCCTCCGGCGCCACCGGCAGTGCGATGTAGCTCGCCGCGTGGACGAGCTCCCCCTGCGCGAGCAGGGTGAAGCGGGCGAGCGTGTTGGTGTTCTCGCCGCAGGCGAGCGCGCCGAGCGGCCCGATGGGCGTGTGGTGGACCGTGAGCGAGCTTCCGTCACCGCCGGTCCAGGTCAGTTTCTCCGCCCAGGTGGGGACGAGTTTGCGGTGTGCGCCGAGGAGTTCGCCGTCCGCCCCGATGGTGAGCAGTGTGTTGTACAGGGTGCCGAGGCTGTGCGGGCTTCGTTCGTTGACGCCGATGACCACAACGGCTCCATGCCGGCGGGCCGCCGCGCGCAGCGCGTCCACGTGCGGGCCCGGGATGTCGACGGAGGCCCGCCACAGTCGCTCGAACCAGGGGGACCCCTGGACCGGGTTCATGGTCCAGTTCCAGTAGGGATAGCCCGGGACGAAGACCTCGGGGAACACGACCAGTTCGGCGCCGTGGGAGGCGGCCTCCGCCAGGAGGGAGACGGCCTTGTCGACCGTGGCCGCGGGGTCCAGGTAGACGGGTGATGACTGTACGGCGGCCGCCGTGAAGCGGGGCAGTGTCTCCATCCGTTGGTCCATCTGTCGCTCCATCTGTGGCTCCATATGGGGCTCCTGTTCCTCCGTGTCAGACGGCTGTCGCCGCGGGCTGGGGAAGCCACCGCTGGTGCACGGGGGCGGGAAGGTCGCGGAGCAGGTGGAGGCGGGGCGGTACGCGGTCGGTACGGGCGCCCGGCGGTCTGCCGCTGCCGGCCTTCCACGACGCCGGCCAGGGCGCCGCAGGGCCGGTGTACTGCTGGGCGGCCGCGGCGTGGAGCGTCCACAGTGGGTCGTGCAGTTGGGCGCGGCCTACGGCGCACAGGTCGGCACGGCCGGCCAGGATGAGGGAGTTGACGTCGTCGTACGTGGAGATGGCGCCCACCGCGATGACGGGTATGCCGGTGGCGTTGCGGATCAGGTCGGCGTAGGGCGTCTGGTAGCTGCGGCCGTGGCGCGGCCGCTCGTGGGCGACGACCTCGCCGGTCGACACGTCGATGGCGTCCGCCCCGGCCTCCGCCAGGGCGCGGCAGAGGTCGACGACCTCGGGTTCACTGATGCCGCCTTCCGCCCAGTCGGCCGCCGAGATCCGGACGATCAGGGCCTTGCCGAAGGGCCAGACGGCACGGACGGCGCGCAGCACCTCCAAGGGGAACCGCATCCTGTTCGCGAGGCTGCCGCCGTAGGAATCGGTCCGCTTGTTGGTCAGCGGTGAAAGGAAGCCGGACATCAAGTGCCCGTGCCCGTATTGCAGTTCCAGGGCGTCGAAGCCGGCGCGGTCGGCGCGGCGGGCGGCGGCGGCGAAGTCCCGCACGATGGCCTCCATGTCGGCGCGCGTGGCCTCGCGAGGTGTCGCGCTCCCCGCGTCCCAGGGAAGGGCGGACGCGGCGACCAGTGGCCACCCCTCCTCGCCGAGAGGAACGCACCGGCCGTCCGCCCGCGGCGTCCCGGTCGCGGCGCGGCGCCCGGCGTGGGTCAACTGGATGCCCAGGCAGGCGTCCGACTGTCGGCGGACGAAGTCGGTGATCCGGCGCCAGGCCGCTTCCTGCTCGTCGGAGTACAGGCCGGGGCAGCGGGGCGTGGCCCGACCGTCGGCGCTGACGGCCGTCATGCCGGCGATGACCAGAGCGGAGCCGCCGATGGACTGCGTGCTCAGGTGGACGAGGTCGAAGTCCCCGGGCACCCCGCCCTGTGCGGCGTACAGCGCGGTGGGCGGTACGACGACGCGGTTGCGCAGGCACAGCCCGCCGAGCCGGAAGGGCCGGAACATGGGCGGTGCGGCGACGCCCGCCGGCGTGGCGACCGGCGGTGCGACCGAGGTGGCGGCCGCGTGCCAGGTGTCCACCGCGTCGGTGAACTGCTGGTCTCGCACGCGCAGGTTGTCGTACGTGACGCGGCGGCTGCGCGTGAGCAGGTTGAACGCGAACTGAAGGGGCTCCTGCCCGGTGTAGCGGCCCACGTTCTCGAACCATTCGAGACTCGCCTGTGCGGCCCTCTGGGTGGACTCGACGACCGGCTTGCGTTCGGCCTCGTACGCGGCCAGCGCGCTCGGCACGTCGGGGTGCTCGTGGAGGCAGGCGGCCAGGGCGAGTGCGTCCTCCATGGCCAGTTTGGTGCCGGAGCCGATGGAGAAGTGCGCGGTGTGGGCCGCGTCGCCCAGCAGGACGACGTTCTCGTGACGCCAGGTCGTGTTCCGCACAGTGGTGAAGCGGATCCACTTGGAGCCGTTGGGAATCAGCCGGTGGCCGTCGAGGTGGTCCGCGAGGATCTCCTCGCACAGCCGGATGCTTTCCTCGTCGCTGGTTCCGGGCGGGAAGTCGCGGGCGGCGAACGTTTCGAATCCCGCCTGCCGCCAGGAGTGCTCGTCGATCTCGACAATGAAGGTGCTGCGGGTGGCGTCGAACGGGTACGCGTGGACCTGAAGCGTGCCGAAGTCCCGCTCGGCGACGATGAAGGTGAAGGCTTCGAAGACCTTGTCGGTCGCGAGCCACATGTAGCGGCAGTGCCGCTCGTCCAGGTCCGGTGCGAAGGTGCCGGCGAACGCGCTTCGTGTCGCCGACCGGACACCGTCGCTCGCCACCACCAGGTCGTATTCCTCGGCGAGTTCGGACGCGGGCGGGGCCTGCGTGCGGTAGCGGACGTCCACCTCAAGTGCCGCGCACCGCTCCTGGAGGATCTGCAGCAGGCGCTTGCGCCCGAGCGCGGCGAAGCCGTGGCCGCCCGAGGTGAGGACCTGGCCCTTGTAGCGGACGTCGATGTCGCTCCAGCGGGCGAACTCGGCCGACATGGCCTCGTGGATCTCCGGGTCGGCCTGCGCGATGCCGTCGAGGGTCTCGTCGGAGAACACCACGCCGAATCCGAAGGTGTCGTCGGCCGCGTTGCGCTCCCAGACGGTGAGCTCCCAGTGCGGGGAGAGCTGTTTGGCCAGGGCGGCGAAGTACAGCCCGCCGGGGCCTCCTCCGATGACTGCTACGCGCACGGCGTCCTCCTTGGGGTTCGAGGAAGAACGTATGCCGTAATTCCTTCGGTCGTCAAGAAAGCTCTATACAGTAGAGAAGTTCGCATGGTCCGCTCGATCAGGTAAGGACTTCCGGGGCCTGCGGGCCCGCCTTGGTCAGCAGGTCGCGCACCTCGTCCGGCCAGGGCGTGGTGCCGGAAGCCCGGGCGGCGGAGTGGGCGATCACCATCCGGCCGGCGGCCGCCTCCTCGTCGCCCTGGCCTCGGACCGTGAAGGCGTAGTGCAGGGAAGCGGTCCCGACCTTGGTGACGCGCAGCTCGATGCGCACGAGGTCGCCGAACCACAGCCGCGCGCGGTAGTCGGCCTCGAAGTGGACGCGCGGTGTGCTGCCGAAGAGGTGGCCCAGGCCCAGGCGCCGCAGCAAGGCGGCCTCGGCCGCCTCCACCCAGCGCACCACGGTGGAGTGGTGGTAGTGACCGGCGGCATCGGTGTCGGGCCATTCGACGCGCCGCTCGATGACGATGCCGGGCAGGTTCGCCTCCAGGGCTTCGGGGCATTCGCCGGCGCAGGTGCCGATCGGTCGGGTCTTCTGCCGGGGGCCGTCGGTTTCCATGGGGTGCCTTTCGTCGGGCGATCGGATCGGCCGTGGGAATCGGCCTTGAGGCCGCGTTGAGCGGTGCGCGCGCTCGGAGGGGGCGGAGGTGTGCTAGCCGGCCGTGTTCGCGGCGCGCCGGCGCAGCGCGCCGCGCTGGAGCTTTCCGTTGCTGGTGCGCGGCAGTTCGGTGACGAACTCGACGGCGCGCGGGTACTTGTAGGGCGCGATGGTCCGCTTGACGTGGTTCTGGAGTTCCTTGACGGTCACGTCGTCGGCGGCGACGCCGTCACGCAGCACCACGTACGCCTTCACGACCATGCCGCGCCGCTCGTCCGGTGCGCCGACCACGCCGCAGTCCGTCACGTGGGGATGGGTGAGGAGCGCCTTCTCGACCTCGGGGCCGGCGATGTTGTAGCCGGAGGAGACGATCATGTCGTCGCTGCGGGCCACGTACCAGAAGTAGCCGTCACGGTCGCGTATGTAGGTGTCGCCCGTGATGTTCCAGCCGTTCCTGACGTACGTCGTCTGGCGTGGATCGTCGAGGTAACGGCACCCGGTGGGGCCGGTGACCGCGAGGAGGCCCGGCTCTCCATCGGGGACGGGTGCACCGTTTTCACCGACGACCATGGCGCGGTAGCCGGGGACGGGCTTGCCCGTTGCCCCGGGGCGGATGTCGTCGTCGGCGGCGGAGATGAACACGTGCAGCATCTCGGTGGCGCCGATTCCGTCGATGATGCGCAGCCCCGTCGCGGCGTGGAAGTCCTGCCACACCTGCGCCGGCAGCGCCTCCCCGGCGGACACGCAGCGGCGCAGACCCGTCAGGCGGTCGACGGCGCCGGCGGCCATGATCGCCCGGTACGCGGTGGGCGCGGTGAACAGGACCGTGACACCGTGCTCGGCGACGAGGTCGGCCAGCCTCTCCGGTGACGCCTGCTCGATCAGCAGCGTCGCCGCCCCGACGTGGAGCGGGAAGACGACGAGGCCGCCGAGCCCGAAGGTGAAGGCGAGCGGTGGCGTGCCGGTGAACACATCGTCCTGACGCGGTTTGACGATGTGCCGGGAGAACGTGTCGGCGTTGGCGAGCACATCGCGGTGGAAGTGCATCGTCGCCTTGGGCCGCCCGGTCGTACCGGAGGTGAAGGCGATCAGGGCGACATCGTCGGCGGCGGTGGCCACGTTGCGGAACGCGCCGTCCTTGGCCGCGCACCGCCGCGTCAGGTCGTCGGCACCGTCGCCGCCGTAGGGGACGAGGGCCAGGCCGGGTGTGCCGGCGGCCTCGAGCTCGTCGACGTACCGGTGGTCGCACAAGGCGACGGTGGTCCGGCTGATGTCGTGCAGTTGGGCGAGTTCCGCGGCTCGCAGCATCGGCATGGTCGTGACCGCGACGCCGCCCGCCTTGAGTACGCCGAACCAGGCGGCCACGAGCCAGGGGTTGTTGGGCCCGCGCAGCAGGACGCGGTTTCCGGGTCGCAGCCCGAGGTCCTCGGTGAGGACCTGGGCGACCTGGTTGGCGTGGCGCAGCAGGTCGCCGTAGGTCCAGCGGTCGGTCGGGGTGAGCAGACAGGGCCGGTCGGCCCCCCAGCGTACGACGGCGTCGTCGAGCAGACGGACGGCGCAGTTGAGACGGTCGGGATACGTCAACTCCGGCAGGTCGAAGTGGAGTTCGGGCCAGAGGGAGAACGGTGGAAGCCGGTCACGGCAGAAGGTGTCCACGTGGGCGGACGGGGAGAGCTCCATGGGGCGCACACCTCGGTCTCGGGGGCAGCGGAGGGAGTGCGGCAAGTATTTCGTTTCATTGACGGGCGTCAAGATTTCGCCACATGATTTTTGCGGCGGCCTCCTCGCCGGCCCGCACCGGAGCCCTGCCTGGCGGCCGGAGCGAGGGCACGCGGGCGGGTGGTCAAGTGGCCGGGACGCGGACCCTGACGACCTTGCCGGGACCAGTGCGGAACGCCGCCAGCTCACCACCGGCCTCGCACGCCAGAAAGCCCAGGATCATGAGGCCGCGACCGCTCTCCGCCTCCATGTCGGCATCCAGGCCGATGCGCGGCAGACGAGGGTCTCCATCGGCGACGTCGAGCTGCAGCCAGCCGCGGCTGAAGGTGACCGTGACACGCAGCCGACCGGCCATGACGTCCACGTGCCGGATCGCATTGGACACGAGTTCCGTCACGGCGAGCACCAGCGCCTCGGTCCGCTCCGGAGAGACGTCCCACTCCTCGAGCGCGCTGCGGACGGACGCTCGCACCCTGGGGACCACGGAGGTCACCGGTTTCACCATCCAGTGGACGAGTCGGCGAGCGGGGGGCGGAGCGGGGCGAACCGGCGCCGTACACAGCGAGAGAGGAACCGGACCGGCCGCGGGTGAAAGGGGGCTGAGCATGGGGACTCCCCGGCGAGAGGGGCGGCGCCGCCTTGCTGTCTCGTGTAACCTGCGGCGGTCACATCGAACGACTTCCCTGCTGTCAGGCGTTTACTGCGTCGCGCTAGTTGTGTTACACGTGTAACAGCCTAAGTCGCACCCGATGCGAGCACAAGGCAATTCGGACATATATCGGGAAATTCCTGAGCCCGAGCGTGACGGCCGGGCGTGCTGCGCTCCTCCGGACGACTCCGGTGCGCTCCGCCCTCCAGCCGGACGCTGAACACACGCCCACAGAAAGAGGCGGACATGACGCAATCTCCTCCCACAGCCCCGGCTGCGCAGCCGGCTGCCGAAGCCGACATGGGATGGCCCCCGCCTCCGTTCCTCGCACCGGCGCCGCCGCTGGTCCGCCAGGGCGGCGTGCGCAGCTTCGAAGGAGTGACCTACGCGAGCACGCCCGGATACCGGCCGCGTCTGCTCGACGCCCACGTACCGGCATCCGAGCACCCGGTTCCGGCCGTCGTGTGGATCCACGGCGGTGGCTGGCTGGAGGGTGACCGCCGCTTCCCGCCGCCGACCGTGCCCGTCGAGCTGCTGCACGGCATGGTCCTGGGGGCCGGGCTCGCCCTGGTGACCATCGATTACCGGCACAGCCTGGAGGCGCCCTTTCCGGCGCAGCTTCATGACGTGAAGGCCGCCATCCGGTACGTGCGCCGCTTCGCCGCCGACCTCGGCATCGACAAGGACAGGATCGGGGTCTGGGGCGAGTCGGCGGGCGGCCACCTGGCCGCCCTCGCGGGGCTCGTCCGCGCCGACGGCTCCGAGGCCGCGGCCGCGTTGGAGGGCGCCGAGGGCGTACGGGACGAGGACAGCGCGGTCCGGGCCGTGGTCGACTGGTACGGGGTCACGGACGTGGGCCCGCTGCTCTCCCACGCTCTGCCGCCCTCGCCCTCCGGCGCCGAGTACCCCAACCCGTTCACCGCGCTGCTGGGCGGCACCACCGAACAGCACCCGGAACTCGCCCGTGCCGCCAGCCCGGTCACCTACGCCGGCACGGCCTCTCCGCCTCCCTTCCTCCTGATCCACGGAACGGCCGACGGCCTCGTGCCGTACAGCCAGAGCGAAGTCCTCGCCGAGGCCCTGGAGCGCGCCGGTGGTCAGGTCACCCTGCAACCGGTGGAGGGCGCCGACCACATCTTCCTCGGCACCCCCGACGTGACGCCGATCGTCTCCGAAAGCGTCGCCTTCCTCGCCCGCCACCTGGGCGCAGACCCCGGCGTGATCGGTCGCCGCTGATCAATCGCCGCTGAGCACCCGTGCGGGGCGCCGCCAGGACGGTGTCCCGCACCCTCTCCCCGATCGCGCTTCCGGATTCGCGCCGGGCCTCCTCCGGCGCGGCTCCGGCGAGCCGTCCCACCATTCCCTTCCCATCGGCCGGTGACGCAGCACGGCCGCGAGAGGTACCCCATGACCGTCACTCCGGCCACTGAACCTCACACCCGGGCTTCGGACCCGGCGCGGCACCGCCACCGCCACCACTCCCCGCCACCACGACGGTCCGGCGCGCTCGCGCTCGGAGTGATCTTCCTGCTCGTCACCGCCGCGCTCGCCGCCGCCGTCCTCGCGCGTCCCGCCCGGCCGGTCTTCCAGAGCGTCGACGACTCCTGGCTGCGCTGGATGGGGGGCCCGCACGACGGCCCCTACGCGGCCGTGGCCGCCGTGCTCAACTGGCTGGGCGGGCCGCTGGGAGTGGTGGTCCCTGTGGGGTTGCTGGTCTTCCTCTCCGTACGGAAGCGATGGCAGTCGCTGCTGTGTCTTCTCACCGTCTACGCGGTGGGCAACCTGCTCGTCGTCCAGGCCCTCAAGTTCTGGGTGGACCGACCGCGCCCGGCCGACCCGCTGGTCCGGGTGGACCACGGTTCGTTCCCCTCCGGTCACGTGGCCGGGACGGCGCTGCTCGTGGTGGTCGTGGGCGTCCTGTTCGTTCCCGCGGCCGGGCGACGGGTTTGGTGGGCCGCGGGTGCCGCCCTCACGGTGGCGATGATGTGGAGCCGCACCTGGCTGCACGCGCACTGGCTCAGCGACACACTGGCCGGCGCCACCACCGGGGCGGGAGCCGCACTCCTGCTGTGGTGGCTCTTCACACCGCTACTGCTCCGGGAAGCAGAGGCGCGCCGGGCCGCCTCCGGCGAACCTCCAGGTCACGAGGACTGACGGTGGACGAGCACCGGCTCCATGCCCGGAACCTCGGGGGGTGCACCGCGGTCGACCAGCTCGTGCAGGGAGTCGGCGACACGGGCGGGCGTGGGCAGGTCCAAACGGACGGTCGTCAGCGGCGGTTGCTGCAAGGCCGACAGCACCAGGTCGTCGGCCCCTACCACGGCCACCTCTTCCGGGACGGAGATGCCCTCGTTGCGCAGGGCGTGCAGCAGGAGCGCCGCGTACTCGTCGTTGTAGGCGAACACCCCGTCCAGGCCCAGTCGCGGCCAGCGCTGGGCGAGCTCGGCGGCGGACTCGTGGGTGTAGGACATCTCCACCGCTGTGACGGCGGCCGTGCTTCGGGCGGCGACTCCCTGGGCTCCGGCCAGCCGTGGCCGGGCGAAGGTCGCCAGGCCGCGCTCCCGCGGCATGATCACGCCGATGTTCCGCCGCCCGCGCGAGACGAGGTGCTCGGCGGCGAGCGCGCCGACGCGTGCGTGGTCGAAGTCGATGGTGTGGACGCCCTCGACCTCCCGCGAGCCGAACGCCATCAGACCACGCACCCCGGCCCTGCGCAGGACGTCGGCGGCCTGACCGGTCAGGCTGTCACCGTCGAGGGCCACCACGGCGGCCGGGCGCAGTTCCGCCCAGGCGCGGGCAGCGCTCACGACGTCGGGGAAGCGTCCGGCGTGCAGCACGGTGACGTAGCCGTGGCGCTCCAGTTCGCCTTGCAGGTCGTCGACCCAGGCGCTGACCAGACGGCCGGCCGCCGAGACGGACGCCGGCATGAGGACGAGGTTGCTCCGGCCGGCCCTCAGCGACCGGGCGGCGGCGTGCGGTACGTAACCGAGTTGCTGCGCCGCCGCCAGCACTCGGGCACGCGTGGTGTCGCTGACTCGGTGTGTCTGGCTGTTGTTGAGGACGAAGGACACGGTGGCCCGCGACACCCCCGCCAGACGCGCCACATCGGCGCTCGTGACGGCGACCGGTGCGGTCGGCTCCTTGCCCATGACGTCCTTCTCCCGTTCCCACCGGTCCTCTGACCAGCTCAATCCCAGGTTACACGCGTTACCGGTTTCGCCGGGCACCTCCGGTCCCGGCCAGGGTCGCAGTGAAGGAGTCGGATGGATCGAGGGAGCCACGGCGGTTCCGCGCCCGAGTGCCCGTACGCAGGCGGTCTCATCGCGCTGCACGGGCCGGCGGCGGAACGGGATTTCGACGCCGTGTACGCGTTCATGCGCAGGCACCGGGGGCCGGTCGTCGCCGTGGAGATCGCCCCGGGTGTCGCCGGCTGGCTGGTGCTCGGCCACCGGGAGGTGCTGGAGGTCATCTGGAACGCACGGCTCTTCTCCAGTGACCCGTACCGCTGGAGCGCCCTCTCCTACGGGCTGCTCCCGAAGGACACGCCCTTGCTGCCTCTCCTGGGCCCGCGTCCCGCGGTGTCCCGGCTCGACGGCGACGAGCACCTGCGGCATCGCCGTGCGGTGATCGCGGTCCTGGAGCACATCGACCCGCGGAGGCTGAGCCGCCTGGTCCGACACCGGGCCGACGCCCTGGTGGACGCCTGGGCCGCACGGGGTACCGCCGACCTCATGGCCCAGTACGCCCGTCCTGTGGTGTGGCACGTCTTCGCCCATCTGCTGGGCGTGTCGGACGGTTCGGTCACCACGCTCGACCACCTGGCCGCGACCGTCGTGAACGGCTTTCCCGCTGCCGCCGACGCGGAGGCGGAGCTGCTGGCCGCCATGCGCCGGCTGGTGGCCGAACGGAGCGTCGCACCGGCACCGGACCTTCCGTCGTGGCTGGCCCATGCGACCCCGCTGACCGATGACGAGATCGCGCACAACCTGCTGGCTCTCGTTCTGACGGGTTGCGAGAGCACCATCGGCTGGATCGCCAGCGCGGTGCGGTCCTTCTTCGCCCACGACGGGCCGGCCCGCGCGACGGCGCCCGGAAGCCTCGTGCCTCGTCTCGTCGAGCACGCTCTCGGGACCGGCGCACCGGTGCCGAACATCACCGGCCGCTGGGCAACGGCGGATGTCGTCCTGGCTGGGTGCCGCATTCGCGCCGGTGACCTGGTGATCCCCTGCCTGGCGGCGGCCAACGCCGACCCCCAGCTCCGGGACACTCCGGTGTCCCGCACGCGTGCCCACGTGGCCTGGGGCACCGGCGCCCACGGCTGCCCCGCCAAGGACACGGCCCGCGTGATCACGGAATCGGCCGTCGAGGTGCTGCTGGACCGGCTCCCCGGCCTCCGCCCCGCCGCCCCGGAAGCGGCGCTGCTCCGCCGGCCCTCACCATGGTCCGGTGCCCCGGCCGAACTCCCGGTGGTGTTCTCCCCGGACGGCCCTGCGGACACCTGCCGTGGTGCTGTCGCACCGCCTCTCGGGATCATGGACGCGCCGGACAAGCGCCGCGACGACAGCGCGGCGGCGCGGGAGGCGGCGCCGCAGCGCTGGAGCTGGTGGAACTCCCTCGGCGGCTGGTGACCCGCCCCACGAGAGGGGGCGCCGCCGGGCACGGAGCCGTGCCCGGCGGCGCCCCCTCGACGTGATCGTTTCACTGCGGGAGCGGCTCCACATCCAGCCCGTGCCCGTACGGAAAGAGCGGGTCCCCGCAATCGTTGGGCACGTCCTCATGTCCGGCGGCGACGGCGTCCATGGTGCGGGCGAGCTCGAAGGGGAGCCGTCCTTCAGCCCTGGTACGGCCGAAGAGGACGTCCAGCAGGGCGGTGTCCGACGCGCCGTAGTCGGCCACGAGGGCTGCCGCCTTCTCCGCGATCTCCGGAATGACCGCGGGGCGGTCGAGGAAGATGGCGAAGACGGTCGGCACGGCCGCGGCCGTCTCCAGCAACGGCCGCAATTCCTCCTCGGTGAAGGCGAGCCGGCCCGCGCGGAAGAAGCTCTCGAAGCCCTCGGTCCGTTTGTCGTACGGGGTGGCGATCCGGATCAGCGCGACGTCGGCCTCTGCCGGGCTGTCCACCACGGTGGCGTAGCGCCCGGCGACCTCGGGGTCCACACCCTGGACGTGGAGCCGGGTGCCGGCCGTGAGCGGTAGCAGCGGCGCGGACGCCTCTCCCGGGCGGTCCTTGAGCATCGTGATCGAGCGGCTCTGGGCGGCGAGGCCCGCCGCGGTGAACTCGTCGTTGCCGCAGATCCGCTCGGCGGCGTCCGGGTCGACGTACGGATCGTCGAAGAGGCCCAGGACGAACTTCTCGCGCAGCAGGCGCGCCACCGACGCGTCGAGGCGTCCGACGCCGACCCTTCCGGTGCGCACCAGTTCGACGACGAGTTCGGGCGCGGCCTCGCCGCCGAGCTGGTCGGCGCCGGCGTCGAGGATGCGTTCCACACGGCTGAGCCGGTCCAGGTGCTCGACCCCCCAGGCACGGGCGGGAAAGGGGGCTCCGAAGATCCGGCTGTCGGTGACCAGGCCCCAGTCGGTGCAGACGATGCCGTCGAAGCCGTACTTCTCGCGCAGCAGGCCGGTGATGATGCCCTTGTTGAAGCCGAAGCCCACCTCTTCGTACGGCGTGCCGACGGGTAGGGCGTAGTAGGGCATGATCTGCGACGTGCCGGCCGCGAAGGCGGCCTCGAAGGGGATCAGGTGGTAGTCGAAGTTGCCGCCGGGATAGACCTGTGCGCGCCCATACGGGAAGTGGGCGTCCTCCCCGTTCAACTGCGGGCCCGCCCCCGGGAAGTGCTTGGTCATGGCGGCCACGCTGCTCGTGCCGAGCGTCTCGCCCTGGAGACCGCGGATGTAGGCGCCGACCATGCGGGCCGCCACGTGGGCGTCGGAGCCGAAGGTACCCAGGACGCGGGCCCAGCGTGGCTCAGTGGCGAGGTCGGCCATGGGGTGCAGCGCCAGGCGGATCCCGACGGCGAGGTACTCACGGCGGACGATGTCGGCGTGCCGGCTGACGAGCTCCTCGTCCCCGATCGCGGCGAGACCGGGCGGCTCGGGCCACAGGGAGAAACCCTCGGTCTGCGCGCTCGCGGCCGGGTTGTCGACGAAGCCGTGGCGGGGGTCGGTGGAGATGGTCACCGGGATGCCCAGACGGGTCGTCGCGGCCAGGTCCTGGAGACGGTTGTTCCACTCGGCCATCCGGCGCGGCGCCGCGGCGCCGAAGAGGTTGAAGTGGTTCATGAGCTTGCCGGTCACCATGGCGGAGGTGGAGGCCCGCATCGGATCGTCGTCGGGTGCTCCCGGATCGGGCTCCACCAGCAATCCGTCCGGATTGATCGCGATCATGGTGTGGAAGAGCAGGCCGGCCTTCTCCTCGAGGGTCATGCGGCCGACGAGGTCGGCGACCCGCTCGTCCACGGGCAGGTGCGGGTTCTCGTAGGGCTCCATCACCCCGTTGCCGTTCAGATCACGGAAGGCCGTGCCGTCGGGAGCGGTGAGGGTACGCGGCCGGGCCGTCGCGTGGTGGGCCATAGGGGTCTCTTCCGTTTGGTGGGCGTGACTCGGGAGGGGACGCCGGTCCCGAACCGTCAAGGCAGGGGACCGGCCCGGCCGCTGCCCTCCTCCTCGGCGGCCGGCTATGAGGTTACACGTGTAACGACCGCACCGAGTCCGGTACCTCTGAGGTTTTTCGGATGCGGTATTGCTTCGAGGATTACCGCGAGGCCGACGTCCGCCGGCCATGCAGGCGGCGCGCTTGCCCTGCCAGGTCGTTCACGGGACCGGTGACGGAGTCGAAGCGCATGGTGGCGCGGGCCTCCGCGCGGTAGGGCTCCCACGTCGGCATGCCCGCGTGGTTGGGATCGCCCGTGCGGACGAAGGCGATCCACGCCTCGTGCATGGCCTTCGCGAGCCCCTCCGCGACGACCGGATCGATCCCTTCGACGAGGGGAGCGTGCGCCCAGCGGTCGAGGTTGTCGAAGACGAAGGGGAGTTCCAGGCAGTGGGCGGCGGCGAGCCTGCCGCCGTGCGCGGGCGCCGGGAAGTCGAACTGGTACGCCCACACCGGACGCCCGAGAGCCGCCCTCGCCTCCGCGAACTCCAGGCAGGGCCCCCGGAACAACTCGTCCGTGATCAGGTCCATGAGCACCTCGGTCGGCCCGGCGCCGGGGCGGGTACGCGCGTACTCGGCGTACACACCGGCGGCCGATTCGTCGGCGAAGCTGTCCCTGATCCTGTCGAGCACGTGATCGCGGGTGGCTGTCGCGTATCCCGGGTCGAGCGCGAATGCGAAGTTCGCTTCTTCCCGGGTCCAGCCCACGAGGACGTCGATGTCCGTCGCAGCGCCATGAAGGAGGGTTTCCGCGGGGTGGCGGAAGAGTGTGACGTCGTCGCGCACCGGGAGGAACGGGGTGGTCCAGTAGCCCCAGCGCATGGTGTGCGCGAACAAGCCCCCGGCAGCCTCGATCAGCCGTGGCCACGGCAGGCGACGGAGTTCGTCGACGCTCTTCACGCCGGCGAACTCCAGATAGGCGGCGGTCCGCTGCCGGTACTCGTCACGGGAGGGGATGCGCAGCCCCCAGGGCGGGCTCTGGAGGATGGCTCGCCTGAACAGCTTCCGCGCTTCCGGGTGCCCGGCAAGGGCAGCGGTGGACACGGCTCCGCCGGACTGCCCGGCGACGGTGATGTTCCCGGGGTCTCCGCCGAAGTGGGCGATGTTGTCCCGGACCCAGTGCAGCGCGGCCATCTGGTCCGTAAGCCAGACGTTGGCGGGATGCGTCTCTTCGGCTGCCCCTTGGGCTGCCTCTTGGGCTGCCTCTTGGGCTGCCTCTTCGGCTGTCTCTTCGGCTGTCTCTTCGGCTGCGCCTTCGCCTGTCTCTTCATCGAAGGACAGGTAACCAAGCGGGCCGAGGCGGTAGTTGAGGGTCACAACCACCAGGTCACCGTCGCGCGCGAAGGTCTCACCCGAGTAGATGGGCAACGATCCGGAGCCGGAGAGGAATCCGCCGCCGTGGATCCAGACCAGCACGGGCCGCCGGGCGTCATCGGCCGCCGGCGTCCACACGTTCAGCGTCAGGCAGTCGTCGTCGAAAGGCGGGAATCCGTGACCGCCCAGGACGGGATCGCCCCCTTCCCTGAACATCTGCGGCGCGCTCGGCCCGTACGCCGTCGCGTCCCGCGTGCCGCTCCAGCCGGGGTGCGGCTGTGCGGCGCGCCACCGCAGCTCTCCCACCGGGGGTGCGGCGTAGGGCACGCCTTTGAACACCGTGACGCCACCCTCGACGCCGCCGCGCAGCCGACCGGCCGGCAACTGTACGACGGGTGGCGCCTGACCTCGTGCGTCAGCCATGAATCTCCTCCTTGGTCAACGGTCCCCCAGACGCGCCGGCAATGCCGCTGCTGGGCGGTTCCGGAAGTCGTCGGGCAGAGCCTTCGCCGCGGCGCGACGGCCGGGCTGCATCAGGAGGCTATGTTGAATATTTAGCGACCGTCAATCATCCGAGATGGGAGAGCTGCTGCTGGTGGCGTACGTCAGTCCCACAGGCGGCCGGACGCGGCACGTGCGGCCTCTTCCGCCAACAGGTGGGCGAAGGCCCGCCACAGCACCAGCACACAGCCCGCCCCGGCGGCAGCGCCGGCCACTGTGTCAGTGAGCCACTGGGCGTGCAGCCATGTGCGGCTCCACATCATCGCCGCCACCAGGGCGGCGGCGAAGATCCACCAACAGCGTCGCGCGAGCGGCGGGAAGAGCACCACGCCCACGGCCATCACGAGGGTTGTCACCGTGAAGACCTGGCCGGAAGGGAAGGATCCGTCGTTCACCAGAACCCAGGGCTGCGGTGGGCGCGGGCGGTCGACGAGCTGCTTCAGAGGGAGCACGACGACGACGTTGGACACGATGCTCGCGGTGAACACGAACACCGCGGATCTCCACCGTCCGTAGACACAGAGGCAGCCGGTCACAACAAGAGGCAAGATCATGCCGAGGGGGCCACCGAGGGTGTCGAGGACATGGGCGACGCCCGTCACCGCATCGCTCCGCGACCCGTTCATCAAGCCCATCCAGCGATCGTCGACACCCTGAAACGCCGGTCGCCCTTCACCGAGCACGGCGAGGCCGGTCGCCAGAGCGGCCATCAGCAAGACGGAACCGGTCACCAGCGCTCCGCGCGGTGGAGCAGCGGGGACCGGAGGAGGCAAATCGGGCGGCGACTGCGAACGGGTTGCGGCGTCCGAACGAGGCATGGCTGACCTTCCAGGACTGCGGTGAGCGACCGGCGAGCCGGCGGGAGCATGAACACGCCGCACGGTTCTCGTGCGGGGCATGGGCGGGGGCCATCACCCGCACGGGGCATGGGCGGGGGCCATCACCCGCACGGGATACGGGCGCGACCATCGCCCGCACGGGATGCGGGCGCAGGACCATCGCCGCACCGGCCGGGCGACCGTGGCGCAACGGCGGAAGAGTGCCGACGACGCCGTCCCCATGCGCGGTCGCACGGAGCGGCCGCAGCAGCGCGAGACACCGTCGAGGGCGGTTTCAGGCCAAGACTGGCCCGGCCGTGGCGGCGGACACAAGAGCGACCCACGAGTAGCCACACGTGTAACTGCAATAGGTCCCGCAACGGTCACTATTGCCATCCGGATCCCGCAAGGCCCTACTCAAATCCCGCCACAGGTGCTACACAAGGCGTACCCGCGGCGCTTGACACGTGTAACTACACCGTCGACATCCGTGGTCGCTGCCGGTCAACCCCTCATCCGGCGTTCTTCCCCCTCCCCTCCCCTCCCTCCCGCTCCAGCGCTCAGCTCCGTGCTCGAGGAGTCGACATGCATTGCCCCATCCCCTGTCGCGCGGCCCACGCGCCCGCACTGCCCGGGGGTCACCATGACCGCTGATGAACTGATCCAGCCGAAGGCACCGGAAGAGGTGCCTCCGCCCCGCCAGCGCGGCCTCATGCTGCTGCTCCTGGTCGCCAACTCCTCCATGCTCGCCGTCTACATGGGCGTGGGCGCTGTGCTGCTGCCGACCCAGATCGCCATGATCGACCCGGCCGACAAGGTGGCGATCCTGGGCGTCGTCGGTGGTGTGAGCTCGGTCTTCGCGACCGCGTTCAACCCGATCGCCGGCGCCCTGTCGGACCGGACCGGCCGCAGGAACCCGTGGATCCTCGGCGGCGCGCTCGCCTCCTTCGCCGGGCTGGCGTTCCTCGGCAGTGTGCACACCGCGCTGCTGGTCGGCATCGGATGGTGCCTGGTGCAGGCCACCATGAACGTCTACCAGGCCGCCGTCACCGCCGTCGTGCCCGACCGGATCCCGGCCGCCCGCCGCGGCACGGCGTCCGCACTCGTCGGACTGGGACTGCCGATCGGCGGCACCGTCGGCGTGATGATCGCCTCGCAGACCTCGGGCCGCCTGACGCTCGGCTACCTGGTGCTGGGAGCCGTGGCGGCCGGCGCGGCGCTCCTCCTCACCACCTTCTGCCGTGACGCACCGCCACGCGAACCGGCGCCGTCCGTCTCGCGGCGGGAGCGGATCGCCGCCTTCCTGTCCGCTCTGGCCCACCACGACTTCCGGTGGGCGTTCATCGGGCGGGCTCTGATGGTGCTCGGTTACTTCTCCGTCGTGGGCTACCAGCTCTACATCCTGGACGACCACATCGCACTCCCCGCCGGCCTCCAGCCGGCCGGGGCGATGGCGATCCTCACGCCGGTGTCGATGGTCGCGATGGCCTTGTCCACGGTCGTCGGCGGGCTGTTGTCCGACCGCTGGGACCGGCGAAAGGTCTTCGTCGGTGTGTCGGCCGCGCTCGCCGGGCTCGTGATGGCCGTCCCCGTCATCAGCCCCACCTGGACCGGCATGCTCGTGTTCAGTGCCCTCAACGGCCTCGCCTTCGGCTGCTTCATGGCGGTGGACACCGCGGTGGTCACCCTGGTGCTGCCCCGCGCGGAGGACGCCGCCCGCGACATGGGCGTACTGAACATCGCCAACGCCGGTCCGCAGATCGTCGCGCCCTTCGTCGCCTCCGTCATCGTGACGACGCTCGGCGGCTATACCCCGCTGTTCCTTCTCGGCGGGGCCCTGTCCCTGCTGGGCGCCCTGGCCATCCTCCCGATCCGCGGAGTGCGCTGACCGGACACGGACACCGAGCCGTGTGAAAGCCCCGGCGGGCGCATGCCGGGGGTCATGTGCCCGCCGGTTCCTTCCCCCTCCCCCGATTCTCCCGCCGCATTGAAGGAGCACCCGTGAGACGCAAGCGAGTTCTGCCCCTGGCCGCTCTGCTGCTGTGCACACCGGCCCTCGCCGGTACGGTGCCGGCGAGCGCCGCGCCGCAGGCCACGCCGTCCGGCCCGCTGCGCATCCTGCTGACCAACGACGACGGCTACAACGCCCCCGGCATCCGCATGATGTTCCAGCGGCTGACCGCCGCCGGCCACGACGTCACCATCGTCGCCCCGCTCACCAATCAGAGCGGCACCGGGACGAAGATGATGAGCGGCACGACCATCACGGTCAAGCACCCTGAGCCCCGGGTGTGGGCGGTGGACGGCACGCCGGGCGACTCGGTGTCCTTCGGCATGTCCGAGGTGTTCGCCGACCGTGCCCCGGACCTGGTCGTCTCCGGCACCAACTTCGGTCCCAACGTGGCCGCCCTCGCCACTCACTCCGGGACGGTCGGCGGCGCTGTGGCCGCCCTGGAACACGGTGTGCCCGCGATCGCCGTGAGCACCGGAGGACTGACGGTGCCGGTCCCGGAGCCCATCTTCAACGCCATGCGGCCCACCAACGACTTCACCGTCAAGCTCATCGAGCGCCTCCGGGCGAAGGCGCAGAACGGGCGTCTCCTCCCCGAGGGAGTCGGCCTGAACCTCAACCACCCGGTGGTCGGTACCGACGGGACGGGCACCGCCCGAGGTGCCGCCGTCACCACCCAGGACCCGCAGCCCGTCCTCAAGGCCGACTACACCGACTCCGGTGACGGCACCTGGAAGGTGAACGTCACCGTGGTGTCGACGCCCGCGCAGAAGGGTGGCGATGTGGAAGCGATCAGCGCCGACAAGGTGTCCATCACTCCCATCTCGCCCAACTGGAACACCGACCACGCGGACTTCGCCAAGACGGCAACGCTGCTCGCCGGCCTGCGTCCGTAGGACACAGGCGGCCGGGCGGCCGGTATGCCATGCCCGCTCCCGTCCCGGCAGCTCAGGTTGCCCGGACGGGAGGCGGCCTCTGGCCGGACGATGCCCATGTCCGCCCGGGGTCCTGAACTGCACTGTGCGCGCCTTGCCTTGGAGGAGAAGTGAAGAGACCACGCTCGTCCATCCCCTCGACCGTCCTGGCACTGACACTCGCTGTGGCAACGCTGTTCGCCAAACCGGCGACCGCCACACAGCCCCAAGCCACCGCTACCGCCCGGCCCGTCGTCACCATCGGGCAGGGCCGGCTCGCCGGAGAGACCGACGGCCGGGCCGAGCAGTTCCTGGGCGTCCCCTACGCCGCGCCACCGGTGGGCCACCTCCGGTTCCAGCCACCGCAACACGCCGCACATTGGAGCGGGACCCGGGATGCCACCCAGCAGGCTCACGCGTGCCTGCAATTCTCACCCTTCGGGCTCCGTGACCCCGGCGCCGTCAGTGAGGACTGCCTCTACCTGGACGTGTACCGGCCACGCCACACCCGCCCCGGTGACCGCCTGCCCGTCCTCCTCTGGATCCACGGCGGCGGCTACAGCCAGGGCACCGGAACGCAGTTCGGCGGCCGTACCATGGCCGAACTCACCAGCAGCGTGGTCGTGAGCATCAACTACCGCCTCGGGCAGCTCGGATACCTCGCCGCTCCGGAACTCGCCCGCGACAACGCGCTCGGTTCCGGATCGTACGGGCTGATGGACCAGGTCGCGGCGCTGAAGTGGACGCGCGGCAACATCGCGGCGTTCGGCGGGGACCCCGCCCGCATCACCCTCTGGGGCCAGTCCGCCGGCAGCGGCTCCATCTGCGCCATGCTCACCTCACCCCAAGCCGCCCGGTTGTTCTCCCGCGCCGTCCTCCAGAGCGGGCCGTGCACCCTGCTGCGTGCCCCCAGCGCCTCCCGTGCCGCCGACGAAGCACGGGACTTCTCCGCCGCGGCGGGCTGTCCCGACTCCGCCACACGCGCCGCCTGCCTTCGCAGGGCACCGGCCGCAGACCTCATCGCCGCCGCCCGTACGCATCCCACGTCCGGACCTGCCTTCGGCGACGGTCTGCTGCCCACCCAGCCGTCCGAGGCCATCGCCGCCGGCTCATGGAACAAGGTTCCGATCCTCATCGGCAGCACCCGGGCCGAAGCCCGGTTCTTCGTCGCGCTCACCCAGCCGTACCTCACGGCGCAGGAGTACACCGACAGGATCAACGCCACGCACGGACAGGCGGCACCGCAGGTGCTGGCCCGTTACCCCGTGGCCGCGTACCCCACTCCGTACGACGCCCTGTCGGCTGTCCTCACCGACTCGACCTTCGCCTGCCACACGCTCACCACCGCGCGGACCTTCGCCTCACAGGTCCCCACCTACGTCTACGAGTTCGACGACCCGAACTCGCCCACGCTCCACGGAGCCCAGGTCCCGGGCGTGGACATGGCCAACGCACACAGCGCCGAACTCGCCTACCTGCACGACTTCACGATGGCCGACCGCCCGCTCACGCCCGACCAGACAAGACTCGCCGACCGCATGAAACGCCGCTGGGCAGCGTTCGCCCGCACGGCCGACCCCGACATCCCTGGCGACACCCGATGGCCACCCGCCGACTCCCGGTACCAGGTCCTGACCCTCAACCCCGAGAACACCCGCACCTCGACCGCCTTCGCGGCGGACCACCAGTGCGACTTCTGGATCGGTCAGTCCCCTTCGACGGCCAGGAGGGCACCCGAGGCCTGAAGCTGACGGAGGCGCTGACCGTCTACCGGCCCGTCAGCGCGTGAACCGCGGTGAGCGAAGGCCGCTGCCCACACCTGGACGCTCCAGACGGCTGGGTACGCCCCCGCTCAGCGGGCGCGCACCCAGCCAACTGTCAGCCACCGGGGGGCGGTTGCCGTGTGAAGCGGTGCCACCAGTGCCGGCGGCGGGGATGTACGGCGCGGCCCAGTCGGCGACCGATCAGCAGGTAGCCCAGCAGGGCTCCCGTCGTGTTGAGCAGGACGTCGTCGATGTCGAAGGCTCGCCCGGTGATCAGGGCGCCCTGGACCAACTCGACCAGCGTCATCACCAGCGCGGTGACCGCTATGACGCGAACGAGCCCCCGGGCGCGGGGCGCGAGCACCGGCAGCAGCAGGCCGAACGGTATGCCCAGCGCAATGTTGCCGCCGAGTTGTTTGACGGTGTCACGGAAGGCCGGCTGCGCGAGGTAGTCGCGGATGGAATCACCCGGGCGCAGGTTGCTGTGCGTCAACGACTCGGAAGCAGCCGACGGCTCCAGCGTCAGCCGGGCCAGCAGCACCGCGAAGACCACTGTCCCAGCGAAAGCCAGCAGCATGGCCACCGCTCGCCCGACCCTGGAGAGCCGTGGCGCGCCGCCAGGTGCGCTCCTTCTCTCCGGTTCCTTCGTGGTTTTGTCGTGCAGGACTGAACGTGCCATCACGAGCCCCCAGTCAGGGTTGGTCTGCTTGCGCTGTCCGCTACCCGCTCGGACGGGCGGTACGCGGTGCGCCGCGGTTCACGCCGGGTCCGTACGGCCGAACAAGCCGGCATGTCCCGGCGGAAGCTGGGTGAGGATACGGCGCAACAGCGCGTCGTCGGCCACCTCCGCGACCGTGGCGAGCACCGCGGTGACGGCACGGCGGGCCTGCGCGACATCGAGGTCATCGCGTGCGGCCACGGCTTCGACGAAACCCGAGGGTGTCAGGGGTTCACTGGCCGGCGAGACCTCGGTGAGGAGCGGGCCGCACTGCCGGGGCAGCAGACCGGCGAGGTCCGTGCGGTCATCACCCACCAGATGTGCGCCCAACACCTCCAGCACGCTCTGCACCGCCCCGGCCGCCTCCTGCCGCACCGCGTAGCCTCCGCGCGCCTGGACCCGGTCAAGCAGCACTTCCACGGACGCGTTCATAGCCGCTCCTTCCTTCGGTCGCACCACCGCGGTGGCGCCGGTAGGCATATAGCCACGCAGAGTGACCATTCGGCTACCCGGCATCGGGTGCGGCATTCCTGCGCCGGCTCGGAACGGAGCAAGTGCTCGACTGTGCGGGTGAGCCCCGCGCATCGCGACAGAATCGGGTCGAACTGTTCACCGACCTCGGCAGCCACCCGCTTGCGCAACCGGCGGTCCCGACACCACTGCCCTCGACCGACAAGCCGTCGAGCAGGACCTCGCCCGAGGCCATGCCAGCCGGGTCGAGTGGCGGGGCAGAGACTCGGGGCGGTGGCCGCCCCGAGTCGGGACTGTGCCCTCAGCCTCGCTGTTTGAGGGGCAGCGAGAGGTAGAGGCGGGTGCCCTGCGGCTTGTAGCCGACGCGCTCATAGACGCGGCGGGAGCCCTCGCCGGCGTACTCCAGCCAGACCGATCCGGCCCCCTGGGCGAACATCGCCTCGCTCAGCGCGGCGGTCACGGCGGCGGCGATGCCGCGGCCGCGGTGGGCCGGGCGGGTACCGACGCCGGACAGCTCGGCGGTGTCTTCGGCCGGCGGAGAGCAGGAGGCTCCGCCGGCGCAGCCACCCTCCGGGGCGCGGACAAATCGCACCGCGCCGCCGCCTTGCTGGGTGCGCCGCAAGCGGGCCGCACCCTGCTCGGAGGAGGCGAAGACGCCGCCGAACGCCTCAGCAAGCGCGGCATCCAGCGCGGCGTACTCCTCGTCAGTGTCCGGGATCTCGACGCGCGGGGCGTTGGCGGACCGAGGGGCCGTCATCGTGTCGGGGGTGCAGACGAGGTACTCGTGCACCGCCTCGGTGTGAAAGCCCGATGCCCGCAGAGCCGGCGCCACGCTGGGCGCGGCCTCCGGCACGAATTCCAGCCGCGGCAGCAGGCCGCGCTCCCGGAAGACGCCGATCAGTGCCGTGACGTCCCGCTCGGTCGGTTCGGCTCCGGGCAGCGGGGTCGCGTAGTTGAGGTACGGGCTGTCGGTGTCGGGGTTGAAGCCCGCGACGAAACCGCCGGTCTCCACGACGACAGGGCGGCGGCGGAGGTTGGCGACGGCAAAGCTCTGGACCTGGATGTCCATGGTGGGTTTGACCTCACGAAGTCTCAGGATGAGCCCATGACGAACTCAGGGAGTTCGGGCGGGGAAGAGTGGCGGTGCGTCAGGCACCGCATCGTGGGGCCGCCGTGCAGGATGGTCGTGGCTGGCAGGCTGATGCGCTCGCTTCGGAGCGGGCTGCTCAGTGCCGACGGCGGCCACTGGGGGACGCCGAGATCATTGGCTGTCGTTCCTCACCGTGAGTTGGTCTGCAAGGTCGCAGAGCGCGGTCACTCTTCCACTGCTGGTTGCGGCAGGCAAGGCATTATCCGCAGGGTAGAGCCCAGCAGTGCGTCTCGCGGAACGGAGTCCCGCGCAGCCGTTCAGGAGGCCGCTTGGTTGCCGGTAGGGCCCGAGAGCAGATCAGGGCACTGGCCAGGCCGACGAACGCGAGGAAGGCTCGGCCTTGCGCTCGTAGCGGCAGCGCAGGCGGCGGCAGCCGCCCGGCCAGGACAGAGTGCGCTCGACCACCCAGCGGTGCCGGCCGGGTCGGCCAGAAGACTCGATGCCGCGCGGGCGGTGCGCGGCACGATCTGCCGGCGCCGCAGCCGTCCCTCAGGTGATCGAAGCCGTACGCCTTGTCGGCGTGTAGCCGCTGTGCCGCGCTCTGACCCTGACCGCCCGCAGCGGCGTCGTGCGGGCACTGGACGACCCGGCCGACTACCAGGAGGGCAGCCCGCTGTATGGCCGGCAGCCCACCGCGGAGGACACGGACGGCTCTCCGGCCCGGCCCCCCGTCTCCCTCCGTCAAGGTGACCCCGGGCGGCCCGGGACGGTGGGTCTCCGCTCGTGCGCGACGTCGCGCTCTCAGCGCCGAATTTCGAGCAGCACCCTCTCGTTCGGCGTCGCGATGTCCCAGAAGCGAGCGATGCCCCGCGCGTTGCTGTAAACGCCCGTACCGCCGGTGATGGCCATGTCGAGGGAACCCACGCCCTTCGTCCACAACGACTGCATCGTCAGAGACCCCTGCGCGACTTCCATCGTGATCAGGCACTGCGACGTGAGTTCTTCGCCCTTCACATGAATGACCTGACAGGTTCCGCCCCCGCGTCCGACACCGTGCCCATCCTTTATGGCAGTGCCGGAGTAGACGTCCATGTCGCCCAAGCTCGGCCCCGCCGGGCCGAGATCGACAGCCGTGTACTGATCGTTCTGCACCTTGAGTTCGAGGACCTCGACACGCCCCTTTTCCGGAGGGCCGGCCGTTGCGCTGTCAACAGCCACAATCCCGACCGCGACTGCGGCGAGCGATGCGGCGGCGAACCTCATGAGCGTCGCTCGTCTGCGCGGGCTCCGTCGTTCCCCTCGATGCACGGCAACGGCAGTGGACGCCGAACTGGTGGTGACCATGGTGGATGCTCCTCACTGTGATGTCCTCGTGCGAACGCCTTCGTCGTCGCCCGCCGGGCTGGGCCCTGATGATCCGGCTGGGGTCAGGCGGGCTGGTCCTTGTCGGACGGGAGCCAGACCGTCATGGTCGCCGGGTCGATCGGGATCGAGACGTGCTCGTGTGTGATGGACCACGTTCCGTTCGTGCGCTGGAGGCAGACGCTCTCCCGTACCCAAATCGACGCCTGGAGCCCGCCTTTGCGCTCTCCCGAGTCCAGGTGGAGCATGTGCGCGAACGCGGTGTCCCCGCTGGTCGCGAGGGTGAGGTCGTGCGTCTCCAGGCTTATGGGGCCGACGTATCCGTCGAACCAGCGCTGGAAGTTGCGGCGGATCTCGTCGGTTCCCGTGAACCTCAGCGGGGGGACGACGTCGTAGTAGACGGCGTCGGCGGCGTAGAACGACATGAGCCGGTCGATGTCCTTCGTCTGCTGGGCGTCGGCGCGGTTCGCCAGGAGCGCCCGGATCTCGGACTCGTGGGTGGTCATCGCGTACTCCTTCGGTTGTGGTGTGTGCTGCGGGATGGAATCAGGCGGCCAGCCCCAACGCATCGCCGCCGGGGCTGTCATGGATGACTGCGACGTTCCTGGGCTCCATGCCGGTGCACCTCCGTTTGCTTCCGTCCCGTGCCGCTGTCAGTACGACGAGACGGCCCGGCGGAATGCGAGGCGGGGCGCCGATCTCACATTTCGGGGCGCTGTCCCGTCATAGAGGTGAGGAAAGATCCGACCGAGGGAGCCGCGAGACCATGACGACCAGTTCGACCGCGCAGCAGGACGGCCCACTCGACCCGATGTCGAGCGCGGTCACCGGTGAACGCCGCAGGCTGATCGACCTCGCCTACCGGATGCTGGGCTCCCTGGCCGAGGCCGAGGACGTCGTCCAGGAGACGTACGCCCGCTGGTACGCGATGTCCCCGCGGCAGCGGGAGGCGGTGGTGTCCCCCGGCGGCTGGCTGACCAAGGTCGCCGGCCGTATCTGCCTCGACGTGCTCCGCTCGGCACGGGTCCGGCGAGAGCGTTACGTGGGGGAATGGGTTCCCGAGCCGCTGCCCGCGCGCACCGAGTGGTCCGCCGGCGCGATGGACGACAGCACGGCCGATCCGGCCGACCGCATCACGCTCGACGAGTCGGTCAGTATGGCCTTCCTCGTCGTGCTGGAAGCGATGACCCCGGCGGAGCGCGTGGCGTTCGTCCTCCACGACGTCTTCCGCTACCCCTTCTCCGAAGTGGCCGACATCGTCGGCCGCACCCCGGCGGCCTGCCGCCAGTTGGCGTCTTCGGCCCGCCGCCGTGTCGAGGCCTCGCGGGCCCCCTTGTCGCCGACGGTCCAGCGGGCCCGTGTCGTCAGGGAGTTCAAGCTGGCGTGGGAGGCCAAGGACATCAACGCCCTCATCGGCCTGCTCGACGCCGACGCCACCGCCGTCGGGGACGGTGGCGGACTCGTCACGGCCCGGCTCCACCCGATCGAGGGCGCCGAGCACGTCGCCCGCTTCTTCGCCGGCCGGACCCGCCCGGGCCGTCTGGCGATCCGCGAGTGCACGGTCAACGGTCAGCCCGGTCTGGCTGCCCACCTGGACGGCGCCGTTGTGTCGGTGTACGCGTTCGACATCGCGGACGGCAGGATCCGCCGGATCTGGGCCGTGCTCAACCCCGAGAAGCTCCGGCCCTGGAGGACGGACTGACGTCGTGCGGGGCTCAGCGGCGTCGAAACGCCGGACCGTACGGTGGCGGTCGCCGAATCCCAGACATGGATGACTGTCTGCTCGGCGGCGCGCAGCGCCCCGCCGTGGCTCGATGACCGCACCGCACGGCCGGCGTTCGCGCCCGGTCACATTCTGTGATGCCGTGAAGTGACTGGAATCGCCAGCCAGGCGAAGCTCCACGCCCTTTCACCGCCGAGGCCGGCTCACGGCGTCCACAGCGGGGAAACCTGGTGCGGCGTCGACGAGTCGGCGAGCAGCGACGTCACACCCCCGGAAACACCGAGCTTCCCCAGAGCCCAGTCGAGCGCAGTGGCTTCGGCATCGCACATTCTGGCAATCAGGTTCGTCTGTTCAGGCAGAAGGACCCTCCGGGGGATCACGATCGTCTCGCGGACCCGGTCGAGGGGCAGCCCCCGTCGGAAGCCCTGCGCGGCGGGGCGGGGCGCGTCCTGGTCCAGCGGGAGCGGCAGGCGCCGGCGGGCCGCGTTCGAGACGATGATCCCGGCGACATGGACGTACTCCCTCAGGAGTGGCCCCAACAGGTCCGCGAGCGCGTCGGTCTTGGCAGCGAGCGACATCCCGGCGAAGGGCATTGGGAAGTGGAAGAGGCCGCTGTGGTCCTCCACCCAGATCCACGCGGTGCCCGCTCCCTCCGTCTTGGCGCACTTGCCCCGCACCTTGCCCAGGAGCCGCTTGCCCTGGTCGCTCTCCACGGTCTCCCCGGTCAGGGTGGTGCCCTGAGGAGCCGTTCCGGGGTGGACGGTCAGCCGCCTCCCGGCGCTGCTGAGGACGTCGACCGCGGCCCCCGATGCCGCGCACTGCTGGGCGGCCTCACTGGTCCGCCTTTTCCACGTCTCGAAGTCGTCGCCGTTGAGGAGTTCGGGGAAGTCGCCTTCCCAGTAGATGTCGTGGCCCCTGTCCAGGGTGAGGAGGTGGACCCGGCAGTTCTGGCGGAACTTCTCGTAGTCCTGGAGCTTCTGGTCCTCGGCGAAGGTGACGACCTCGATGAAGACCGGACCGATACGGACGTCGCCGGGGCCGCCGCTGGCTTTCGCCGGCTCCAGCTCGACCGGGAGTCCGCGGGCCGCCCCCATGAGCGCGAGCCGGGCCTGCGTCTGGGTGTGCAGGAACCGGGACAGGGTGACGTCGCGGCGGGCATCCCGCCTAACCGAGGCAAGGCCGGGCACCCCGGCTTCCTCCAGATAGGCGTACGCGGCCCACCACCGCACCGCCTCCACCCATGCTCCCCGCTCGGCTCCGTTCATGATCTGGAGTACTGGGGCGGCCCGGCCCAGTCCCACAAAGGTGTCGCTGGCCCGGCCAGAGGCGGAGGGGGTCACGGCCTTGGGCAGCCAGCGGCTGTCGAAGAACGCGGTGAGGCCGGCCACCGCACGTGCGGTCACCTCGTGACCCGCAGGGGAGAGATAGTCGGCGCCCTCCGGACAACCGAACCACGCCTCCCAGTCGATCGCCCGGATGCCCTGGTCGATCGCCAGCCATACCTCTTTGTCACGAGGGTGCATGCCCGCCATCATGAAGGACTCGCAGACGAGGGCGCGGGGATTTTCCGAAGCGCGGCACCTTCTGCTCGGCCACCCTGGACTAGCCCTTCGACCGGTGCCCATGCCACAACAGCAGCGGAAGGCGACTGGGCACCGCACACGGCGGCCAGCCCTCCCCTCTGCACGCTCGTTGCGCCGATGGCCCCCCGGATACAGGGACCTGGTTCCCTGAGAAACACGGTGCCCGCCGAAGACTTCCCGCAAGGCGCGATCGGCGATCAAAGCAGGCCGGAGCACACCGTGGAGTAAGCACACCGGCCCGGCTTCCGGAGACAGTTGGGAACGCGGTCAGTACCGCTCACTGATCGTTTCAGCCGTGCACCCGAGGGCTCCCGGGCGCCGACCTCCACCCCTACCATCACGCACATGTCGATCACTTCTCACATACCCGTTCTCCACGCCGGCAGGGAAACCGTCGCGCTCGTGGAGAACGATGTACTGATCGTGCGCCGTCCGCACGAGCAGACACACATCCCGCTGAAGGCCATCAGCCGTGCACTCGCCGAGGGGCGGTCCGTCACAATCGAGCTGACCGCCGCGCCGACCACGGACAAGACGCACGTCCACCGGGTCTGGGACGTGGTGGACGCCGACGCCGTCGCCTTTGCCGACGCCGTGAACGCGGCTCTGCCAGGGCGGAGCGAGGAGACGGAGGCGCTCGACGGCGCGGACCTCGTCTGGGGCGAGCGCCTGTACCAGCCGAGCTACCGGAACTGGCTTCGCCGTATGAAGCGCGGCGCGCTCGTCGCGACCCTGGTGGCCATCGGCTCGTGCGTGCTCGTGGGCTTCACGGGAAGCCCGGCCGCCATGATCTTCATCATCCCGTTCAGCTTCTTCGGGATCCTGATCCTTACGTTCGGCTCGTTCCTCGCCTACGCGCCGGTCGAGGAGTGGTACCTGCGGAAGCACGGAGTCCGGACGGTCGCCATCCGGCTCCAGGACCAGCCCGGCCGGTACGCGTACACGGATCCGGGCGGCGTTGTCCGCACCGTGCGGCACTCCATCCCGACCTGGAGCATCGAGGCGGCATACGACCCACGCGACCCCGGCCGCGTACTTCCGCTGCAGTCGCGGGGCCGGCGAATCCGGGACGCCATCCTGGTTCTTGTCATCCTCGGTATCGGCCTCCTCTTCGTCGGCGGGGCCGTCGCGGCGGTGGTCGGTGCCTTTCTCGGCAAGTTCGACAGCCTGACCTGAGACGCGGCCAGATGAGGCGCGTCGACCTCATTCGTCTCTGCAAGGAAACAGCGGGCCAGTTAACCCGTGGCCGCTGCCAAGGACCTCGCACACGTCCGGGGCGGGTGGCCTTACTGATTGCTTCGAGAATGAGGTTCGCAGGCGGCGGAGGCAATTGAAGCTGACGTACCGCGATGCCGTCGACATCGTCGGGTTGGGCGAGATGGGTGCGGCGTCCGCCAAGATGGGCCGCCGACTGAGCGGCTCCCCACGCGTGCGGGGGGAGTTCACGCTACTCGGTCTCTGTCGCCGCACCCACAGGGTCACCCCCGCACCCACAGGGTCACCCCCGCACCCGCCAGGGGGTAGTTCGCCGGCCGGCTCCGCGAGGGCCTCCGGCACCCAGGGGGTGTCTGATGTGTTGAGTAATCGGCAGCGCTGGGTACTTGGGCCGTCGCGATGTCGGCACCGCCTGAGAAGCTCCTCCGCATGAAGCAGGAGATCACGCCCGACCTCACCCAGATCACCGGGGCGCATGAGGTCACCCCCGGACTCCGGCGCCAGCTTGTCGACTGCTGGATCGCAGTCACGAACTCGGGTGGTGCTGCGGGATTCCCATTCCCACCCGTTCATGACGACGACGTCGCGCCAGTCGCGGACGAGCTCTTCGGCCGTCTCCACCCGTCGCACAGCCGACTCATCATCGCCAGATTCGAGGACACTCTTGCCGGGTGGGTTCTCCTCGACCGTGACCGCTTTCGGCTTGTCGCGCACTGGGGCACGGTCCATCACCTCCAGACCCATCCCAGGTTCCGTGGCCGTGGTGTCGGCTCCGCCCTCATGCACAAGCTGCGGAAGGTTGCCCGTGACGAGCTGGGGCTTGAACAGCTCCGTCTTGCGGCCCGGGGCGGAGAGGGGCTGGAGGACTTCTACAGCCGCCTCGAATGGCGTGAGGTGGGCCGCTGGCCCGGAGCCCTGCGCTTCGCGCCCGACGACACCCGGGACGAGGTCTTGATGCTCCTCGATCCCCTCTGACCAGCAGCCCCGAGATCTGTTATTTCGGTCCCCTGCGGGCCCAGGTGAGGATGGCGGCGAGGAGGAGTGCGGCCTGGCGGGACCACACCACTGCTTGAGCCGGATGCTGCATCGGTCAACCGCGCTGCGCCGCCTGTACGCCTCGGCGTCGAAAGCCGGCGGGCGACCCCCGGCACGGCACTGGCCGCAGACGGTGACTGACCGATCCGGTCGGATGGCT
This sequence comes from Streptomyces sp. NPDC049837, assembly GCF_040674455.1. Lineage (NCBI taxonomy): Bacteria > Bacillati > Actinomycetota > Actinomycetes > Kitasatosporales > Streptomycetaceae > Streptomyces > Streptomyces sp. NPDC049837. Next base: position 115,634 of record NZ_JBFAMP010000011.1, on the reverse strand, counting down.
GGGGGATGACGGCACGGATCCCGCGCCGGCGGAGATGCCCACGGATCGCGCGGGACGAATACGCGCGGTCCGCCAGGACGGCGTCCGGCCAGGTTCTCGGTCTGCCGAGTCCGGGTGCGTCGCCTGCCTCGCGTGCGGTGACGCGGAGGGCCAGGGCGAGCAGGTGCGGTACTTCCACCCGATGGCCTCAAGGGTGCGGCGGTGGTCGGCCCACCGCCAGCCACGTACCGGATCTGCGACGGAGCCCTTCCCCTGGCCCGACCCCTGACCGTCTTTCGCCCTCCCCCCGATCCCCCCTGAGCGGTCCCCGACCCGACCCGGAGAAGTCCCGGACAGGGGCACCACATGGGCGACGGTGCCCCGGCCGGGTCCGGACGTTGGTGTCCAACGCCCTGCACGACCCCGCCACCGGCTACCCTGGGCGGTCTCGGTGGCCCGGCAGCTCGGCCGCAGCGGCGTGCTCCTCACCTACGAGGGCCATGGGCACGGCAGCGTCACCAGCGGCCCGTGTATGCGGGACGCCGTGGACCGCTACCTGACCGACCTGGCAGTACCACCACGGGACAGCAGATGCCCCGCCGTACCCTCCCGGCAGCCTGCCGATGCGGCCCCGCCCGGAAGGCGGACCCAGTAGGAAGTCGTAGCCCGCTGCCCACAGACGCCGCCCCTGTGCGCGAGGTGCGTCAAGCGCGAAGACGAGCGCGACGCGGGGGGCGTCGTACAAGCGGCGGCCTCTTGACCTCCGTGGCCGTGGCCACTACTTTGCCGTGGACGCCGACCCATGACACCGAAAGGAGGCGACCAGCGGATGTACACCAGCTCTGATCTCGGTCGCCTCGCCCAGTGCACGGTCTGGGTTCCGGGTCGGATCGCGCACGGCTGCTGAGCACGCCGTTCTGATGTGCCCGTCGTGGCACATTCCGGGTTTCCCGCCATCATCTCCCGGCACGTCGCTGTCGCGTGCCGTTCCGCGCCCGCTTGTCCGACGTGGCGCGTCTGAACACAGAAAGCTGCCTGGAATTGGCGAACATGATGTATCGACCCATCACGCACCGGAACGAAGGTTTGTCATGGTAGGGGCACGGGTCACGGTCAATGGGAAAGAAGCACCGATCGCACCGGCCGCACCTCACACCACAGTGCTGGATTTTCTGCGCGAGCGTGGCCTCACCGGCACCAAGGAGGGCTGCGCCGAGGGTGAATGCGGCGCCTGTTCGGTCCTGGTGGCCCGTCCCGGGGTGAACAAGCCCACCGACTGGGTCGCGGTCAACGCCTGCCTGGTCCCGGTCGCGGCGCTCGACGGCCAGGAGATCGTCACCTCCGAGGGTCTCGCCACCGCCGGTGCACCCGGCACGCCTCCCACCCTGCACCCGGTGCAGGAGGAGATGGCGGTCCGCGGCGGCTCCCAATGCGGTTACTGCACACCGGGGTTCATCTGCAGCATGGCCGCCGAGTACTACCGGCCCGACCGCTGCGCGCACGCGGACCCGGCCGGCAGCACCGACGCCGAGCACGGCCCGAACGGTTTCGATCTGCACGCGCTGAGCGGAAACCTGTGCCGCTGCACCGGATACCGCCCGATTCGCGATGCCGCGTTCGCCGTTGGGGAACCCACCGAGGAGGACCCGCTGGCGCGTCGTCGCGAGCAGTCACCGCCCGCACCGGTCGCCACCGAATACGCCCAGGGCGACAGTGCGTTCCTGCGGAGGGACACCCTGGCCGAAACGCTGCGGTTGCTGCGCGAGCGGCCCGACGCGGTGGTGGTCGCCGGCTCCACCGACTGGGGCGTGGAGGTGAACATCCGCTCCCGCCGGGCGGATTGCGTGGTCGCGATCGACCGGCTTCCCGAATTGCGGGAACTGCGCGTCGAGGACGACCACATCGAAATCGGGGCGGCGCTGACGCTCACCGAGATCGAACGCCGCCTCGACGGCCGGGTCCCGCTGCTGGCGGAGCTGTTCCCGCAGTTCGCCTCCCGGCTCATTCGCAACGGTGCGACTCTTGGCGGCAACCTGGGTACCGGCTCCCCCATCGGTGACAGCCCGCCGGTGCTGCTCGCGCTGGAGGCGTCGGTGGTGCTCGCCGACGCCGACGGTGAGCGCGAGGTCCCGCTGGCGGACTACTTCACCGGCTACCGGCAGAGCGTGCGCCGTCCCGGCGAGCTGATCCGCGCGGTGCGCGTCCCGCTGCCGCTGTCACCGGTCACGGCCTTCCACAAGATCGCCAAGCGTCGTTTCGACGACATCTCCAGCGTGGCCGTCGGTTTCGCGCTCGACATCGAGGACGGGACCGTACGCAAGGCACGCATCGGCCTGGGCGGCGTGGCGGCCACCCCGATCCGCGCGCTCGCCACCGAGGCGGCCCTGGAGGGCGAGGCCTGGTCGGCGGAGACCGTCGAGGCCGCGGCCCGGGTGCTGCGGGGTGAGGGCACGCCGATGGACGACCACCGCGCCAGCGCCCTCTACCGTTCCGCGATGCTCGGCCAGAGCCTGTTGAAGCTGTACGCGCAGACCACCGAGGCGGTGTCGTCATGAGCCAGTTGTCCCAGCGTCCCGAGAAGCCCGTCGTCGGCCTCTCGATGCCGCACGAGAGCGCCGTCCAGCACGTCACCGGCACCGCGCTCTACACCGACGACCTGGTCCAGCGCACCAAGGACGTGCTGCACGCCTACCCGGTCCAGGTCATGAAGGCCCATGGCCGGATCACCGCGCTGCGCACCGAGCCCGCGCTCGCCGTCCCGGGTGTGGTCCGCGTGCTGACCGGTGCCGACGTGCCCGGTGTCAACGACGCCGGGATGAAGCACGACGAACCGCTGTTCCCCGACGAGGTCATGTTCCACGGCCACGCGGTCGCCTGGGTGCTCGGTGAGACCCTGGAGGCGGCCCGGCTCGGTGCGGCGGCCGTCGAGGTGGAGCTCGACGAACTGCCCTCCATCGTCACGCTGCGGGAAGCGATGGCGGCGGGCAGCTTCCACGGCGCCCGGCCCGTGATGCTGACCGGTGACGTCGACGCCGGCTTCGCCGACTCCGCGCACGTGTTCACCGGCGAGTTCCAGTTCTCCGATCAGGAACACTTCTACCTGGAGACGCACGCGGCACTGGCCCAGGTCGACGAGGCCGGGCAGGTGTTCGTCCAGAGCAGCACCCAGCACCCGTCGGAGACCCAGGAGATCGTCGCGCACGTGCTCGGTCTGCACAGCCACGAGGTGACCGTGCAGTGCCTGCGGATGGGTGGCGGCTTCGGCGGCAAGGAGATGCAGCCGCACGGGTTCGCGGCCGTCGCCGCGCTCGGCGCCACGCTGACCGGTCGGCCGGTCCGGGTGCGGCTCAACCGGACGCAGGACCTGACCATGTCCGGCAAGCGGCACGGATTCCACGCCCAGTGGAAGATCGGCTTCGATGCCGAAGGGCGCATCCAGGCCCTGGACGCCACCTTGACCGCGGACGGCGGCTGGAGCCTGGACCTGTCCGAGCCCGTCGTGGCCCGAGCGCTGTGCCACATCGACAACACGTACTGGATTCCCCACGCGCGCATCGCCGGTCGCATCGCCAGGACCAACAAGGTCTCCAACACCGCCTTCCGCGGCTTCGGCGGACCCCAGGGCATGCTGGTGATCGAGGACATCATGGGCCGGTGCGCGCCGCTGCTCGGCCTGGATCCGATGGAGCTGCGGGAGCGCAACTTCTACCGGAAGGGCCAGTGCACACCGTACGGACAGCCGGTCGTCCAGCCCGAACGGATCTCCGCCGTCTGGCAGCAGGTTCAGGACAACGCCGGCATCGCCGATCGCAAGCGCGAGATCGCCGCCTTCAATGCCGCTCACCCGCACACCAAGCGAGGACTCGCGGTCACCGCCCTCAAGTTCGGCATCTCCTTCAACCTCACCGCCTTCAACCAGGGCGGCGCGCTGGTGCTGATCTACAAGGACGGCTCCGTCCTGATCAACCACGGCGGCACCGAGATGGGCCAGGGGCTGCACACCAAGATGCTCCAGGTGGCCGCGACCACGCTGGGTATCCCGCCGCACAAGGTGCGGCTGGCCCCGACCCGGACCGACAAGGTGCCCAACACCTCCGCCACCGCCGCCAGTGCCGGGGCGGATCTCAACGGTGCGGCGGTGAAGAACGCCTGTGAGCAGTTGCGTGAACGGCTGCTTCAGGTGGCCGCCACCCAGTTGGGTACGAACGCCTCGGACGTGCGCATCGTCGAGGGCGTCGCGCGCGGCCTCGGCAGCGACAGGGAACTGGCCTGGGACGACCTGGTGCGCACCGCGTACTTCCAGCGTGTTCAGTTGTCGGCGGCCGGTTTCTACCGGACCGAGGGTCTGCACTGGGACGCGAAGGCGTTCAGGGGCTCGCCGTTCAAGTACTTCGCCCATGGCGCCGCCGCGGCCGAGGTGGAGGTGGACGGCTTCACCGGCGCGTACCGCATCCGGCGGGTGGACATCGTGCACGATGTCGGCGACAGCCTCTCCCCGATGATCGACATCGGTCAGGTCGAGGGTGGTTTCGTCCAGGGCGCGGGCTGGCTGACGCTTGAGGACATGCGCTGGGACGCCGGTGACGGGCCGAACCGCGGCCGGCTGCTGACGCAGGCCGCGAGCACGTACAAGCTGCCGAGCTTCTCGGAGATGCCCGAGGAGTTCAACGTCACGCTGCTGGAGAACGCCACCGAGGAGGGCGCGGTGTACGGGTCGAAGGCGGTGGGTGAGCCTCCGCTGATGCTGGCGTTCTCGGTACGGGAGGCGTTGCGGCAGGCCGCCGCCGCGTTCGGGCCGAGCGGGGTCTGCGTCGAGCTGGCCTCGCCCGCGACGCCGGAGGCGGTGTACTGGGCGATCGAAGCGGCCCGCAGTGGCGGCAGGGGCAGCGACATCCCCGCCGACGCAACCGCTTTGAGCAATGCCTGACATGACGTGGGTCGCCGCGGTCGCGCGGTTGCGAGCTCGCCGGGAACCCGGCGTGCTCGTGACCGTCGCGACCGTGCGCGGCCATGCCCCGCGCGACGCCGGTGCGAAGCTCGTCGTGGGCCGGACCGGGACGTGGGGCTCGATCGGTGGCGGCAACGTCGAGGCCGTCGCGATCGACCGGGCCCGGGAGATGATCGCCACGTCCGCGCCGGAGCCGGAGCTGATCGACTTCGCCCTGAACGACAAGGTGACCAACCGGCACGGCGTGCAGTGCTGCGGCGGCACGGTCTCGGTGCTGCTCGAACCGCTGCCGGTGGTACGGGCGGTGGCGATCTTCGGGGTCGGGCACGTCGGGCTGGAACTGGCGCGCATCCTGGCACGTCAGGACCTCGACCTCCATCTGGTCGACTCCCGGTCCGATCTCCTCACCCCGGAACGGCTCGACGTGCTGGCGGACGCGGTGGCGCAGGTGCACGTGCATCACACACCACTGCTGCCCGAGGAGGTGCTGGCGGAGTTGCCGCGCGGCACCCACATCCTGATCATGACCCATGACCACGCCGAGGACGCCGCTCTGTGCGACGCCGCCTTGCGCACAGCCCATCTCGGCTCCATCGGGCTGATCGGGTCGGCGGCCAAGTGGGGGCGCTTCCGCAAACTCCTCGCCGCCGAGGGCGGACACGAGGAGGCCGCCATCGACCGGATCAAGACCCCGATCGGGCTGCCCGACATCACCGGCAAGGAACCCGCGACCATTGCCGTGAGCGTCGCTGCCGACCTGCTCCGCACCTTCGAAACCGAGGGGAGCTGAGGCTCCGGCCCGATATCCGGTCTCAGCCACCGCAATTGCTCGGGCGGGGGATGAACGAGCGGACCGGGGCGGAGGTGTAGGCCTGGGCAAGCTCGATCAGGTGGGTCTTCTCTGCCGTGAGGGTCGTGGCGTGGTCCTGGCCCGGCTCCCTCTGGGTGAACGATTCTTCAGGGGACTGGCGCCAGGGGCGGCCCGCGAGTTTGGCGTGGCGGGCCTCCTTCACCACGCAGGCCAGGACGGTCGCGTCGGCCCGGGCGGGGGTGAGGCCCAGGGCGCTGACGTGGTCGCGGGCGAGCGGCGGGATTCCGGGTGGGACGTAGTGTTCGAGTTCCAGCATGGCATCCCGGATCTCGATGACCTTGCGGTAGGCGAGCACTCTGTGCGGGACCGGCGGCCAGAGGAGTTCGACGAGCCTCGTACGGCGCGTGGTCAGGACGACGTGAGGGACCGCGCCGGCCAGTTCGCGCCACAGGGGCCAGAGGCGCCACACCGTGCGGGCGTCGGCCAGGGCGCCTCGGGCCGAGACGGCGAGCGGGACGAGGATGGCCGCCGCACGGAAGAGGGCGTGCAGGTTGATCAGGAGCGGCAGGTACGGCAGGGTCCAGGTGACGTCCAGCGCGAGGCGGAGCAGGCGCCCGATCCAGAAGAGTGCGGCGAGCGCGGTTCCCGTGGCGAAAAGCCAGAGCGCCGCGGCGAGGGGGCGGTCGTCCGTGCGCAGCCCGTACCAGCAGCAGACGATCACGCAGATGATGTTGGCCACCACGTGGGTCGCGATGAGGATCAGCCAGTAGCCGAAAGAGGGCAAGGGGCCCCCGGCGGCGGTGATCGTGTGTGTGGGATGCGGTGGCGCGGAGAGGTCGACGAGCAGCAGGGTGGCCAGGATCGCGCCGATGGCGACGCAGAGGCCGATGCGGAGCCGGCGGCTGCCGCTGGGGGCGGACACGAAGTACAGCACCGCGCCGGCCGACACCACCCCGATCAGGTTCTTCATCAGGTCGACGATGTGGTCGGTGCCGACGAGGCCCATGACGAAGTGGGTGACGGCGGGCAGGTCCAGCGTCATCGCCATGCCCGCCGTGGTCACGGCCAGCCACAGGCCGCGCTGGTCCGCGTCGCGCAGGGACGGCGCGGAGCGGAGCAGTACGGCGAGGCAGAGGCAGAGACAGCTCGGGTACGTGAGCCATGCTCCGAAAGCGGTCAGCACCTGGGGTCCCCGACCCCGAGGGCCGCCCCCAGACTGGCGAGCGGACCGTGTCGTTCGCGCCGCAGCGGCTGGTCGGCGTGGGTGCGTATGAGGCTGGCGAGCAGTTCGGCCTCACGTTCCTGGAGGGCGGAGTAGTTGGTACGCCCGAGGAGGCGTCGTATCAGGCGCGGGTCGAGGTCGGGCAGGACCGCGCGCAGGTCGTCGTGGCCGCCGTCGGCTTGGTCCGTGACCGGATGGTGGTCGAAGAGCATGTGGCCGAACTCGTGCAGCACGATGTGTTCCTGATGGATCGTCGAGGTGTTCCGCTCGTAGAAGATGTGGTCGTCGGTGGCCGTCGCGAGCCACAGGCCGCAGGTGCCGGCCGCCGCGGCTTCGAGCGGCAGGGCGTGGAGGTGGAGCGGTCTTCCACGTTGGGCGGCGATGTGGTCGCAGAAGGTCGCGATGGAGAACGGGCGGGGAAGGCTGACCTGTTCGGCGAGCTCCCGACAGCGCCGGTGCAGGGTGAGGCGTCGCAGCATGTACCGTTCCTTGATGTCGGAGCCGAACGTGTCCTCCGTCACTCGGTCGCCGCTTGTCTTCCCTCTTCGGTTTCCTTGTTCTTCCCCTGAGGGTCGGCCTCGGGGAGGTTCTGCACCTTGCGGGCCTCGTTGACGATGGTCAGCAGGGAGTCGAGGCTCGCGGGCGAGAGACCCGAGGCCCGCATCGCCAGGTTGCGCACCTTGGCGTCCCTCAGGGCGGTGGCCAGGGCCAGTTGGGCCTTCACCCGCTGCGAGACCTCCTCGTTGAGGAAGTACTCGGGAGGGACTCCGAAGAACTGGGCGAGCACGTCGAGCTGTTCGAGGGTGATGTTGCGCTTCTTGCCCGTGGCGAGTTCCCACAGGTAGGTCCCCGAGATGGAGCCACCCGTGGTGGCACTGATCTCCTTGGCCAGACGGGCGTATCCCGGGCGGTGCTGCTCGTCGGGGTAGGCGGCGTGAATCAGTTCGGTGAGCCGTTGGTCGAACTTCTGCAGCAGCGGACGCGCTTCCTCATCGCGTGCCTGTTCTCTGCCCATCCGATACCTCCCTCCCGAAGCGTCTTCCGAGGACACAGGCCATGTGTATCCCCGTTCGCGGGAGCGGACAAGCATGATCCAGGACAACGAGGGAAACATGCTTGTCCGTCTCAGCGGACGTGTTGACGCTTCATCATGCGCTGACATAATCACGTTACGGGTACGGTCCAGCGCCCACTGCGGCGTCGCTCCATCCTCTCGAAAGGATCGCGATCGCATGAGGTACGCCTCTCCCCCGGTCCGCGCCCTTCACCCCTCACCCGCGATCCCCACGAGCCCGTCCGCCATGTGAGCCGGTATTCCTTCTCCCGTCCGCACGCTCCGTGCGGCGATGCGTGCGCCGCTCCGGCGTGTCCGCACGGGCGCTACCACTTCCCCGCTCCCTGCCAATCTCCCTGTCATCGATGACGAGCGTCCCTGGAGGCATTGATGTCCGCAGTATCGGATCAACGACAGGCATCGAGCTTTGACATCGACATACGTTCCCTGCTGCCGGCCGATTCGCCGCGATTCGCCCTCGACCACGCACACGTACGGGCACTGGCGGAAAGCGAGGCGGAGTTCCCGCCGATCCTGGTGCACCGGGCGACCCTGCGCGTCGTCGACGGCATGCACCGGTTACGGGCCACCGAGCTGCGCAACCGGCGCACCATCAGCGCGCGCTGGTTCGAGGGGGATGAACAGGCGGCCTTCCTGCTGGCGGTGGAGTCCAACGTGCGGCACGGACTCCCGCTCTCGCGCGACGAGCGCAAGCAGGCCGCGATGCGGATCTTACGCGCGCATCCCGACTGGTCCGACCGGAGCATCGCCGAGATGACCGGCTGGAACGCCACCGGCGTGGGGGCGCTGCGCCGGGACATGATGGACGCGGGCGCACGGCCCGGGGCACGCGTGGGCCGTGACGGCCGGGTCCGCCCCTCGAACACGGCCGAGGGACGCCGCGTGGCCGCCGAGGTGATCAGCCGGAACCCGGCGGCCTCGCTGCGGGAGATCGCGCGGCAGGCCGGCATCTCGGTGGGAACCGCACGTGACGTACGTCGCCGACTGGCCGACGGCCAGGAAGCCGTTCCCGCCGGCCGGCGCCCGGAGGGTCGCACGGGCACGGCGGCGGCCGGACCGGAGCAGGACCGTACGGAGCCTCGGCGCGTGCCCGATCTCGCGCGCCGCATCACCCTCTTCGACGCATTGCGCAACGATCCCTCGCTACGGCTCAACGAGAACGGGCGGCTGGTCCTGCACCGCCTGCGCACGCAACTGCGGACCACCGAGGAATGGAAGCTCCTCGCCCCCACGATCCCCCTGCACGGGCGGAAAGCCGTGGCGGACATCCTGTCCGCCTGCGCGGACGACCTCAAGGGAATGGCCCGCGAACTGCGCTGCGCCGAGGACTCCCTGGTCGGCTAGGGCTGTCAGCCGGCGCTGTCGGTCAGCGCCGCCCGTACGCGGTGCCGGGCCGGGCGAGGTCGTGGGCCACAGCGGTCACCCCATGGGCGACGGCGGTGACGACGAGCCGGCGGCCGACCCGCCACCGCCCGTGGAACGCGTGGAGCGGCCGCCCCTCGTCGTCGTGTCCGGTCCGCAGGAGGCGGGCGTGGAAGGTCTGCCGGTAGGGGTCGACGGCCACCTCCGCCTCGCGGAAGTCCAGCCAGGTCCGGGTGAGGGGGAACCAGGCCTTGTACACGGACTCCTTGGCGCTGAAGAACAGCCGGTCCCAGTGCAGCGCGGGATGGGCGTGGCGCAGCGCCGCCAGGTGGCCCCGTTCGCGCGGTGACGCGATACGGCGGAGGAGGCCCGGCGGCAGGGGCATGTGGGGTTCGGCATCGATGCCGAGGGCAGCGATGTCGATCCGCCGCGACACAGCGGCGGCCCGGTAGCCGTCGCAGTGGGTCATCGAGCCCACCACCCCCTCCGGCCACGTGGGCGCACCCCACTTACCCGGGACCATCGGTCCGGCCGGCCGGCCGAGGGAGGTGAGGGCGACGCGCGCACAGTGACGTACGGTGGCGAACTCGCCGCGTCTGCGGGCGGCCGCGCCGCTCAGCGCGGCGGCTTCCTCCGGGAAGAGCCAGGCATCGGGGACATCCCCGAACTCCTCGGCGCTCAGGGCTGCCGGGGGCAGGAGCCCGGTCAGGAGTGTGGCGATCACCGCTTCGCCTCTGACGGCTGCGCGCCCAGGGGCCGGGCGAGCTCGGCGGGCTCCGGCGGCGCCGCGTTCCACTGCTCGGCCACCTCCAGCAGATCCGCGTCGACCAGCCGGCGCGGATAGGCCCAGCGCAGCAGCGGTGCGGTCATGGCGGTGGTGACGAGGGCCATGACCACCATGAGTGAGTACAGGTCCGTGTCGAGCAGCCCCAGTTGCAGCCCGACACCGAGGATGATCAGCTCGGTGAGACCGCGGGTGTTCATGAGGACGCCCAGCGTCGTGGCCGACCGCCCGGACTGGCCGGCGACCCGGGCTCCGAGGTAGGCACCGCCGAACTTGCCGCCGATCGCCACGAGGAGGATCAGCCCCAGCTCGCCGAGTCCGTCACCGCCCACCGTCGTCAGGTCGACCTTCAGCCCCGCCACGGTGAAGTACGCCGGCAGCAGCATCCAGGTGATCGTCTCGAACCGGTCCGTGACCGCCGCACGCAGCCTCTCCGTGCCTTGGCGCGGCACGATCACGCCGGCGAGGAACGCGCCGAAGATGAAGTGGAGCCCGAACCACTCGCTCAGTGCCCCGGAGACGAGCAGCAGCACTGTCAGCACAGCGAGCAGCCCCGTGCCGAGCGGCCCCTGCTGCCCCGCTCCACGTTCGCCCCGCTCCGGTGCGGCCAGGAGCCTGCCGAGCAGCGGCCGTACCACGCCCACCATGGCCAGGGCGTACGGCACGACCAGCAGGACCTGCCAGGAGTTCTGGCTCCCCGTGAAGGTGAGCAGGGCCGCGAGCAGCAGCCAGGCGACCACGTCCCCGACGGCCGCGCTCGCCATCGCCAGCGCGCCGACCCGCGTGTGCTGGATGCCCCGGTCGGTGAGGATGCGAGCCAGGACCGGGAACGCCGTGATGGACATGGCCGCGCCGATGAACAGCAGGAAGCCGAGCCGGTGGCCCACCGCGTGGTCGTTCCACAGGTACAGCGCCAGCAGGACGCCGAGGCCGAAGGCGCAGACGATGGACCCGACCGACACCCCGACCGCGGCACGCCCGTTCCCGCGCAGCAGCCTGTGGTCGAGTTCGAGGCCGACGAGGAACATGAAGAGCGCGACTCCGAGGTTGCCGAGCGTGGTGAGCATCGGCCGGATGTCCAGGGGTAAGAGTGCTTCCGACAGGGCGCCGTGGAACAGGGTCGGGCCGAGCAGGATGCCGGCGAGGATCTCGCCGATGACCGCCGGCTGGCCGCACCGCCGCGCGAGGCGCCCGAGTATGTGCGCGAGCGCGAGTATCAACGCCAAACCGACCATGACGGTGGCCGTTTGGTGGGGGGTCATGAACACTCCTTCAGACTGGGCGGGCAGCGGTGACTATTCGTTAGACACGGTGATCCGGGCGTTGCTATGTTGAGGAACATGTCCAGTCCTGAGGCGGAAAGAAGCCTGCCACCGGTGATCCGGTGGCTGATCGCGTAACTCTTTGACGACCCTGCTCTCTTCGGCGTAGCCGCCGAGCAGTGCGTCGTGCGTCCGCCACGGATCAACCGCATCGCGAGATCGCGCCCGGAGGTCTCTCCCGGCCGTCTCCCACGCAACCGCATGCCCTTCGGTCGATGCGTTGCGTCTTCCTGATCTGCGATGTAGTTGGAGCTTCTTCATGCCTTTCGCCATCTACGTTCTCGGGCTGGCCGTCTTCGCCCAGGGAACGTCGGAATTCATGCTGTCCGGTCTGGTGCACGACATCGCCGCCGATCTCGGCGTGTCCATTCCGGCCGTCGGCTCGCTCACCTCGGCCTTCGCCGTCGGCATGATCGTCGGCGCGCCACTGGTCGCGATGCTGAGCCTGCGCTGGCCGCGCCGCCGGGCGCTGCTCGCCTTCCTCATCACCTTCCTCCTCGCGCACGTCGTCGGCGCCCTCACCGACAGCTTCGAGATCCTGTTCGTCACGCGGGTGGTCGCCGCGCTGGCCAACGCCGGCTTCCTCGCCGTGGGCCTGGCGACCGCGGCGAGCATGGCCGGTCCCCAGGCCAAAGGCCGGGCGACCTCGGTGCTGCTGAGCGGTGTGACCCTCGCCTGCATCGCCGGTGTGCCCCTCGGCGCCGTACTGAGTGAGTTCTGGGGCTGGCGCTCGGCGTTCTGGGGCGTCGCGCTGATCTCCACGCCCGCCGTCTTCGCGATCCTGTTGTCCGTGCCGGCCACGCCCGTCGACCCCGACGCGCCGAGCGTCCGCCACGAGCTGCGGGCGCTGCGCACGCCTCGGCTGGTCCTGACGCTGGTGCTCGGTGCGCTGGTCAACGGAGCGACGTTCTGCTCCTTCACGTACCTCACGCCCGTCATCACGAATGTCACGGGTCTGAGCACCGGGTGGGTGCCCGCCACGCTGGCGCTGTTCGGCATCGGGTCCTTCGTCGGGGTCAACCTGGGCGGTCGGCTGGCGGACAGCCGGCCCGGCCAGGTGCTGGCGGTCGGTGGCGTGGCGCTGCTGGCGGGGTGGCTGCTGTTCGCCGTCACGGCCGGCAACCCGGTCGTGGCCCTGGTCCTGGTGTTCCTCCAGGGGGCGCTCTCGTTCGGGGTGGGCTCCACCCTGATCTCGCAGGCCCTCTACACGGCCTCGGACGCGCCCACGCTGGCCGGTGGCTTCGCCACCGCCGCGCTGAACGTCGGCGCGGCGGCCGGCCCGGCCCTGGGCGGTGTCGCCCTGGGCGCGGACTTCGGCTTCCGCTCGCCGTTGGTGGTGAGCGCCCTGCTCGTGGCCGCCGCGCTGGTGCTGGGCGGCGTGGCCCGGGCGGTCGGCGCCGGCAACGGCGCCCCGGGCCGTCCGGCGGAGCGTCCGCTGGAGGCCCGTTCCTGACCGTCGCTCATGGCTCCCGGTGGCCCGTCCTCCGAGTGGGGGGCGGGCCGCCGGCCGTGAGCATGGTGGTCCTAGAGCAGCGAGAGGAAATGGGAGACCATCTCCGCAGACTGCTCGGGGTTCAGACGCGGGTCGCAGGTGGACCGGTAGTCCGTGAACCGCGGCTCCTCGTCACGCTCCGATACGCACTCGGTGACCGGGTCCGGGGTCAGTTCCAGGTGGAGGCCGGCGGGCCACTGGCCACGTCCCCGCAGCGCACGGGTGAACGAGGCGATCTCGGACCGCATCGGTTCGATCAGCCTGGTCTTGTGCCCGGACAGCCGCGTCCCGTTGCCGTGCATGGGGTCGCAGAGCCAGACGACCGGTGCGCCGTGGCGGGCCACCGCGTCGACGACCGGTGGCAGGAGCCGGTCCACGTCCTTGGCGCCGAAGCGGGCGATGAAGGTCAGCCGCCCGGGAACACCCTCGGGATTCAGCGTCCGGCTCAGGGCGACGGCGTCCTCCGGCGACACGGCCGGCCCCAGCTTCACCCCGATGGGGTTGTGCACGGCCTGCGCGAGGGCGACGTGGGCGCCATCGTGCCGCCGCGTCCGCTCGCCGATCCAGCCGAAGTGGGCGGACGCGCTGTGCGCACCGCGCGCGCCCTCGCGTACCAGGGGCCGCTCATAGGGCATGAGCAGCAGCTCGTGCGAGGTGTACACCCGTTCCAGGATCGGCCGTCCCGACCAGGAGCGGCGCAGCTCGTCGAGGACGAGCCGCGAGCACTCGTACGCGGTGCGGAGCCGGCGCGGTTCCGGCGTTCGCGCCACCGGGTCCCACTCGGGTTCGTTCACGGCGTCGCCGCAGTAACTGGGCATCCGCCGGCCCGAGTCCTCCGTCTCGAACGGCGAGGACCTCGGTTTGCCGTACTGGCCGGCGATCCGGCTGATGGCCACGGTGGGCGAACGGCTGCCGGCCCGCATGATCGCGGCGAGCCCCTGGAGGTTGTCCACCTTCTGCCGGACCAGTTCCGGTACGGCCTCGTGGAAGCGCTCGGCGCAGTCGCCGCCCTGGATGAGGAGCGCCGAGCCGCGGGCGACCAGGGCCATCCCGCGCGTCAGGTCGACGACCTCGTCCTCGGTGACGAGCGCGGGCAGTCCGGCCAGCTCCCGTTCCACCTCGTCGAGGGCCGCCTCGTCCGGCCAGTACGGCTGCTGTGCCGCCGGCCGCTGGGCCAAGGACGCGTGCGTCAAGGGCGCGTGCATCGTGGTCCCGTGCATTGTCGTCGTCCCGTGCATCGTGGTCTCCTCCGTGGTCCCGGGGGCGGGGGTCATCGTCGGTCACCGGCGTCCCGGGGCTCCCGGCTCATCACCAGGTCCTCGACCCGGCACATCTCGGTGATGATCGCGTCGTAGAGGTTCACCAGGAAGGTCTCGTCGAGGCCGTGGTCGGCCGCGTAGCGCGCGGCCCTCTCCTTGACCAGGTGGACCCGGCCGGGCTGCATCATCGGTACGCCGTGCCGGGACTTGTACCGGGCGATGCGCACGCCGCAGTCGATGCGGCGGCGCAGGGTGTCCAGGAGCGTGCCGTCGAGGAGGTCGAGTTCGGTGCGCAGCCGGTGCAGCTCGTCGTCCTGCTCGGTCATCGGTCCGTCTCGCCTCCGTCGTTCGTGCGGTGGATGGTGCGGAACAGCTCGTGGCACTGGCGCTGGTACGTGGTGAGTTCGGGTCCCATGAACCGCCGGAGCCGCTCGAACGCGGCGTCAAGGCCCTCGGCTCCCTCATGGCCTCCGTCGCCGTCACCGAGGGCGTCGCCGTCACCGTCATCGGCGGTGACGAGCGAGGCGAAGGCGCGCAGTGCGTCGGCGAGCGCTCGGCGCGCGTCGGCGGCGTGGGGGTTGGACCGCTGGATCTCCCCGTACACCTCGGGGCTGCCGCCGAGCACCCGGGCCAGCAGGGCGAGGAGGGTGAGGTGGGGCGGCGGTGCGGTCGCCGTCAGTGTGCGGATGTCCACACCCAGACGGGCGAGGGCGAGGCCGAACGAGACGATCACCGCGTGTGTCAGGGCCTGGGTGGCGGCGGTCGTGCGGTCGTGCTCCTCCGGCGTGAGCCGTACGGGTCTCCCGCCCCAGCGTTCGATGAGCCGCAGGAGGGCGGCCACGCCGGGCCCTTCCCTCGTGACCACGGTGGCGACGGGCCGGCCGGCCATGCCGGCGGCGGGGGCGAACATGGGGTTCAGGCCGACGTGCTCGATGCCGGGGGCGTGGGCCGCGAGTTCCTCGGCCATGCCGGCCTTGACGGAGAGTGTGTCGGCGAGCAGCGCGTCCGGTCGCATGAGCCGGGTCACCGGGCCCACGGCCTTGAGGGCCACCGCCTCGTGGACGGCGAGCAGGACGAGGTCCGCGCGGGCGAGGGCGGCCGACAGCTCGGGCCCGGGGGCGGTGATGTCGGCCACGAGGCAGGTGCCGCGCTCCTCGGGGGGCGGTGCGATGTCGACGACGAGCGTCCGGCTGCCCGCGTCCCGCAGCAGGCCGGCGAACATGCCGCCCACCGCTCCGCTCCCGCCGACGACGACGCTCCGGCCGAAGCCGCTCATCGCGCACCGGCCACGGAGATGCCGTCGAGGGCGGACAGCATGGCGCGCGCCTTCACGACGGTCTCGGTGAACTCCTCCTGGTGGTCGGAGAGGGCCACGATCGCCCCGCCGACGCCGAACTCGGCCCGGCCCTCGGTCAGCACGATGGTGCGGATGACGATGCTGAGGTCGGCGGCGCCGCTCAGGGAGAACCAGCCGAGCGCGCCGGAGTAGACGCCCCTGGGCCCTTCCTCCAGCCGGTCGATGATCTCCATGGTGCGTTTCTTGGGCGCACCGGTCATGGAGCCGCCGGGGAAGGCCGCGCGGACACAGGCGGCGGCGCTCGTACCGGGCCGCAGCCTGCCTCGTATCGTCGACACCATCTGGTGCACGGGCGCGTAGGTCTCCACGTCGAAGAGCCGGGGCACGTGCACCGAGCCGATCGTGCAGACGCTGTTGAGGTCGTTGCGCACCAGGTCGACGATCATCAGGTTCTCGGCCCGGTCCTTCTCGCGGGCGGCCAGGTCCGTCCGGAGCCGTTCGTCCTCCTCGGCCGTGCCGCCCCGGGGCCGGGTCCCCTTGATGGGCTTGGACTCGACGCCGCCGTCCGCGCCGATGGTGAGGAACCGCTCGGGCGACGCGCTGAGCACCGAGAGCTCCGGGAACTCCAGCAGGGCGCCGTACGGGACCGGGCTGATGGCGCGCAGCGCGGAGTAGAGCGGCAGGGCCGCCGCATCCGTCGGCGCCGTGACCATGTTGGTCAGGCAGATCTCGTACGACTCGCCGTTGCGGATCTCCTTGAGGCACTCGTCGATGCGCTTGAGGTACGCGTCCCTGTCGTGGCGTGGCCGTGCGACGGGGCCGAAGCCGGCCGGCGCCTCGGGGGTGCCGAACGGGACGGCGGGGGTCCGCTCCGCCGGGGCGTCGGCGGCCAGCTCGGTGAGGCGGCCGGCCATGTCGCGCAGCCAGGCCCGGGCCCCGTTGTCCTCGCCGGGGCGGTCGAGGGCCAGCAGGTAGCAGCAGCGGTCCTGGTGGTCGAGCGCGATCAGCCGGTCGGTGAAGAGGAGTGCGGCGTCGGGGTGCGGGGACTGGTGGGCCGGTTCACCGATCGTCTCGGCCTTCAGTTCGTAGCCGAGATAGCCGGTGTAGCCGAGGTTGAACTCGAACGGCAGGCCGGGAGGGGTGGGTACGCGCCGGCGGTCGAGCTGTTCCTCCAGGTACGTGAAGAAGGGCTGCCGAGTCTCCGTGGTCCTCCCGTCGGAGTGGCGGACGGACACGACGCCGTCGGTCACCCGGTAGGTGACGTACTCGGCGAGCGGGCCGCGGTCGTCACCGAGGAAGGAGAAGCGCGCGGCGCCTTCGAGGACGGCGCTGCTGTCCAGCCAGAACGCGGCGCCGGTGGGGGCCAGGCAGGTACGGCGCACCTCCTCGGCGTCCGGCAGCACGTCGACGCGCCGCACGTGGACCTCGTACGGGGCGGCCGGTGTGCTCCGCCGTGCGCGGTGGTGGGCGAGGGCGAGGTCACGGAAGTTGGCGAGCAGCTCCCGGCCGAAGTCGCTGCTGACCGACTCGGGATGGAACTGGACGCCCCACAGGGGCATGTCGCGGTGCCGCAGCCCCATGACGACGCCGTCGTCGCTCCAGGCGATGGGTTCCAGCTCGTCGGGGAGGTCGCCGGTGGCCAGGGAGTGGTAGCGGACGGCGGAGAACGGCGAGGGCAGTCCTCGGAAGACGTCCACGCCGGTGTGCCGCACCTCGGAGACCCGGCCGTGCATCGGCTCAGGGGCGAGGCCGACGGTTCCGCCGAAGAGCTGGGCGATGCCCTGGTGGCCGAGGCAGACGCCGAGGACGGGCAGACCGCTGTCCATGATCGCCTGCCGGCTGATCCCGAAGTCCCTGGCCCGGTCCGGGCTGCCGGGCCCCGGCGACACGACGATCGCGTCGAAGTCCTCGACGGGCAGTTGCGACCAGTCGGCGTCGTTGGGCACGACGACGGGCGGCTGACCGGTCGCCTCGCCGATGTACTGGAAAAGGTTGTAGGTGAACGAGTCGTAGTTGTCGATCAGGAGCGTGCGCATGGTGGGGCACCTTGTCTCGAGGGGCACGTCGAAGGGTGCTTCGCGGGGCCGGGGACGCGGCCGCCGGAGCCGCCGGGGCGGGACGGGGGCGGACGCCGGGGCCGGGGCGCGTTCAGAGGCGCAGCGTCCGCCGCAGGTGCAGCCGCTCGGCGGTCCCGCCCTTGTCCCGGACGTGCCGCACCAGCAGGTCGCTGCCCACGATGGCGGGATGGCTCTCGTCGTAGTCGATGGCCATCACGACGCCCATCCACGGTTCGAGACCCATCGCGTAGACGTAGACCTCGTCGGGCTCCAGGGCGTCGACGATCTCCTTCGCCTGGGGGAAGTTGGAGCCGTTGAGCCGGCGGCTCTGGTCGCTGCGCCGGTCCAGCGGCTCGCCGTACAGCGGGCCGTAGATCCAGCTCGCCGCGGCGCCGGTGCTCTCCATGCCGATGAAGACGGTGTCGACCCGGCCGATCAGCTCGGCCACCTTCGCGTACATCGTCGGCGAGATGTTCGTGGAGTCGGCGGCGAACAGCACCGAGCGCTCGCCGAACCGGAGCAGCCAGCCGGTCTTGCTGCGGATCCGCAGGTCGCCGTGTTCCCCGAGGAAGGGCAGTGCGACGACCTCGGCGGAGCCGCAGCGCAGCGTGTCCAGGTCGTCGACCTCGACGACGTCGGTGAAGCCCAGCCGTCGCAGGATGCCGCCGAGTCCGGGGTCCACCAGGCTGGCGTTGGAGGACTTGGGGATCAGGACCCGGCCCACCCGGTGCCGGATCCGGAGCAGGGTCTCGAACAGCATGTGGTCCTGGTGGTTGTGGGTGATGAGCAGGTAGTCGACGCGCTCCGGCAGGTCGGCGAAGGTGAACCGGTTCTCCGCCCCGCCGGGGTAGCCGCCGTAGCTCAGCACCGGGTCCACGAGGAAGGTCGTGCCCCGGTGGCGGGCGAACACACAGGCGTGGCCGACGTATTCGAGCACGTCCTCGTCGTCGGACGGGGTCGCGGCCGGTTCCGGGGCGGACGAGGGGGTGGGCTCGAAGTACGAGGTGAACAGCGCGGCCCGCTCACCCGTGAGGCCCAGCTTCGCGGCGAGTCCCGCGAGTTCCGCTTCGGTGAGGCCGCCGCGGAAGACGGTGTCGAGCAGCGGGGAGTTCAGGGGGACGTCGACCAGCAGGTGTTCCGGGGTGTACTCCAGCATCGGTGTCGTGAGCGCGAACTCGCGGGCGTCCTGTTCGACCGGTCCGAACCGCACCTGCTGCCATGACTCGTCGTAGTACTCGGACGCGTACATCAGCGGTTCGATGAAGCGGTAGTCGGGCGTGCGGTTGTCCCTGCCGTAGAAGACCTCCACGCGCCCGGAGAGCGCCGGCGGCAGCTCCTGGTAGACGGGGTCGAGGGACTCGCCGTGGTGGCGGGGCAGGATGTCCTCCTCCACCTGCCGTATCGCCTCGAAGAGTTCGCCGAGCCGCTCCCGTCGCGGAGCCGTTTCCCGGTACCAGGCCTCGATCGCGTCACGGTGCTCGTGGGCGTGGATCCAGGGGCCGCCGTGCATCCGGCGCTGCCGGACGGCCGCCGCGTGGACCTGCGGGTTTTCGAGGTAGCTCTCGACGATGGGGGTGAATCGGTTGCGGACGAAACGGGCGAGGGTCTGCGGCGGCAGCAGGTACGACCAGCCGTACCAGCCGGCGATGACCGGCTCGACCGCGATGTTCTGACGTAACGAGTAGCGCATGTCGGCAACGGCTCCGTTCCTGCTAGCGCGGCGACGGCGCATGGGCGGCGCCGGTCTCGGCCTCGGGGGGTGCCGGCGGTGTGCCGAGCAGACGGCCGATGATGTCGTGGTCGGTCTCGCGGTGGGGCGAGCGCCAGCCCGGGCCGCTGAGCGCCGCCTGCATGGCGGACAGGAGCGGCGGGTGGACCTCTCCGGCGTCCCGTACCCGCTCGAACCACTCGGCCGGGGCCAGGACGTCGGACTGTGAGAGGCCGGCGTGGTGGAGCAGCTCGCCCAGCGTGTACGTGCGGTGGACGACGACCGCCGAGCGGGAGTCCGCGTCCCCGTCCAGGCCCCTGAGCAGGGTGTCGGTCAGCATGCCGACGTCGCAGACCGGCACGCAGCCGTCCAGGCGCGGCATCGCGCGCAGCCGGCGGGCGGTCTCGATCAGGCCGGTGAACCAGTCGTCCTTGAGGTAGCCGTGGTCCTCGGGCCGGTGGCCGTAGACCAGGCCCGGGCGGTAGTGGGAGACGACGCACCCCAGGCCGGCGAGGGTGTTCACGTACTCCTCGCTGATCAGCTTCGACCGCGAGTAGGGGTCGCCCACGGCCTGCAGCGCCGCCGCCGACAGGGGGACGAAGCGCTCCCCGGCCGAGGCGGCCGAGAGGAAGACGAAGGAACGGGCGCCGAGGGCGGCCGCGGCGCGGACGACCAGTGCCGTGTTGCGTACGCTGCCGCTCATCTGGCTGTCGAGCGGCAGCAGGTGGTTGACCTGGTAGCCGCAGTGCACCACGCCGTCGAGGGCGGGGCCGCGCCTCCGGTCCACCCACTGTTCCAGTTCCTCGTAGCCGATCGCCCGTACGCGGGTGTAGGCGGCGGTGTCCCGCCCGAACCGCGCGCGGTGCTCGGTCAGCACCCGGGCGGGGTCGCCGGTGCTGACGACCAGGACGGGGGGCCCGGTGGGCAGCAGCCGGTCCAGGACGTGCCCTCCGATGAAGCCGGAGGCGCCGGTGAGCAGCACGGCCGGGTCGCCGTCCTCGGGCCACGGCTCCGTCTCGCGCCGGGTCTCGCGGCGGAGGCCCGGCAACTCGGCGGCCAGTTCGGCCAGTTCCGCCTCCACCCGGCGCATGACCGCCTCG
Organism: Streptomyces sp. NPDC049837; assembly: GCF_040674455.1. NCBI lineage: Bacteria > Bacillati > Actinomycetota > Actinomycetes > Kitasatosporales > Streptomycetaceae > Streptomyces > Streptomyces sp. NPDC049837. The sequence continues at coordinate 95,218 of NZ_JBFAMP010000011.1, read as the reverse complement.
GCGGCGGACTCCTCCGGTGCGACGGACTCGCCGCGCAGGTGACGCAGGAAGGCGGCCGGCGAGAAGTCGTAGTCCATCGCGGCGAACGCGGCCTCGACGGCCTCCTCGCCGTACGTCTCGGAGAGCTTGACCTGTATCTGGATCATGGCGAGGGAGCTGCCGCCCGCGTCGAAGATCGACATGTCGGGGTCGATCTCGCGGCCCAGGACGGCGGCCACGGCACCGAGCACGTGCCGCAGTTCCGTCGCGTCCGCGGCCGGGGCGGCGGACGGTGCCGCGAGCCGCTCCCGCAGGGCGTTCCTGTCCACCTTTCCGCCGGCGGTCAGCGGCAACGTGCCGACCAGCACGACCCGGTCGGGCGCCTCCCAGACGGGCACCAGGCTCCTGATCCGGCCCATCAGGGTCTCCGCCGTGTCGTCGCCGGCGGCGGTCGTGGCCAGCACGATCGTGTCGTCCTGCCGTACGAGCGCCACCTCGCGGTTCAGGTGGCGGGAGAGGGTGGACTCGACGTGGGCGAGGTTGACCCGGTGGCCGAGCCGCTTGACCTGCTCGTCGATCCGTCCGATGTACGACAGTTCGCCGTCGTCGGTGAGGGTGACGAGGTCCCCTGTGGCGTAGGCGGGGGCGCCGTCGACCGTCCCGAACGCCTTGTTCTCGTCCGCGTGCCCGCCCGCGTAGCCGAGTGCCACACCGTCGCCGACGATGACGAGTTCGCCGGTTCCGGCCGTGGCGTGGTCGCCGGTGGCGGGGTCGCGTACGAAGGCCCGGAAGCCGTCGATGGGGGTGCCGATGGTCGGTGTGAACTCGGTCAGCTCGGTGACGGAGAAGCAGACGGTGGCCTCCGTCGGGCCGTAGGCGTTGAACACCCGGCTGTACCGGGCCGCCTTGTGGAACTCGCTCTCGCCCAGGGCCTCGCCGCAGAACTCGACCTTGCCGATGCGGCGGCGTGCCGCCTCGTCGAGCCGTGCGTAGACGGACGGCGAGAGCATGGCGAGGTCACAGCCGTGGGCGGCGAGGTGCCGCGAGACGGACCCCAGCCACGACGTCCGGTCCCCCACCGGTACGACGAGGGTCGCGCCCGCGTACAGGGTGCCGAGGATCTCGCTGATGGAGGCGTCGAAGGAGAGCGAGGCGAAGTGCAGGACCTCGTCGTCCGGTGTGATGTCGAGCAGCCGCCGCAGGGAGCGGCACAGGTTGAGCAGACCGCCGTGCCCGACGTCGACGAGCTTGGGCGCGCCGGTCGAGCCGGAGGTGAAGATGGAGTACGCGACGCGGGAGCGATGCCCGGCGGGCACGGCCGCTGCGGCGTCATCCGCCGGCACCGGGTCGGTGGGCAGGCCCACGTCGCCGGCGTGCAGGGCGCTGACTCCCGCCTCCCCGGCCCGTACGGACGTCTCACGGTCGAAGCAGACGACGAGCCCCGCGTCCGCCGCGCGGACGAACTCCCCGAACCGGTGGGCGGGCAGGCCGGGGTTCAGGGGGGTGTGGACGGCGTGGCTGCGCATCGCCGCGAGGGCCCAGACGACGGCCTCCGCCGTGTGTTCCCCGGCGACCAGGACCCGGCGGCCGGGGGCGCACTCACGGTCGATCAGGGCGGCGAGGGTGCTCGTGATCCGCCCGAGTTCCTCGTACGTCCAGGTGCGCCCGGAGGTGCGCAGCGCGGTGCGCCGGTGATGGCGCCGGAAGAGGTCAGTCAGCAGGTCCGAGAGTTCCACCGCTTGCTCCTATTCGCTGCTCGATCCGATCGAGGACGTCGGCCGCGGTCCGGGGGGAGAGGAATCCGCGCTTGTACTGCATCCGCAACAGCGGCGGGCCCGGCCAGGACCGGTCGGCGAGGAACTTGAGGTCCTCGAAGACACGCGCGCTGCGCACGGGGATCCAGCGCCACGAATTCGGCTCCGGGCGCATGAACGTGGTGTCGGAGACGACGATGCGGGGCATCCGGCCCCTCGTGAACGCCGTCGCGAAGGCGGTGAGGTCGGACATCGTGAACCGGCCGAGCGACTCGTGGGCCCGCCGGGTCTCCGCGAAGTACCCGGGGGTGTACTCGGCGGCCGACTCGGCCCGCACGACGAGCGGCTTGATCTCGACGTAGTAGCCGCCCTTCGTCGCGAACTCCCAGCGGGAGAAGGGGTACTGGAGCACCAGTCCCCCGCCGATGGTGGGCAGCAGGGCGGCGGTGACGGCGCTGAGCAGTTCGTCGAACGTGACGCCCTCGCGCAGCGGGAGCCATTCCTCCGCAGAGGCGGAGATCGTCGGGATGCCCTTGCGGCCCGGTACCGGCAGGTCGCCGAGGACCCGGGTGACGTGTGCCGGGTCGGCGGCCGGCAGGCCGGCGTACCGCTCGACGGTCTTCTCGTGGTGACGGTAGCGGGTGCCGATCCGGATCTGGGTCTCGCCGCGCAGGTGGGCCCTGATCTGCCGGAGCAGGTCGACCACGTCGGACAGGTCGACGATCAGATGGCTGAACTTGACGAAGACGACGTATTCGCCGTTCGCGTGGGGCCAGTACGCGAGGTGCACGGCCTCGTCGAGCCGCAGGGGGTGGGTGTTGTGGTACGCGGTGACCAGCTCCGCCAGCTCGTCGAGGCCGCCGTCGACCGGTCCCGGCTGCGGGGCGAGGGTGACGACCACGTCCTCCTCCGCCACGTCGACCAGGTGCGCGAGCGCCCGGGTGAGCCCGAGCCGGCGGACGAAGTCCCGCCACGCGCCGGGATCCTCGACCCGCCCGGGGTGGACGGCGCCGATGAACGCCGTGCAGGGGTTGACGTCGCAGTCGAGGCCGAGGTCGGCGAGGAAGCTGTAGATGTCGCGTACGGCGACGGCGGCGGGCCGCAGCCCGATGGGGGGCGTCGTCGCGCCGGTGCCGCCGGTCACCGGGCCACCGTCGTGCCCCAGTCGAACTCGACCTGGTCGAGGGCGTCCAGCTCCGCAAGCAGGCCGTGGATACCCGAGTGGTCCTGCACCAAATGGGTGCCGGTCTGGCTCTCACGCACCTCGGCGGCGGCCTTCTCCCAGCCCTGGACGCCCTCGAACGCGACGATGGTCTCCCAGGTGGTGAAGTCGGGGGCGACGAACGCTTCGAGGCCCGCGACGACCTTCTCCAGGAGGAAGCGGCGCCGGTCGGCCGGGAGCGCCTCGTACACCTGCTTCATCATCTCGCCGGAGATCGAGGCGTGGCAGTACTCGTCGCGGTTGTGCAGTCGCACCGTGGTGGAGTTGACGACCTGGATCTCCTGGTCGTCGGCCAGGAGGTCGAGGTAGGCGTTGATCGAGATCTCGGCGACCGTCGCGAAGCCCAGCGTGGTCAGGCTCCGCTCCCACTGCTCCTCGCACCGGTCCAGGTGTGCCTGGTGGATCGTGGTGATGTGCGAGTCCGGCAGCACCCGGTCGGAGAACTCGCGCCGGCGCATCCGCCGCGTCACCGCGCTGCCGTTGATGTGCATCAGCGTGTGGTACTGCTCGTCGACCATGGCCTGCGCGACGGCGAGCTCCAACTGCTGGCCGCCGAGCCCGGGGTACGCGCCGCCGATGACCAGCTCGAAGGCCGGGTTGGCGATCCGCTGCTCGATGAGCACCGTGTTCCGGTTGTAGGCCACCCAGCCCCAGCTCAGCAGCGTGGAGCGGGTCTCGTCGGGAAGGCGCTCCCAGATCGGATGGGACCGGAAGGGGATCATGTCCTCACGGAAGTCGGGGCGGCCGGGGTCGAACAGGGCGTAGACGTCGGGTTCCTCGCGCTTGACGGCCGCGCGCCGGTGCCAGTTCCCGACGAGCCGGTTGATGACCGCGTTCTCCGCCGGGTCGCTCGGGTCGAATGCCGGTAATCCGGCGATTTGAATGTGCCCGTCGTTGTGCGTGTGCTCGCGCATGGCCCACCCCTTCCTTCACTTCCCTTTGCAGGATCGCCCTTTCCGGGCCCGGCGGCTTCGAATTCTGTGGACATCGGCCGGAGCCCGCAAGGGTGTGCAGATCAGCGCCCTGTGCAACTGAAAGAACGGGACAGTTGCACACCCCCTGTCGCCGAGCCGCACGAACTGAACAACCTTGCGCGCTCCAGGGGCCCATGACATAAACGTCCTTGCCTGTTCTGTCCGCTCTGCTGAATGGAGGCCCGACTGTGACGGAGCGAATCCAGAACATCGTCGTGGCGGCGCTCGACGAGATAAACCGGACGCGCGAGGAGAAGATTCCCACCGACAATGTGCTCGACTTATGCCTCTACGGTGATTCCGGCGTCTTCGAGTCGATGTACCTGGTGGCCTTCCTCTCGCTGGTCGAGGAGAATCTCGAGGACGAATTCGGCGTGGAGGTGTCACTCACCTCCGAGAAGGCCGTGTCCCGCCGGGTGAGTCCGTTCAGCAGCGTCCGCAGGCTGATCGGCTTCATCGAGGAAGAGCTGGAACTCGTCGGCGCGCACGGTTAGCGCAGGTCACCCCTCTTATGATCCTCATGATCACCGGCACCCGGACCGGGATCGGCAAGGCCCTCGCGGAACACTTCCTGGAGGCCGGCCACGATGTCGTCGGGTGCAGCAGGAGGCCTGCGGCCATCGACCATCCGCGCTACCGTCACCATCAGGTGGATCTCGCGGACTTGGGTCAGTCCAGAAGGATGTTCCGGAGCGTCCGGCAGGAGTACGGGCGGCTCGACGCACTGGTCAACAATGCCGGCACCTCGTCGATGAACCACTTCATGACGACTCCGGACGAGGTTACCCGGAAGATCTTCGACATCAATTTCTTCGCCGTACTGAACTGCTGCCGAGAAGCGGTCAAACTGCTGCGGAAGACGAGCGAGCCCAGCTCGGCGATCCTGAATGTCTCCACGGTCGCGGTGCCGTGGGCCCTCGAAGGGCAGTTGGCCTATTCGGCCAGCAAGGGTGCCGTCGAGCAACTCGTCCGCGTGATGAGCAAGGAGCTGGCCGCCTTCGGCATCAGGGTCAACGGAATCGGCCTTCCGCCGGTCCACACCGTACTGACGAGAACCGTGCCCCGGCCGAAGATCGACGAACTGATAGAGCGTCAGGCGATATCCCGGCAGTGCACGATGGCCGACATCGTCGGCCCGGTCGAGTTCCTCATCGGCCGGCAATCCGGGTTCATCACGGGCGAGACGATTTTCCTTGGGGGTGTGCACTGAATGCGCGACGAACTTGTGCGGAGGTTCGAGGACTTCGGCACGCGGACGGCGCTCTTCGACCGGGGCACCGCGGTCTCGTACGCGGACCTCCTCGGCCGGATCCGCGACACGCGGGACCTGCTGGCGCGACACGGTGTGGCGCCGCGCGAAGCCGTGATCGTGCACGGCGACTACTCACCGGCCTCGGTGGCGGCCCTGTTCGCGCTCTTCCTCAACAGCAACGTCGTCGTACCGGTGGTGACCCTCACCGACAAGACCCTCGACACCCTCGTCGAGCACTGCCGGCCGAGCCACCTCATCCGGACCACCGACAACGGGATCGAGGTCCAGGCCCTCGGGCCGCCGGCCACGGGCACCGGGCCCGGTGCGGCCGCGGGCGCCGTCGGCGGCGCCGGCACCGGAGCCGTACACCGGCGGCTCGGCGACGAGGACGCCGCCGGGCTCGTCCTGCTCAGCAGCGGCAGCACCGGCGCCCCGAAGGTCATCCTCCACAGCCTCGACGCCCTCGTCGGCGAGAAACTGGGCAAGCGGGCCCGGCGCCGGGCGAACGCCCTGAACATCCTGATGGTCCTGATGTTCGATCACATCGGCGGTATCAACTCACTGCTCAGCACCCTCCTCGTCGGCGGCACCGCGGTGCTCCCCCACCACCGCACCCCCGACGAGATCTGTGCGCTGATCGAGCGGCACAAGATCCTCGTCCTGCCCACCAGCCCCACGTTCCTCAACCTGATCATGGTGGGCGACTACCACCGCACGTACGACCTCAGCAGTCTGCGCCTGATCACATACGGCACCGAGCCGATGTCCGAGGAGCTGCTCCAGCGGGTGAACCGCACCTTCCCGGGGGTGCGGCTGCTCCAGACCTTCGGAACGAGCGAGACCGGCATCGCCACCACCACGAGCGAATCGTCGAGCAGTACGTACTTCAGGATCTCCGACGCCGCCGTGGAGTACCGGATCGTCGACGGCGAACTCCAGCTCAGGAGCCGGACGCAGTTCCTCGGCTATCTGAACTACAAGGACGACGCTCTGACCGAGGACGGCTGGTTCAGGACCGGGGACCTGGTCGAGGAGGGAGCCGACGGCTACCTGCGGATCAAGGGCCGCGCCAAGGAGGTCATCAACGTCGGCGGCGAGAAACTCCTCCCGCTCGAACTCGAATCGGTCCTGCTGACCAGTCCGCTCGTCGAGGACTGCGTCGTGTACGGGAAGCCGAACGCCATCACGGGCCAGTCCGTGTGCGTCGACATCAAGCCGAAGGGCGAGCTGACCCGCCGGGCCCTCCGGGAGCACGTGGCGGAGTTCCTCGCCGACAAGGTCGAACCGTTCAAGGTGCCCTCGAAGATCAACGTGGTCGGCACGATCGCGATGTCGGACCGCCTGAAGAAGGTGCGGTCCCGGCCGGGCGCCGACGGGGAGTGAGGGTGCCCCCCCTCCCCGCGTCGCGAGCCCCGTCCACTCCATTCCGTCCCCGTCCCCGTCCCTCGTCCCAAGGAGAATGTGATGGCACGATCGAAGGTCGCAATCATCGGCGGAGGGCCGGCCGGCAGTGTCGCGGGCCTCACCCTGCACAAACTCGGCCACGACGTCACGATCTACGAGCGGTCCCGCTTCCCCCGGTACCGCATCGGTGAGTCCCTGCTCCCCGGCACGATGTCGATCCTCAACCGCCTCGGTCTCCAGGAGAAGATCGACGCGCAGAACTATGTGAAGAAGCCCTCGGCGACCTTCCTCTGGGGGCAGGACCAGGCCCCCTGGACCTTCTCGTTCGCGGCCCCCAAGGTCAGGCCCTGGGTCTTCGACCACGCGGTCCAGGTGAAGCGCGAGGAGTTCGACAAGCTCCTCCTCGACGAGGCCAGGAACCGCGGGATCACGGTGCACGAGGAGTCCCCGGTCACCGACGTGGACCTGTCCCGCCCCGACCGTGTGGTGCTCACGGTGCGCCGGGGCGGGGAGACCGTGACCGCCGAGAGCGACTTCGTCATCGACGCGGGCGGCTCCGGCGGTCCGCTCGCCCGCAAGCTCGGCGTACGCCGGTACGACGAGTTCTACCGGAACTTCGCGGTCTGGTCGTACTTCCGGCTGGAGGACCCGTTCCAGGGGGACCTGAAGGGCACGACGTACTCGATCACGTTCGAGGACGGCTGGGTCTGGATGATCCCCGTGAAGGACGACCTGTACAGCGTGGGACTGGTGGTGGACCGCTCCAAGGCCGCCGAGGTGCGGGAGCGGGGTGCCGACGAGTTCTTCCGGACCACCCTCACGAAGTGCGTCAAGGCCATGGACATCCTCGGTGGCGCGGAGCAGGTCGACGAGGTCCGTATCGTGCACGACTGGTCGTACGACACCGAAGTGTTCTCGGCGGACCGCTTCTTCCTCTGCGGCGACGCCGCCTGCTTCACCGATCCGCTGTTCTCCCAAGGTGTGCACCTGGCCTCGCAGTCGGCCGTCTCCGCCGCCGCGGCCATCGACCGCATCACCCGACACGGGGACGAGACGGACGAGGTGCACGCCTGGTACAACCGCACGTACCGCGAGGCCTACGAGCAGTACCACCAGTTCCTCGCTTCCTTCTACACCTTCGCCTCCTTCACGGAGCCCGACTCCGAGTTCTGGCGGAAGCGGCGGATCACCGAGTCCGACGACGAGCGCCTGACCCGCAAGAAGTGGTTCGAGAAGCTCGTCGACAACGGTCCGGAGGACTCCGGCGGAACCGTGGCGTCCTTCCGCGACCGGGCGTCCACGATGATCTCCATCGGCCGGCACCAGCGGCCCGAGCTGAGCGACGAGTTCAGCGAGGCCGAACTGAACGCGGCACGGGTGCGCTGGATCAGCGACCTCACCAAGCGGCTGAACAGCATCAGCCGGTTCCGGTGGACCGGCGGCAAGGCCGTCCTCAAGCCGTACTACGGGGTCGAGCCGACGGGCTTCCGGCTGGAGCGGCGTGAGGTGCTGGCCAACGAGGAGGAGCTCGACATGACCCAGTACCCGATGGACGAGGAGACCCGGCAGATCTTCCAGGATCTCGCCGAGGAGGAGTTCGGCTACCGGACCCTCGTCAAGCGCCTCGGTGCCGTCGGCAGGCAGGAGCTGAGCACCCAGATCGTCGTCCGGCTGATGGAGACGGGCCTCCTCACCGGCTACGACGACAACGGCGACAAGGTCGTCGTGCAGGGCCGGCTCCACTTCGGCGGCGTCGGCGTCGAGTACGAGGTGTGACCGCCGGCGCCCAGCAGGTCCGGCCGGCCGCGTGACGCGGTGACGGCCGCCGCCGGGTGACACCGTCCCTCCCTGCCCGTCCCCCACCGGGCGCGGCGGGACGGTGCCCCGGCGGCCCCCAACTCACCCCCTGACGCCCCGAAGGAGGCCGCCCGATGGAACACACGAAACTGCGGGACCTGGAGGTGTCCCGGATCGGCCTGGGGACCATGGGCATGTCCTTCGGCTATACGGGTTCGGGCACGGACGACGTGGAATCCGTCCGGGCCATACACCGGGCCCTGGAACTCGGTGTGACCTTCCTCGACACCGCCGAGATCTACGGGCCTTACACCAACGAGCGGCTCGTCGGCCGGGCGATCAAGGGCCGACGCGACCGGGTGGTGCTCGCCACGAAGTTCGGCCTGGTCTCCCACTCGGGTGGCGGTCCGGGGCGGTTGGACAGCGGTCCGGGGAACATCCGTACCGCCGTGGAGGGTTCGCTGCGCCGGCTCGGGACCGACTACATCGACCTCTACTACCAGCACCGTGTCGATCCGCACACCCCCATCGAGGACACCGTCGGCGCCCTCGCCGCGCTCGTCGCCGAAGGCAAGATCCGCCACATCGGCCTCTCCGAGGCCGGGCCCGCCACGATCCGCCGCGCCCACGCCGTCCACCCGGTCACCGCGCTCCAGTCCGAGTACTCGCTGTGGACCCGCGACCCCGAGGAGGCCGTGCTGCCGGTCCTGCGGGAGCTGGGCATCGGATTCGTGGCGTACTCGCCGCTCGGTCATGGCTTCCTCACGGGCACGGTCCGCTCGGCCGGGCACTTCGACGCCACCGACCTGCGGGCGGACAATCCCCGCTTCACCGAGGAGAACCTCCCGCGGAACCTGCGCCTCGCCGACGAGATCGAGGCCGTCGCCGCCGAGGCCGGCGCCACCCCGGCGCAGGTCGCCCTCGCCTGGCTGCTCGCCCGGGGAGACGATGTCGTGCCCATCCCCGGCACCCGGCGGGTCTCCCGCGTCGAGGAGAACACGGCGGCCACCGACGTCCGGCTGACGCCCGGGCAGCTCACCCGGCTCGACGCCCTCCCGCCCGCCGCGGGCGAGCACCACACGGAGGAGCAGATGCGGATGATGGACCGCTGAGGGGCTGGACCGGTCAGCCGCCCTCGGCGCGCGGGATGACGCGGAAGTCGAACGGAACGGTGCCGGCGTCCAACGCGGTCACGCCGCCGTCCACGGTCAGCGCGGCACCGTTGACGAAGGACGCGGCCGGTGACAGCAGCCAGGTGATGGCCTCGGCGACCTCGCGGGGTTCTCCGGGACGCCGTGCGGGCAGCAGCCGGGTCGCCTCCTCGTACGCCGCCCCGGCCCCGCCGGCGCCCAGCCCGGCCTCCTCGGCGAAGCGGGCCATACGACGGTCGGCCATCTCCGTGCGCACCCAACTGGGGCAGACGGTGTTCGCCCGAAGACCGCGAGGGCCGTAGTCGACCGCCAGTGAGCGGCACAACTGGAGCAGCCCCGCCTTGGACGTGGCGTAGGCCGCGTTGCCCACCCCGTTGCGCAGCGCCGAGACAGAGGCGACCGCGACGACGGATCCCCGGGCTTCCAGGAGGTGCGGCAGCGCCGCCCGCATCACCAGAAAGGGCCCCGTGAGATTGGTCCGCAGGACGGTGTCCCAGTCCTCGTCGGACAGCTCTCCCACTCCCCCGCTGCGTCCCGTCCCCGCGTTGACGACCAGACCGTCGAGCCGGCCGTATCGTTCCACCGCGGCTTCGACGAGGTGCCGGACGGCGTCCGGGTCCGTGGTGTCGGCCGGACAGGGGAAGGCTCCGGTCTCCTCGGCGACGCGGTGCAGCGGATCCGGCCGTCGCCCGGAGATCACGACCTCGTGTCCGGCCGACCGCAGCAGCCGAGCCGTGGCTTCGCCGATGCCCGTTCCTCCGCCGGTGACGAGCACAACTCGGCTCTCAGGCATGGACGTTCGGCCTCCCGTCTCTTCCGGATCCGTATCGCGATCCTACGTCGCGCGGGGAAGCCGCCGGTCAGGGGGTCGCGGTGGAGACGACGTACACGCGCGGGGCCGCGGGGTCGCTGAGGTCGACGGTGATGTCCTGGCTGGGGCGCGGGTCCTTCTGGCGGTGCGTGGTGGCGGACCAGTCGCGGCCGGCCGGGAACTTCCAGCCGACGGTGCGGGCGTCGCGTTCGCTGATGGTGACATCCTCGGCGTCGAGTGCGGCGCGGCTCGTCCCGACGTCGTTCAGGAAGTCGTCCAGCCCCGTGCCGCTGGTGGTGAACTCGACGTACAGCCTGCTGGACTTCCAGTTGCTCGTCTCGAAGTAGGCCACCTCGGTGGAACCGGCCGGGATCGGCACCTCGAAGACGCGGCGCTTCATCTTGGAGGGCCAGCTCTCCCGGAGGCCGGTGACGGAGGACTCGGCCTCCTTGTCGCGGCCGCTGGCGCGGCTCTGCTGGGCGGAGATCACCAGGTAGCCGGCCGGGATGCCGATGAGCAGCACGATGACGACGGCGGTCAGGATGCGGCGGCGGATCATGCGCCGCCGCTCCTCCGGGGACGCGGGCTGGTTCAGCACGGACATCACTGACATGACTACGGTTCCTGGGGGGTTCGGGTACTGCCTCCGTTGCGGAGGGCCTGGGCGTACCGCTCGTAGCGCTCGTAGCGCTCCAGGCGGCGGCGGTTGGCGCGGCGGAAGCGGCGGGCGACCAGCCGGGCGAGGTCGGCGGCGCCGACCATGCCGGCCTCGGGGCCGAGCTGGGCCTTGGCGATCCGGGCCTCGGGGCGGTAGCCGCGGCCGGTGAGGTGGCGGCGGAAGGCGTCCCGGGCGGGGCCGATGAGCAGGTCGTCGGCGGCGCTGACGCCACCGCCGATGACGAAGCAGGACGGGTCGAGGGCGGCGGCCAGGTTGGCGATGCCGACGCCGAGCCACTGGCCGATGTCCTGGAACAGCTCGATGCACATCGCGTCGCCCTCGCGGGCGAGCTCGGTGATCAGCGGGCCGGTGATGTCGGGTACGGAGCCCTTGACGCGCTCGATGATGTTGTACGCGACCGGCGAGTCGGCCGCCGCCAGCTCGCGGGCCTCCCGGACGAGGGCGTTGCCGGAGCTGTACTGCTCCCAGCAGCCGCGGTTGCCGCACGGGCATCGGTGGCCGCCGGGCACCACCTGCATGTGGCCGAACTCGCCGGCGACGCCGTACTTGCCGCGCTTGACCTGGCCGCCCTCCAGGATCGCGCCGCCGATGCCGGTGCCGAGCGTGATCATGACCAGGTGGTCCTCGCCGCGGCCGGCGCCGAAGCGCCACTCGGCCCAGGCGGCGGTGTTGGCGTCGTTGTCGACCATGACGGGGACGGCGAGCCGGGCCTGGAGGGAGTCGCGCAGCGGCTCGTTGCGCCAGGCCAGGTGCGGGGCGAACAGGACGCGGCTGCGGTCGGCGTCGACCCAGCCGGCGGCGCCGATGCCCACGGCGTGCACGTCGTGCCGGTCGGAGAGGTCCAGCACCAGCTCGGTGATGGTGTCCTCGACGACCTTGGCGCTCTTGGACTTGTCCGGCGTCTCGGTCTTGATCTGCTCCAGGATCCGGCCGTCGGCGTCGACGACGCCCGCCATCACCTTCGTACCGCCGATGTCGATGCCGACGGTCGGGACGCGGGGCGCGGTCAGGTGCGAGCGGCGCTCGCGGGCCGAGACGTTGCGCAGGACGGTGGCGCGGGCGGAGCCGCGGTGGGCGGGATCGCGGTACGTGCTCACGTGTCCTGTCGTCCCTTGTGGGGGGTGGGGCCGGGCGGTGCGTGGGGGGCCGACCGGCGGCGGACGGCGCCCGCCGCTCCCGATTCTGCCAGGTACGCGGCCGGGGGCGGCGGTGCGCCGGGGTCAGGGAGCCGGGTCGGGAGGGACCTCGTGGCCGCCGACGTGGGCGGGGGCGGGGGCCCGCTCCAGCTCGTGGCGGAGGTCTTCCAGCTCGCTGCCGCCCGCCATCTGGCGGGTGAGTTCGTCGAGCGTGACGGAGTCCTTGGTGTGGCTCGCCGACATCACGCCGCGCTTCAGCAGCACGAACCGGTCACCGACCAGATACGCGTGGTGCGGGTTGTGCGTGATCAACACCACGCCGAGCCCGGCGTCACGGGCGGCCGCCACGTATTTGAGGACCACGCCGGACTGCTTGACGCCGAGCGCCGCCGTCGGCTCGTCGAGCACGAGCACCTTGGCGCCGAAGTACACCGCGCGGGCGATCGCCACGCACTGGCGCTCACCGCCCGACAGGGTGCCGATCGGCTGGTCGACGTCGCGCAGGTCGATGCCCATGCGCAGCAGCTCGGCGCGGGTCGTCTCGCGCATGAGGCCGACGTCGAGGCGCTTGAAGGGGCCGGCGCCCTTGGTGGGCTCGGAGCCGAGGAAGAAGTTCCGCCAGACCGGCATGAGCGGCACGACGGCCAGGTCCTGGTAGACGGTGGCGATGCCCCGGTCCAGGGCCTCGCGCGGGGAGGAGAGGGAGGTCTCCTCGCCCTCGATGCGGAAGGTGCCGCCGTCGTGGGCGTGCAGACCAGCGATGATCTTGATGAGGGTGGACTTGCCGGCGCCGTTGTCGCCCAGGACGCAGGTGATCTCGCCCGCGCGGACCTCCAGGGAGACGCCTTCGAGGGCGCGGATGTTGCCGTAGTACTTGCTGACGTCGTCCAGCTCCACCAGAGGGGTGCTCATGTCGTTGCCTCCGCGCGCTTGCGGACCCAGGCGTTGAGCAGGGTCGCGAGTAGGAGCATCGCCCCGAGGAAGAACTTGAACCAGTCCGGGTTCCACTCGGCGTACACGATGCCCTTGCTGGTCATGCCGAAGATGAACGCGCCGACCGCCGAGCCGATGGCGGAGCCGTATCCGCCGGTGATCAGGCAGCCGCCGATCACGGCCGCGATGATGTAGATCAGCTCGCTGCCGACGCCCTCGCCGGACTGGACGACGTCGAACGAGAACAGCAGGTGCTGTCCCGACACCCAGGCGCAGAACGCCACGCCCATGTAGAGGCCGATCTTCGTCGTACGGACCGGGACGCCCACCGCGCGGGCCGCGTCGGCGCCGCCGCCCACCGCGAAGATCCAGTTGCCGAAGCGGGTGCGCAGCAGGATCCAGGTGGCGAGGGCCACCAGGGCGAACCACCACAGGATGGTCACCTTGATGTCGATGCCGCCCAGCGAGAACTGGGAGGCGAACAGTGCCCGGGCGGAGGCGAAGCCCTCCATGTCGGCGATGGTCTTGGTCGACACGGTGCCGCTGATCAGCTTGGTCAGGCCCAGGTTGAGGCCGGTCAGCATCAGGAACGTACCGAGCGTGATGATGAAGCTCGGCAGTTTGGTGCGGGTGAGCATCACGCCGTTGAAGACGCCGACGGCGAGCGTGACCAGGAGCGATACGCCGACGCCGACCCAGACGTTGGCGGTCATCTGGAAACTGAACATCGACGAGACGAGCGCCGAGCTGGTCACCAGCACACCGGCCGACAGGTCGAACTCGCCGCCGATCATCAGCAGCGCGACGGGGACGGCCATGATGCCGATCGTCGAGGCGGCGTAGAGGACCGTGCCGAAGCTGGAGGCCCTCAGGAAGCTGTCGGCGACGATGGCGAAGAAGAGGAAGACGGCGACGGCTCCCACGACGGAGCCGAGCTCGGGGCGGCCCAGCAGCTTGCGCAGCGGTGAGGTGCGCAGCAGGCGCTCGTCGGCGGGGGCGCCGTCCTTCACGGGTGGTGCGGTCGCGGTCATCGGGTTCCTCGCTCCGTGAATTCCGCCAGCGCGGCGGCGTCCTTCTCGGTGATGATCTGCGGCCCGGTGAGGACGGGCCTGCCGCCGCCGAGCACGTCGGCGTTGTACCGGTAGAGCCACAGCAGGTCGACGGCCTCGTACCCCTGGAGGTAGGGCTGCTGGTCGACGGCGAAGCCGAGCTGCTTGGCCTTGAGGCCGGCGGCGACCTTGGCGTTCAGGTCGAAGGTGTCGACCTCGGCGTCGGACCCGGCGGTCTTCTTCGCCTGGACGGCGGCGTCGGCGAACGGCGCGCCGAGGGTGACGACGGCGTCGATGGAGGGGTCGGTCTGGAGCTTGGCCTCGATGGAGGCCTGGACGTCGGGCATGTTGGTGCCGTCGACGTACAGGTTCTGGAGGTCGCCGCCGAAGGTCTTCTTCACCCCGGCGCAGCGCTGCTCGTGGCCGACGTTGCCCTGTTCGTGCAGGACGCACAGGGCCTTCTTGCGGCCGCGCTCGTCGAGCTCGTCGCCGACGGCCTCGCCGGCGATGGTCTCGTCCTGCCCGATGTGGGTGAGGGCGCCGAACGCCTTGGACTGTTCGGAGCCGGAGTTGACGGTGATGACGGGGATGCCGGCCTTGACGGCCCTGGCGACGGACGCCTTCATGGCGTCGGGCTTGGCGAGGGTGACGATCAGGCCGTCGACCTTCTTGTCGATGTAGGAGTCGACGAGCTGGGCCTGCTGCTGTCCCTCGTCGCTGTGGGCGTAGAGGAAGTTGATGTTGTCCTTGACGGCGGCCTGCTTGGCGCCGTTCTGGACGATGTCCCAGAAGGTGTCGCCGTCCCCGGAGTGGGTGACCATGGCGATGGTCCACTTCGGGGTGTTCACGGCTGCCCGGCCTTCGGCGGCGGCCGCCTTGCGGGCGTCCTCGGCGCGCTTGCCGCCGGTGGCGCTGCATCCGGCGGCGGCTCCCGCGAGGGACACTCCGAGGACCGTCGCCAGCACCGCGCGCAGCGCGCGTACTCCTGTCCGAACCCTTGCCACGACGCCGTGCCCCTCTTGCTGCTGTGCTTGCTGTGCTTGCTGTCGTACGACTGGCCAAGTATGGGTCATGGTGATGTGCCCGGATTTCATCGGGTACCGCGGGCGGTCAGTTCCTCCAGTACCGGTACGTCCTTCTCGGTGACGAGGGCCGGGCCGGTGAGGACCGGCTTGCCGCCGCCGATGACGTTGAGGTTGTCCTTGTGGAGCCAGAGCTCGTCGACGGCGAGGTAGCCCTGGAGGTAGGGCTGCTGGTCGACGGCGAAGCCGATCTGCTTGGCCTTGAGCTGGGCGACGACGGCCGCGTTGAGGTCGAAGGTGTCGATCTCGGCGCCGGAGCCCGCGCTCTGCTTGGCCTTGACCGAGGCGGCGGCGAAGGGCGCGCCGAGGGTGACGACGGCGTCGATGTCCTTGGCGCTCTGGAGCTTGGCCTCGATGGAGGAGGTCGCGGCGGGCATGTTGGTGCCCTCGACGTTGAGGTTCTCGACGGTGCCCTTGAAGGTCTTCTTCACCCCGGCGCAGCGCTCTTCGAGGGAAACGTTTCCCTGCTCGTGGATGACGCAGAGTGCCTTCTTCTTGCCGCGTGCGGTCAGCTCGGTGCCGACGGCCTCGCCGGCCACGGCCTCGTCCTGGCCGATGTGGCTGATCGCACCGAAGGCCTGGGAGTGCTGCCCGCCGGAGTTGATGGTCACGACCGGGATGCCCGCGGCGACGGCCTTGGCGACGGAAGCCTTGACCGCTTCGGGCTTGGCGAGGGTGACGATCAGGCCGTCGACCTTCTTCGCCACGTACGAGTCGATGAGGGCGGCCTGTTCCTTGCCCTCCTTGTTGGCGGCGTAGAGGAACTCGACGTTGTCCTTGGCGGCGGCGACCTTGGCACCGCTCTGGACGATGTCCCAGAAGGTGTCGCCCTCGCCGGAGTGGGTGACCATCGCGATGGTCATGCGCGCGGTGGCGGCGGGCTTGCCGCCACCGGAGGTGTTCGTGGGCTTGTTCTCGGATTCCTTGCCGCCCGAGCTGCTGCATCCGACGGCGGTGACGGTGAGTGCGACTGCGGTCAGCAGGGCCGCTGCCGCCGTGCGGGTGGTTCGCATCGTGTGTCCGCCTTGTCTCCCCGGCGCCGCCCGATTGCGGCTGGGTGAGTTTCTACGGGGGCGGGGCGGGCCCGTCAATACTTTGTCCGAACATTCTTACGCGACGGCCTACGGCGGCCTCACGGCCGGACGAGGAGCTGGAACTCGAAGGCGTACCGCGACGCGCGGTAGATGTGCGACCCGAACTCCACCGCCCGGCCCGTGTCGTCGAAGGTGGTCCGCTCCATCGTCAGCAGCGGGGCGCCCTCCGCCTCGGTGAGCAGCTCCGCCTCCGCGCCCGTCGCGGCCCGCGCCCCGACCGACTGGCGGGCGCTGTGCAGGGTGATGCCGGCGCCGCGCATCATCCGGTAGAGACCGGTGTCCTCCAGCAGCCCGGTGTCCACGTCGAGCAGGCCGAGCGGCAGGTGGTTGCGCAGCCGGGCCATGGGCTCGTTGTGCGCGAACCGCAGCCGCTCCACGAACCGGACGTCGGTGCCCTCCGGTACGCCGAGGGCGGCGGCGACCTCGGCGGACGCGGGCTCGACGCGGTTGGCCAGCACGGTGGTGGCCGGGCGCTGGCCGGCCGCCTCCAGGTCGTCATACAGGCTGCTGAGCTCCAGCGGGCGCTTGACCTGGCTGTGCACGACCTGGGTGCCGACGCCGCGGCGGCGCACCAGCAGCCCCTTGTCGACCAGCGCCTGGATGGCCTGGCGGACGGTCGGCCTGGACAGGCCGAGCCGGCCCGCCAGCTCGATCTCGTTGCCGAGGAGGCTGCCCGGCGTGAGCGTCCCGCGCTCGATGGCCGCCTCCAACTGCTGGGAGAGCTGGAAGTAGAGCGGGACCGGACTGGTGCGGTCCACGCTCAGCGGCAGCCGCACGACGGGGCCGGACTCTTCTCTGGCTGCTCGGGTCTGCTTGGGCACGTGCCGAGCCTATCCAGAGGAAATGATGACGGGAAGTTGTGAAGTCATGTTGTCAGGACAAACGCTTGACATGGTGGCAGCGGCGGCACCACCTTGGGGGCCATGCGCATCGGACTCATCGGAACGGGACGTATCGGGGCCTTCCACGCGGGCGTGCTCAGCCGCCACCCGGAAGTGGGGGCGCTCGTGGTCGCCGACGCCGATCCCGGCCGGGCGGCCCAGGTCGCCGAACTCACCGGCGCCACGGCCGCGCCGACCGTCGACGAGGTCTTCGCCTGGGGGGTGGACGCGGTGGTCATCGCCTCGGCGACCTCCGCCCACGCCGAGCTCATCGCCCGCGCCGCCCGCGCGGGCCTGCCCACCTTCTGCGAGAAACCCATCGCCCTCGACCTGGCCGGCACGCTGGGCGCGCTCCGCGAGGTCGAGACGGCCGGAACCCAGCTCCAGCTCGGCTTCATGCGCCGCTTCGACGCGGGCTACCGGGCCGCCCGCGACGCCGTCCACTCCGGGCGCATCGGCCGGCTGCACACGGTCCGGGCCATCACCTCCGACCCGGCCCCGCCGCCCGCCGCCTACCTCCCGCTCTCCGGCGGCCTCTACCGCGACTGCCTGGTCCACGACTTCGACATCCTGCGCTGGGTCACCGGCCGGGAGGTCACCGAGGTGTACGCGACCGGCTCGGACGGCGGCCCCGCGATGTTCCGCGAGGCGGGCGACGTGGACACGGCGGCCGCCCTGCTCACCCTCGACGACGGCACCCTCGCCACGGCCACGGCCACCCGCTGCAACGGCGCTGGTTACGACGTACGGATGGAGCTGGCGGGCGAGCGCGACCAGATCGCGGTGGGCCTGGACGACCGCACGCCCCTCACCTCCACCGAACCGCTCGGCCCGCCCGCGGCCGACAAGCCGTGGCCCGGCTTCCTGGAGCGGTTCGCCCCGGCGTACGAGGCCGAGCTGGACGCCTTCGTCCACCTCGCGCGCGGCGAGCTGGCCAACCCCTGCGACGGCCGCGAGGCCCTCCAGGCGCTGCGCGTCGCCGAGGCGTGCGAGCTGTCCCGGCGCGAGCGCCGCCCGGTGCGGCTGGACGAGGTGCCGTCAGCCCTCTGAGCCCCCGGGCGCCGACAGGACCGTGCCCTGGGCCACCGCGCACAGGGTCTCGGTCCCGTCGCCGGCCACCGTCAGCAGGTCGCAGCGCACCACCGCCTGCCGCCGGCCCGCGTGGACCACGGAGGCGCGGGCCAGCAGCGTGCGGCCGGTGGCGGGGCGGACGTACTGGATGGAGAACCCGGCGGTCAGCACGGCCGGGCCCAGGGCGCTGCCCGCGGCGAAGGTGATCGCGTTGTCGGCGGCGTACGACAGGACCCCGCCGTGCAGGAAGCCGTTCTGCTGGCGCAGGTCGTCGCGGGCGTCCACCTCCAGTACGGCGGCGCCGTCGCCGAAGGCGGTGATGCGGGCGCCGACGAGCCGGCTGAAGGGCTGGCTGTCGAGGACCTCGCGGGCGAGATCCGCATCGAGGTCTTTCATGGCGTCACCACCTGACGGGAAGGCGGCGGACACCGCGTATGAGGAGGCCGGGCATCCAGTCCAGGGGCCCGGCCTCGGGGTCGAGGGAGAGCGTGGGGAAGCGTTCCAGCAGGGAGCGCACCGCGATCCGGCCCTCCAGGCGGGCCAGCGGGGCGCCGAGGCAGTAGTGGATGCCGTGGCCGAAGGCCAGGTGCCCGGCCGTGTCGCGGCGGATGTCGAAACGGTCCGGGTCCGGGAACCTGGCCGGATCGTGATCGCCCGCGGCGAGGCCGACGAGGACGGTGGCGCCCGGCGGGATCACCGTGTCCGCGACCGGCACCGGCTCGCGGGCGAACCGCATCGTGGCCGTCTCGACGGGGCCGTCGTAGCGCAGCATCTCCTCCACCGCCCCGTCGAGCAGGCCGAAGTCGGCGCGGAGGGCGGCCAGTTGGTCCGGGTGGTTCAGCAGGGCCCGGACGCCGTTGGATATGAGGTTGACCGTGGTCTCGTGCCCGGCGATCAGCAACAGGTAGGCCATGGCGCGCAGTTCGGCGGCCGACAGCCGGTCGCCGTCCTCGGCGCGGGTGCGCAGCAGCGCGGAGAGCAGGTCGTCGGCGGGGCCGGCGCACCGCTTGTCCTCGATGAGGTCGTCGAGGTACCGGGCCAGCGCGTGCACGGCGTCGCGCTCGGCCTCCGCGCCCGTCGGCGCGACGACCTCGCTGGACCAGGCGCGGAAGGCGTCCCGGTCACCGGCGGGCACGCCGAGCAGTTCACAGATCACCGTGATGGGCAGCGGGAAGGCGAGCGCGCCCACGAGGTCGGCCCGGCCGTGTGGTGCCATGGCGTCGATCAGCTCGTCCGTGATGCGCTGGACGCGCGGGCGCAGGGCTTCCACGCGCCGCCCGGTGAACTCACCGGCGACGAGCTTGCGCAGCCGGGTGTGGTCGGGCGGGTCGAGCATCAGCATGTGCGGGCCCACGACCTCCTGGTCGAGCAGTTGGAACCCGGCCGTGGCGGGTGACTTGGACAGCCGGGGGTCGGCGAGTGCGGCGCGGGCCTCGGCGTGGCCGACGATGAGCCAGGCCTCGTCGCCGACGGACGTGCGCACATGGTGGACGGGCCCGTCCTCCCGGAGTTTCGCGTAGTACGGGTAGGGGTCGGCGGTGAACTCCTCGCCGTACGCGCTCAGATCGACCGTGTCCATCGGCCCACCTTATGCGTCGTCCTCCCCGTCGAGCAGCCCGGAATCGTGGACCAGCAGCGCGATTTGGACACGGTTGTTGAGGCCGAGCCTGGCGAGGATGCGCGAGACGTGGGTCTTGACGGTCGGCACGCTCATGTAGAGGGAGGCCGCGATCTCGGCGTTGGTGCGGCCCCGGCCGACCGCGAGGGCCACCTCGCGCTCGCGCTCGGCGAGCGTGTCCAGGCGGGCGGTGGCGGCCGTCTGCCGGGTGTTCTCCGTGGCGTGTCCCGCCACATGGGTCATGAGCCGGCGGGTGACGGCCGGGGAGAGGACCGGGTCGCCGGCCGCCACCCGCCGTACGGCGTCGACGATCTCGGCGGGCGGGGTGTCCTTCAGGACGAACCCGGCGGCCCCGGCCCGCAGCGCCCGCAGCACCTGCTCGTCGGCGTGGAACGTGGTGAGGACGACGACGTCGGGGGCGCCGGGGCGGGCGCGGAGCCGTTCGGTGGCGGTGAGGCCGTCCACGTGCGGCATGCGGATGTCCATGAGGACGACGTCGGGCGCGGCCCGGTCCACGAGCGCGGGGACGTCGGCGCCGTCGGCGGCCTCCCCGACGATCTCGATGTCGTCGGCGCCGCCGAGCATGAAGGTGAGTCCCGCGCGGACGAGGGGGTCGTCGTCGACGACGATCAGCCGGATGGTCATGAGGGCCACGGTAGCCAGGCGTGCAGGGCGAACCCGCCGTCGGGCGCGGGTCCGTGGGTGAGGCGGCCGCCGGCGAGGGTGGCGCGTTCGGTCAGCCCGATGAGCCCCTGACCCGACCCGGGTACGTGGGGGACGGGACCGGTGGGGGCGGGGTTGTGGACGCCGACGGTGAGCCCGTCGCCGGGGCGGCCGCGCACGGTGACGGTGACCTCGGTGCCGGGGGCGTGCTTGCGGGCGTTGGTCAGGCCCTCCTGGGCGATGCGGTAGACGGTGCGGCCGGTGGCGGCGGGGACACCGGACGGGTCGGCGATGCCGTTGTCGAGGGTGACCTTCATGCCGGCCCGGCGGGACTCGGCGATCAGTGCGTCGAGGGTGGCGAGGGTGGGCTGGGGGCGGTCGCCGTCCTCACGGTCGCCGGGGGCGCGCAGGACGCCGATGATCTCGCGCAGGTCCTGGAGGGCCTCGTGGGCGCTGTCACGGATGACACCGGCGGCCCGGGCGACCTCGGGCGGGGGCGCGTCGGGCCGGAATTCGAGGGCGCCGGCGTGGACGCTGAGCAGGGTGAGGCGGTGGGCGAGGACGTCGTGCATCTCGCGGGCGATGGCCTCGCGGGCGGCGCGCTGGGCCTGCTCGGCGCGGAGTTCCGCCTCGGCCTCGGCGCGGCGGGCGCGCTCGCGCAGGGCGACGACGAGCCGGCGGCGGGAGCGGACGAGCATGCCCCAGCCGGTGACCAGGAGGACCAGGACGACGCCGATGGCGACCGACGCGAGGGGGTGCAGGGTCGGGTCGGGGCGCACGAACACCTGGGCGGTGCCGCACACCAGCGCCAGGCCGCCGACGTAGGCGAGGCGCCGGAACGGCACCCGTACGGCGACGCCGAAGAGGGCCACCAGGGCGGCGCCGCCGGCGGCCGGTGCCACCGTGCTCAGTACGGACAGGGCAACGGTCAGCCCGACGGGCCACCGGCGGCGCAGCCAGAGCGCACAGCAGGCGGCGGCGCCGAGGAGCTGGTCGCCGAGGACGGCGACTTCGGAGTTGCCGAGCCGGCTGCTCGCGTCGACGGCGAGGAGGCCGACGAACGAGGCGAGGACGAAGGCGGTCGTGTCGACGATCCAGTCGCGTACGGTACGGCGGCGGCGCCGCGCCGGGTGGCCGTCGGGGGCCTCGGAGTCGGCCGATTCGGCCAGGTCCGAGGGCAGCAGCCAGGGGTACTCCGCACGCGTCATGTCGACAAAGCTATGCGGGCACCGGCCGTGGTGGGGCCCCCGGACGGCGGTCCGCTACCAAAGTCGCGCCCGTCTCATACTTCCGGACCCCGCTGCCATCCCGACGCCCGAGGCGGTGGCCGGCCGCCCGCGCCGACGATGGTGGGCATGAAGAAGATCCTCGAAGTCCTCGGCACGCTGGTGCTGGTCGTCGGCGTGTGCGGAGTGCTGCGCGAGCTGACGGGGTGGTTCCGTTTCATGGGCTTCAGCCGGTACCTGACGGAGAACGTGGGCTTCCTGCACGGCCGGGAGGTGTTCGCCAACATCGTGATCGCGGTGCTCGGCTTCGCGATCCTGATGATCTCGGACCGGATGCGGAAGGCGTGAATCCGTCTCTACCACTGCTGGGTGAGCAGGGTCAGGAAGAGCAAGGGGGCCACCTGGAAGAGGGCGGCTCCGCGCGCCCGGCACAGCCACAGCACCACACCGATGCCGGTGGTCAGGGCCGCGCACCCCAGCAGCTCGGCCACCGGCGTCCGGGGAGCCACCCCGTTCTTGCCCGCCGCCCACCCCTCCATGCCGACGGCGAGCCAGGCGTACATCCCGATCAGCACGTTGACGGGCAGCAGGGCGAGGATCAGGCCGACGTTGCGGACAACGGGCCGGGAGGGTGCGTCGGTCATGGGCCCACTGTCGCTCCGGGCCGCCGGCTCGCGGATGAGTATCCGTACCTACCCGCGCATGGGTACCGGCGCGGGTCTCACTCGCCGAGCTCGTACGTGCCGAACTCCGCGGGCCCGGTGGGCCGGTAGGTCTGGATGGTGACGCCGGTGGACGTGGTGCGGTGGCCGGTGAGCTCGAAGGCGGTCGGGGCGCCGCCGTCCGGGAAGAGACGCCGGCCCTTGCCGAGGAAGACCGGGAACACCAGGACGTTCAGCTCGTCGAGCAGGCCGAGCGCGATGAGGCTCTGGGCGAGCCGGGCGCTGCCGTGGACCTGGACCTCGCGGCCGGGCCCCTGCTTGAGGCGGTTGACCTCCTCGGTCAGGTCGCCGCTGATGACGGTGGAGTTGTTCCAGTCGGCCTTGTCGAGGGTCCGGGACACCACGTATTTGGGCAGGCTGTTGAGGCGGCTCGCGATCGGGTCGTTCTCGTCGGTGACCTTGGGCCAGTACGAGGCGAAGATCTCGTACGTCCGCCGGCCGAGCAGGAAGCAGTCCACCCGCTCGAACACCTCGTTCATGAACCGGCCGAAGTCCTCGTCCGCGAACGGGACGCTCCAGCCGCCGTACTCGAACCCGTCGGTGCGGTCCTCGTCGGGGCCGCCCGGGGCCTGCATCACGCCGTCCAGCGTCATGAAGGTGGTGAGGGTCAGCTTGGCCATGGCCGGTGCCTTTCGTTGGGGTGTTTCCCATCGTGTGTCACAGGCTCTGACCGTGCCTCCGCACAGAACTCATCGGTGGACGGGCGCCGGATTCGGCGTCCGTTTCCCGCCGGTACCGGGACCGCCCCTCCGATGTGATTGAGCACGCAACCACTCAGAGGAACGGCTCTGATGAACGGCGTGGAGGGCACCATGAACATGCGCGAGGGCGCACCGGTGCTGTCCTTCCGGTGCGCCCTCGCATACGGGCGGGTGTCGTGCCGCCCGGGTCGTGGTGGCTAGCTCAGCTCGTCGTGGCGGGCGGAGAGGCGCTTGGCGCCCTCGTCCGTCAGCGAGCCGAACAGCCGGAGGCGGGAGATGCCGCCGTCGGGGTAGATGTCGATGCGGACGTGGGTGCCGACGACCGGCTCGGGCAGGACGAACCGGTGGTTGGTGTCCGGCTGGAGGCGGGTGCGGGGCAGGAACTCGGTCCACTCGCCGCCTTCGCCGTCGCGCACGGAGAGGGCGGCCCAGCCGGCGCTGTTGCCCTTGAGGTACGCGGTGTCGATCTCGACGGCGCGGATCGCGGACTGCTCGACGAGCTGGTAGCGGATCCAGTCGTTGCCCTTGTCGCGGCGGCGGCGGGTCTCCCAGCCGTCGTCCATCTTGCGGGAGCGGCCCGGCTGGATGGTGTTGGTGGCCGGCGAGTAGAAGCGGTCGGAGGCGTCCTCGACGCGGCCGCCGTTCTCCAGGGCGACGACGTCGAAGGTGCCCAGCACGCCGAGCCACGCCGGGTCGGGGGCGACCTCGCCGTACACGCGCAGGCGGGCGATGCCGCCGTCGGGGTGCTGCTTGACGCGCAGGTGCGTGAAGCGCCGCTCCACGTCCACGGAGAAACCGTTCGCCGCGTGGCCGCCGATGGCGGTGCGCGGGACGAGCGTCGTCCACTCGACGTCGTCGGCCAGCAGTTGCCCGGGCGACGGGGAGCCGGCCACCGAGGTCGCCTCGATGGAGACGGCCTGCGGGTAGTTGCCGCGGAAGTGGGCGGTGTCGACGACGATGCCGCGTACGACGCCGGGGGCGCCGAGGCGTACCAGCGCCCAGTCGTGGTCGTCGTCCGTGGGGTGGGGCTCGGTGGCGGAGACACCGCGGCGGCGGCGCGTCTCCCAGCCGTCCATGATCTTGCCCTTGTGCCCGAAGTGCTCGGGGTCGAACTCGGCGGGCTCGGGCTTGAGCATGTTCTCGCGCTCGGCGAAGAACTCGTCGTTGGCGGCGATGACGCCCGCGCCGAGGCGGCGGTCGGCGAGGTCGACGAGATCGGTGAAGGGGAAGTCGGCGGTGCGGTAGTCGGCGTAAGGGTCACCGCCGCCGTAGGGGCTGGCGTCGCCGGTGAAGGAGGGTATGACGGTCACGGGGTCACTTGTTCCTTTCGAGCAGCCGGCCGGTCGGCTCGGCCAGGGTGCCGTTGTCGGCGATGCGTACGCCACGCAGCCAGGTGGACTTGACGACGCCGTGCAGGGTCTTGCCCGCGTACGCCGTGACCTGGTTGCGGTGGTGGAGCTCGGCCGGGTCGACGGTGAAGGTCTCGTCGGGGGCGAGGACGGCGAAGTCGGCGTCACGGCCGGGCTCGATGGCGCCCTTGCGGTCCAGGCCGGCGAGGCGGGCCGGGGCGGTGGACATCCAGCGGACGACCTCCTCCAGGGTGCGGCCGCGGCGGCGGGCCTCGGTCCAGATGGCGGGCAGGCCGAGCTGGAGGGAGGAGATGCCGCCCCAGGCGGTGGAGAAGTCGGGGGTCTTGAGGTCGGCGGTGGAGGGCGAGTGGTCGGAGACGATGCAGTCGATCGTCCCGTCGGCCAGCCCCTCCCACAGCGCGTCCTGGTTGGACGCCTCACGGATGGGCGGGCAGCACTTGAACTCCGTCGCGCCGTCCGGGACTTCCTCGGCGGTC
Source organism: Streptomyces sp. NPDC049837 (assembly GCF_040674455.1). Lineage (NCBI taxonomy): Bacteria > Bacillati > Actinomycetota > Actinomycetes > Kitasatosporales > Streptomycetaceae > Streptomyces > Streptomyces sp. NPDC049837. The sequence goes on along the minus strand of NZ_JBFAMP010000011.1, from coordinate 70,173 downwards.
AGGGTGAGGAAGTGCGGGCAGGTCTCGACGGTGACGCGGACGCCCTCGCGGCGGGCGGCGGCGATCATCGGCAGCGCGTCGCTGGAGGACAGGTGCAGCACGTGCACGCGCGCGTCGAGGCGCCTGGCCTGGTTGATGAGGTTCTCGATGGCGGTGTTCTCGGCGTCGCGCGGCCGGGAGGCGAGGAAGTCGGCGTACTTCGGGGAGCTCTTCTGCGGGGCGGCGGCGAGGTGGTGCGGGTCCTCGGCGTGCACGATCATCAGGCCGCCGAAGCCGGCGATCTCGGCGAGCGAGGCGGCGAGCTGCTCCTGGTCGAGCTGCGGGAACTCGTCCACGCCGGAGGGCGACAGGAAGCACTTGAAGCCGTAGACGCCGGCGTCGTGCAGCGGACGGAGGTCCTTGACGTTGTCGGGCAGGGCGCCGCCCCAGAAACCGACGTCGATGTGCGCCTTGGGCCGGGCCACGCCCTGCTTGACGCGCAGGTTCTCGACCGTCGTCGTCGGGGGCAGGGAGTTGAGCGGCATGTCGATGAGGGTGGTGATGCCGCCCGCCGCGGCCGCGCGGGTGGCCGTCCAGAAGCCCTCCCACTCGGTGCGGCCGGGGTCGTTCACATGGACGTGCGTGTCGACCAGGCCGGGGAGGACGACGTGGTCGCCGACGTCCTCCAGCCGGGCGCCGGCGGGCACCTCGGCGTCGTGGGGCAGCACCGCCGCGATCGTGCCGCCGGCCACGGCGACCGAGGCCGACCGGGTGCCCTCGGGGGTGATGACGCGCGTCGAGCGCAGTACCAGAGTCACGTTCGCGTCCACGTCCATGCCCTGTTCCACGTTGCCGTTCAGCTCCACGTTCCCGTCCACATCGCCTTCCACATCGCCGGCCGGAATCTCGTTTTTCAACGAACTGTTGAAGAAGTCTTCACTCCGGACCCGACATCGTCAAGAGTCCCCCGGGTCGCCGCCGGGTGGCGAGCGGACGGCTTGGATGTTTCCATGAAGTGGAAAGCTAATTTCATCTGGGAGAACGTAGCTACCCACATGAGGAGCACGCGCAGACCTCCGCGGCACACCGAGGACACCCGGACAAACAGCGCCTGACCGGCGAAGACGCCCCACTGCGGGCGATGTGCCCGGCGGAACGGCCCGGTAGGCTGCTGACTTGCCCATCCGCCTCGAAAGGACCGTTGACGTGCCGACGTCCAGCGCCAGCACCACCGACGCCGCCAAGCCCGCCGCCGCGACCGGCGGTGTCCAGTCCCTGGAGCGTGCCTTCGACCTTCTGGAGCGGATGGCCGACGCCGGGGGCGAGGTCGGGCTGAGCGAGCTCTCCTCCAGCAGCGGGCTGCCGCTGCCCACCATCCACCGCCTGATGCGCACGCTGGTCGCCTGCGGGTACGTACGCCAGCAGCCCAACCGCCGCTACGCGCTCGGCCCCCGCCTGATCCGCCTCGGCGAGTCCGCCGCCCGCCTCCTCGGCACCTGGGCGCGCCCCTACCTCGCCCGGCTGGTCGAGGAGACCGGCGAGACCGCGAACATGGCGCTGCTCGACGGCGACGAGATCGTGTACGTGGCGCAGGTGCCGTCCAAGCACTCGATGCGCATGTTCACCGAGGTCGGCCGGCGCGTGCTGCCGCACTCCACCGGCGTGGGCAAGGCGCTGCTGGCGCACACCCCGCCGGAGGAGGTACGGGCACTGCTCGCCCGCACCGGCATGCCCGCCGCGACCGAGAAGACCATCACCACGCCCGAGGGCTTCCTCAACGCCCTGGAGCAGGTCCGCACGGCCGGGTACGCGATCGACGACAGCGAGCAGGAGATCGGGGTGCGATGCATCGCGGTCTCGGTGCCCGACTCCCCCACCGCCGCCGCCATCTCCATCTCGGGCCCGGCCGGCCGGGTCACGGAGGCGGCGACGGAGCGGATCGTGCCGATCCTCCAGGGCATCGCCAAGGAGCTGTCCACGGCCCTGGCGAACCCCGCCAACAACGGCCAGGCCTGACGTCAGCCGCACACCGGCGGCGGGCCCGCCGACAGCCTTCCGTCCTGGACGGTGACCGTCCGGTCGGCGCGGTCGAGATGGGCCCGGTCGTGCGTGACCACCACCGTCGCCGTCCCGCGCTCACGGGTCAGCGCGACCAGCAGGTCGAGGACCGCCGCTCCCCGTTCGTGGTCCAGCGCGCTCGTCGGTTCGTCGACCAGGAGCACGGCCGGGTCGTTCATCAGCGCCCGGGCGATGTTCACGCGCTGGCGCTGGCCGCCGGAGAGCTGGTGCGGACGCCGCGCGGCCAGGTCGGCCAGGCCCACCGCGTCCAGGAGTTCCAGGGCCCGCCGCTCGCGGTGCTCGCGGCCTGACAGGTGGGCCATCACCCGGAGCTGCTCGGCGGCGGTCAGCGACGGCAGCAGGTTCGGCTGCTGGAAGACGATCCCGACGTGCTCGCGCCGCAGCGCCGCCTTCCCGGCCCGGTCGAGCGTGCCGGTGTCCGTACCGGCCACGACCACCCGTCCCCGGTCGGGCGTCACCAGCGTCGCCGCGACCGCGAGCAGGCTGGACTTGCCCGAGCCGGACGGCCCGACGACCACCGTGACACTGCCCGGGGGCACGTCCAGACGGACCGCGTCCAGGGCGGTCAGGCGCCCGTCGCCGTCGGGGTACGTCAGCGTCACGTCGTCGAGGTGCAGGCTCATCGGGCGCTCCCGAGCGCGGTGAGGGGGTCGACGGCGGCGATCCGCCGGATGGACAGGGCCGCGCCGAGCAGCCCGAGTGCGACCGTCACGGCCGCCGGGCCGAGGACGGTGAGCGGTTCGAGTACGAAGGGCACGTCGCCCCGGCCCACGAGCGCGCCGATGCCCGCCGCGAGCCCGGTGCCGATCAGCGTCCCGGCGCCCAGCACGACCACCGCCTGGCCCAGGGCGTCCTTCAGCAGGTACGGGGTGGACGCCCCGAGCGCCTTCAGCACCGCCACGTCGCCGCCGCGCTGGATCGTCCACACCGTGAAGAACGCCCCGATGACGAGCGCCGAGATCACGAAGAGGAAGCCGCGCATGAGCTGGAGCGAGCCGTTCTCGGCCCGGTAGGACCCGATGGCGCCGAGCGCCTCGTCGACGGTCGTGCTGCGCGTACCGGCGGCCTCGTCGCCCGCCGCTACGTCGATCCCGCCGCCCCGCAGCGCCACGACCGTCGCCCCCGTGTGCCCGAGGGCCCGCCAGTCGTCCAGGGACGTCCACACCACCGGCGTGTGGCTGTACGAGGCGTCGCCCGCGACCGCCGCCACCGTGACGTCGTTCCGGGAGCCGAGCCGTATCCGGTCCCCGGCGCCGACGCCCAGTTCCTCCGCGGCGGACACCGACAGGACCGCCTTCCCCGGGCCGAGCCGCCCGCTCTCCGGGGCGAGCCCGGCATCCGGCTCGGTGCCGAAGACGGAGACCGCGACCGTACCGGTACGGCCGTCGCCCGCGTCACCGGTACGGCGGTCGCCCGTGGCCGCGGTGCCGCCAGCGGCCGCGTTCAGGGTGCTGATGCCGACCGGTTCGGCGGCGGTCACGCCGGGCTGCCGGGCCCAGGTACGCCAGGCGCTCTCCGGCACGGACGAGTCCGAGAAGGACACGTCCCGGCCGGCGGGCGGGGCGGCGAAGGCCAGCCGGTCGGCGGGCAGGGCGGTGATCGCCGAGACGTTCTCCCGCGCGAGCCCGGCCATCAGCCCGGACAGCAGGCCGACGAGCAGGGTGATCAGCACGATCACCGTGCCCATCAGCGTGAATCGCCCCTTGGCGAAACGTAGGTCTCTCCATGCCACGAACATGCGGCCAGCCTGCCGACGGGCGGCCGGCACGGGCATCGCGCGCCGGACGGGCCCCTCATCAAACTTTCGGTTGAGGGCGCAGCCGCCCGGCCCGCCTACGCTGGACGGGTCATGGATCCCCGTACGCTCACCCCCGCCCTGCGCGTCCTGCGCGTCTGTCTGCACCTGCTCATGGCGGGGCTGCTGCTCCTGGCCGCGCTCCGGGACCCGGCCCCGGCCGCCGTCGCCGCGGCGGCCGCGACGGGGGCGGTGTACGCGGTGGGTTCGGCCCTCCGCGCCGTACGGGACTCCCGGTCCGCCGCCGCCCTGTGGCTGGGCACCTTGTCCGCGGCGTGGCTCGTGCTGCTGGCCGTGACGCCCGACGGGCTGTGGGTGGCCTTCCCGCTGTACTTCCTGCACCTGCACCTGCTGCCCGCGCGCTGGTCGCTGCCGGCCGTCGCCGCCACCGCGGGCGCGGCGATCATGTCGTACGTGCGCCATGGCGCACCGCTCAACCCCGGCGCGGTCATCGGGCCGCTGCTGGGCGCGGCCGTCGCCGTGGCGACCGTACTCGGCTACCAGGCGCTGTACCGGGAGAGCGAGCGGCACCGGCGGCTGGTCGAGGAACTGACGTCGACGCGGGCGGAGCTGGCCGCCGCCGAACGGCACGCGGGCACGCTGGCCGAGCGGGAGCGCCTGGCGCGGGAGATCCACGACACGCTGGCGCAGGGCCTGTCGTCGATCCAACTGCTGCTGAGGGCCGCCGAGCGCGCCCTGCCGGACGGCAACCCGGTGGCGGCCGGGCACATCGAGCGGGCGCGGCGGACGGCCCAGGACAACCTGGCGGAGGCGCGGCGTTTCGTACGGGCGCTGGCGCCGGCCGACCTGGAGCGGGGTTCGCTGGCGGCGGCACTGGAGCGGCTGTGCGACGACCCCGGCGGGCCGGGGCCGCGTGTGCGGTTCTCGCTGAGCGGTACGCCGGTCCCGCTGCCGACGCCGTACGAGGTGGCGCTGCTGCGGATCGCCCAGTCCGCGCTGGCCAACACGGTGCGGCACGCGGGCGCGGGGCGCGCCGAGATCACGCTCACCTTCATGGACGCGTCCGTCACGCTGGACGTGGTGGACGACGGCAAGGGCTTCGATCCGCACGTCTGGACGCCTTCCCCGGGTGACGGTTTCGGGCTCCAGGCGATGCGCTCGCGGGCCCAGTCGCTGGGCGGGACGTTCACCGTCGAGTCGTCGCCCGGCCAGGGCACGGCCGTCGCGGTGGCGCTGCCGCTGCCCGGGGAGGGGGCCGTATGACCATCCGTCTGCTGCTCGCCGACGACCACCCCGTGGTCCGCGCGGGGCTGCGCGCCGTCCTGGACACGGAGCCGGACTTCACGGTGGTCGCGGAGGCCGCCACGGCGGAGCGTGCGGTGGAGCTGGCCCACGGCGTGGACGTGGTCCTGATGGACCTCCAGTTCGGCGGCGGCATGCACGGCTCGGCGGCGACGGCCGCGATCACCGCCCGCGACGGGGCGCCTCGGGTCCTGGTGCTGACGACGTACGACACGGACGCCGACATCCTGGCGGCCGTCGAGGCGGGGGCGAGCGGCTATCTGCTCAAGGACGCGCCGCCGGAGGAACTGGCGGCGGCGGTCCGCACGGCGGCGGCCGGCCGGTCCGCGCTCGCCCCGGCCGTCGCGCACCGCCTGATGGACCGGATGCGGGCACCGGCCCAGGCCCTGACCAAGCGGGAGCTGGAGGTGCTCCAGTTGGTCGGCGAGGGCCTGTCCAACCTCCAGATCAGCAAGCGGCTGTTCCTCAGCCAGGCCACGGTGAAGTCGCACCTGGTCCATGTCTTCGCCAAGCTGGGCGTCGACTCGCGGACGGCGGCGGTGGCGGCGGCCACCGCCCGCCGCCTGATTCGCCGTTAGGTCCTGGCCAGGCCCTTCGGTGCGGTTACGTTATTTGGTGCGGTTCGCCGAACAGCTCCACCGCGTGGCGTACGTCGGTGAGCGCGCCGCCGAGGGCGCTCACCGAACCGACCGCTCCCGCGATGAGCAGCAGCGACCGGCGCAGCCGGCGCACCTCGGGCACGCCGGTGAGGGTCATCGCGGCGAGCGCGGCCAGTTCGTCCTCGGCGATGCCCCGGTCGGCGAAGTCGGCCGGGTGGCCGGCGAGTTCCCGGCGGAGGCGGGAGACGGCGGCGCGCAGCTCCGTCACCCTCGGGTCCTCGCCGCTCTCGGCCACGCGCCTCTGTCCCATGCTTCGCAACAAAAGCTCTCCCGCCCCTTGCACGCACTACGTTGTGCGCCCGTCCCTGTACTTAACGCCATGACGGGCCGGGAGCGCCACTCCTCTGACGAAAACTCAGGAGGTGGCTTCCGGGACGATCGCGTTGCGCCACACGGTCACGTCGAGCGTGACGTAGTGACTGGGATCGGATTCGGGCGACTTCCCCTGGTACGTCACCAGGCCGACGTGCCCCCCATTGGTCAGAACACACAACTGGGACCCCTTGGACAGGGTGTCGAGGTCGACCCGGTCGGCATAGCGGGTCTCGGTGCGGCAGGTCTCCAGGTCGCCCTTCTGTCCGGTGCGCAGCAGGATGAGCCGCCCGTCCTCGACGTAGATCTTCTCCAGGCTCCAGTCGTAGGCGACGTCCACGTTGGCGTTGTCGCCGAGCGGCTTGACGGGGTCGTCGCCGAGCGTCAGGTGGTAGCCGTCCGTGAGGTCGATGCCCTGGTAGACGGCGGGCGTCGGGTCGGCGACCGGCTCCGGGGGCTTCGGGGAGGAGGACGTGGGCGCGGGGTCGGTCGCGTCCCCCGCGCCGTCCACGGGGGTCTGGTCCTGGGGCGTGGGGTCGCTCTTGGCCTGGTCGCCGCTCTGCGCCTGGCCACCGCCCTTGTTGTCGTCGCGCGACATCAGGGCGTACACCCCGCCACCGGCGAGGCCGGCGACGACGAGCAGGGCGGTGAGGGCGAGCAGGACGTTCCGCTTGGTCTTCTTGCGGGGCGCGGCGGGGGCGGCGACCGGGGTGGGGGCGGTGACCGGCGCCGGTCCGGTGTACGGGGGCGGGGTGGGGTGCGCCTGCGGGTAGCCGTACGCGGGGGCGGGGGCGGGCGGTTGGGCCTGCGGATGCTGGTGCGGCTGCTGGTGCTGGTGGGCTTGCTCGTTCTGCTGAGGCTGCGGGGTCGGCTGCGGCTGGGTGGGCGGCGGGCCGAAGCCGGGCGGCGGGGTCGCCGGGGCCGCCGGGGCGGTCGGGGGGTGCGGTGCCGGGGCGGGCGGCGGCGTCGCGGGGGCGGCGGGCGCGGCCGGGGGCTGGGCCGGGGGCGGGGGCGTGGTGGCCGCCGCCGGGGCGGGCGCGGCCGCGCGGGTGGTGATGTCCGCGGCGACGGCGCCGGGCAGCCACTCCTCCGGGCGGCGCAGCGCGGTCTGGTCGCTGGCGGCCTGGCACAGGGCGAGGATGTCGGCGACGGACGGGCGCCCGGCCGGGTCCTTGGTCAGGCAGCGGGTCACCAACTCGTGAAGCTGCTCCGGGAGTCCGTCGAGCTGCGGCTCCTCGTGGACGATCCGGTACAGCACGCCGTGCGAGGTGCCCTCACCGAAGGCCGGGCTGCCGATGGCCGCGTACGCCGCGACCTGGCCGAGCGCGAAGATGTCGGTGGCCGCGGTGACCGTCCGGCCCGCCGCCTGCTCGGGTGACATGAAGGACGGGGTGCCGATGGTGACCCCGCTGCCGGTCAGGGAGGTGGCGTCGGCTGCGCGCGCGATGCCGAAGTCGATCACACGCGGCCCGTCGGCGGCGAGGAGGACGTTCGCGGGCTTGAGGTCGCGGTGCACGATGCCCGCGCCGTGGATGACCTGGAGCGCCTCGGCGATCCCGGCGACCAGCAGCAGGACCGTGTCGACGGGCAGCCTGCCGTGGGTCTGCACCGCGTCGGCGAGGGAGGGGCCGGGGACGTACGCCGTGGCCAGCCAGGGCTGCCGGGCGTCGGTGTCGGCGTCGATGACGGGCGCGGTGTACAGGCCCTGGACGCGCTGGGCGGACTTCACCTCCTGCGCGAACCGGCGCCGGAACTCGGCGTCTTCGGCGAAGTCGGGCCGGATCACCTTGATGGCGACCGGCCGGCCGCCCGGGGTGTACGACAGGTACACCTTGCCCATGCCGCCGGCGCCGAGCCGGGCGGCGAGCCGGTAACCGGCCACGGATCGCGGATCGTCGTCCTCCAACGGCTGGAAGACCGTTCCCTGGCGCGCCGGACCACCACTCATCAACCCATGTCCCCCGTAACGAACTTCGTTCTGACCTGCCTGCCGGACGCACCTTATCCAAGGCGGAGGCCCGTCTTCACCCGCGCACAGGCGCACGCGCATGCGGTATGCACTCCACATGGGACATACGACAACAGACGGACCACGAATCGCCGGACTTCTTCTCGCGGCCGGCGGCGGACGGCGCCTGGGCGGGCGCCCGAAGGCCCTCTTGGAGCACCGTGGCCGCCCTCTGGTCGAGCACGCGGTGGGCGTGCTGCGCGCGGGCGGCTGCGACGTGGTGCACGTGGTGCTGGGCGCCGCCGCCGGTGCCGTACGGGAACGGGCCTCGCTGCCCGGCTGCGTCCTGGTCGACAACCCGGACTGGGAGGGGGGCATGGGGTCGTCGCTGCGCGTGGGCCTGGCGTCGCTGGAGGCCTCGGGCGCCGACGCGGCCGTGGTGTCGCTGGTGGACCAGCCGGGGATCGGCCCGGAGGCGGTGCGCCGGGTGGCCGCCGCGTACCGCTCCCGCGACGCGCTGGCGGCCGCCGCGTACGACGGGAGGCGCGGCCACCCGGTGCTGCTCGGGGCGGACCGCTGGGCGGACGTCGGGGCGAGTGCGGAGGGGGACCGGGGGGCACGCGCGTACCTGGGGGAGCACGAGGCGGCGATCGTTCTCGTGGAGTGCGGGGACGTGGCGGAGCCGTACGACATCGACACGGTGGAGGACCTGGCACACCTGGAGTAAACGAGATGGCACTCAGAGCCATGTTGTGTCGACCCTGAGAATCTCGACATCAACAAACCATTGAACTTCCACTATGAGGAAACTAGTATCCACTGTTCAGAAGCACCCGTTCGTAAGAAGGCGCCCGTGACCGTATCTCGGCTCCGACGGCACTCAGTGCCGCGCGCGTATGCCCGGCGGCCGCTGCTGCACGGCGCCGTGCCACAGTCCCCGCTGAAGGAAGTGACAGCTCATGTCCGCACCAGCGCCGTCCCCGCTGGCCATCGTCGAAGCCGAGCCCCTGCCCCGGCAGGACGAGGTCCTCACCGATGCGGCCCTGGCCTTCGTGGCCGAGCTGCACCGGCGCTTCACGCCGCGGCGTGACGAGCTCCTCGCCCGCCGCGCCGAGCGCCGCGCCGAGATCGCCCGCACCAGCACCCTCGACTTCCTCCCGGAGACCGCACAGCTCCGGGAGGACGAGAGCTGGAAGGTCGCGCCGGCCCCGGCCGCGCTGAACGACCGCCGCGTCGAGATCACCGGCCCGACCGACCGCAAGATGACCATCAACGCCCTGAACTCGGGCGCCAAGGTCTGGCTCGCAGACTTCGAAGACGCGTCCGCCCCCACCTGGGAGAACGTCGTCCTCGGCCAGCTCAACCTGATCGACGCCTACGAGCGGAAGATCGACTTCACCGACCCGCGCACGGGCAAGTCGTACGCCCTCAAGCCCGCCTCCGAGCTGGCGACGGTCGTCATGCGCCCGCGCGGCTGGCACCTGGAGGAGCGGCACCTGCGCTTCGACGGCCGCCCGGTCCCCGGCGCCCTGGTCGACTTCGGCCTGTACTTCTTCCACAACGCGCAGCGCCTCATCGACCTCGGCAAGGGCCCGTACTTCTACCTCCCGAAGACGGAGTCGCACCTGGAGGCCCGCCTCTGGAACGACATCTTCGTCTTCGCCCAGGACTACGTCGGCATCCCGCAGGGCACCGTCCGCGCGACCGTCCTGATCGAGACGATCACGGCGGCGTACGAGATGGAGGAGATCCTCTACGAGCTGCGCGACCACGCCTCCGGCCTGAACGCCGGCCGCTGGGACTACCTGTTCTCGATCGTCAAGAACTTCCGTGACGGCGGCCAGAAGTTCGTCCTGCCCGACCGCAACGCGGTGACCATGACCGCTCCCTTCATGCGGGCCTACACCGAACTCCTCGTCCGCACCTGCCACAAGCGGGGCGCGCACGCGATCGGCGGCATGGCGGCGTTCATCCCGTCCCGCAAGGACCCCGAGGTCAACAAGGTCGCCTTCGAGAAGGTCAAGGCCGACAAGGACCGCGAGGCGAACGACGGCTTCGACGGCTCCTGGGTCGCCCACCCCGACCTCGTCCCGATCGCCATGGCCTCCTTCGACGCCGTGCTGGGCGACAAGCCCAACCAGAAGGACCGCCTCCGCGAGGACGTCTCGGTGGCCCCCGGCGACCTGATCGCCATCGACTCGCTCGACGCGAGGCCGACGTACGAGGGCCTCCGCAACGCCGTCCAGGTCGGCATCCGCTACATCGAGGCCTGGCTGCGCGGCCTGGGCGCCGTGGCGATCTTCAACCTGATGGAGGACGCGGCCACCGCCGAGATCTCGCGCTCCCAGATCTGGCAGTGGATCAACGCGGGCGTCGTCTTCGAGAACGGCGAGCAGGCCACCCCGGAGCTGGCCCGCGAGGTCGCGGCCGAGGAACTGGCCGCGATCCGCGCGGAGATCGGCGACGAGGCCTTCGCGGCGGGCAAGTGGCAGCAGGCCCACGACCTGCTCCTGAAGGTCTCGCTCGACGAGAACTACGCGGACTTCCTCACCCTCCCCGCGTACGAGCAGCTCGTCGGCTGACACCTGTCCCGTGACACTCCGCCCCCTGGCGCCGCACAGAGCCAGGGGGCGGAGCCGTCTCTCAGACGACCACGACCGTGCGCTGCGCGGAGAAGTCCCCCCAGGTTCCGTCCGGGAGCCTGGCGCGGAGCTTGACGCTGTAGCGGGTGCCCGGCTTGTCGGTGACGGTGAAGGTGTAGCCGACCTCTCCCGGGGGCGGCTGGGCGCCCCAGACGATGGTGGTGGCGAGGGTGCCGTTGAGGAAGAGCTGGTGTTCCCTGACCGGGGCGCCGGTGTCGGGCGGGGTCCAGGCGAGGACGACACTGCCCTTGCGGGCCGTCGCCTTGAGGCCGGTGGGGGCCGTGCTGGGGCCGGAGCCGGGGTCGGAGGCGGTCGTGAGGTCGACCGGCGGGCTGTCGGGTGACAAGTTGTCCGCGGCGTCACGGGCGCGGACGGTGAACGTGTAGACCGTGCCCGGCCGCAGGTTGGTCACGCGGGCGCCGGTCGCCGTACCGGGGACGCTGTGGACGCGCGAGTCGGCCTGGTAGATGTCGTACGCGGTGACGCCGACGGCGTCGGTGGCGCGCCGCCAGGTGAGGGTGACCGCCCGGCCGCCCTCGACGGTGCCGCGCAGAGCCGTCGGCCGGGTGGGGGGCGTGTCGTCGTCCGGCGTGGCCGGGGGCGTGGTGACCGGTACGGCGGCGCTGGGGGCGGACAGGTTCCCGGCGGCGTCGCGGGCGCGGACGGTGAAGCTGTAGGCGGTCGAGGGCGCGAGCGGTTCGATGTCGACCATGGTCCGTCCGCCCTCCACGGTCCGGACCTTCCGGCCCTTCTGGAACACCTCGTACCCGGCGACCGAACGGTCGTCGGTGGCCCGCTCCCACATGACGTGCACGGACGTGGCACTGCCCGCCTGCGCGGTCACCCCGGTGGGTGCGGAGGGCGGCTCGGTGTCCTCGTCGCCGCCCGCGCAGCCGGTGAGCACGAGGACGAAGGAGAGAGCGGACACGAACATGGTGGGGGAGCGTCGCACGCCCGGACCTCCGCGCCTGACGGGGATTGGTCCAGACCTGTATCGCACATTCGCGGGGCGGCTTCAAGAGGCCGGTGGCGGCGACGAGTTGCCAGTGCGCCGGGGCAACACCCCGCGGTAATCGGCGTGAACGGACACCGGGCCCGCGTGGCAGGCTTGCGCGGTGATTTTCGAGCCGTCCCCGCACTTGCTGACCTGGGCCGAGGTGGACCCCGCCCGTCATCCCTTCGACAGCACGGCGGCAGCGCGGGTCGTACGCTCGCTCGGTCCGGCCCGGTGTGTGCCCCACCCCCCCGACCTCCCCAAGTCCGACCCGGCGATGATCGCCTGGAGCTGGGGCGAGGGGCAGCTCTGGGCCGACGCCATGTCGCACGCCCTCGTCCAGCGCTACGGCCGCTGGGCCGTCGGCTGGCGCTGGGCGCACGACGAAGGGGACTTCGACGGCGGACCGGTCGGGAGCTGGTGTTGCTCGCGGGACTCGATCACCACCCCGGAGGAGACGCTCGACCGTGTCCTCGCGTCGCTGTGCGAGTGGCGCGGTTGGCTGGAGAGCCTGGCCGGATGGTTCGAGGCGTACCCGCTGGACCTGGCCGACGTCGCGGACCAGCGGATCCTGTGGGAGTGCGCCGCCCGGAACCTGATCCTTCACGTGACCGACCGCACCGGCTGCGGCAGCGGCTGGCACGGGCACTGCCGGCAGGTCCTCACCTGGTTCCTCAGCCGCTGGGGAGTCGACCCCGATGTGGCACAGGAGCTGATCGACGAGGCGATCGGTGGGCGGTTCCGGAGCTGGACCGGCCCGGACACGGTGCTCGTGGACGACGTGTCGGAGCGACTCGCGAGGTCGCTGCGCCCGGACGACGCCGCACGGCCCGCCGGCCCCGTGCCGGACCACCTTCGCGGTTGGCTCGCGGTGCGGGGGGCCGTGCCGTGGCAGGAGGGGCCGGACGGTGACGCGGACGGACCGGTGACCCCGTCCCGCGACGGCGCGGCGGAGGACATACGCGCCTTCGACGGCGCCCTGGACCCCGCCCGCGCGGAGGGCCTGCTCGCCGCCCTGGAACTGGCACGGGCCGACGCGGCGCGCGGCGCCCCGCTCGGCTTCGAACTGCTCCGCCGCTGGCAGCAGCACGTCCTGGACACCCCGCAGCCGCCGCCGTTCCGCAGCCTGCCCGCCTTCGCCAAGGGCGGCCGGGAACGCTACGGCATCGGCCCGGAAACCCGCGACCGCCTCGACGCCTGCCTGGCCGAGAGCGCGAAGGGCGGCGGGCCGCCCCTCCCCCTGGCCGCCCGCGCCGCACGCGCCTGTCTCGACGTCTGCTTCTTCCACCCCTTCGACGACGGCAACGGCCGCTCCGCCTTCCTCACCCTCGTCTTCGTCCTCGCCCGCGAGGGCGTCGCGCTCGACGCGGTCGGGCTGCTCCGTCGCGTCACCTTCCAGGCCGACGCCCCCCGGGAAGCGCTGATCCTCGCCCGCTGGATCGACAGCCACATCAAGGAAACCCGGCGCAGAGCCGCCGCCTCGCCCGGCTCCTAGGCCGTGGCGGAGGGGCGGTCGGCGTCGTCGTCGGTTCAGGCGGCTCGCCGGCAGTCCATGGCCGGTGACCCGGCGGGAATGAGCCGCACCTTGTCGGCCGGAATCTTCATCGGACCCGCCTTGCCGGTCCCGGAGTCGTTCCACAGAACCGCGCTCCCTCCGGCAACGGAAATGAGCAAGTACGGATGCCGTTCTGCCGGGTCGAGGCTGCCGCCCTCGCTCGGCAGTTCGGCCACCGGAACGGCGGGTTCGACACAGGTCCACTCGGGTCGCACTCCGAAGTACCCGGGCGGTGTTCCACGTTCGCGCGCCGCGGCCATGGTGGCATCGGCCGCCCGCTCGGCGGAATCGACCGCCAGGCTCCCCACTCCGGTGAGGACGAGGATCAGGAGGAGGACGTAGACGATGACGTTACTGCCGTCCCTCGGACGGATGCGGTGGAAGTGCTTGAGGATGCCCCAGGCGGCCGGGGCGAGCAGGACGAGCGCCAGGAAGCTCAACAGCTTGATCGCGGACGTCGCCTGCCACATGCCGGAGACCTCCAGGTCGTCGGGGGTCAAGGAGAGCGCGTCGGCGTAGAGGGCGTGGAGCACCGAACCCGATGCCACCACTCCGGAGATGACCAGCGAAGCGACCAGCGGAACGCCCCAGGTGAGCCATTCGCCCCACGTCCACTGCCGGACGAGGAGATAGCAGCCGCTCACGGTGAATACGGTCGCCAGCATGACCAAGGCCTGGGTGGAGGTGACCGAGGCACCGGAGAGGGGGCCTGTTCCGATCGCGACGAAGAACCCGGCGGCCACCAGACAGGCGATGCGTGTCTGTCGCCGGTGGTGCGTGGAGATCCGGCCGGACACACGCAGGGCGGCGGTCAGGAAGACAAGGGCCAGAACCGACCAGAGGACGGTGGCAACGCCCTGTGCGGCACGTGCCACGACCACGGCGAACGTCATCAGGCCGAGCCAGGAGAACATGCGGAACAGACTCCGTTCGACCTGTTCCTCGCGATCGAGGGCTCCGTCCGCGCGCCAACGACCGTCCTTCGCCCGGGCATCGACGTGGCGTCGGTCCGGCGAGCCCGGTTCCAGCCCCACCCTGGCGAGCCGACGGGCCTCGGACGGCGTTCCCGACGCGAACTCGCCGGTGTCATACCGACCACCGCTCTCCCGCACGCGCACGCGATTGCGCCGCTTGCGGAAAGCGGCGACCTCTTCGCGTGGCCGAGGGGCGGCAGGCAGAACGGGCCGGTGGCCAGTCGTGAGCACCCGCCAGTGCGGAAGGTGCTCACGATCACGGTTCACCAACTCGGTCCGCCGCACGTACATTTCCAGTTTGACCGCCCTGGCCAACGCTTCGACGCGCCAGGCGGCCGCCTGTCCTGTACGCGCGTTCCTCGCTCCGAAGAACCGCACCTCCACGAGGAACACACTGCTGTCGGCCCTGGCCCGCAGCACACCGGCGGTTGGGCCCTCACCGCAGGGCCACCGCCCCAGTACCGGCCATCCCCGTTGCCCGAAGCACTCCGCGGCTTCGTCCTGGTCCCTTGACGGGCCGCGCACTTCCACCAGAGCCAGCACCCGCTGGTCGTATCTCACACGCTGCACTTCTCCCCCGCCGCTGCGCAGTGATCACGTACGCCGCGACGAGATTACTGGCACCGGTCGGCCTGACGTGCGCGTCAGGCCGAGGCAGCGTCAGCGGCGGGGCTTCGTCCCGGTCGGCCGCGCGGTCGCCTTCGCGGCGCGGGAGGCCAGGGCCGCCACCTTGGGGTCCGGGTGGTGGGCGGCGAGTGACTCCAGGACCTTGCGGGCGGTGTCGTGGTCGGCCTCGATGAGGGCCTGTACGAGGGCGGGGGCGCCGCCGGGCCACTGGGACGCGGCGGTGTCGAAGGCGTCGGGCAGCGCCCAGGAGAGGGTCGTGGGGGCCGGCTCCTCGGGGGCGGGTTCGGACGTCGCCTCCACGTAGGTGCGCAGGTCCTGTGCGCACTGGTCGTTGAGCGTTTCGAGGGTCAGTACCGCCCGGGCGCCGGGCGGTACGCGGTCGGCGTCGTCGGGGGTGGCCTCGCCCCGGCCGGTCAGGAGACGGTGGGCGTGGGCGCCGGTGGCCGGGTGGGTGAGCGCGGCGCGCAGGGCCTCGGCGGGGGCGGCGGCGAGGTCGAAGCGGGCGAAGAGGGTGGCCGTGTCGACGCCGTGGAAGTCGGCGCTCTTGGCCGCCTCCACCGCGTCGAGCAACTCGCTCCAGGCGGTGACGCCCCGGCCCGCCGTCCACCGCGTCAGGGTGTCGACGGCCGTCTGCGTGGGCCAGTTCTGGACGGCGGTGACGACCTCGGCGGCCTCCCACTCGGAGATCTCCTCGTGGTCGGGTGCCGCCACGTGACCGGCGGTCAGGAGGTGGCGCAGCACGGCGCGGCCGAGCGGGGTGAGCCCGTACGCGTCGCCCGCGCGGAAGACGCAGCCCGTCTCGGCGAGCTGGTCCACGACGTCCGCCAGGGCACGGGCGTGGACGTCCAGACCGGCCCGGTCCTCCTCGCTCAGGGACGGGATGCCCAGGAGGGCGGGGAGCCGGTCCGCGGGCGGCATCGCGTAGGGCCGGCCCGGCTCGTGCTCGGGGACCGGTACGGGGGCGTCCTCCAGTGCCGGGTCGACCGGCAGGTCGCCCGTCTCGGCCGCCTTCCGTACGACGGAGTCGGCGGTGCCGCCCCGCTCGTACAGCGCGTACAGCAGGTGGGCGGCGTCGGGCGCGTACTCCGAGTCGGAGGTGGAGCCGATGGAGTCGACGACGGCCGCCAGGATGTCGGCGGCGAGCTCGGTCAGTTCCTCCGGGGTGCCGCCGGTCCAGACGGTGGCGGCGGAGCCGGTGAAGCAGCGTTCGGCGAGTTCGGGCGGGACGTCGTCGGAGCACGCCGCGAGGGCGGCGGGAAGCGGGGCCGCGTGCAGCAGCTCCTTGATCTCGTCCGCGGCGGGCAGCGCGGGCGGCGGCGGGACGGGGCGGGCGGGTTCGCCGTAGTAGTCGAGGTGTTCGCCAAGGAGCCGGTCGGCGAGGGCGAAGTGGGGGATGGCCTCGGGGCTGGGCGCGAGGGCGGCGTGCGGGCCGTCCGGTTCGGCGAGCGCGTCGCTGAGGCCCGCCGCCGTCCAGCGGTCGCTCAGCGTGGCGGCGATGCGCTCCAGCTCGGCGGGGAGCGCCTCGTCCGGGCGGTCGGCGTCCAGGAGCGGGCCGGGCAGCAGCGGGCCCGCCGGAGAGGCTTCCTCGACATCGCGGGCGAAGGCGGCCAGCAGCATCTCGCCGAGCTGGACGCGGACGGCGAAGGTGCGGGCGGCGACGTCGGAGCGGTGCAGGGGCGCGGGAAGGGCGGGGCGCTCGGCGCGCGGTGTGTTCTCGTGGGCGGTGAGCCAGGCCCGTACGGCATCGGGGTCGTCGGCGTCGACTCCGTCGGCGCGCAGCAGGGAGGCGTACCAGCGCGGCCAGGTCAGGTTCCACGGGTCGGCCATGGCCCGGCGGAACTCCGGCAGTGCCTCGTCGATCGCGGCGAGCAGCCGGGCGTGGCGCTTGGCGTTCAGGCGGCCGGAGGCCCGGACGTGGTCGGCGAGCGCCGTGAGGACGTCGGGTACGGCGTCGATTTCCGGCGGGGTGCCCCACAGCAGGACGGGCAGGTCCTCGTGGAGCACGGGGCTCAGCAGCCGGGCGGCCGGCTCGGGGACACCGGCCCTGCGGTCGGCCCCGCGCACGGCGAGCATGGTCAGGACGGCGTCCGCGGTACGCACGGGGAGGGGGGCTTCCCCGCGGGCCTCGCGTTCCTTGTCCGCCCGGGCGAGGAAGTCGTCGAGTCCGGTGTTCAGAGCGGGTGTACGGATCACGGTCACTCGGGGAGCGTATGGGCCGCGCCCGGCTCGGCGCCGCTCGCGCACGGGTGGGTAGCCCAATCAGGGGACGCCGTTGTCAGTGGCGTGCGCTTCACTGGATTCATCACTCTCCGTGACGGGGGCTGGGGGGATTCATGACGGAGCGTTTGACGTTTCTGACGCTGGGCGGGCTGCGGCGGCGCGGGTGGACGGACGCGATGGTGCGGGACCTGCTCGGTGAGCCGGACGTGCAGGGGCGGGACCCGAGGCGGTGGTCGGTCGCGCCGGTGCGGCTGTATCTGCTGGCGCGGGTGGAGGCGGTGGAGCGGACGCCGGAGTTCGCGGCGTGCTCGGCCGCGGCGGGGCGGAGCGCGGCGGCGGCGCGGGCGGCGGCGGAGCGTCGTCGGCAGGCGGTGCTCGCGGCCATCCGGGCGGAGCCGATCCGGGTGCCGTTGCTGCCGGAGCCGGAGCTGGAGCGACGGGCGGTGCGGCACCGGCGGCTCCTGGGCGGCGGGCCGAACGCGCCAGGGGCGGGAGCGGGGTCGGCCGGGTACGGGCCAGAGCCGGAACCGGGGGCAGGGCCGGCACCGGGGCCGGGGACCGCGGGGGCGCTGGTGCGGTGGCAGGTCGACTATCTGCGCCATGTGCTGCGCCGGTACGACGCGCTGCTGGACGGGCTGTACGGGGCGACCGGGCGGGCGGAGGCCGAGCGGCTGCTGCGGGAGCGGGTGTACGGGGCGATCGCGCGGGCGTACCCGCGGCTGGCGGCCGAGTGCGCGCGGCGGACGCGGTGAGGGCGGACGATGAGTTTCCGGGCCGGTGGCGGTCTGCCATCGCATGGACGCACACACGGACGTACCCACGGAGACAGTCATGCTCGATCTCGGACCCGCGACCCGCCGCGTGGCGCAACTGGTGGACGGCGTCACCGACGACCGGCTCGACGGCCCGACGCCGTGCCCCGACTACGCCGTACGGGAGCTGCTCGCCCATCTGGCGGGGCTCGCGGTCGCCTTCCGGGACGCCGGGAGGAAGGCGTTCGGGCCCACCACGGACACCGACCCGCAGTCCGGCCTCCCGGTGCTGGACGACGACTGGCGCACCGCGCTCCCCCGCCGGCTCGACGAGCTCGCCGCCGCGTGGCGGGCCCCGGAGGCGTGGGAGGGCACCACCCGGGCGGGCGGTGTCACCCTGCCGGGCGAGGTGGCGGGGCTGGTCGCGCTGAACGAGGTGCTGATCCACGGGTGGGACCTGGCGCGGGCGACCGGCCAGGAGTACGCACCGGACGAGGCGTCCCTGGAGGCCTCGTACGCCCTGCTGGCCCCCACCGCCGACGACCCGGACCAGCGGGGCCCGTTCGGCCCGCCCGTGCCGGTGCCGGCCGACGCGCCCCTGCTCGACCGCGTGATCGGCCTCAGCGGCCGGCGCCCCGACTGGCGGCCGGGGCCCCGGTGATGTCCGGGTGACCGGCGCCCCGGGGGTGTGCCGTGCTCGGGGGGCCATGGCTCCGGCGACCGAGGCCGGTGGCCCCGTCAGTGAAGGCTGGTGACCGGTGTGTCCTGTCCCAGGCCCTGACGGATCGCGATCTCCACGGGTGAGTACGCGCCGTCGGCCCGCTCCAGTTCGTACGGCGCGGCCGGCATGAGCGGCGGCTGGGCCATGAAGCGCGGTCGCACCCCATGGTGCGGTTGCGCCGCGTGCACCAGGAACGGATGGCACAGGAAGACGTCGCCCGGGGACCCGGTGGCGAGGGCGAGTGGCCGGTGGTCCGACGCCGCGACCAGATCGGGCGCAAGTGCCAGCCCGCTCGCCCCGTCCTCTCCGTACTTCTCCAGCACCTTCGGCACATCGAGGTGTGAGCCGACCCGGATCCGGGTCGGGGCGTCCTCCTCACCGACCTCGCTGAACAGGAAGAGCATCAGCAACGCCCGGCCCCGGGAGCGCAGATTTGTGAAGTACCAGCTCTCGCCCTCCGGCAGATAGCTCCCCTCGATGTGCCAGCCCGCGTCCTGTGGCTCCTCTTCGTGCGGGAAGCGCAGCGGGAACGTGCCCAGCGAGTAGCGCGGCTCCCAGCGTCCCGCGCCGACGAGCAGGTCGTACGCGCGGTGCAGGGACGGCGAGTTGGGTGCGGCGGCGAATGGGCCCTGCGCCATGCCGGCCACCCAGTGCACGGGCTGCGTCCACGTCGCCGGTTCGTCCGGGTCGCAGCCCGTCTCCCGCCACAGCAGCCGCGCGCAGTCCGCGGCCACGCGCGGCGCGACGGCGCCCTCCAACTTCACGAAGCCGTCGCGGAGGAAGCGGGATACCAAGGTCGTGTCATCCATGCCCCCATCGTGCGGCGGCACCGGTCCCGGTCACCCGACTTTCTCCGCACCGCTTTTGTCGGGTCAGGGGGGTGAGCGCGGGGCGTGTACGGCACCCGCCGGTGCCGTACACGCCCCGCCGGACCCGGTTCGTCAGTGCACCGGGGCCGTCTTCGTGGCGCGGGTTTCGGAGATCTCCTCGCCCGGTTCCATGGGGGCGGTGACCTCGTCGGCGTCGCGGCCGCCGTTGCCCAGGTGGTTGAAGACCAGGTTGAGCAGGACGGCGGCGACACAGCCGGTGGAGATGCCGGAGTCCAGGATGATCTTCGCCGTCTCCGGGAAGGCGTGGTAGAACTCCGGCGCCGTGATCGGGATGATGCCCACGGCCAGCGAGACGGCCACGATCAGGACGTTGTTGTCCTTCTCCAGGCCGGCCTTGACCAGGGTCTGGATGCCGCTGGCGGCGACCGAGCCGAAGAGGACGACGCCCGCGCCGCCCAGCACCGGGCGGGGTACCACCGAGATCAGGGAGGCGGCGACCGGGGACAGGCCCATCAGGACCAGGAAGCCGCCGCCCGCCGCGACCACGAACCGGCTGCGGATCTTGGTCATGGCGACGAGCCCGATGTTCTGGGCGAAGGCGCTGCACATGAAGCCGTTGAAGAGGGGGCTGATCGCCGAGCCGAGGGTGTCGGCGCGGAGGCCCGCCGCGATGGTCTTCTCATCGGCCGGCCGCTCGACGATCTCACCGAGCGCCAGCATGTCGGCGGTCGACTCGGTCATCGACACGAGCATCACCACGCACATGGAGATGATGGCGGCGAGGGCGAACTGCGGGGCGCCGAAGTGGAACGGTGTCGGGAAGCCGACGATGTCCGCCTCGGTGACCGGGCTGAAGTCGGTGACGCCGAAGGGTATGGCGATCAGCGTGCCCAGTACCAGGCCGATCAGTACGGCGATCTGCTTGACGAAGCCTCGGGTGAACCGCCGCAGCACCAGGACCAGGACGAGCGTGATCGCCGCCAGGGTCAGATAGGTGGTCGATCCGTAGTCCTTGGCCGCCGGATTGGGACCCTGGGCCCAGCCGAAGGCGACCGGCAGCAGGGAGACACCGATCAGAGTGATGACGGTGCCGGTGACGACCGGCGGGAAGAACCGGACCAGCTTGCTGAAGTACGGGGCGGCGATGAAGCCCAGCAGACCGGCGACGATGATCGCGCCGAAGATGACCGGCAGGGCGTCGGACTTGTCGTCGGTGGTGTCGATGATGGCGAGCATCGGGGCGACACCGGCGAAGGTCACGCCGTTGACGAACGGCAGCCTGGCGCCGATCTTCCAGATGCCGAGGGTCTGGAGGAAGGTGGCGAGGCCCGCGGTGAACAGGCTGGCCCCGGTGAGGAAGGTGAGTTCGGTACCGGACAGCCCTACGGCGGCTCCCACGATCAGCGGCGGGGCCACCACGCCCGCGTACATGGCGGCCACGTGCTGGAGGCCGCTGGTGAACATCTTCAGGGGTGGGAGCGTCTCGTCGACCGGATGCTTTCGGTCGTCGGGCGCGGCTCCTGCGTCGGTGGCGTCGGTGGCGTCTTCGTCGTTGCGAAACCTGGGCTTGGCGGCCACGTGGGTTCCTCCGGTCGGTTACACGTGCTCGGGGACGTGGGTTTCAGGGAGGTGCTGCAGGTGTTGCGCCCGGGGGGTGTGTCGTCAGGAATGCCGACACCCTTCACCGTTCCGGGGAGTGCTGTACCTCATTGCGGTACGGCACCCCCCGGTCCGGCTGCCGTGGACCCCGCTCGGGTCCACGGCGACCGGTCAAGGGCCGTCCCCCTCGACCGGACTTCGTGGATCGCCCACCCACGCACGCGCGGGCGGCGATGTGTGCCCTAGGGGGTCAGCCCTGGGCGGCGATGCGGGCGAGGCGCTGGGCCTCGTCCCGGGTGGAGCGTGCGATGGCGTCCTCGTCGACGGTCAGCAGACGGTTGTTCTCGACGATCTGCTTGCCGTTGACGAACGACGCGGTGACCGGGGCCGCCGCGCCGAAGACGAGGGCGGTCACCGGGTCGGCGATGGAGGCGTGCGCGAGGGTGTCCAGCTTCCACAGCACCAGGTCGGCGAGCTTGCCCTCCTCCAGGGAGCCGATCTGCGAGGCGCGGCCGAGGACCTGGGCGCCACCGTACGTCCCCAGGCGCAGGGCCTGGCGGGCGTTCAGGGCGGCCTCGCGGTGCACCGGGTTGAGGCGGTTGATCAGCAGCGCGTTGCGCAGCTCGGTGTGGAGCTCGCCGGACTCGTTGGAGGCGGTGCCGTCGACGCCGAGGCCGACCGGGACGCCGGCCTTGAGCATGTCCGGTACGCGGGCGATGCCGGCGGCGAGGCGGGCGTTGGACGACGGGCAGTGCGCGACACCGGTCTTCGTCCGGGCGAAGGCGGCGATGTCGGAGTCGTTCATGTGGACGCAGTGCGCCATCCACACGTCCTCGCCGAGCCAGCCGGTGGACTCGAAGTAGTCGGTCGGGCCCATGCCGAACAGTTCCTTGCAGAACTGCTCCTCCTCCACGGTCTCCGAGCCGTGGGTGTGCAGGCGCACACCGAGGCGGCGGGCCAGCTCGGCACCCTGCTTGAGCAGCTCGGTGGAGACGGAGAACGGCGAGCAGGGCGCGACGGCGACCTGGGTCATGGCGTCGAAGGAGGCGTCGTGGTGCTTCTTGACGGTCTCCTCGGTGGCGGCGAGGGCGCCTTCGAGGGTCTCGACGGCGAAGTCCGGCGGCAGGCCGCCGTCCTTCTCGCTGCGGTCCATGGAGCCACGGGCCAGGGTGAAGCGGACGCCCATCTCGGAGGCGGCCTTGATGATGGCGCCGGACAGGTCGCCGGAGCCCTTCGGGTACACGTAGTGGTGGTCCATGGCGGTGGTGACGCCGCCGCGGGCCATCATGGCCAGCGAGCCCTGGGCCGCCGAGTAGCCCATCTGATCGTCGATGCGGGCCCACGTCGGGTAGAGGGCGACGAGCCAGTTGAAGAGGTTGTGGTCGGTGGCCAGGCCACGGGTGATCCACTGGTAGAAGTGGTGGTGCGTGTTGATCAGGCCGGGGGTGACGAGGTGGCCGGTGGCGTCGATGCGCCGTACGACGTTCTCCAGGCCCTCGGGGGCCTTGCCTGCTCCGATCGACTCGATCCTGTTGTCCGCGATGACGAGGTGACCCGAGGCGTACTCGGTGTCGTTGGCGTCGACGGTCGCGATCGCGCAGTTCTCGATCACAATGCGCTGGGTAGCGCTCTGGGCTGCCGAAGGTGCCATGGTGCTTCCCTTTTCTTTCAGTGGCGGTGGCGATGAGGGCACGGCAGGACCCTAGGAGGATTTGAGTGCCGGGACCGCGTGACGGCTCCGGGTGCCGAGGTGATGGAAGAACAGGTTGAGCAGGACCGCGACGAGCGCTCCGGCGCTGATCCCGGAGCCGAGGACGGTCTGTGCCCAGGCCGGGAACTGCGCGTAGAAGGTGGGCGCGGCGAGCGGGATGATGCCCGCTCCGAGCGCGACGGCCACCAGGATGATGTTGGAGCTGTCGTCGAGCCCGGCCTCGGAGAGCGTACGGATGCCGCTGACCGCGATCGAGCCGAACAGGACGATACCGGCGCCGCCGAGGACGGGCATCGGGACGAGCGAGACGACCGCGCCGAGCACCGGGAAGATCCCGAGGACGAGGAGCGCACCGCCGGCGACCGCGACGACGTAGCGGCTGCGTACCCGGGTGAGGGAGACGACGCCGACGTTCTGTGCGAAGGCCGAGGTGGGGAACCCGCCGAAGACGGGGCCGATCAGGGTGGCGATGCCGTCCGTGCGCAGGCCCCGGGTGATGGTCCTGCCGTCGGTGCGGCGTTCGCAGATCTCGCCGAGGGCGAGCATTCCGGCGCTGGACTCGGTCATCAGGACCAGCATCACGATGCACAGGGAGAGGATCGCGGCGGGCTGGAACTCGGGGGCGCCGAAGGCGAACGGCGAGGGCAGCGCGGCGACCGGCGCCTCCTCGAGCGCGGCGAAGTCGGCCATCCCGAAGGGGATCGCGGCGAGCGTGCCGATGAAAAGGCCCAGCAGCAGGGCGATCTGCTTGACAAAGCCCTTGCCGAAGCGCTGGAAGAGCAGGATCACGACGAGCGTGAAGGCGGCGAGCGCCAGGTACTTCATGGCACCGAAGTCGGCGGCGTGCTTGTCCCCGCCCTGCGCCCAGCTCACCGGTACGGGCATCAGGGTCACCCCGATGAGGGTGATGACGACGCCGGTGACGAGCGGCGGGAAGAAGCGGAGCAGCCGGCCGAAGAAGGGGCCGACGGCGAGGCAGAACACTCCGGCGACCATGACCGCACCGTAGATGGCGGGCAGTTGGTGGCCGGGGGCGCTGGTCTCGGCGATGGCGAGCATCGGCGCGATACCGGCGGAGGAGGCGGCGTTGACGAACGGCAGCCGGTTCCCGGCGACGTTCGTGACACCGATGGTCTGGAGGATGGTGGCGAGGCCGGCGATGAGCAGGCTCGCCGCGATCAGCCGGGTCATCCCGGCGGCGTCCAGGCCGACGGCCTGGCCGATGATGAGCGGAGGGGTGACGACGCCCGCGTACATGGCGGCGATGTGCTGGAGCGCGGCGGGGACGAGCCGCGAGAAGGGGAGCTTTTCATCCACCGGGTGGCAGGAGACCTTCTCCAGTGGAGTGGACTCCGGCCGGGTGGACTCCGGTGGGGTGGAACACGGGCCTTCTGGTGCCGGCCCCGTTGCGGGCTGTGCCATTGCTGTTCCCTCCGGTCCGGTGCCGCCCCGCCCTACTGCGGGCGGGCGGGGCGGTCATCGGTCTGGCAATCAGAGGTTGGTCATGTCGACCGGGATCTTCGGCTCCACACCGTCCCGGAGGATGGTGGCCTCGATGAGGCCGTACGGGCGGTCGGCCGCGAAGTAGACCTCGTTGTCGTTCTTGAGCCCGAACGGCTCGAGGTCGACCAGGAAGTGGTGCTTGTTCGGCAGGGAGAAGCGCACCTCGTCGATCTCGGACCGGTTGTTGATGATGCGCGAGCCCATCTGGTACAGCGTCTGCTGGAGCGAGAGCGAGTACGTCTCGGCGAAGGCCTGGAGCATGTGCTTCTTGACCTGCTCGTAGGACTTCTCCCAGTTGGGCATCCGCTGCTCGTCGTCGGTCCAGTTGAACCGCCAGCGGCCGGAGACCTGGGTGGCCAGGATGCGGTCGTACGCCTCCTGGAGGGTCGTGTACTTGTCCTTCACGTACCCCCAGAACTCCGAGTTGGTGGAGTTCATGACGATCAGGTCCTTCAGGCCGGAGATGACCTGCCACTTCTCACCGTCGTAGGTGATCTCCGAGACGCGGGTCTCCTGGCCCTTGCGGACGAAGGAGTGCTTGACCTCGTCGGCGCCGATGAACTTGGAGTTGGCGTCGGAGGTCTCGATGCGCTCCCAGGCGTACTCCTCGATGCGGATGCGCGCCCGGTGGATCGGCTCCTGCGACGTCACGAAGTGACGGGCCAGGTGGATGCCGAACTGCTCGGCGGACTCGATGCCGTACTCCTTGGCGAACGCGTACACCGTGTTCTTGGTGGTGTCGGTCGGCAGGACGTTGGCGTTCGAGCCGGAGTAGTGCACCTCGTCCATGTCGCCGGAGAGGGCGACCGAGACGTTCAGGTCCTTGATGTGGTGGGTGTCGCCGTCCCGCGTGATCTTGACGACGCGGTTCTCTGCTTTGCCGTACTGGTTCTGGCCGAGAATCGTGGGCATGTGTCTGCTAGCTCCCTCGGTAAACGGAGTAGCCGAACGGGTTGAGCAGCAGCGGTACGTGGTAGTGCTCGCCCGGAACGACGGCGAACGTGATCGCCACCTCCGGGAAGAACGCGCCGCTGTCCCTTACGCGGGGGGCGTCCTGCTGCGCCTCGGCTTGCTTCTGGTCGAAGTACGCCTCGGTCTCGAAGTCGAGACGTACGTGGGTGGTGCCTTCCGGCAGGGCCGGCAGGTCCTTGCAACGCCCGTCCGCATCGGTCTTGGAGCCGCCGAGCGCCACCCACTCCGCGCCGGAGCCGCTACGGGCCGACAGGGAGATGGCGACACCCTCGGCGGGGCGTCCGATGCTGGTGTCCAGGATGTGCGTGGACACCGATGCGGTGGTTTCGGTGCTCATGCGGCGCTCTCTTCCTCTACGAGACGGGTCAGCCGGATACGGTTGATCTTGCCCAGTTCGGTGCGGACGATTTCCCGCTCCTGCTCGGGCGAGTTCCCGATCCGCTCGCGGACCGCGTCGCGCATCTGCTCGCCGGTCCTGCCGGTGGCGCAGATGAGAAAGACGTGTCCGAACTTCTCCTGGTAGGCCAGGTTCAGTTCGAGCATTTCGGCCTTGAGTTCCTCGGAGGCCCCGGCCATCCCGCTCTGTTCGCGGGAGGAGGTCGGGTCGCCGGGCTTCGGGCGGCCGATCGGCGGGTGCCCCGCCATCGCCTCGGCCAGGTCTTCCGCCGTCAGCTCGGCCATGGCGGCGTCGCTGGCGAGAAGGAGGGCCTCGGTGGTGGCGTACGGGCGCTGGGCGAGCAGTTTGCTCCCCCACGCCGAGCTGGCACACACCTCGTGCAGGGCGGCGAGCGCGTCGCTGTCCGCGGAGGTGTTGAACCGGGCGAGGCCCGGTGTCGTACTCGAAGTCACGGGAGCCTCCGTGGCTGTATTCCTGTGCTTGGACGGGCTGCGGATAGCTAACGCCCTTGCCCAACGCTCCGTCAACACTTTGTTGAAACTTCGGTGACACAAAAGCCGCCGTCCCGACATCTGGACGGCGGCCGACCGCGGAGCGTGCTCAGCTACTCACTCTTCGCCGCATTCTCCCTGTTCAGGTAGTTGTACACGGTGAAGCGGCTGACCCCGAGGGCGCCCGCCACCGTCTCGACGCCATGACGGACGGAGAAGGCACCGCGTGCCTCCAGCGTACGTACGACGGCCTGCTTGGTCTTGCGGTCCAGCTCCGACAGCGGCTTCCCGTGCCGTCGCTCCATCGCCGCGAGGATGTGGTCCAGCGAGTCGGCGAGCTGCGGCAGCCGTACGGCGAGGACGTCCTCGCCCTCCCAGGCGAGGACGACGTCGTCCGCCGTGGCCTGCTCCGGCACCAGCATCTGGGCGCCCATCGCGTCCACCAGCGGCTTCACCGCGGCGACCAGGGGGTGATCTCCCGGCTCGGTCACTTCTCGTCCTCCCCGATCACGTTGACCTGCAACGACACCCGGGTGGCGCCCGCGCCCAGGGCCTGGCGGAGGAGGGCGTCGACCGCGCTGAGCACCGCGTCCGCGCCGCCTTCGGCCGTGTTGCCGAACGGGCCCACGTCCACGGCGTCCAGGTCGGCCGCCTGGATGACCTCGCGGGCCACGACCGCGTGGGCCGGTGCCTCGTCCAGGTCGAAGGGCTCTGTCGTGAACTCCACTCTCAGTCGCTGCATGCCCCCACGTTAAGCAATCGCGGAGACCGCGTGCGACGGACGGGGGCTACTGGCGCGTAGAGGAGGTGACACAGGCCGACAGGGAGGGCGAGTACGTCATGCGTGCAGCGGACAGCGGCAAGGCGGACGGCGGCAGGGCGGACAGGACCGGGGCGGACAGGAGCAGGGCGGTCCGGGGAACGGTGGTCGCGGCGGCGGCGGTGACGGCGATGGCGGCGCTGAGCGCGTCGCAGGCACCGGGGGCGTCGGCCTCGGCGGCCCGGGAGGCGGCGCCGGCCGTGCCGGGGTCGAGCGTCTCCGGCGACTCGCCGTACCGCACGGAGCTGCCGCCGCTGCGGACGCCGGTCGCGGGCGCGGCGGAGAAGGGGCGGCGCGCGGCGGCGGGCCGGGCGTCGGAGGCGGGCGCGGCGGCGACGGGCGGCGGCACGCTGCCGGCCACGGTGTTCGCCGCGTACCGGGGGGCGGAGGAGCGGTTGGCGGACAGCACGCCCGGCTGCGGCCTGCGGTGGCAACTGCTGGCGGCGATCGGCCAGGTGGAGTCGGGGCAGGCCCGGGGCGGCCGGGTCGGCGCGGACGGTACGACGCTGACGCCGATCCTGGGGCCGCGCCTGGACGGCAACGGGTTCGCGCTGATCCGGGACACGGACGGCGGCGCGTACGACGGGGACACGGTGTACGACCGGGCCGTCGGCCCCATGCAGTTCATCCCGTCGACGTGGGCGGTCTGGGGCGCCGACGCCAACGGGGACGGGGTGGCCGACCCCGGCAACATCCACGACGCGGCGCTCGCGGCGGGGCGTTACCTGTGCGCGGGCGGGCGGGACCTGTCCGACCCGTACGACCTGGACCGGGCGATCCTCGGCTACAACCACTCGTCCGCCTACCTGCGGACGGTGAGGGCCTGGTTCGCGTACTTCCTGGAAGGCCACCGGGTCGTCCCCGACTCGTCGGTGGCGGCGCGCCCCGGGGCGTCGCCGTCGAAGGCGCCCGCCCGGCCGGCCGGCCCGGGTGCCGGTTCCGGTGGTGACGGGGGCGGTGCCCGGCCCTCGGCCGAGCCGTCGCGCAAGCCCGCGCCCACGGCCGCCCCTTCCGCGTCGCCGTCGCCCTCGTCGTCGCCGAAGCCCTCGCCGTCGTCGTCGCCGACGCGGCCTGCCACCCCTTCGGAACCTGTGCTTCCGGTTCCGGATGTCGAGGACGTCCTGCCTGGTGGGCCCGTGGGCAACGGTAAGGACTCGATGGCCGCCGCCCCCTCCACAACTCCGGATACCGGGCGGTAATGTCGCGTTCCGCCGGCGGCAGGGACCGGCGGGTGAGCGCGAAGGGGCCCTCATGGCTACGGACAGGCACGCACCGTCCGACGGTGACCGCTGGCAGCGGGCGTGGAGCCACCGCGAGCAGTTGCTCAAGGTGGCCCGCCGCAGGTCCGTGAGCCTGGAGGACGCCGAGGACGCCGTACACGAGGCGATGCTGCGGGCCGCCGAGCAGCCGCACCTCGACGACGAGCGGCTCGGCGCGTGGCTGACCACGGTGACCATGCGGCTGTGCGTCGACCGCCACCGGCAGGTCCACCGCGAGGCCGACCCCGGCCGGGCGGCCGCGCTGGTGCCGCCCGGCCCCGCGCCGGTGGACGAGCTGGTCTGCGACCGGGCCGAGGCGAAGTGGCTCGCCGTACGGAGCGGGGAGCTGCCCGCCCGGCAGGCGGAAGCGCTGTGGCTCAAGTCCGAGGACCTCGACGTCGGCCAGGTCGCCCGCAAGATGGGCCTGAGCTACCGGACGGTCGAGTCCCTGCTCGCCCGGGCGCGCCGCACGCTGCGCAACTCCCTGGCGGCCACGCTGGCGCTGGCGCTGTGGCTGTGCGGGCGCGGCCGGCCGCGCGGCACGCAGGTGGTGGCCGCCGCCTCGACCGCGGCCACCCTCGCCGTGGCCGGGTTCGTGGTGCCGTACGCCCACGACTGGGACCCGCCCGCGTCCGCCCCGGCCACGTCCGGGGCCGCCGACGTGCGTACCGCCGACGGCGCCCGCCCGCCGCTGGCGTCACCGGGCACCCCGGCGGCCTGGGAGCGGCGGCCCGCGTCGCCGGGCACCCGGAGCGGCGACCCGTCCTCGTCCCCACTGCTCCCGGACCCCGCGCTCCCGTCCCTCCCGCCACTGCCGCCGCTCCCGGACGCGGCCGTCCCGCCGGTACCGGAGGTCCCGAAGGTCCCCGAGGTGCCGGAGGTCCCGAAGGTGCCCGACGTGGCCATCCCGTCCGTACCGGACCTGCCGTCGGGGAACGTCACCACGCTCGACACCCCATCGGCGCCGGCCGCGCCCTCCATACCCCCGGCGCCCGCGCCCGCCCCGACCGTGCCTCGGTCACCGTCTCCCTCACCGTCGCTCCCGGCCGGCGCACCCGATCCCCGGGACGCCGACCTGCCCGCCGCCGGTCACTGACCCGGCCCGCTTCCCACCGGCACCCGCGCAGGCGTCGCCGCGTCAGCCGCTCCGTCACCGGACCGCCGCCCGTGCGCCGCACCGGTGACGGCCGCCATGACGCAGATCAGCGCCAGCGGAGCGGCGTACGCACTCGCCCGCTCGATGACCTCGAACACCGCCCCGCGCGCTCCGCTCGTCACGTACAGCATCTCCGTCGCGATCTTCCAGCCGCACACGGCGAGGAGCAGTCCGGTCAGCGGCACGGGCGCCAGGACGAGCGCGCCGAGCCCGATCTCGAACCAGCCCACCGCATGGCTCATGACGCCGGGGTCATCCACCAGGGAGGTCAGGCCGATCGATTCGTAGTGCTCGATGAGCACCGGTCAGGAAGGCCGCGAGTGATCGCTCGCAGGCCCCGGGCGAACGACCGGGGCCGCTCCCGCGTCAGGCGCGAGACGGTGCGGGCGCGCTCCAGCCACTCCCGGCGTGAGGTCCCGACACCCGACACCGCAGAGCAGGAGCCCACCCCACCTTTCGCCGGCGGAACCCCGGTTTCCGCGGCGCGCCGCCCCAGAGACGCGCGGTCGCCGCCCGGTCACCCACCGAGGCCGTGGCCGGCCCTGGTTTCCGCCAGGGTTTCCGCCCTGGTTTCCGCCCGGTAAAAAACTTGCGACTCGTCGCGACGGACGGGCCGCCCCTCCCCGTAGAGCAGATGTCGGAGCTGCTCCACGGCTGAAGGGTGAACCGGATGGGTGTCGAGATCTGTGTGGAAGGGCTGACCAAGTCCTTCGGCCACCAGGTCATCTGGCAGGACGTCTCGCTGACGCTGCCCGCCGGGCAGATCTCGGTCATGCTCGGGCCCTCGGGCACGGGCAAGTCGGTGTTCCTCAAGACGCTCGTGGGGCTGCTGAAGCCCGAGCGGGGGTCGATCGTGATCGCGGGCCAGGACATCACCGAGCTGCGCGAGCACGACCTGTACGAGGTGCGCAAGCTCTTCGGCGTGCTGTTCCAGGACGGCGCGCTGTTCGGGTCGATGAACCTGTACGACAACATCGCCTTCCCGCTGCGCGAACACACCCGCAAGCCGGAGAGCGAGGTCCGCCGGATCGTCCTGGAGAAGATGGACATGGTCGGGCTGATCGGCGCCGAGGAGAAACTGCCCGGCGAGATATCCGGCGGTATGCGCAAGCGGGCCGGGCTGGCACGGGCGCTGGTCCTCGATCCGGAGATCATCCTCTTCGACGAGCCGGACTCGGGCCTCGACCCGGTGCGGGTGGCCTACCTGAACCAACTGATCGTCGACCTCAACGCCCAGATCGACGCCACCTTCCTGATCGTCACGCACGACATCGCCTCCGCCCGCCAGGTGCCGGACAACATCGGGCTGCTGTTCCGGCGCGAGCTGGTGATGTTCGGGCCCCGGGAGGAGCTGCTGACCAGCGAGGAGCCGGTCGTGCGGCAGTTCCTGAACGGGCGCATGCAGGGGCCGATCGGCATGGCGGAGGAGAAGGACGCCGCCCAGGTCGAGCAGGAGCTGGCCCAGATCGACGAGGTGGCCGCACCGGCCGTCATGACGCCCCGGCTGCTGCCGAGCGCCGGGATCGACCGGCCCGACCGCTGGAAGGACATCGCCCGGCGCGAGCAGGAGGCGATGGCCGGATGAGCCTCTCCCCCATCGGCGCCCTGCGCCAGTCGGGCAGCCTCTTCGCGATGGCCCTGGACGTGCTGCGCACGCTTCCCCGGCGGCCGTTCCAGGTGCGGGAGTTCATCCAGCAGGCCTGGTTCATCGCGAGCGTCACGATCCTCCCCACCGCCCTGGTCTCGATCCCCTTCGGCGCGGTCATCGCCCTCCAGATCGGCAGCCTGACGCGCCAGCTCGGCGCCCAGTCGTTCTCGGGCGCGGCCTCCGTGCTCGCCGTGCTGCGCGAGGCGTCGCCGATCGTGACGGCGCTGCTGATCGCGGGCGCGGGCGGCACGGCGATCTGCGCGGACCTCGGGGCGCGCAAGATCCGCGAGGAGATCGACGCGATGCAGGTGCTGGGCATCGACCCGATCCACCGGCTCGTCGTCCCCCGCGTCCTGGCGTCGATGGTGGTGGCGGTCCTCCTCAACGGCCTGGTCTCCGTCGTCGGCGTCGCGGGTGGCTACTTCTTCAACGTCGTCCTCCAGAACGGCACGCCCGGCGCGTATCTCGCCTCCTTCACCTCGCTCGCGCAGATCTCCGACCTGTGGGCGGCCGAGTTCAAGGCCCTGGTCTTCGGTGCGATCTCGGCGATCGTCGCCTCGTACAAGGGGCTGACGGCGAAGGGCGGGCCGAAGGGCGTCGGCGACGCCGTGAACCAGTCCGTGGTGATCACCTTCATGTTGCTGTTCGTGACGAACTTCGTGCTGACCGCCGTGTACTTCCAAGTCGTTCCGCAGAGGGGTTGACGCATGGCTCTGTTGCACCGCCTGGAGGAGCTGGGCGCCCAACTCGTCTTCTACGGCCGCTCGCTGGCCTGGACCGGCCGCACGCTGCGCCGTTACAAGAAGGAGGTGCTGCGGCTGCTGGCCGAGGTGAGCTTCGGGCGCGGCGCGCTCGCGGTGGTCGGCGGCACGGTCGGCGTCATCGCGTTCCTGTCGTTCTTCACCGGCACGGAGGTGGGACTCCAGGGGTACGCGGCCCTCAACCAGCTCGGCACGTCGAACTTCGTGGCGTTCCTGTCCGCGTACTTCAACACCCGCGAGATCGCCCCGCTGGTGGCCGGGCTCGCGCTGTCGGCGACCGTCGGGGCCGGGTTCACGGCCCAGTTGGGTGCGATGCGGATCAGCGAGGAGACGGACGCTCTGGAGGTGATGGGTGTCCCCTCGCTGCCGTTCCTGGTCACCACCCGGATGATCGCCGGTTTCGTGGCGGTGATCCCGCTGTACGTGGTGGGGCTGCTGTCCTCGTACTTCGCCGCCCGGACCATCACGACCGGCTACTACGGCCAGTCGGCGGGCACGTACGACCACTATTTCCAGCAGTACCTGCCACCGGTCGACGTCCTGTGGTCCTTCGGCAAGGTGATCGTCTTCGCCGTCGTGATCATCCTGGTGCACTGCTACTACGGCTACTACGCGAGCGGCGGCCCGGCCGGCGTCGGTGTCGCGGTGGGCCGGGGCGTGCGCACCTCCATCGTCGCCATCAACGTCCTGGACTTCTTCCTCAGCCTGGCGATCTGGGGCGCCAGCACGACGGTACGGATTGCGGGGTAGGTGCCGATGCGTACGCCTGTGAAACTGCGCCTGTACGGGGTCGTCTTCATCGCCGTCCTCGCCCTGCTGCTGTCGCTGTCCGTCGCCGTCTACCAGCAGGTGTTCACCTCCGTCGTGCGGATCACGCTGGAGGCCGGCACGCTCGGCAACCAGTTGGAGCCGCGCGCCGACGTCAAGCTGCGCGGGCTGCTGGTCGGCGAGGTCCGCGAGGTGCGGGCCGACGGCGAGAAGGCCACCCTGGACCTCGCCCTCAAGCCGGAGCACGTGTCGCGCATCCCGGCCGATGTCCGGGCGCGGCTGCTGCCCAAGACGCTGTTCGGCGAGAAGTACGTCGACCTCGTCGCCCCTCCGGGCTCGCAGGCGCGCCCCATCCGCGCCGGGGACGTCATCAGCCAGGACCGCACCAAGGTCGGCATGGAGGTGCAGCAACTGATGAACGACCTGCTGCCGCTGCTGAGGACGGTCAAGCCCGCCGAACTGAACGCCACGCTCTCCGCGTTCGCCACCGCGCTGGAGGGCCGGGGCGACCGGATCGGCGACAACCTCGTACGCGTCGAGGACTACCTGAGCAAGCTGAACCCGCACATGCCGTCCATCAAGGAGAACATCTCGCGGTT
Organism: Streptomyces sp. NPDC049837; assembly: GCF_040674455.1. Lineage (NCBI taxonomy): Bacteria > Bacillati > Actinomycetota > Actinomycetes > Kitasatosporales > Streptomycetaceae > Streptomyces > Streptomyces sp. NPDC049837. The sequence continues at coordinate 37,139 of NZ_JBFAMP010000011.1, read as the reverse complement.
CGCCGATGTGGCCGAGGTGTACGGGGACGCCGCGCCCGACCTGATGAACATCCTGCGCAACACCATCACCACCAGCCGCACCCTCGTCGAGAAGCAGGACCAGCTCGCCGCCCTGTTCACCTCCACGGCCACCATGTCGGGCACCGCCGACGCGTACCTGGACGAGAACGGCGAACGGCTGATCACCCTGGGCCGCGTCTCCCGCCCCACGCTGGCGCTGTTCGCCCGGTACGCACCGGAGTACCCGTGCCTGCTCAAGGGCCTGGTGAGGCAGGAGGAGGCGGCGGAAGAGACCTTCAGAGGCGGAGAAATGCGCATCACCCTGGAAATCGTCCGCCCCCGCCCGGGGTACGAGCCCGGCGAGGAGCCGCGCTACCGCGAGCGGTCGGGCCCCGACTGCCGGGGGCTTCCCGGCCCCGGCGTCCCGGCCGGGCACACCAAGCTCGACGACGGTACGCGTGACGTGCATGCCGGCGGCGGCCCCGGCGCGCACCAGTCGTCCGCCACGGCGGCCGAGCAGCGGGCCGTGAGCTCGCTCGTCGCGCCCGTCATGGGCGTACCGGCCGACGAGGTGCCGGCGGTGGCCACCCTGCTGTTCGGCCCGATGGCCCGGGGGACGGCGGTGAGCGTCGCATGAGCGGTACGAAGAGCGCACGGAGCACGGCGGCGCCGCTGGTCAAGTTCGGCCTGTTCGCGGTGGTGACGGTCCTCGCGACCACGCTGCTCGCGGGCACCATCGTCAGCATCTCCTTCACGCCCGAGCACACCTACAAGGCCGTGTTCAGCGATGTGACGAGCCTGGAGGAGGGCGACGACATCCGGGTGGCGGGCGTGCGGGTCGGCGAGGTGGAGGAGATCGCCATCAAGGACCGGACGCTGGCGGAGGTCACGTTCACGGTCACCGAGGACCGTCCGCTGCTGGCCAGCACCGGCGCCGTCATCCGCTACCGGAGTCTCGTCGGGCAGCGGTACATCGCGCTGACGGAGGGCGCGGGCGACGACACCGAACTGCCGCCCGGCGGGACGATCCCGCTGGCGCGCACCCAGCCGGCGCTGGACCTGAACGCGCTGCTGAACGGCTTCAAGCCGCTGTTCGCGGCGCTCAGCCCGAAGGACGTCAACCAGCTCGCCACCGAGATCATCAAGACGCTCCAGGGCGAGGGCGGCACGGTCAACAGCCTCCTCGCGCACACCGCCTCACTGACCACCACGCTCGCCGACCGGGACCAACTGATCGGCTCCGTGATCGACAACCTCAACACGGTGCTGGCGACGCTCGACCAGCGCGGCGCCCGTTTCTCGGGGCTGATCCAGCAGCTCCAGCGGGTGATCTCCGGGCTGTCGGCGGACCGCAAGCCCATCGGGGAGTCGCTGGTGAACATCAACAACCTGACGGAGGCCACGTCCGGCCTGCTGGAGGACGCCCGGCCGCCGCTGAAGGCCGACATCGCCGAGCTGACCGAGCTGACCGGAACGCTGAACGAGAACGAGAAGACCGTGGAGGGTGTGCTGAAGCGGCTGCCGAACAAGCTCAACAAGCTGACGAGGACCGCCTCGTACGGCTCGTGGTTCAACTTCTACCTCTGTGACTTCGACGGCCGGATCGTGCTGCCGAAGACCAAGGAGGTCATCACCCCCGAGCTCCACGTCGCCCGGGCGAGGTGCGCATGAAGCGGCCCGGCATGAAAGGGTCCGGCATGAAACGGCCCCGCATGATTCCGTTCCGCGACCGGAACCCGGTGACCATAGGGGCGGCCGGCCTGACCGCGCTCGCGCTGCTGACCGTCGCCGCGTTCAACGCCGACAGCCTGCCGCTGATCGGCGACGGCGAGACGTACAGCGCGGCCTTCTCGGAGGCGGGCGGCCTGAAGCCCGGCGACGAGGTGCGCATCGCCGGGGTGAAGGTCGGCAAGGTCGACGAGGTGGACCTGGACGGCGACCACGTCAAGGTGGTGTTCCGGGTCAAGGGCGATCCCGCGTTCGGTACGAGGACGGGCGCGGCGATCCGCATCAAGACGATCCTCGGCGCCAAGTACCTGGCGCTGGAGCCGAAGGGGCCGGGGCAGCTCCGGCCGGGCAGCGAGATCCCGCTGAACCGGACGACACCGGCGTACGACGTCGTGGCGGCCTTCAGCGACCTGACCACCACGACCGAGCAGGTCGACACCGAGCGGCTGGCGACGGCCCTGGACACCATTTCCACCACCTTCGAGGACTCCCCCGCCGAGGTGCGGGCGTCCATTCAGGGCCTGTCGCGCATCTCCCGTACGGTCGCCTCCCGCGACCAGGCGCTGCGCGAGCTCCTCGCCCACGCCAACGGGGTGAGCGGAGTGCTCGCCGAGCGGTCGGGCGAGTTCTCCAAGCTCGTCAAGGACGGCGACAAGCTCTTCACGGAGATCGCGAGCCGGCGGGCGGCGATCCACGCGCTGCTCAAGAGCTCCGCCGCCCTGGGTATCCAGTTGTCCGGGCTCGTCAAGGACAACAACAAGGAGATCGGGCCCGCGCTGAAGGGCCTGAACCAGGTGGTGGCGATGCTCGAACGCAACCAGGCGAGCCTGGACCGCTCCATCAAGCTGATGGCCCCCTACGTCCGGGTCTTCACCAACACCCTCGGCAACGGCCGCTGGTTCGACAGCTACATCCAGAACATGGTCGCCGCTCCGGTGGTCCCGCGCACGGGAGGTTCGTCGTGAAAGTGCCACGCGTGAAGGCGCCGCGCATGAAGGGGCCGGGTACGAAAGCGCGCCGGGCGGTGGCGCTCGTCGTCGCCCTCGCGGTCGTCGCCACGGGCACCGTGGTGCTGTGGCCCACCGCCGAGCCCGTCCGGATCACGGCGTACTTCCCCCGGACGGTCGGCATCTACCCCGGCTCGGACGTGCGGGTGCTGGGCGTGCGGATCGGCCAGGTCAAGGAGATCACCCCGCAGGGCGAGCGGGTGAAGGTGACGCTGGAGTACGACGCCGGGCGCGAGGTCCCGGCGGACGCCAGGGCCGCCATCATCAACTCGTCGGTCGTCAGCGACCGTTACGTCCAGCTCCTGCCGGTGTACAAGGGCGGCGCGCGGATGCGGGACGGCGACGTCATCCCGGAGCACCGCACGGCCGTGCCGGTCGAGCTGGACCGGGTCTTCGACAGCCTGCACACGACGGCGGAGGCGCTCGGCCCGCGCGGCGCGAACAAGGACGGCTCGCTGTCCCGGCTGCTGGGCGTGAGCGCGGACAACCTGGAGGGGCAGGGCGCGAACCTGCACCAGACGGTGGAGGACCTGTCCCTGGCCGTGACGACCCTGTCCGACGGGCGCCAGGACCTGTTCGGGACGGTGCGCAACCTCCAGGTGTTCACGGCGGCGCTGGCGGCCGACGACAAGAGCGTCCGGTCGTTCAACGACAGCCTGGCGAAGGTGGCCGACCAGCTCGCGGCCGAGCGCAAGGACCTGGCGGCGGCGCTGCGGTACCTGGGCGTGGCGCTGGCGGACGTGTCGGAGTTCGTACGGAGGAACAAGAAGTCCCTGACGTCGAACGTGGAGGGGCTCTCCAAGGTCACCAAGGTGCTGGTGACGCAGCGCGCGGCGCTGGCGGAGGTGCTGGAGGTGGCGCCGACCGGGCTGTCGAACCTCCAGAACGCCTACAACCCGTCCTCCGGGACCCTCGACACCCGTAACAACCCCGACCAGCCGCAGGACCCGGCCTCGCTGCTGTGCTCGCTGCTGAGCACGACGGGCGAGGCGAAGGCGGCGGACTGTGCCGAGCTGAAGAAGCTGTTCGCCTCCCTTCCGGAGCTGGGGGCGGCGCCGCCCGCCGCGCCGGCCGCCGGGACCGGTCCGGTCGACCGGACGCTGGGCGGAATTCTGGAGGAGGACGCATGAGGCGCCTCCGGGTGACCGTCGCGGTGTGGTCGGCGGCCGGTTCACTGCTGCTGACGGGCTGCGACTTCGACGGGCTGCACGACGTGCAGTTGCCGGGCGGCGCGGCCGCCGACGGCGACGCGTACCGGGTGACGGTCGAGTTCCGGGACGTCCTGGACCTGGTGCCGCAGTCGGCGGTGAAGGTCAACAACGTGACCGTCGGCGCGGTCGAGAAGGTGGAACTGGACGGCTGGCACGCGCGCGTGCGGCTGCGGATCGACGACTCGGTGAAGTTGCCGGGCAACGCGGTGGCCGAGCTGCGCCAGACCAGCATGCTCGGGGAGAAGTACGTGGCCCTGTCCGCGCCCGTGGACGTGGCGCCGGCCGGGCGGCTGAAGGACGGGGCGCGCATCCCGCTGTCCCGCAGCGGCCGCAACCCGGAGATCGAGGAGGTGCTGTCCGCGCTGTCGGCGCTGCTCAACGGTGGCGGCGTGGCCCAGCTCAAGACGATCACCACGGAGCTCAACAAGGCCCTGGAGGGGCGGGAGAACCGGGTCAAGGCGCTGCTGGGCGAACTCGACACGTTCATCGGCGGGCTCGACGCGCAGCGCACGGAGATCGTCCGCGCCCTGAACGGCATCGACCGGCTCTCCAAGCGCCTGGCGGCGGAGAAGAAGACGATCGCGGCCGCCGTCGACACCGTACCGCCGGCGCTGAAGGTGCTGGCGGACCAGCGGACCAAGCTGACCGCGATGCTCACGTCCCTGTCGGCGCTGAGCACGACCGGGACGAAGGTGATCAACGCGTCGCGGGACGACGTGGTCGCCAACCTGCGGGCGCTGCGGCCGATCCTGGAGCAGCTCAACAAGGCGGGCGACGATCTGCCGAACGCGCTGGAGCTGCTGACGACGTATCCGTTCCCGCGCAACGCGGTGGACGCCATCAAGGGTGACTACGTCAACCTCAAGATCACCGCCGATCTGGACCTGGCGAGCATCTACGGCAATCTCCGCGACGAGCCGGCGAAGCCCGGGACCCCGGCTCTGCCCGGTGTCCCGGACGCTCCGGGTCTTCCGGGCGTGCCGGGCGTGCCGGAGGTGCCCGGGGTTCCCGTGCCGGAGGTCCCGGCTGACCCGAAGGCCCCGGACGTCCCGGGCGTACCGCAGCCGGCTCCGCCGCCACCGGGGCCCTCCCGCCCCTCGGACGACGGCGATCCGCTCTGCCCGCCGGTGTGCACCGCGAGCCATGCCGCGTACGGCGACGGCGACGCGTTTCCGCCCGGCACGAACCCCTCCCTCGCGGAGCTGATGCTGAAGGGGATGCTGCTGTGATCACCCGTACGGTCAAGGCCCAGCTCCTCGCCTTCGCCACCGTGACGGCCGTGGGCGTGTCGTACGTCGGCGCCGAGTACACGGGGCTGGTCGACGCCCTCCTGGACCGCGGCTACACCGTGAACGCCGACTTCGCCGACTCCGGGGGCGTGTTCAAGGGCGCCGAGGTCACCTACCGGGGCGTGCCGGTGGGCCGGGTCGGCGAGCTGCGGCTGACGGACGGCGACGGGGTGACGGTGGTCCTGGACATCGAGGACGGGGCGCGCATCCCGGCGGACACGCTGGCGGTGGTGGCCAACCGGTCGGCGGTGGGCGAGCAGTACGTCGACCTCCAGCCGCGCGGTTCGGGCGGCCCGTACCTGGCGGACGGCTCCACCATCGCCCGCCGCGACACACGGGTGCCGCTGCCCGCCACGGACCTGATCGTCAGCCTGGACCGGCTGGTGAACTCCGTCGGCAAGGACGACCTGCGCATCACGGTCGACGAGCTGGGCAAGGCCTTCTCGGGCACCGGTCCGGAGCTGAGCAGGCTGGTGGACTCGGGGAACCTGCTCGTGGAGTCGGCGTCCGACTCGCTGCCCCAGACCGTCTCGCTGATCGAGGACTCGCGCACGGTCCTGAAGACGCAGGCCGACAAGGGCTCGGCGATCCGCTCCTTCTCCGAGGACCTGGCCGCGCTGACCGCCGAGCTGAAGTCGAGCGACGGTGACATCCGGCGGCTGATCGGCGCCGGGGCCCCCGCGGCCCAGGAGGTGAACTCGCTGCTGACGACCACCCGGCCCCATATGCCGGTCCTGCTCGGCAACCTGATCAGCGGCGGCCAGATCACGGTGGCCCGGCTGCCCGGGGTGGAGCAGGCCCTGGTCACGTTCCCCGTGGTGGTGGCGGGCAGCTACACCGTGATCCCCGGCGACGGCACCACCCACTTCGGGCTGGTCGCCGGCCAGGACGACCCGCCGGCGTGCCGGCAGGGGTACGGGACCCAGCGCCGCGACCCGGCCGACACCGCCGAACGGCCGGCCAACACCGGGGCGCGCTGCTCGGCCCCGCGCGGCGCCGCCACCTCCGTGCGCGGCGCGCAGAACGCGCCCGGCCCCTCGGGGGGCTCCCGCGCGGGACGGGGCGCCGATCCCGCCGCGCACGTCACCCCCTACGACCCGGCGACCGGCAGGGCGGCCGGGCCGGACGGAACGACCGTCGAGATCGGCTCGACGGGCGGTGAACAGAGTGTGTTCGGAAAGGACTCGTGGCAATGGCTGCTCGTCGGACCCATGGCATGACAGGCGCGCCGTTCGCCTACGCGATACGCCGCCTGGGGGAGGTGGCCCGCATACGGCGCCTGCGGGAGGCCGCCCGCCGGGGCAGGGCGCTGCCCGCGGCGCTGGCGGTGGTGACCCTCCTCGTGACGGCCCTGTCCGGGTGGCTGGCCCTCCAGGTGTACGAGCAGCGCACGGAGGAGCAGCGGCGCCAGGACATCCTGGCCGCGGCGCGCCAGTCGGCGCTCAACTTCACCTCGCTGGACTACCGGCACTACGACCGGGACAGCGCGAACGTGCTGAAGGGCGCCACCGGTGACTTCAAGGACCAGTTCGCGGCGCAGACCGCCGAGCTGACCAAGCTGGTGGCCGCGAACAAGTCGGTGTCGGAGGGCCAGGTCCTGGAGGCGGGCATCACCCGCGCCGACGACCGCAGCGCCCGCGTCCTGGTGGTCGCCGACAGCAAGGTCACCAACACCGCGGCCCCGCAGGGGCAGGCCCGTACGTACCGGCTCCAGCTCGACCTCGTCCACGAGGGCGGGCGCTGGCTGACGTCCAACGTCGAATTCGTCGGCTGATCCGGCCGAGTCGGCTGAAAGGACCCTTCTGATGGCGAACACGAGTCTTCGAGGCCGGGGCGGCGCCGGCTCCCCCGCCCGCCGCTCCCTGTCGGCCGCCGCCCGCGCGGCCGCGAAGCGCAGCGAGCGCACCGAACGTCCCACCGGGGGTGTGCCGGGCGTGGTGGCCGGCCGCACCCTCCGCCCCGAGGACCCGCCTCCGGCCGGCCGGGCGCCGGAACCGGACTGGGAGGCGCCGGACTGGGAGGGCGCGGACGAGGAGGCCGAGGAGGTCGCCGAGGCACCGGCGAGGGCCCCCGGGCGGCGGCGGGGCGTGCTGTGCGCCCTGCTGGCGCTGGTGGCCGTGCTGGGGCTGGTCGCGGCCGTCCTGCTGGCGTTCGAGTACCGGGACGGGCGGGACGCCGAGCGGGCGCGGGCCGAGGCGGCGGCGGCCGCGCGGCGGGCGGCACCTGTCGTCCTGTCGTACGACCACCGGCACCTGGACCGGGACTTCGCGGCGGCGCGCGGCCACCTCACGGGCGCGTTCCGGGACGAGTACCGGAGGACCACCACGAGCGTGGTGGCGCCGACCGCGCGCAAGTACCGGGGCGTGGTCAGGGCGACGGTGGTGGAGCCGCCGGGCGGCGGTGACCCGGCGGTGTCGGTGGTGTCGGCGTCGCCGGACCGGGCGGTCGTGCTGCTCTTCGTGAACCAGGTGACCACAAGCACCCAGGTGTCGGGTCCCCGCGTCGACCTGAACCGGGTGCGGATGACCCTCGCGCGTACGTCCGGCGGCTGGAAGGTGAGCGCCGTGGACGCGTTGTAGCAGGTTGTAGCGGTGTACAAGCCTCCAAGGCGCCTTTCGGGCCATCGCCCGGAAGGCGCCTTTTTTGTGCGCCGTTTTGTGGGCCGCTCTTGACAGCCCTCCCCCACTCCAGGCAATCTTCCGTTAAGCAGAAACGAACTTCCGCAATACGGAAGGAGCGCCGAACCCCTCATGGGATACACGGACCAGCGCTTCAATGTGAACCTGTCGATCCTCTTCACCGAGCTCCCGCTCCTGGAGCGTCCCGCGGCCGCCGCCGCGGCGGGCTTCACCGCGGTCGAGCTGTGGTGGCCCTGGATCGAGACGCCGACGCCCGACCAGAGCGAGCTCGACGCCCTCAAGAAGGCTCTGGACGACGCCGGCACCAAGCTGGTCGGCCTGAACTTCTACGCCGGGCAGCTCCCCGGCCCGGACCGCGGCGCCCTCTCCGTCCCCGGTGAGGAGTCGGACCGCTTCCGCGCCAACATCGACGTGGCCGCGGACTTCGCCGCCTCCGTCGGCTGCAAGGCGCTCAACGCCCTGTACGGCAACCGCGTCGACGGCGTCGACCCGGCCGCCCAGGACGAGCTCGCCCTGGAGAACCTGGTCCTGGCCGCCCGCGCGGCCGACCGGATCGGCGCGACCCTGCTGATCGAGGCGCTCAACAAGCCCGAGTCGCCGCGCTACCCGCTGGTGAGCGCCCCGGCCGCGATCGAGGTCGTCGACAAGGTCAACGCCGCCACGGGTCTGGGCAACGCCAAGTTCCTCCTCGACATCTACCACCTGTCGATGAACGGCGAGGACGTCAGCCAGGTCATCGAGGCGTACGCCGCGAAGACCGGTCACGTCCAGATCGCCGACAACCCGGGCCGTGGCGCGCCGGGCACCGGCTCGCTGCCGCTGGAGGAGCTGCTCGACCAGCTCACCAAGGCCGGATACCAGGGCTGGGTCGGCCTGGAGTACAAGGCCGGCGACCGCCCGAGCGCCGAGTCCTTCGACTGGCTCCCGGCCGAGGCCCGCGCGGCCCGCTGACTTCCTTCCGCACCACCAGTTTGAGAGGCACCCTCATGAGCAATCTCCCCAAGATCGCGTGGATCGGCCTCGGCATCATGGGCTCGCCCATGTCCGAGAACCTGATCAAGGCCGGCTACCAGGTCACCGGTTACACCCTGGAGCAGGACAAGCTGGAGCGGCTGGCGAAGGCCGGCGGCACCGCCGCGAAGTCCATCGCCGAAGCCGTCAAGGACGCCGACGTGGTCATCACGATGGTGCCGGCCTCCCCGCAGGTCGAGGCCATCGCGTACGGACCCGAGGGCATCCTCGAGAACGCCAAGCAGGGCGCCCTGCTGATCGACATGTCCTCGATCACCCCGCAGACCTCCGTCGACCTGGCGAAGAACGCCAAGGAGAAGGGCATCCGGGTGCTGGACGCCCCGGTGTCCGGCGGTGAGGCCGGCGCCATCGAGGCGGTGCTGTCGATCATGGTCGGTGGCGAGCAGGCCGACTTCGACCAGGCCAAGCCGATCTTCGAGGCGCTGGGCAAGACCATCGTCCTGTGCGGTCCGCACGGTTCCGGCCAGACGGTGAAGGCCGCCAACCAGCTCATCGTGGCGGTCAACATCCAGGCGTGCGCCGAGGCCGTGGTCTTCCTGGAGAAGTCCGGCGTGGACCTCAAGGCCGCCCTGGACGTCCTCAACGGCGGCCTGGCCGGCTCCACCGTCCTGACCCGCAAGAAGGACAACTTCCTGAACCGGGACTTCGCCCCCGGCTTCCGGATCGACCTGCACCACAAGGACATGGGCATCGTGACGGACGCCGCCCGCAACGTCGGTGCCGCGCTGCCCGTCGGTGCCGTGGTCGCCCAGCTCGTCGCCTCCCTGCGCGCGCAGGGTGACGGCGGCCTGGACCACTCGGCGCTGCTGCGCGCCGTCGAGCGCCTCTCCGGCGCCCAGCTCTGAGCCTTCCGGCTCCCCAGATTTCCGGGCGGCGTCGTCGCTGACACCTGTCCTGTCGCGCCCAGGCGGCGGCGCCGTCCGGAACACCTCAGCTTCACTTTCAACAAACTGTTGACGTGAGCTCGGGGGCGTACTTACGCTCCTCGCACCGCCAGCAGCTCCCGTACGTATCGGAAGGTCACGATGTCGAAGCGCGTGCTTACGACCGAGTCCGGCGCCCCTGTCGCCGACAACCAGAACTCCGCCACCGCCGGCGTCGGTGGACCGCTCCTCCTCCAGGACCAGCACCTGCTGGAGAAGCTCGCCCGCTTCAACCGTGAGCGCATCCCGGAGCGCGTCGTGCACGCCCGCGGCTCCGGTGCGTACGGCTACTTCGAGGTCACCGACGACGTCACCGCCTACACCAAGGCGAACTTCCTGGGCGAGGTCGGCAAGCGCACCGACCTCTTCATCCGCTTCTCGACCGTCGCCGACTCGCTGGGTGGCGCGGACGCGGTCCGCGACCCGCGCGGCTTCGCGGTGAAGTTCTACACCGAAGAGGGCAACTACGACCTCGTCGGCAACAACACCCCGGTGTTCTTCATCAAGGACCCGATCAAGTTCCCCGACTTCATCCACTCCCAGAAGCGTGACCCGTTCACGGGCAAGCAGGAGCCGGACAACGTCTGGGACTTCTGGGCGCACGCCCCCGAGGCGACGCACCAGATCACCTGGCTCATGGGCGACCGCGGCATCCCGGCCTCGTACCGCCACATGAACGGCTACGGCTCGCACACCTACCAGTGGACGAACGCCGAGGGCGAGGCCTTCTTCGTCAAGTACCACTTCAAGACGAACCAGGGCATCCGCTGCCTGTCCTCCGAGCAGGCCGCCGAGGTCGTCGGCAAGGACGCCAACAGCCACCAGACCGACCTGCTCCAGGCCATCGAGCGCGGTGTGAACCCCTCGTGGACCCTGTACGTGCAGATCATGCCGGCGGCCGAGGCGGCGAACTACCGCTTCAACCCGTTCGACCTGACCAAGGTGTGGCCGCACGCCGACTACCCGCTCCAGCGGGTCGGCCGGATGGTCCTCGACCGCAACCCGGACAACGTCTTCGCCGAGGTCGAGCAGGCCGCGTTCTCGCCGAACAACTTCGTTCCCGGCATCGGTCCGTCCCCGGACAAGATGCTCCAGGGCCGCCTCTTCGCCTACGCGGACGCCCACCGCTACCGCCTCGGTGTCAACCACACCCAGCTCCCGGTGAACGCCCCCAAGGCGACCGTGGCCGACAACTACGGCCGCGACGGCTTCATGGCCACCCGCAACGGCTCGCGCCACGACAAGAACTACGAGCCCAACTCCTACGCCGGTCCCGCACAGACCGACGCGGCGCTCTCCGCCCCGCTGGCCATCTCCGGCTACACGGGCACCCACGCGGCCCCGCTGCACGTCAAGGACGACGACTTCTTCCAGGCGGGCGAGCTGTACCGCCTGATGTCGGAGGAGGAGAAGTCCCGCCTCGTCGCGAACATCGCCGGGGGCCTGTCCCAGGTCTCCCGCGAGGACGTCATCGAGAAGAACCTCGCCCACTTCCACGCCGCCAACCCGGACTACGGCAAGCGCGTCGAGGAAGCGGTCCGCGCGCTGCGCGAGGACTGAGCTCCACCGGCGACACCCAGACCGCGTACGGCTCCCGACGGGAGGTCGGCAGCCGTACGCAGTCCGCACCGCGGGCCCGGATGAGGGGTGGCCAACGGTACGGACAGCGTGAGGACCGCGGCGGCGAGCGTGCCAGTGCGGTGGTAAGGAGCCCCGGCCACCTTCTTGACCTGAAGGAAGGCCGGCCGGATCTCCGTCGCCGCCGCCGCGGTCCCAGCGCCCCTCACCTCCCCCAAGACCCCCGTCCGGCGGCGCGAACGTCCTGTCGCACCAGCCTCGCACCGTCGGACGGCTACAACTTCACATCAACAGAAAAGCCAGAGCGCGGAGTTGGGGTTTACGGTCCCCCAACTCCGCGCTCTTCCTTGTGGCCCCGTCCTCACGCCGCGGTAGCCAGCCGGTTGTCAGTGCCCCGCCGTACCGTGGAACACGTCCCAACAGCGCGCTGATGGCTGCGGCGTGCTGGTGCTACCGAACCCGCCCCACCGGAACAGCGCCCGGTGGGGCGGGAGGGTCCGGTCAGCCGGAAGAGGGGTCGATCAGTTTGTCCAGTGCCCTCCTCACCGCCTTGTACGCCGCTGCCGACATCTCGTCCTGCGCCTGCTGCTCCTGTCGGCGTGCCCAGTCCCGGGTGACCCGGATGCGGCGGAGCAGTTCGTCCGCGTCCACAACGTCTGCCATGGGGGTCGGGTACCCGCGTTTCGGGGGATGGCGCACAGGGGTGTCGGTTACGCACGGTGGGTAGTACCCGACTGGACGTACACCACCATGTACCTGTCAGCAGCTCCGGAAAGGGGGGCCATGGCGTGGTATCCCGCTGCGACGCGCATGGAGTTGCAGCCCGAGTCGGACGCCCAGCCGGCGATCCGGCCCACACAGTTCATCATGCACAGCATCGCCGCTCCGTGGACCGCGCGCCGGATGTACGAGTACTGGCGTGACTCGTCGAACCTGGAGAGCCACTTCGGGCTGGGGTACGAGGGCGACCTCGGGCAGTACATCGGCACCGAGACCCGCGCGGACGCCAATTACCAGGCCAACCGGCGCCCCGACGGCACCGGGGCGGTGTCCATCGAGACGGCGTCCAATCTGAAGCACACCGATCCCTGGACCGAGAAGCAGGTCGAGCAGCTCATCCGGCTCGGGGTGTGGCTGCACAAGCGGCACGGCATACCGCTGCGGATCTGCCGGACCGCGTCCGACCCCGGCTACGGCTACCACCGGCTGCACTCCGCGTGGTCGAGCGGCGGTACGGCCTGCCCCGGTGACGCCCGGGTGCGCCAGTTCAAGAACGTCGTCTTCCCGGGGATCGTCGCCCGGGCGAGCGGCCAGCCACAGGAGGAGGACCCCATGCCGACCGTCATCAACGAGACCCAGGAGGGCGGCCCGGCCCTGGAGGCGGGGAAGTACAAGCAACTGGCCATGGCCAACGACGCCGCGCTGCTCCAGGGCCCGTGCGCCTACTCGGCGACCGCGTACGCCACGGTCAAGGGCCAGGCCGGTACGCGCGTCACCATGCGCTTCCAGGACTACCACCTCACCACCAAGCACCGCTCCCTGGACCTGCCCATGGACTGCGGCACGATCGGCGCGAACGGCGTGCTGAACGTCGCCGTCACGCGCAACGGCGTCCTGGACACCAACGAGGTGTTACGGGTGGAGATCCTGGCCGACCGCGCCGCGAGAGTCACCTGGAGGGTGCTGCGGGCCCTGCGCTGGTCCTCCTGAGCCAAGGGAAGCGAAAGGCCCCCGTCCCGGGATTCCGGGGCGGGGGCCTCTCAGGGTGCGACTACTCCACGTCCTACACGAGCGGGCGGATCGCCGTCGGGGCGTGGCCCGGCTCGGTGGCGAGCTCCTCGAACTCGGTCACGTTGCTCATGTCGACCGTCTTGCTCATCGCGATGTTGGTGACGCGCTCCAGGATGGCCTCGACGACGACCGGCACCTGGAATTCCTGCGCCAGCTTCTTGGCCTCCTCGAAGGCCTCGCCCAGCTTGTTCGGGTCCTCGACGCGGATGGCCTTGACGCCCAGGCCCTCGGCGACCTTGACGTGGTCCACGCCGTAGACGCCGAGCTCCGGGGTGTTGATGTTCTCGAACTCCAGGTTGACCTGGAAGTTGATGTCCAGGCCGGCCTGCGCCTGACGGATCAGACCCAGGTAGGCGTTGTTCACGAGAACGTGGACGTAGGGGACCTTGTGCTGCGCGGCGACCGCCAGCTCCTCGATCATGAACTGGAAGTCGTAGTCACCGGAGAGCGCGACGATCGGGGTCTCCCGGTCGGCGGTGGCGGCACCGATGGCGGCCGGGATGGTCCAGCCGAGCGGGCCCGCCTGGCCGCAGTTGATCCAGTGGCGCGGCCGGTAGACGTGCAGGAACTGCGCGGCGGCGATCTGGGACAGGCCGATGGTGGTGACGTAGCGCGTCTCCGGGCCGAAGGCCTTGTTCATCTCCTCGTACACGCGCTGCGGCTTGATCGGGATGTTGTCGAAGTGCGTGCGGCGCTGCAGGGTGGACTTGCGCTCCTGGGCGGAGGCGGCCCAGGCGCTGAAGTCCGGCAGCTTACCTTCGGCCTTGAGCTCCTTCGCCACCTCGATGAAGAGCTCCAGCGCGACCTTGGCGTCGGAGGCGATGCCGTAGTCGGGGGCGAAGATCTTGCCGAGCTGGGTGGGCTCGATGTCGACGTGGACGAACTTGCGGCCCTTGGTGTACGCCTCCAGGTTGTACCCGGTGTGGCGGTTGGCCCAGCGGTTGCCGATGCCGAGGACGAAGTCCGACTCCAGGAAGGTCGCGTTGCCGTAGCGGTGCGCGGTCTGGACGCCGACCATGCCGGCGGCCAGCTCGTGGTCGTCGGGGATGGTGCCCCAGCCCATCAGGGTGGAGATGACCGGGACGTTGACCAGCTCGGCGAACTCGACCAGCAGGTCGGAGGCGTCGGCGTTGATGATGCCGCCGCCGGCGACGATCAGCGGGCGCTCGGACTCCAGCAGGAACCGGATGGCCTTCTCGGCCTGGGCGCGCGTGGCCTGCGGCTTGTAGACCGGGAGCGGCTCGTACGTCTCGGGGTCGAACTCGATCTCGGTGAGCTGGACGTCGATCGGCAGGTCGATGAGGACCGGGCCGGGGCGGCCGGAGCGCATCAGGTGGAAGGCCTGCTGGAAGACGCCCGGGACCTGCGCGGCCTCCAGGACCGTGGTCGCGGCCTTGGTGACCGGCTTGGCGATCGACGCGATGTCGACGGCCTGGAAGTCCTCCTTGTGGAGCTTCGAGACCGGGGCCTGGCCGGTGATGCAGAGGATCGGGATCGAGTCCGCGATCGCGGAGTACAGGCCGGTGATCATGTCGGTGCCGGCCGGGCCGGACGTGCCGATGCAGACACCGATGTTCCCCGCCTTGGCGCGGGTGTAACCCTCGGCCATGTGCGAGGCGCCCTCGACGTGGCGGGCGAGCGTGTGGTCGATGCCGCCGCCCTCCTTGAGGGCCTTGTAGAAGGGGTTGATCGCCGCGCCCGGCACACCGAACGCGTTGGTGACGCCTTCGCGCTTGAGGATCTCAACGGCCGCTCGGGCGGCGGTCATACGAGGCATTGGGGGCTCCTGCTTCGGCCGGGCGGATTCGTGCTCTGTCGCGCCACCTGAGAGCTTCGATTCCGTAATGCGGAAGTGTAGTTCTACTATACGGAAGCAATTTAGGGTGTGAGAGTGATGCAGTCAAGGGATGGCCGAACTCCGTCCCCAAGCGCCCGCCCTTGGTGGACGATGGGTGGCGGAAAGAAGGGGGTCCTACGTGGGAGAGAACGTCCCGGTACGCTGCCCGGCCTGCCGCCGCACGCACGCCTACGCGCCGCCCGTCTACCCGTGCCCGTGCGGCGTGCCCGTCGTCCCGCCGCTCCTCAGGGGCGCCCCCGCCGAGCCGATCACCCACCGCACCTGGACCGACGACTGGGTCACCGTCCGCTGCACGGCGTGCGGGCGCCACGACCAGTGGCCACAGCCCGAGCTGGGCTGCCCCTGCGGCACGGTGCTCCGCGTCCCGGTACGGCCGGTGACCGCCGTACCGCCACAGTGGGGCCCGGAAGGCGGGGCGGCGGGTTCCGCGGGGGGCCGGGCCGGCGGATCGGGCTCCTCCGGGGCCGGCGCGCCCGGCGCCGGTGCCTCTGGGGCGGCCGGGGCCGGGGCGGGCTCCTCCGGGATCGGGGCGTCCGGGGCAGGGTTGTCCGCTACGGGGGCCGGGGCGGCCGGGGCCGGGGCCGCGTCCTCGGGATCAGGGGCCTCCGGGGCCGGGCCCACCGGAGACGGGCCCTCCGGGACGGGGTCGGAGGCCGGGGCCTCCAGGACGGGGGCAGGGGCTTCCGGGTCCGGGTCCTCGGAGCCGGGGGCCTCCGGGCCGGGAGCCGGGGCGGGGGCTCCGCCCGGGGCGGCCGCTTCCACGGGCGGGATCTCGACGGCGCCCTCCCACATACCGCTGCCGCGCACCGCCGCCGTACCGCGCCCGTCCTTCCGGCCGGTGACCATCCGCACCGCACGCGACGCGGTCACCGCCGCCGCGCTCTACCTCCGCTGGCTCGGCTTCCGCGACGTCGTCCAGCCCGAGGAGCCCGCCGGGGCCGGACACGGGCCGGGCTCCGGGTTCGGCATCGAGCTGCGCGGCCCCGGGCTGGTCGCGCAGGTCGACCCGACCACCCGGCCCACCTCCCTGCGCGCGGTGGAGTGCCTGTGGCTGACCGGCCTGGCGGCGTCGGCGACGAGCGTGTCGTTCTCCCTCGCCGGGTACGAGGAGAAGGCGCGCGCCCGCGCCGACCGGCTGCGGCTGCCGCTGTTCGTCATGGACCTCACCGGCACTCCGCAGCCCCTCAACGCCGCAGCCGACGAGCTCGTCGCCCGGGGCGCGTGAAGCCCCGGGCGCGTGAAGCCCCGGGCGCGTGAGGCCTCCGCGCGCGTGAAGCCCCGGGGCGCGTGAAGCCCGCCTAGCCGCCGTACCTCGTGCGCAGCTCCACCTTCCGTACCTTCCCGCTCACCGTCATCGGGAAGGCGTCGAGGATCTCGACCCGGCGCGGGATCTTGTAGTGCGCCAGCCGTTCGCGGCAGTACGCGGTGATGTCGGCCGCCGTCGGCGGGTCCGCCGGGTCGCGCGGGATCACGCAGGCGAGGATCTCCTCCCCGTACCGCTCGTCCGGCACCCCGACCACCTGCACGTCGGCGATCTTGGGGTGGGCGTACAGGAACTCCTCGATCTCGCGCGGGTAGACGTTCTCCCCGCCCCTGATGATCATGTCCTTGATACGGCCGACGATCCGGACGTACCCGTCCTCCCGCATCACCGCGAGGTCGCCCGTGTGCATCCAGCGGCCCGCGTCGATCGCCTCGGCGGTCTTCTCCGGCTCGTCCCAGTAGCCGAGCATCACGCTGTAGCCGCGCGTGCACAGCTCGCCCGCCTCGCCGCGCGGCAGGGTCACTCCGGTCACCGGGTCGACGACCTTGACCTCGACGTGCGGCATGACCCGCCCGACCGTGCCCGTGCGGCGCTCCAGGTCGTCGTCGCGCCGGGTCTGGGTGGAGACCGGGGAGGTCTCCGTCATGCCGTAGCAGATCGACACCTCCGCCATGTTCATCTCGGCGACGACCCGTTTCATCACCTCCACCGGACAGGGCGAGCCGGCCATGATCCCGGTCCGGAGGGAGGAGAGGTCGTAGGAGGCGAAGTCCGGGAGGTTCAGCTCGGCGATGAACATCGTCGGCACGCCGTACAGCGAGGTGCACCGCTCCTGCTGGACGGCGCGCAGCGTGGCCGCCGGCTCGAAGGAGGGGGCCGGGATCACCATGGCGGCGCCGTGGGAGGTGGCGGCGAGGTTTCCCATCACCATGCCGAAGCAGTGGTAGAAGGGCACGGGCAGGCAGATGCGGTCCCGCTCGGTGTAGCCGAGCATCTCGCCCACGAAGTAACCGTTGTTGAGGATGTTGTGGTGGGTGAGCGTGGCGCCCTTGGGGAAGCCGGTGGTGCCGGAGGTGTACTGGATGTTGACGGGGTCGTCGCACGACAACTCCGCTTCCCGCGCCGCCAGTTCGGCGTCCGGGACCGTCCCGCCGGCGAGCTCGCCCCACGACGGGTCCCCGATGTAGTGCACGGCCCGCAGGCCGGGGCAGTCGGCGCGCACCTGGTCCACCAGGGCCCGGTAGTCGCTCGTCTTGTGGGCGAGGGACGCGATGAGCAGCGAGACGCCCGCCTGACGCAGGACGTACGCCAGCTCGTGCGCCCGGTACGCCGGGTTGATGTTCACCATGATCGCGCCGATCCGGGCGGTGGCGTACTGCGTGAGCACCCACTCGGGGCAGTTCACCGCCCAGATCCCGACCCGGTCGCCCTTGGCGACCCCGGCCGCCATCAGCCCGCGTGCCAGCTCCTCCACGGCGGCGCCGAACTCGGCGTACGTCCAGCGACGGCCGGACTCCACGTCCACCAGTGCCTCCCGGCCGGGGTGACGGGCCACCGCCCGCGCCAGGTTCGCGCCGATCGTGTCGCCGAGCAGGGCCGTCCCGCCCGTCCCGTGCGCGTACGACAGGTTCGTCACAGCTCCCCCTCCACGTACTCGGCCGCCGACCCCGCCGCCGTACGTTCACGCAGCTCGATCCGGCGGATCTTCCCCGACACGGTCTTGGGCAGCTCGGCGAACTCGATGCGGCGGATGCGCTTGTACGGCGCGAGGACCGCGCGCGAGTGCGCGAACAGGGCCTTCGCCGTCTCGGGGCCCGGCTCCCAGCCGTCGGCGAGGACGACGTACGCCTTGGGCACCGCGAGGCGGACCGGGTCGGGCGCCGGGACGACCGCGGCCTCCGCCACCGCCTCGTGCTCCAGTAGGGCGCTCTCCAGCTCGAACGGCGAGATCTTGTAGTCGGACGCCTTGAAGACGTCGTCGCTCCTGCCCACGTACGTCACGTATCCGTCGGCGTCGCGCGAGCCGATGTCCCCCGTGCGGTAGTAGCCGTCTGCCATCGCCTCGGCCGTACGCTCCGGATCGCCGTGGTAGCCGGTCATCACGCCCACGGGTCCGGTCGACAGGTCGATGGCGATCTCTCCCTCCGCCGCGCCCGGCTTCCCGGTCACCGGGTCGAGCAGCTCGATGCGGAAGCCGGGGCTGGGGCGCCCCATCGAGCCCGCCTTCAGCAACTGCCCCGGGCTGTTGGAGACCTGGACGGCCGTCTCGGTCTGCCCGAAGCCGTCCCGGATGGTCACGCCCCACTCGCGCCGTACGGTCTCGATGACCTCCGGGTTCAGCGGCTCACCGGCGGCGACGACCTCCCGGGGCGGGGTGCGCAGCGCGGACAGGTCCGCCTGGATGAGCATCCGCCACACGGTGGGCGGGGCGCAGAAGCTGGTGACACCGTGCCGGTCCATCTCGGCCATCAGGCGGGCGGCGTCGAAGCGCGTGTAGTTGTGGATGAAGACGGTCGCCTCGGCGTTCCAGGGCGCGAAGAGGTTGGACCAGGCGTGTTTGGCCCATCCGGGCGAGGAGATGTTCAGGTGGACGTCACCGGGTCGCAGACCGATCCAGTACATCGTCGCCAAGTGGCCGATGGGGTACGAGGTGTGGGTGTGCTCGACGAGCTTGGGGCGGGCGGTGGTGCCGGAGGTGAAGTAGAGCATGAGGGGGTCGTCGGCGAGGGTGTCGCCGTCGGGCTCGAAGGGCGCGCACGCCCCGTAGGCCTCCTCGTACGCGATCCAGTGCGGCACGCGCGCACCGACGGCGATCCGGGTGTAGTTCCCCGGCACGGCGTCGAACTTGGCGGTGTCCCCGGCGCGCACGATGACATGCCGTGCCCGGCCGCGCTCGATGCGGTCGACGAGGTCGGCGGGGCCGAGCAGGGGTGTGGCGGGGATGACGACGGCCCGCAGCTTCATGGCGGCGAGGGCGGTCTCCCACAGCTCCACCTGGTTGCCGAGCATGACGACGATCCGGTCCCCGGGCCGTACGCCCAGCCCGCGCAGCCAGTTCGCGACCCGGTCGGAGCGCGTCCGCATGTCGGCGAAGCTCACGCGCGTCTCGGTGCCGTCCTCCTCGACGATGTGCAGGGCGGTCGCGCCATTGCCTTCGGCGATGACGTCGAACCAGTCCAGCGCCCAGTTGAAGCGGTCCGGCCGGGGCCAGGCGAACCCCTCGTACGCCGCCTCGTAGTCCTCCCGGTGCCGCAGCAGGAAGTCCCGGGCCTCCCGGAACTCCCGCGTCGCGCCGCTTGCCGCCATGCGTCCTCCTCCACATCGCGGGACCCGTCATTGCGGGACCCGTCACCGGCATCGTGTAATCGGTGACCCAGGTCTCACTACCCCCGAACGGGGGTGAAGGAGCGGTGACGTGTCCGAGCGGGTGGAAGCTGTGGAGATACGCGCGGCCCTGCTGCGCCTGCGCCGTGCCAGCGGGCTGCCCATCGCCTTCGGCGGCCTGCTCCACGACGGCCGCCGGATGCGGATCGCCGAGCTGAACGGCGCGCTGTCCACCGCTCTGCGCGGGCTCACGATCGGCACCGGCAACGGGCTCGGCGGCAAGGCCATCGCGCTGGCCCGGCCGTGCGCGGTGACCGACTACGCCTCGGCGCGCCACATCAGCCACGAGTACGACGGGCCGGTCGCGGCGGAGGGGCTGCGCTCGGTGCTCGCCGTCCCGGTGGTGGTGCGGCGGCGGGTGCGGGGTGTGCTGTACGGCGGGCTGCGCGAGCCGTTGCCGCTCGGGGACCGGGTCTTCGACGCGGCGGTCGCGGCGGCCCGGGACGTGGAGCAGGCCCTGGCGGTACGCGACGAGGCCCAGCGGCTGGCCGCGGCCGGGGCGTCCACCGGCCCGTCGGGGGAACCGGCGGCGTGGGAGACGGTCCGTGAGGCGCACGGCGAGCTGCGGGCGCTCGCGCCCCGGATCGCCGACCCGGCCCTGCGCGCCGAGCTGCTGGCGGTGTGCGGGCGGCTCGCGTCGGCCCGGGTGCCGGCGGGCGCGCCCAGCGTGACGCTGACGCCCCGGGAGGCGGACGTGCTGGCGGCCGTGGCCTCGGGCGCGACCAACACCGGCGCGGCGCAGCGGCTGGGCCTGCGGCCCGAGACGGTCAAGGGCTACCTGCGCTCCGCGATGCGGAAGTTGGGCGCGCACACCCGCGGCCAGGCGGTGGCGGCGGCCCGGCGGGCGGGGTTGTTGCCCTGACGTTCACACGTGTGCGCGCACTAGGGTGGGGCCATGGTGTCCACAGACCGTGTGCTGGCCTTCGCGGCCATGTCGGTGCTCGTGATCGTGATTCCGGGCCCGAGTGTGCTGTTCGTGATCGGCCGCGCCCTCGCGCACGGCCGGCGTACGGCGATGGCGACGGTGCTCGGCAACGTGCTGGGCTCGTACGTCCTGGTGGTGGCCGTGGCCCTGGGGATCGGCGCGGCGGTGGAGCGGTCGGTGGCCGTGTTCATGGCGGTGAAGCTGGCGGGCGCGGCGTATCTGGTCTTCCTGGGGGTACAGGCGTTCCGGCACCGCAAGGACATGAAGGCCGCCCTGCTGAACACGCCTCCGCCCGCCACGTCGCGGGGTGACCTCCGCACGCTGCTGGACGGCGTCGTCGTGGGCGTCACGAACCCGAAGGGCATCGTCTTCTTCGCGGCGGTGCTGCCCCAGTTCGTGGACCACGCGGCCGGCCAGGTGGCGGTCCAGATGCTGCTGCTGGGTCTGGTGCCCATCTGCATCGGCCTGGTCACCGACACGCTGTGGGGCCTGGGCGCGGCGGCGGCGCGCGGCTGGTTCGCCCGTTCGGACCGCCGCCTGTCGATGGTGGGCGGCGCGGGCGGCTTCGCGATGATCGGCCTGGGCGTGACGGTGGCGGCGACGGGCCGCGCGGACTAGCGGCGGGGTCACAGCGTCCCGAACCGCACCTCGCACGCCTTCCCCGGGGCCATCACCGCCATCGTCCGCCCGGCCTCCTCCGCCACGGCGGCGCGCTGCTCGCGCGTGAGCGTCCCGAACGGCTGCACCGTCACCGTCACCCCGCCCTTCGTCTCCTCCAGGCCCCAGATCCCGGCGAGGAAGCCGTCGACGAGGAAGGTGCGGTAGGCCTGGTTGCCCTTCCAGGTGCGGTCCTTGTACTCCTTCGGTACGACGCGGGTGCGGTCGGCGTGCGAGAGCAGCAGGTTGTCGAACTCGGGCAGGAGGCGCGGCGGTGCCGGGGTGTCCGGGTCGGGGCGCGGCGCGTCGGGCAGGTCGAAGAGCTCGGCACCGTACTCGTCCTGAAAGGTCAGCAGGCGTGGTCGCAGCGCCTCGAAGGCGTCCCGCAGCCGGGTCAGGCCCGACCAGGTCTGCATGTCCTTGACGGAGGCCGGACCGAAGGCGGCGAGGTAGCGCAGGACGGCCGCCTCCGGTGTCGCCGGCTCGGCGGACCTCCCGAGCCAGGTCTCGGCGGTGGTGAGGGCCACCTGGCCGCTGCGTTCCCACAGGCCGCGCGGGGTGACCTGGACGAGCGGCAGCAGGCAGCGGGCGGCGAC
The DNA here is from genome assembly GCF_040674455.1 of Streptomyces sp. NPDC049837. Classification (NCBI taxonomy): domain Bacteria; kingdom Bacillati; phylum Actinomycetota; class Actinomycetes; order Kitasatosporales; family Streptomycetaceae; genus Streptomyces; species Streptomyces sp. NPDC049837. The sequence goes on along the minus strand of NZ_JBFAMP010000011.1, from coordinate 15,257 downwards.
GGACAGGGCGAGCGGGTCGGCGTCCGGCCACTCTTTCAGCAGCGTCTCGCGGATCTCCTTCGGCGTACGGGGCCGCTCCTCGACCAGGTCGCGGCTGATGGCCTTGAGCCGCTCCAGGTCGACCCCCACGAGCCCCTTGCGGAACACCGTGACCTCCCGGTCGCGGGCGCCCTGGACGAGGGGGCGCAGGGCGAGCACGTCGTCGGCGGTGTGCGTGTGGATGGTGGACCGCATGGTGACGATCCGCGCCACCTCCCGGGCCTCCATCAGCGCGGACAGCTCCTCGGGGCGGAAGCCGTCGAGGCGGGCGGCGAGGGCGTAGTAGGGCGGCTTGGTGTTCTGGGCCTGGAGCCCGACGAGGTGCGCGATGGCGTGCTTCGCCGGCATGGGGGTACGACGCAGCAGGAGCTGCCGTGCCAGGGTGGCGCGGTTGAGGGCGCGGGCGGAGAGCACGGGCTTCTTCCGGGAGTCCATGTCCGGCACGCTACGCGCCCTCGCGGACAGGTTCTGTCCTCAATACGATGCCGGTCCTGCCATGCCAGTGCAAACCGGGACGTATATGGTTCGACCCGGGAGGTGAGACCCCTTATGACCCTGCCCTCGAAGAAGCCGAACTGGCGACGGCGCTCCACGGCCCCCGCGCCCGTCGCCGAACACCCGCCCACCGCGTCCCCCTCCCCGTCCCCCGACCGGGGCAGCGTGGTCCAGGCGTCCCTCTACCGGGACGGCCACAAGGTGTCCTCCCCCGGCACGCTCGCGGAGACCTTCCGGCAACTGCGCGAGGAGCCGGACGGTATGGCCTGGATAGGGCTCCACCGTCCCTCGGAGGCGGAACTGCTCTCCCTGGCGGCCGAATTCGACCTCCACGAGCTGGCCGTCGAGGACGCCATGGAGGCCCACCAGCGCCCGAAGCTCGAACGCTACGGCGACACGCTCTTCGTCGTGCTGCGCGCCGCCCGTTACCTCGACGCGCAGGAGGAGGTCGACTTCGGTGAGCTGCACGTCTTCCTGGGCGCCGACTTCCTCATCACGGTCCGCCACGGCGCCGCCCCGGACCTCTCCGCGGTCCGCCGCCGCATGGAGGAGACTCCGGAACTCCTCGCCCTCGGCCCCGAGGCGGTGCTGTACGCCATCCTCGACGCCGTCGTCGACGGCTACGCCCCGGTGGTCGCGGGCGTCCAGAACGACATCGACGAGATCGAGACCGAGGTATTCCGGGGCGACCCGGAGGTCTCCCGCCGCATCTACGAACTCTCCCGCGAAATGGTCGAGTTCCAGCGCGCCACCCGCCCCCTGGTCGGCATGCTCCACGGCCTGATGGCCGGCTTCGCCAAATACGGCACCGACGAGGAACTCCAGCGCCACCTGCGCGACGTCGCCGACCACGTCACCCACACCAGCGAACGTGTGGACGGCTTCCGCCAGGCCCTCACCGAGATCCTCACGGTCAACGCGACTCTCGTCACGCAACAACAGAACGCGGAGATGCGGGCCCTGGCGGAAGCGGGCTTCGAGCAGAACGAGGAGATCAAGAAGATCTCGTCGTGGGCGGCCATCCTCTTCGCACCCACACTGGTGGGAACGATCTACGGCATGAACTTCGACCACATGCCGGAGCTGCACTGGGTGTACGGCTACCCCTTCGCGATCCTGCTGATGGCGGTGGTGTGTTCGAGCCTGTACGTAGTCTTCAAGAAGCGGGACTGGCTGTAGGCCCTGACGACCGGCCGGGTGGCACAGCGCAAGCTGTGACACCCGGTCGTGGACTCGTCAGTACCGGCTGTTCATGGCGGCGCGCACCTCGGCGAGCGTGGCGTCGGCCACGGCCCTGGCGCGCTCGTTGCCTTCGCGGAGGGTCTGGCGGAGGTAGGTGCGGTCCTGCGCGTGCTCGGCTCGGCGCGACCTGATGGGGGCCAGGTACTCGTTGACCGACTCGGTCACGGTCTTCTTCAGCGCGGCGGCTCCCGCGGAGCCGATGTCCTCGGCCACCTGCTGGGGGGTCCGGTTCTGGCAGAGGGCTGCCAGCAGGAGGAGGGAGGACACCTCGGGGCGGGTGGCCGGGTCGTAGGTGATGTGCCGCTCGGAGTCGGTCTTGGCACCCTTGAGCAGTCGGGCGGTCTCGTCGGCGTCGGCGGCCAGGGCGATGGCATTGCCCCGGCTCTTGCTCATCTTGGTGCCGTCCGTGCCGAGCAGGAGTGGTGCGCTCGACAGCAGGGCATCGGGCTGGGGGAATACGGCGGTGCCGTTGCCGTAGCGGTCGTTGAACCGGCGGGCGATGGTCCGGGTGACTTCGAGGTGAGGGAGCTGGTCCTGGCCGACCGGGACCAGGTTGGCCTTGCAGAAGAGGATGTCGGCGGCTTGGTGGACGGGGTAGGTGAACATCAGGCCACTGACGGAGGACTGACGTGAGTGGGTGATCTCGTCCTTGACCGTGGGGTTGCGGTTCAGCTCGGCGACGGAGACGAGACTGAGAAAGGGCAGCATGAGCTGGTTGAGCGCGGGGACGGCGCTGTGCGTGAAGATCGTGCTGCGTGCCGGATCCACGCCAATGGCGAGGTAGTCCAACACCAACTCCTCCACACACTCGGTCAGGTTGTTCGCGACATCGCGGTCGGTCAGGACCTGGTAGTCCGCGACCACCACGAACAACTCCACACCGAGGTCCTGAAGGCGGACTCGGTTGTGCAGCGTTCCGAAGTAGTGCCCCAGGTGCAGGCGGCCGGTGGGGCGGTCGCCCGTCAGCACACGGAACTGCCCGGGGTCCTTGAGGATCAGCTCTTCCAGCACCGCACTGCGGGCCTGCGCCGCAGACGTCCCGAGCACGTCGGCGGGGGAATCAGGCGCGGCGGCATCGGGGGTCACGGTCTGGGGGGTGGTGTTCATACGATCTCCTGGTACGTCGGTCTCGCCGCCAGATGGCACGAGCCCTGGTCCAGGGGACGCAAACGGGCCGTCCATCCGAACGGCCCGGTCAAGCATGAGAGGCGGCCGCTCCTACGAGGAGCGCCACCAGCTCAGACATGACGAATGCTGCATGGACCCATCATAACGTCCGCTGCCATGGCCGTGAGGATTTACCCGCGCGGGATACGACACGGGCGGGATTATGAGACTCACGTGCGAACTACCCGTTCGCGTCGTCTGACTTCTTTCCGGCCGAGGCCAGGGTTCCCCCCAGGAGAACGGTGCCGATGGGCCATGAACGCATGTGCACGGGGAGGGTCACGCACTGGTCCCCGACGCGCAGGAGCAGCCCCTTCTTCACCAGGTCACGCGCGGCGGCAGCGTATTGCGGGGTCCGCGTCACCTCCGTCCAGGCGCATCCGTCCAGGGCCTGAACGAATACGGCCATCGTGGCGGGATCGTCCACGATGACGCGCCTGCTGTGTTCGGGGCGCTCATCGATCACGGACAGGAATTTCGGGCCCTTGCGGAAATACAGGAGGCCGAAATTGCTGGAGGATCGCCACTCACCGACGGATGTGTCGGGGGCGGGAAGGTGATCGAGCTGCCGGATCAGGTGCTGCTGTTCCGCGCCCAGGTTCAGGGACCAGATGACCCGGGCACCGATCGAGGAACATTCGCGGAGCAACGCGATGATCCGCACGATCGTGTGGTCGGGGAGCGCCGAGAAGTCGGCGGGCTCCGGCAGCCGCACCCCGGCGACCGGCACCCGGAGCAGTAACGCCGCCAGCTCGGTGGCGACCGGAAGTTCAGCCCAGTCGGGTGCCAGGGTCAGCGTCGCGGGCCGGCCGGCGGCCGGGCGTCCCTCGTCCGGTCCCCGGGCCTTGAGCTCATCGATGTGCATCAACGTCCTCATAGCGAAGCCGCCACCTCCCTGCCGCCGACCAGCTTTCGGCGATACGGGTCGACCTCAAGGGCGACGCTCACGTAGCGCCCCTCGTCCTCGAATGCCAGACCACGGTCGACGAAGTAACGGAGCATCTCCTCGACCTCCCTTTCCCCGACGGCGTGACCGCTGTCGGCGAGCCGCCGGCGTATGCCCTCGCGGGCGGCGCACTGGAACATGCCGAGGTACACATTGCTCTGGACGTCGTCCAGCTCGATCACTTCCTGTGGCCAACTGGCGCGGCGGTCCTCGATGGTGACCCTGCCCCGTTCATCGGTCCAGTAGGAGAGGGTGCTCTGCGGGTATGCCTTGGCCCATGCCTCGCACGCCTGCTTCACCTCGTCCTCGATGGGCCCCGCGATTCCCTGGACACTGGTGTCGAAGAAGAACACCATGTCGTACAGCTCGTCCCGTGGGACCTGGTAGATGAAGTCATAGATTTCCGACGGGCGACGGAACATGAACCCCTGGGCGGGATCCTCGAAGTAAGGGCTGAATCGCTCCAGGGCTATGCGCCAGGCCCCGCTGGGCGGCTCCAGATGTTCGAGTGTGGCCATCTTCCTGAGCAGCCTGCGGTAATCGTCCTCGGTCTCACCGGGGAAACCGTAGAGGATGCTCCATGTCACGTTGAGTCCGAGATCCTGCCCGTCCCGCAGCATCCGCACGTTGTGCGCGGCGCTGACGCCCTTGTCCATGAGGCGCAGCACATGGCTGCTCAGGCTCTCGATGCCGGGCTGCACGAACAGGACGTTCGCCTCTTTCAGCTTGCTCAACTGCTCCCGGTTCATATTGGACTTGATCTCGTAGTGGATCCTCAGATCGCAGTCGAGGGAAGCTATCTCAGGCATGGCCGTATTGAGATACTTCATGTCGAGAATGTTGTCCACCATGACCAGGTCGAGAACCTGGTACCGCTCCGCCAGCTCCCGGACCTCCTGGGCGATGCGCTCAGGGGCCTTGCTCCGGAAGTCGATGTTCGAGCCGTTCAGGCCGCAGAACGTGCATTGATGCGCCTCCCCCCACCAGCAGCCGCGGGAGGTCTCCAGCACCAGCATCGGACGGACGTGGTGCCGGACGGGTGACTCTTCGAGTGCCTGGAAGTAGCTGTCGTACGTGGGTGCCGGCACCATGGCGAACGGCAGTGCCGCCTTGGCCGGTGGATTCACCACCGTCCGGCCGTCGTCCCCCCTCCAGCTCAGCCCCGGAACGTCGGCCAGGCTCCCGCCCTTGGTGATGCGATTCAGCAACGCGGGCAGGGCGCGTTCACCCTCACCGCTGATCACGAAGTCGAGCTGCTCGAAATTCCGGTGCAAGGCAGGCCCTTGCGCTCCGTCGCAGTTGCTGCCGCCCAGTACGGTGAGGATGCCCGGTGCGAGCTTCTTCAGCTCCCTGGCCAGGGCGAGCGACGGCACGTTCTGCATGAAGGTGCTCGTGAACCCGACCACGTCGGGCGGATCGGCGGCGATCTCCACCGCGAGATCCCGGATGAATCCCCGGGCGTGCTTCTGCATCTCAACGGGCAGCGTCGGGTCCATGTCCCGCTGCTCGAGGAATTTCGAGTACTCCTCGACCTGATAGCTGTCGACGTCGTACAGCGCCGGGGTGAACACCCAGTCGCCCACGCCGTGGAAAACCTGGTCCGCGACGTTCCCGTAATCCTCGCACGTGATGGAGCCGTTGCTCTCACGCATCAGGCATTCGGCCCACCGGAGGTTGGCGTACAGCTCATCGACGTTCCAGCCGGCAGCGTTCTTGCGGATACAAGGCCCCAGTACCCCCAGTGCGCTGGACGGTGTGTCGAGACCTTGCCACGGCATGGCGATCATCAGGATTTTCACAGAATACCTACCCTAGAATTTCTCCGGCCGAGCGCCGCCAGCAGCGTCCGGTGCGCCTCCGCCTCGCCTACTGAGATCCGAACACCGTGGCCCGGACAGGCCCGGATCTTGACCCCTGCGGTAGCCGCTGCCCGAGCGAAGGACTCGGCGGCCGAGGCGAGCGGCAGCCAGACGAAGTTGGCTCGGGAAGGCAGAACGGGCAACCTCAATTCCCTGAGGCCTGCGGTCAGTTCCTCGCGCGCCGCGGCCACTGCCGCCAGACGTTCGCGCAGTTCGCCCTCACTGCGCAAGGAGAGCATGGCGGCTCGTTCCGCGAGGCGCGTCACTCCGAAAGGGATCGCCGTTTTGCGGACGGTGGCGATGACCTGCCGAGGCCCCGCCGCATAGCCGACCCGTAGGCCGGCCAGCCCGTAGGCCTTGGAGAAGGTCCGGAGTACCACGGTGTTGCGGTGTTCGCGCAGCACCTGAGGCATGCCCGGAGGATCGCCGCCCCGATCGAACTCCACGTACGCCTCGTCGAGGACCGTGACCACATGATCCGGCAGAGAACACAGGAAATTGTGCAGCTCGCCGTGGTCGATGACGGTGCCGGTCGGATTGTGAGGGGAACACAGGATCACCACCCTGGTCCGCTCGCTCACCCGGGTGCGGATCTCATCGAGGTCGTGGTCGCCGGACACGGTCAGCGGCACGCGGACGCCCATGGCGCCCGAAACGGCGACCAACAGCGGATACGCGTCGAATCCCGGCCACGCGTAGACGACTTCGTCGCCCTTGCCGCACAGTGCGAGAAGGATTTGCTGGAGCACGCCCGCGCTCCCGGGGCCGACTGCCACCTCGTCGTCGGAGAGGCACAAGTGCCTGGCGATCTCCCTGGTCAGGTCCCGTGCTGCGGGGTCAGGGTATCGAGCGAGGCGCGGCAGGCCTTCCTCGATACCGGCAAGCACGGTGGGCAGCGGGGGAAGAACCAGCTCGTTGCTGGACAGGTCGAAGGTGATGCGCGACCCGCCTTCGGCGTTCGACGACTCCTCCTCCCGGTAGGCCCTCACATCGTGCAGGGTGCTGCGGGCTTCACTCATTCGTCGCCGTCCGCGATACGCGCGTGGCGAGCAACTCGTAGAGCATTTCGTGGACCGGCGCGGTCCGGCCGGCCCGGTCGGCGAGGCGGACCGCGGCTCCGGTCCACGCTTCGAGTTCCGACGGCCTTCCCGCCAGGATGTCCCGTTGCAGCGAGGAGGTCACATCGGGCTGCTGGCGGTCCATGAGCCCTATCGCTGTGTCCACGGCGTCGCCCGGCAGCTCGATCCCGAGCGCGATGCCGGTCTCGTGGATCTCCCGCATGCCGGCGATCAGCATCCGCCGGGTGCCGCCGCGCGACCGCAGTTCGCCGATGGTCGCCCCACCGGTGGCGGCTCCGAGGCTGCCGATCGGCACCACCAGCAGGAACTTCGCCCAGAGGCCGGCCCAGATGTCGCGCGGCTCCATCGCTGTCAGCGAGGCGTCACGGAGCACCTCGCGCAGCCGCTCCACCCGGTCGGACACGCTGCCGTCCCACTCGGCGAAGCCCAGTGCGGCGGGGCCGCCCACGTGCCGCACCTCGCCCGGGCCGACCAGCGTGGCGACGACCCTGACCATGCCGGGGAGCACCCGGTCGCGGCCGACCACGGCCGCGACCTGCTCGGGGGCCTCCACCCCGTTCTGCACGGTGAGCACGGCGGTGTTCCGGCCGACCATCGGCCCCAGTGCGTCGACAGCCGCCGGCAACTGCGACGTCTTGACGCACAGCAGCACGTAGTCGACCTCGCCGATGTCCTGCGGGTCGTCGGACGCGCGCAGGTCCGGCACCGACCAGTCGCTTGAACCGTTGGTGACGCGCAGTCCCTTGCGCCCGAGCGCCGCGAGGCTATCTCCACGCGCCAGGAACCGCACGTCATACCCGGCAGCGGCGAGCCGGCCGCCGAGGTAGCCGCCGACTCCGCCGGCTCCCACCACGGCGATGCTCGGGCCGCTCGTTTCCCCGGTCATCCTTCATCGCTCCCATCGCTCCCAAGAGACTCCGGCCCGGGCCACACGTTTCGTGGCAACCGCCCCCACAGTCGTAGGGGGAGGGACTCAAGACCCCGGCTGAGCGAGCTGTCGGCGATCCAGGCGACGTCCTCCGGAGCCACCGCGAGCTCGAACCGCGGCAGTCGGCGCAGCAGCGTGGTGAACGCGATCTCGCCCTGGAGCCGGGCCAGTGGAGCGCCGATGCAGAAGTGCGCGCCGTGGCCGAAGGACAGATGGCGGTTCGGCGACCGGGTGATGTCGAAGCGTTCCGGGTCGTCGTACACGTCGGGATCGTGCCCCGCGCCGGACAGCGAGAGGTGCACGAAGCTCCCCTTGGGTATGTCCACCCCGCCGAGTCGCATGTCCTCCGCCGCGACCCGCAGCGAGGCCCAGGCGGCCGAACCCTCGTAGCGCAGGATCTCCTCGATCGCCGAGGGAATCAGTTCGGGGCTGGTGCGGAGCATGGCGAGCTGCTCGGGATGGCGGAGCAGCAGCGCCGACCCGTTCCCTATCATGTTGGCGACCGTCTTGTGCCCGGCGATGATCAGCAGGAGGATCGTCGACATCAGCTCGTCCTCGCTGAGGGCGTCCGCGTCCCTGGCTCTGATGAGCTCGCTCAGCAGGTCGTTCCGCAGATCGGTGCGACGCTTGGCCACCAGTTCGGTGAAGTAGTTCCGGAACTCTCGGCTCGCCCTCTTCAGGTCCGCCTCGGGGTGCTGCAACGGATCTTGGCTGAGGACGTAACTCCACTCCTGGAACAGGGGCCTGTCCTCGACCGGTATCCCCAGGTACTCGCAGATCGTGATGAGCGGCAGCGGCAAGGCGAACGCACTCAGCAGGTCGATCTCGCCGGACTCCGGGAAGGCGTCGATGAGATCGTCGACGATGTCCTGGATGCGCGGGCGGAGCCGGGCGATTGTCGCCGGCCGGAAGGCCCGGCTGATGGGCTGCTTCAGCCGGGTGTGCTTGGGCGGGTCGGCGAACCCCAGGTTGCCGACCACGAGAAGGCTGTTGTCCGCGGCCTTGTCCCGGTAGGGGGCGGGCAAGTTCTCGACCTGCTTGGTCAGGCGCGAATCACCGAACGCCTGCTCGACGACCTCGTGCCCAAGAACCGCGTACGCCTGGGCGCCTGGGGGGACATCGATCCGGTGGACCGGGCACTTGGACCTGAGTTCCGCGGTCGCCGCGTGGGGAGACGGCCCGGGATGGGTGAAGAACTCCGAGGGGAGAATGTCCGGCATCTCGGCTCCTAGGCTCGTACCATTCCGCTGCCACCCGCCACCGCCGGCACTATCCACACGACATCCTCGTTCTCCAATTTCGTTTCCAGACCATCGAGATCCCTGATGTCGCTGTCGTTCCGGTAGACATTGACGTAGCGCTTCACCGACCCCTCCGGGTCCATGAGCCGTTCCAGTACACCGGGGCAGGCACGGTCAAGACCGACGAGCGCCTCCCGGACGGTGGCGCCCTCGATGGGCACCTGCCGCTGCCCGCCGGTCAGCACATGGAAAGCTGCGGGGAGTTTGATGGTGACATCGCTCATATCTCATTTCCCTTGGGTAGGCCCTCTACTTGCGTCCTGCCGCACCTATCGCTGGATCGCCTGTCGATGGATCGGTGATTCCACATCGAACTCGTCGTGGATCGCCGGCGGAATCCGTATGTCAAGGCTTTCGCACCGGCCGGCACCGGGCCTCCAGCCCGCTACCCGGTGCGCCATGCCGCCACCGCCGACGCCACCGCGGATGTACCAGATCACGTTCACCGGCCAGCACGACTGGCGGAAGAGGTACTCGTCCATCCTGGTCGGGTTTTCGCTGAGCTCCTGGTAGCGCTCGTGCGGTGGGCCGATTTCATGCCAGTTCGGGTGCGAATGTATGGAGCCCATGAGATCCAGACCCTTGGCGGACTGCTTCTTGATGGCCTCCAGTACGCTTTTCTCGTCGCACCAGAACCCTCGCCCCGGGTTCCTGTACACATCGCCGAACCGGGGGGCGATCGTCTTCTCGAATTCAGCCATGACGCTCTGGTCGCTGTCGCGGACGTTCGTCACGAATTCGATGTCACTGATCGTCGTCTCGGAACCGTCCGTCTGCCCGAACAAGAGAGCCGAGGCGCGCGGCAGGTGGGTGGGAACTCCGTCTCCGTTACGGCTGTCCAGGCATTTCTGGTACTCCCGCACGGCACTGCGAATGAAACGCCTGGCGGGTTCGGCTTCGAGGCGGACGATCGCCGGAAGAGCAGGGATCTCGTGCTGAGCGTTTTTCATGACCTGCCTGTGCACTCGCTCCTCCGATGTCCTCGTCGCAACCACGGCGAAAGACTGCAACCGCGAACCCGCTCCGCACGAGGTACGCCGGGCACCCTTTTCGGCCTGCGCGGTGGTGGCACGCCACGTGCGGCCGGCGAGCGGCGGACCTCGGTGGTGTGGCCGGACCCCGGGCGCGGGCGGCGACGGACGGGCGCGGGTGTGCTCCGGGCACCGCCACGGAGCCGGGAGGCGGTCACTGGACCACCTGTGGCGGGGCCGCCCGCTGCGGCAGGCTCTCCCAGAGCCCTGCCCGGCAGAGGGCAGGGGGCGGTTGAGGAGGGACGATGGAGGAGATCCGGAGTTACGAACGGTCACTGGCGCGCAGCCGCCGGTCGATGACGCGGGACGACCGCCCCCGGACCTTCCTGCTCCATGGACGTGAGTGGGACCTCCTGGACGAGGTGTTCGCCCCGCCGTTCTCACCGTCCACCGAGGCGGCGATGGAGTTGCTCGGCTTCCCCGCCGACTTCCACCGGAGCGGCTCCTTTCTGGAGATCGGCTGCGGAACCGGCGTGATCGCCGTGTCCGCCGCCCTTGCGGGATGCGAGCGGGTGGTCGCGGCGGACATCAATCCGCATGCGGTGCGCAACGCCGCGGTCAACGCCGGGCGGCACGGGGTGGCGGACCGGGTGCGCGCCGTGCACAGCGACCTCTTCGCGGGCCTGTCGGCGGAGGAGAGGTTCGACGTCGTGTACTGGCACTCGAACTTCGTGCTCGCACCCGCCGACCACCAGTACGCGACCCTTCACGACCGTGCCTATGTCGATCCCGGCTACCGGACACACCACGGATACCTGTCGGCAGCCACGGAACGGCTCACTCCGACGGGCACGGCCCTGCTTCACTTCAGCGATCGGGGCGATGTGGAAACCCTGACCAGGATTGCCGGCGAGTGTGGCCGGAAGCTGAGGGTGGCCGGCAGCCTCAAGGTCGAAGAGGGCCCGGAAACCGTGGAACACATCCTCTTTGAGATCACTGCGGCCTGACGTCCTGTCAGCGCTCGCCGCGATCGCCGCGCTGCCCCAGCCCAAGGCGTTTGACCAGGCAGGACGAAGATCCTATGGTCACCACTGGCTGGTGCGTGGACCACCTGGAAGCGGCGGGGGTTGGTGTGGAGTCGGACGACACAGGTGCGGACGATCTCACCCTCGCCGTCGTCCGACTGCTCGCGGAGGAGGCACCGCTCCACCGTTTCGACGAACTGCTGCACCAGTCCCACCAGTACGGGCCGAGCGCTCGCGACCACGACCGGCTGGCACAGGCTGTGGGCATGGCCCGTGGCATACGGGAGTCCGCCGTACACGCACGGCGCCGCGAGGCCGGCACCGTGGCGCTGATCGACTCGGCGACGGAATTCATGGCGGCCACCGACCTGGATCAGCTCTCCCGGTCCATCGCGGTCCAGGCGCGCCGCCTGCTCGGCCTGGACCTCGCCTACATCACCGCCCCCGCCGGCGACGCGGGCTGGTGCGTGCACACGTCCGTGGGCGAGACCACCGCCATGAATGTGGGATTGGCGGTGCCCGTGGGCCACGGCCTGGGCGCTCTCGTACACGACAGTACGGCGCCGTTCTGGACCCCTGACTACCTCGGGGATCAGCGCATTCAGCACTCCGAGCACGTCGACGAGGTGGTCCGGGCCGAGGGGCTGCAGGCGATCATCGCGGTCCCGCTCGGTCCCGGGGACGACCGGTTCGGTGCGCTTTACGGCGCCGAGCGGAAGATCCGTCACTTCCATCCCGACGAGGTCGGCCTGTTCCGCTCCCTCGCGGAGCTCGCCGGCGTGGCGATCGAAGGCGTCAGGCGCCTGGAGCGCGCCAGGAACGAGACGGAGGAGCTGCGTCGGGAGCAGGTGTCCCTGCGGTCCCGGCTCTCCCGGTCGGCTGCCTGGGAGAAGGTCATGACCCGGCTCACCGGCGCCGCACTGAACGGAGAGGACCCCCAGGCGCTCGCGGAGGCCGCGGGGACGATCCTGGGAGGAACCGTCTCGGTGCGGGACGACGTCGGCCGATGGCTCGTCGCTCCGGACGAGGCATCGGACAGGGACGAACCCTCGCTGGCCCAGGCGTCGATCGACGCGCACGCCACGGGGGAGCCCGTCGCGCTCGGCAACGGTCGCTGGGCCGCCGCGATCAGCGCCGGCGGAGAGAACCTGGGCCTGCTGGTGCTGTCCGATCCGGATCGCCGGTCGGCGGTGGACCAGGGCCTCCTGACGGCCGCCGCGCAAGCCGTCGGCATCTCGCTGGTCCTCCAGCGCGACACCACCGCGGCGGAGGGCGCCGTCCGGAGCGAACTGCTCGACGCCCTGCTCACCACCCCGGCGAACGCGGCCCGTCCACTCCAGGCACGGGCGGGACGGCTCGGCCTCGAACCAGCCGGCGAGTACGTGGTCGTCGTGGCCAGACCTGAAGGGGACCTCGGCCGCGCCGCCGTCTGGGCATCCTCCTACGCCTACCGGATGGCGGGGCTGAACACCGTTCACGACGGCTGCATCGTGCTACTGCTCCCCGGTGCGGATGCCTCCGCGATGGCCCGCACCGTGTCCGGCGAACTGTCGCCCCTGGTGCCCCGACCGGTGTCGGTGGGAGCGGCGGGACCCGCGGCCGGCATCTCCGCCGCCGCCGAGTTGTACGACGAGGCTCTGCGCTGTCTGGAAGCCATCACGGCCCTGCGGGGTCCAGGAGGCGCGGCGGCGACCGAGGACCTGGGGTTCGTGGGGCTTCTTCTTGCCGACAGCACCAACGTCGAGGGCTTCGTCTCCTCGACGATCGGCCCTGTCCTGGCGTACGACTCCGAACGGGGCACCGAGCTCACCGCCACGCTGGCGGCGTACTTCGAGGCGGGCGGCAGCCCGAGCCGTGCGGCGAGCGCGCTGCACCTGCACGCCAACAGTGTGTTCCGCCGCCTCGGCCGCGTGACGGAACTCCTGGGCCCGGACTGGCAGCAGCCCCGCCGGGCACTGGAGATACAGCTCGCACTTCAGTTGCAGCAGACCAAGCAGATGCTGATCCGACGCCAGGGCACCGGACGCCAGGAGTGACGAGCCCCGAGCCGCCCGGCCGCGGCTGACCGGCCCCGACGGAGACGGCCGGGCGGGGGGCGCTGCGGTCGCCGGTCAGGAGGAGGACGCGGGCAGTTCGGCGCTGCACGTCGCCCGGCCGAACTCCCCGGAGGCGGTGGCGCGCTGGACCTGCTTGCCGCGGATGGCGAGGGTGCAGCTCGCCCGGCCGCCCTTCTCGCCGAGGGTGATGCTGACGATCGGCGCCTTGCCGATGGGTACGCTCACCGTCTTCGTCCAGGGCAGCCGGGCGTTCTTGGCCACGTCCGCCCTGGTGCTTCCGCCCGTCCCGAAGTACGTGATGTCGGCGGTGCCCTCACCCAGCACCTCGTACCTCACCTCGGCGCTCGGCACCGCGCGCGGCGCGGGCTTCTCCTCCGTGTCGAGTACGCCATAGCCGACGAGCCCGCCACAGGCGGCGAGCAGCACGGCGCCCACCGCGATGCCCTTCCTGTCAAGTCCCTTGGAATCGGCCATGGGTCCTCCCGTGAATGCGCGAACTGCCGAACCGGGCGGTTATACACCCTGGTGGCGTGTCCGGGCGAGTGAGCGGATCAATGGGGTCCAAACACCCCCTGTTTACACGTGCCGCCGGTCCGAAATGTCGGCGTGTTTGACGGGGCGTCATCTCTGTGCTTGATAATCCGCCCGCTACCGGCAGGGGCCGTCTGACCTGCGGTGGTGATGGATGCACGGCCGGTCGGGAATTCCCCGCCCGGCCCGATCTGTGTGCCCTTGTTCCTTGAGTGGGAATGAGGGCCGAGGAAAGGGATTGGCTTGAAAGTGAGATACGGGAGATTCGTCTCCTGCCTCGCGGTGGCCGCGGTGGCGAGCACGATGCTGCCACATATGGCCTACGCCGCCCCCGTTTCAGAAGGGGACGACGAGGGAATCGTCGATGCCTTCACGGGCTGGTTCTCGGACGAGGGAGAGGAATCCGGGCCCGGCGAGCCGAGCACGGGCGGGACGCCGGCACTGCCGAGCCGCGAAAAGCTGCCGAAGGGCAAGGCCGCCGCGAAGGCGAAGCGCGTCAAGGAACTGACCAGGCAGCGCACCGCGAACACCCGGTACTGGCAGCTCTCCGACGGCCGGGTACAGGCCGAGGTCTCGGCGGTGCCGACCGCCTACCGGGCCGGGAAGTCCTGGAAGGACCTCGATCCGGCGATCACACCCACCGACCGCGCCGGCTTCGCTTTCGCCAACACCACCAACGTCGCGCGGAGCTGGTTCGGTACCGACGCGCGGCGACTGCTGCGGTTCGAGACGGCAGACGGGCACGCGGTCACCCTGGGCCTGGAGGGCGCCGGGAGGCTCACGCCGACGGCCAAGGGCAACACCGTCACGTACAAGGGCGCCGTGCCCGGCGCGGACCTCTCGTACGAGGTGGGGCCCGGGCGGGTGAAGGAGAACATCGTCCTGGCCCAGCGCCCCGTCGGCCCGGTGACCTTCACCTTCACGCTGGACACCGGCGGGCTGGTCCCCAAGGCGGGCAAGGACGGCTCGGTCCGCTTCTACGGCGAGGGCAAGGACCCGGCGCTGGTGATCCCGGCCGCGTTCATGACCGATGCGAAGAAGGACGCGGAATCACCGTACGGCACCGCCTACAGCACCGCCGTCGAGCAGAAGCTCGTCCGCCACGGCAAGGGCTGGCAACTGCGCGTCACCCCGGACGCTAAGTGGCTGGCCGCCAAGGAGCGGCAGTACCCCGTCACCATCGATCCGACGATCGCGATCGCACCGACGCCGACCACGGCTCAGGACGTCATGATCTCCTCGGACGGCCCGGGGTCGAACTACGACGAGAACTGGCGGCTGTCGGTCGGCAACACCAGCACCGGCTCCTCGCGGGCGCTGCTGAAGTTCCCGCTCACCGGCGTCCCGGCCGGCACCAAGCTGGACTCCGCCGACCTGAAGCTGTACTACGACCAGACGCACACCACGGGAGACTCCGAGGTGCGGCTGGAGGCGCACCGCGCCACCGGCGAGTGGTCGGAGTCGTCGGCGACGTGGAACAGCGCCAACACCCTCACCGGTGAGCTGTCCGGCACCTCCGTCCTCGTCGATGACGGTGACACGGGCGTGACGGCCGCGAAGGGCTCGTGGCCGGCCTCCGGGAACACGGCGTACACGCAGTACGCGGTCAACAAGGAC